>JBOFUV010000131.1:0-106983 GCA_051652765.1 Microcoleaceae cyanobacterium | reverse complement strand
GCTCAACCCGTTTCTCATGTTGCAGACAAACGCATCCAAGCCCTAATTGACAATTTGATTGCAACGGCTGAATTGACCCATGGCGTTGGCCTTGCTTGCCCTCAGGTCAGTCAGAGCGATCGCCTGTTTATTGTGGCCTCTCGCCCCAGTTTGCGATATCCCCATGCGCCCACGATGACTCCCACAGCGATGATCAATCCTCAGATCGTTGGTCATTCTGAAACCATTCTCAAAGATTGGGAAGGATGCCTGAGTGTTCCGGGACTTCGGGGCTTAGTTCCTCGCTATCAGTGGGTTCAGGTTGAGTACAGCGATCGCCAAGGCCAATCCCATGAGCAAACCTTAACTGACTTTGTGGCTCGAATTTTCCAACATGAACTTGATCATCTCAACGGAGTTGTATTCTTAGATCGGGTTGAAAGTTCACACGACTTGATGACTGAAGCTGAATATCAAAAACAAATAATTTGTAGGAGTTAGATACTATGGCAATTAACCTCAAAAAAGGCGATCGGATTAGTCTGGCAAAAGAGGCCCCAGGCTTGACTCAGGCAAAAATTGGATTGGGATGGGACGTGAACCGGACTGACACAGGAGAGCAATTTGATCTCGATGTCTCAGTGTTTATGTTGGGGGAAAACGGCAAAGTTCCGAACGAGCGTTACTTCGTGTTTTACAACAACTTGCAGTCCCTTGATGATTCTGTAAAATCCCTGGGGGACAGTCGCACAGGAGAAGGAACTGGAGATGACGAAGATATTACGGTTGAGCTAACGAAGGTGAATGCAGCGATTCAAGAGATGTTGTTTGTGGTCACGATTCATGAATCCGAAACCCGCCGCCAAAATTTTGGTCAAGTGAGAAACGCTTATATTCGGATTTACGATGCTGCGACTCAAAATGAAGTCGCTCGCTATGACCTAGATGAAGACTTTTCCCGAGAAACGGCTGTGGAATTTGGGCGGCTTTATCTGAAAGATGCGGAATGGAGATTTCAAGCCGTTGGGCAAGGATATAATTCGGGTTTGGCTGGTTTTGTTGAGCAGTATACTTAACTTGATTCTGGACTAATGGTGGTCTTTAGAACTTGGCGTTTAACCCTTAACCTTCAGAACTTAACCTTAAATAATTCATAGGCTGAAACAATGTCAATCAATATTCGCAAGGGAGAACGAATTAACCTGGCAAAAGAAGCTCCGAGCTTGACCAAAGCTGGAGTGGGTCTGGGGTGGGATGTGAATTTAACAGATACTGGGGCGGCTTTTGACTTGGATGCCTCTGTGTTTATGTTAGGTGGAAATGGCAAAATTCCCCAGGATGAATACTTTGTGTTTTACAACAACCTGGTTTCTCCTGACAAAGCCGTCAGTCATCTTGGAGATAGTCGAACCGGGGAAGGCGGCGGAGATGATGAAACGATTGAAGTTGACCTGACAAAAATCAATCCGGCCATTGAAGAAATCGTTTTTGTTGTGACCATTCACGACTCTGACAAACGACGACAAAACTTTGGTCAAGTTCGTAATTCTTTCATCCGAATTTATGATGCTGAAACCGATACAGAAGTCACCAAGTATGACTTGGAAGAAGACTTCTCGCGGGAAACCGCAGTCGAGTTTGGGCGACTTTATAAAAAAGGAGGGGAATGGCGCTTCCAGGCTGTTGGTCAGGGCTACAGTTCGGGTTTGCAAAGCTTTGTTGACCAGTATGCCTAGCCTGCGATCGCAATCCAATTAGTATTGTGAGATTTGTACTTGAATGCTCAAGTTAAGCAGAGCTCATCACAACTCCTTACACTCACTTTAGAGGAAATCCAGATGGCAATTAATTTAACCAAAGGTCAAAGTATCATTCTCGACAAGAGCAAATTCGACCTCTCACGACTCACAATGGGTTTGGGGTGGGATGTTGCTAAACCGAAAGGTGGCTTAGCCGGACTATTGGGGGGAAACGCCAACTTCGACCTGGATGGCTACGCCCTCTTGCTCGCAGCAGATGGCAAAGTCAAGGAATACAAAGAAGATGTTGTCTACTACGGTCATCTGAAGTCAAAGGATGGAACAGTAACTCACTCTGGAGACAATCTTACGGGACAAGGGAGCGGTGATGACGAACAAATCACAATTCAGCTCAATGGGATTTCAGAGAAATATCATCAAATTATTCTTGGGGTGAGTATCTATGATGCCCAAGTAAGACGACAGCACTTTGGCATGGTCGAGAATGCGTTTGTGCGGGCTATGGATGCCAGCGGCATTGAAATCGCTCGCTATACCCTCTCGGGGGATGCTTCCTATACAGGAAAGATTTCTATGCTGATGGGCGAAATCTACAAGGAATCCAATCAATGGAAGTTCAGGGCCTTGGGGAATCCTGCGGAAATGGATATGAATCGAGTGGTTGGTTCCTTCATGTAAACAAATGTGGGAGGGGGCCAGCGGCCTTCGTAGAGGCTGATGCTAGCGCAACGCTTCTCGAACGCCTCCACACCTCCCGGATCACCAGCAATCAGCCGGATTTGATATTGGCTCTCCTGCTCAACTTGAAGCTAGACTTCGTCCCCTTTGGCCCCCAATAATTGAGCTTGAAGAGGCCAGACTTAGCTCTATCCAAAGCCAGAAAAGCCCAAGCCTCCAATCCTAGAGTGAAAGTAGAACTCTCTGATAGGGGTCTTTATCCTCAAAAGCCTACCCTTAGCCCCAGCAAATTGATATAACAGAGGGTGACACCCTACATCTTGACCAGGTAAATGAGTGCAAACACCGTAATGATTGATAATCCTCTACTGATGGGCAGAGGAATACCTCCTTTTGAAGTAATTACCTCTGCCCATGTGGTTCCAGCCATGACGCAACTGTTGGCTGAACTGGAGCAAGACTTGACAACTCTTGAAAACACAGTTCAACTCTCTTGGACAGGGTTGGTTGAACCCCTGCAGATCTTACAGGAACGCCTAACGTGGAGTTGGGGAATCATCAACCATCTCATGGGCGTGAAGAACAGTTCCGAACTGCGCCAAGCCCATGAAACCGTACAGCCCCAAGTCATTCGATTTGTGAGTCGGCTGAATCAGAGTCAAGTCCTTTACCAAGCCTTCAAGACATTGCGGCAGAGTTCAGCCTGGGACACCTTAGACTCTGGCCAACAGCGGATCATCGAGGCTGCAATTCGGGATGCAGAGTTATCGGGGGTTGGACTAGAGGGAGAAAAGCGAGATCGGTTTAACGAGATTCAGCTTGAACTCGCAGAACTCTCAACCCAGTATTCCAATCACATTCTCGATGCGACTAAAGCGTTCAGTCTGACCCTAACTACGCCAGAAGAAGTGACGGGATTACCCCCAAGCTTGTTGAGTTTGGCTGCCCAGGCAGCTCGATCAGAAGGCGCAGAACTAGCAACCCCTGAAACTGGCCCTTGGCAAATTACCCTGGACTTCCCGAGTTTTGGCCCTTTCTTGAAATACAGCAAACGGCGAGATTTGCGGGAAAAAGTTTATAGAGCTTATATGAGCCGAGCCTCCAAAGGGGAGTTGAACAACTATCCCCTGATCGAACGAATTCTAGAACTGCGGCGGGAAAAATCAAACTTGTTGGAATTTAACAGCTATGCTGAACTCAGTTTGGCTAGCAAAATGGCTCCCAGCGTTGATGCAGTAGAGGGCTTGCTCGAAGAACTAAGGGTTGTGAGTTATGAGGCTGCCACGAGGGAATTTACCGAGTTGCAAACCTTTGCCCAGGCTCAAGGCGCTGAAGAAGCTGAAGATTTAAAACATTGGGATATTAGCTACTGGGCAGAACGTCAGCGAGAAGCAAAATTTGCTTTTACCGATGAGGAACTCCGTCCTTACTTTTCTCTGCCTCGGGTTTTAGACGGATTGTTTGGTTTAGTCCATCGGATTTTTGACATCACTATCACTGCCGCCGATGGTGATGCTCCCATCTGGCATTCAGATGTGCGCTACTTCCAAGTGGCGGACGAAACGGGTCAACCCATTGCCTACTTTTATCTTGACCCCTACAGCCGCCCAGTCGAAAAACGGGGCGGTGCTTGGATGGATGAGTGTGTTAACCGGGCCAAAGTATCCGAACAGGGACAAGCCCAAGTTCGTTTACCCGTTGCCTACTTGCAGTGCAATCAAACGCCTCCTATTGATGATAAGCCTAGCTTGATGACGTTCTCAGAAGTGGAAACTCTATTTCATGAGTTCGGTCATGGGTTACAACACATGTTGACGAGTGTTGATTATCCCGGTGTATCTGGCATTAACAACGTTGAGTGGGATGCGGTGGAATTACCCAGCCAGTTTATGGAGAACTGGTGTTACGACCGGGCAACGTTGTTTGGGATGGCCAAGCACTATCAAACTGGAGAATCCTTGCCAGAACATTACTACCAAAAGCTGCTAGCAGCCCGCACTTACATGAGTGGCACCACGATGCTCCGTCAACTTCACTTTGGATTCACGGACATCGAACTGCATCACCGTTATCAACCGGGGGGTGAGGAAACGGCAAGTCATGTTCGGAACCGCATTGCCCAGAAGACCACAATCCTCAAACCCCTCCCTGAAGATGCTTTTCTCTGCTCCTTTGGGCATATTTTTGCTGGAGGCTATGCGGCAGGATACTACAGCTACAAATGGGCGGAAGTCTTGAGCGCTGATGCTTTTGCGGCTTTTGAAGAGGCTGGATTAGGGAATGAAACGGCTGTTGCAATCACAGGTAAACGCTTTCGGGATACTGTTTTGGCCTTAGGGGGAAGCCGTCATCCGATGGAAGTCTTCAAGGCATTTCGAGGTCGGGAACCCAGTACCAAGCCCTTGCTGATTCATAGTGGTTTGCTCACAGCCGCCTAACAGTTCTAACACTTGCTCCTTCTGTCTTCTGGCAAGCTTGATCAGATAGAGGGTTGGCCAGAGGACATGAACTACCCCATCCCACAGGTAGATGGGGTTTCCAGGTGTAGTTTCTAGCTGAAACTTTTACTCTTTAGGACTCGTTGAGTTAACAACTTTTGCAAGGCTTTGAACAACTGATTTTTGCATAGCTAGATGACGGTGAACAGGATACCAATTCGAAGTCTCGGCATTCTATTGCTGATTCGGTGAGTGCGATTGAAGGATGAACAGTGCATTTGAGACGGTAATCGCCCGTAAAGTAGGCACAACGACTACAGGGAATCTGATGCAACTGTTTGACGTGGTTCCAGCCCTCTTGAAACGCTCGCCAAGTCAGCCAAGTTGTGATTGCAATCAATCCAATCGCACAAATTGTATAAAGCGGACGAATGATGTAGCAAGCAGTTTGCAATTGGAGGAGAATGTGAAGCATCACCATAAAAGTTAAACCATAGAATTGACAAGGTTTCTAACAGAATCAAAGGTAAATTCTCAAGCAAATCCTAGTGCGTTTGCTTGAGAATTCAGGTATTGCAGTTAACCGTAGAACTGGCGGTAGTTTTGGAGGACTGATCAATCTCTGTCCAAAACTTGAGAATTTCTGCGTTTACCAGTTGAGGAAAGAAATAGTGAAAAAAGTGACCGCCTTGAGGAAACTGACAGAGGCGATCGCCTGGTTTAAAAAAAACTCTCCACTCTTGCAATTCACGCAGGCTAATAATGTTATCGGTTTGACTACCACCAATCATTAACGGAACAGGCACGCCACCGGAAGGTAAACTAATGCGTTGAAAGGGCGAATGCAGTGAAAAAGATTCTGCCAAGTCTTGCTTGAGAAGCTGAACAATTTTCTGTTCAGCGATGGGAGACTGACAACCACACAACATCCGAACCATTTGATCAAGTAGTTCTTCACGGGGGCAGGGCAGTAATTGCTGTTGCACATAGTAATGCGCTTTCCAATCCACCGCAGGATGAATCCCAACCGCAAGAAGCGTTAGGGACTTCACCCGTTCTGGGTGCTTGCGCGCATAGAGTAAGCCAATTAATCCTCCTGTGCTATGTCCAATCAAATGAACAGGCTGACTGAGGGATTTGAGATAGTCATGAACTAGAGTTAGCACAACGCTGAGTAAACTGGGTTCGTCTAAATCCTGCTGATATTCCCAGTAACCAATCCGAGTTGTTGTCGCAATTTCAGCTAGTAACCCTCGGTCGAAATGTTTAAAACTTGGACTTGTATTTAACCAGATAGCTTCAGGCAAACAAGTGTGCATTTTCATGAAAGAATTTGTTGAATAAATGACTGAAGACGATCAACTGACTATCATCTTGATCGGTCGGAAGGCAAGATGCTTGTCCTGCAAACTTAATCTGTTACAAAGTGAGCTTAACCTTTTCAGTAGCGGACAAGATGCCCGCACTGCTGAACGAATGATTGAAGCTAAGATTAAATTCCAAATTCACTCTTGAGCTGAGCTACCCATTGTTGAATACGCTTTTCGGTGAGTTCGGATTGGTTGTCTTCATCTAGAGCCAAGCCCACAAATTTACCGTTTTTAATGGCTTTAGATTCACTATGTTCATAGCCATCTATGGGCCAGTAGCCAACCGTTTCACCTCCCAGTTCTGAAATTTTTTCTTCTAGAATTCCCATGGCATCCTGAAAATTATCAGCGTAACCAATTTGATCTCCTGTCCCAAAATAGGCAACCTTTTTGCCATTGAAATCAACGTCGTCTAACTCATCAAAGTAACCTTCCCAATCACTTTGAAGTTCCCCAATATTCCAGGTGGGGCAACCGATAATTACATTTGCGTATTCACTAAATTCTTCCCCTTTAATATCAGCAACATCATGCAAGGTGACAATATCTTCACCACCAAATGCATCTCGCAACATTTCAGCGGCTGATTCCGTTTTACCCGTTGTTGTTCCGTAGAATAGGCCAATTTTTGACATGATTTCTCCTTGTGAGTGTGAATTTGTGCGTGAATTTAGGAATGAATTAACAGGATGTCTATTCAATTGCAGAGTGATTCAGGACTCTTACAACGGAATAAAATCGGATTGAGGAAAACCTAAAGATGGATGATGGAGCTTAGGGATTGCCGCTGTATCAATCACAGGCATTTCTTGCCAGCAGTGAGAACAGAACCAGTAGCAACGACCTCCAGAAATATGATGAAGCAAGGTTTCAGCGCAGCATGGGCAAGTTCTCATAACGTTAATCCCAAGACGAAACGAATCTCTCAAATCGGACTCGGTGTTTGATGAGAAATTTCTGAATCAAATCAAGCTGATCAACTCCAAATGCATCGCTCCTCAATCCTGACCCATCAGAGGTGTTGGGAGATCCCTGAGAATCAGCTCAAAAGATTTTCAGAGATTATCAGGGATCAATCGAACTTCAGGCGAGGGATACAAGCTCTAGAACTATAGCGATACCTGAACACGTTCTATCCTAACAGATTTTAGCTTATTAGGAATCTTTCTCAGTTAAATGAGAAAATTTTTTAATCCGTGAGTCCCTGAGAAATCAGGTTAGCTGATCATCTGGGAGCGGGCGCGCACCGCGTGCCAGAGATGTCCTCCCAAGGCCAAAACCCCCAAAAAGAACTGAATGTTGGCTAGACCGAGGCGATCGCTGCCATAAAATTCAGTCGGGAAGACCGTAGTGTTGAACCCGACAAAAGCCGCTGAGACAAAAGCCATAAACCCTAAAGCTCCCAGACTGTAGCTGAGAATTGCATCCGCTTGAATGGGTAGAATGCGCTGTACCCAGGGAAACGGTGTACTGACGATATGCCAGACTCCCCCCGCAATTAACAGCGTCCCAACCCAAATGTGACCGCCGATCACATCCTCCAGATTGTTCACACTAGCCATCCCTAGAGGTGTCCACACGCCATGATTGAGGCCAAACAAGTAACCAAAAATGGTTACCGGATTGAGAGTGGGTTCAGCAATGATGCGACCATGACCCAAAGCTGTATCATAAATTCCGCCAAACTTCATTGCTTTCAAAACGAACAACCAAGCCCCAATTCCCAGAAAAATCAGATGATTACCCAGAATAAAGCTCAGTTGCTTTGGGTTCGTCCACTCGTAATGAAATTGAGCCACTTGTCTTTCTCCATCTTCCAACCGGGCAGGGCCACGAAAGACATGATAAAACCCCCCGGCGGCTAATACTGCTGATGCTGCCAGGTGCAACATACCGATCACAAAGTAGGGATAGGTGTCAACAATTGCGCCATCTTTGCCAATTCCCCAACCCAGGGTTGCCAAATGGGGCAGCAGTCCCAGACTTTGTTCGGCGAAGGAACGATTGGGAACATAGCGACTGACTTCTGCAACGGTAATTGCCCCAGCCCAGAACATGATTAACCCTGCATGGGCGAGGTGTGCCCCTAACAATTGACCCGATAAATTCGTCAACCGAGCATTGCCTACTAGCCAGCTTAATTGGGGGTTTTCTGCTGCAATTGTTCCCTGGGTGTAAGTTGAGGCATGGGTTGAATTGGCGTAAGTTGAATTCGTGTAACTTGAGACCGTCATCGATTCCTCCTGATTCAAGACAATTAATTTAAGAGGCGTTGCTGAATAGTGGTGTGGTCGCCCCCCTTTGCCCCCCAATTCTGGGGGAGCCATTTCTCAAAGTCCCCCAAGGTTGGGGGATTTGGGGGGCAGTGCAGCATTACAGGGTTCGACGGCTCGGCTGAACTCGCCGAACGACCGATTCATGCCTCAGTTCAGCAACGCCATTTAAGACAGTCAATTCAAGACAGCTAGAAGAAATAACTACTTCCATCAAAGGCTTCAAAGCTGGTTCAGGGCGAGACAAGCTCGCCCTAAGACTTATGCTTCGGCTGTAGCTGCTTCGACAGATGTTGCTTTTGCAGGTTCAGGCTGACCTGTGATTGTCATTGGAGCTTCTCCGGTTGAATTCAGAGCATTTTCAACCCGCTTGAAGTCAAAGCCCAGAGCCCGCAGCGCGTGCCAGAGATGACCTTGAAGGAAGAAAAACGCTAAGAAGAAATGGGTATTTGCTAACCAGCATCGGGCCGTATGAGCCCCGTTGGGTAACACAACCGTATCGGCAAAATAAGGACTCACACCCAACTTAATATCTAGAACTGGGCCATAGAATTCAACTGGGTAAGCCAACGTGTTAACGGCACAGAAGTAAGCCGCGACAAATCCGGCCAAGGCAATCCCGCCCAGAGAATAGGACAAAATTGCTTCTCCAGAGAAGATCAACAGGCGTTTTGCCCAGGGAAGGGGCTCCTTTACAATGTGCCACGCACCCCCCAAAATTAGCAGAATCCCCACATAGACATGACCGCCCACTAAGTCTTCCAAGCTGTTCACTGTGGCAAAGTGAGTTTGATAGCCGTAGATCACTAAGGGGTCGAGGGTAGGAGCTGTTACGACCCGAACCGTTTGAGTGGTGGAATCATACAACCCGCCAAAATACATGGCTTTTGCTACCAGCGCCAAGGCTCCTGCTCCCAGGAAAATCAAATGATGACCCAAGATAAATCCCAACTTCTTGGCATCGCTCCACTCAAAGTGAAACTTCTGGGCGCGGCCCGTCGTATCTTTGAGGTTTTCAGGGCACTTGAATGCATGAAATAACGCTCCTGCCCCTAACACCGCAGAAGAAATCAAGTGAACCACTCCCACAACAAAATAAGGATAGGTATTGACCACAACACCCCCTTTACCAATGCCCAAACCTAGGGTAGCCAGATGGGGCAGGAGAATTAATCCTTGTTCACCCATGGGGAAATCAGGGGAATAGCGGCTAATTTCAAACAGAGTAAATGCCCCAACCCAAAAGGTAATTAACGCAGCTTGACCAACATGGGCAGCAATAAACAAGCCCGATAGGTTAGCAAAGCGCGCATTCCCGGCCCACCAACCATATTGAATCTTTGCCTTTCCGTAACTTTGCATGATTGTTCACCTGAGATAGAAGTTGATTGAAGTTTAAGAACAGGGATCTGAGAAACGACTTGGAGATCCAAAAACCCCTGTTTGTTGATCCAAGTTTGATCAATGGAATTGTTTGCTTCCAATGTATTTACTGCCAATTTTATGGCGCTTGAATTGACTATCCTAGCCAGGAACACCCTGGATCAACGCCCTGAACAGTTCCGTGTTTTGGACTAGGAAGTAGGCAAACAGCGCACCTCCGACCCCGCCCACCAAAAAACCAGAGCGGAAGGAACTCCACTGCTCCAGATTTTTTAGCCAATACAGTTGAGGTCTGGCATTAGCAGCCGAATCTTCTACTTGATACCAAGACAGAGCGATCGCAATCAAACTCACGAAGACAATGGTCAGGGTTAATCCGGTTTGAAAACCAAACGGATTCAACACCATCAACGGCCCCGCCAGAAAGTAACCATGGGCCATGCCAATTTCCAAGCCCCGAAACTGGGGGGAGACTCGCTGACGATAAATCGGCAAGTTTCGCAAAAACACCACAGTCAAGTCAGACGGATTGACCTGTCCCATCATTTGAATGGCCTGAAGTTCACCAATATTGGGTGTGATGAACGTTCCAGATTGCAGGTCAAATTTGGCGGCAGTCAACCGTACCCGCAGGGCGTGCCAGAGATGACCAAAGAGGAACACCACGGCCAGCACAAAATGGGACGTTGCTAACCAGGTGCGAGAGGTGACAATTCCTGCCTCAGTCACCGACAAACCCACAGGCCCATAAAATACTATTGGGTAGACGGTATCATTGACCATGACAAAGTAGGCCGCCAGAAATCCCATGTAGGCTAACGCGCCTAAACTGTAGGACAAGTAAGCTTCCCCTGACCACAGCAGCAAGGACTGAGTCCAACGACCTGGCTGAGTCAAAATATGCCAAACTCCTCCCCCAATCAGAATCAAGCCCACATAAATGTGACCGCCCACAACATCTTCTAGGTTGTCAACTGCGGCCATCCCGGCATCCCCCTGAGCCCCAATTAAGTAGCCAAAGATCGTGGCTGGATTCAGAGTCGGTTCACTGACAAGGCGCAGATGGCCAACGGCTGGATCGTACAGCCCGCCCACAAACATCGCCTTGGCGACCAGCAATAAAGCCCCACACCCCAGCAATACCAAATGAATGCCGATAATCGTGGTCATTTTGTTCTGGTCGCGCCAGTCATAGCCAAAGAAACCAGAGAACGTCTGGTTTTCTGGCAACTGTTCTGGCCCCAGTAAGGCATGGTAAAGTCCCCCAGCTCCCAGAACGGCTGAACTCACCAAGTGCAGCACCCCAATCGCAAAATAGGGATAGGTGTTCACGACTTGACCCCCTTCTCCCAGACCAATTCCCAAACTAGCCAGGTGAGGCAGCAGAATCAACCCTTGAGAATACAGAGGTTCAGTTGGAGTGTACTGGGAAAGCTCAAACAAGGTATAGGCTCCTGCCCAGAACACAATTAAGGCAGCTTGAGCAATATGAGCCCCTAGGAGCCTGCCAGAAAGCTCAGTCAGTCGAGCGTTACCCGCCCACCAGCCATATTTCTGCACAGATTTAGCCTGAGACGGAGGAGATGAAAAGGATGCAGTTGCAGTCATCGGTAATCTACCTCCGTTGCAGCAAAGGTTCGAACTCGAATTGCGTGCCAGAAGTGCCCCAGCAAGAGCACCCCTGCCAAGACAAAATGGCTATTGGCTAACCACGTGCGAGCGCTGATTGCCCCTAATTCGTTCACGCCACCGACTGGCCCGTAAAAGGCTTCGGGATAAGCCACCGTGTTGAATGTGACAAAATATCCAGCCAGGAAACCCATGTAGGCCAAAGCGCCCAGACTGTAGCAGAGATAAGCCTCTCCCGACCAGTACAGAATTCGTTCTGCCCAAGCAAAGGGTTTGGTGCCAATGTGCCACAGACCCCCTAGAATACACAGGAATCCAACCCAGACATGGCCTCCAACCAAGTCTTCCAAGTTATTAACGGCGGCCATGCCTTTTATACCGTGTAGTCCCAACAAGTAGCTAAAGATCCGAACCGGGTTCAGGCTGGGGTCAGTCACAACGCGCACCTGTTCAACGGTTGGATCATAGAGCCCACCCCAAAACATGGCCTTCGCCGCCAATAACCAAGCCCCAAGCCCTAGCAACAGGAGATGAATTCCCAAGATGCTGGTCATCTTGCCCTTATCTGTCCAGTCATAGCCAAAGAACCCAGAGAAGGAGTTGTCCTGAGGTAAAACGTCAGCACCGAGCAACGTGTGGTACAGCCCTCCTGCACCCAACACCGCCGAACTGATCAAATGCACCATACCAATCACAAAATAGGGATAGGTATCCACAATCTGGCCTCCGGCTCCCACCCCAATTCCCAAACTGGCTAAGTGAGGTAACAAAATTAACCCTTGTTCCGGCATTGGAAGACTCGGATCAAACTTTGAAACTTCAAACAAGGTCATTGCTCCAGCCCAAAGAACAATCAACCCCGCGTGGGCAACATGGGCCCCGAGGAGCTTGCCAGAGAGATGGGTGAAGCGGGCATTTCCGGCCAACCAGTCATATTGTTTCTGGGAGACTTGTTTCTGGGAGACTGCAACGGTCATGAAGTCACCTCCTTCGGCGCATTGGCTGCCAACACCAAGTCTTGGACACGCTTGCCCGTGCGAAAATCAAATC
This sequence comes from Microcoleaceae cyanobacterium, assembly GCA_051652765.1. GTDB lineage: Bacteria > Cyanobacteriota > Cyanobacteriia > Cyanobacteriales > Microcoleaceae > JBHJGO01. Next base: position 94,423 of record JBOFUV010000131.1, on the reverse strand, counting down.
CCGCAGCTCGCAGAGCATGAAAGATATGACCTTGTAGAAAGAAAAAGCCAAGCCAAAACTGAGCATTTGCTAACCACACCCGAGGGGTTAAAATTCCCTGTTCCCCCCGGAAATAGGGAAACTGCTCCAGTCCAACGTTCAGAGTTGGCCCATAGAATTCAGGGGGGTAAGCAATGGTATTGACTGACACAAACAACGCAGCAATGAACGACATCAAAGCCACAGCCCCAATGCTATAGGACAGATAGGCTTCTCCCGACCAAATGAACAGTCGCTTCGTCCAACCAAACGGCTCTGTCAGAATGTGCCAAATGCCACCACCGATCAGCATTAAACCGATGTAGGTGTGACCCCCAACCAAATCTTCCAGATTGTCCACGGCAGCTAGCCAATACTTGCCCTCTGCACCAAACAAATAGCCAAAAATTTTGGCCGGATTCAAGGTTGGATTCGTCACCACCCGCAGATCACTGATTGTGGTATCGTAAAGGCCATTGAAAAACATTGCTTTGGCCACTAACAAAAATGCACCACTGCCCAGCAATAGCAAGTGGATGCCAATGATAGTGGTCATTTTTTTGCCATCTTCCCAGGAATAGCCAAAGAAGGAAAATTGGTTTTCCAGAACCTCTGGCCCCTTAATGGCATGGAAAATTCCACCAAACCCCAGAAAGGCCGAACTGATCAGATGCAACACTCCAATCACAAAATAGGGGTGAGTGTTGGTCACGGCTCCTCCCGCACCAACGCCCCAACCTTGGGCTGCTAGGTGAGGCAACAGAATTAACCCTTGTTCATACATCGGCAAATCAGGATTGAACTGCCCGAGTTCAAACAGAGTATAAGCCCCTGCCCAGAACACAATCAGACCTGCATGGGCAACGTGAGCACCGAGTAAGCGCCCCGATAAACTCGCTAATCGCCCGTTCCCAGCCCACCAGGGATAAGCACTCCCCTCGGCTGGAAAAGCATCAGTCACCATACTGGTCATACGACCTCCCTCTGCTAACTACTGACTAAAAATCTTGGCATAAGACTTTGCTTATTGAAAACTATATGCAATAAAATTCATGGTGTTGTCAAGTTTGTTGCGATTTCTTTACATAAAAAGCAAGTTGATAGTGGGTTGTATCCCAGTCAGAAAACCTAAAATTCTTCATCCAAAGTAAAATTCTGGCTGAATGTCTTGAATGTGTAGGCCCAATCTCCTCTAAAATCTTGACAAATTTATTGATAGTAGTTCTTAATAGATATTAAAGGTACATTCAGTTGAGGGTGTCATCTACTCTAAGGTTAAAAAGATGAGAAGCGTTCGGGTAAGCCTCTGGCTAGAGTTGGCATCAGGTCAACGTGTATGACGATTTTACTCACTTCTAGTTGAGATAGACTTGCAACAGTTGCATATCTACAATCTGTTAGATATACTTGTAAGCGCATCTAAGTCTAATTCCTAGATTTCTAGGAGTTGCTTAGAGCCCGATCGGTGCATTCTACTTAGGAGACAAACTATGTCAACAATATCCAGTGCTAGTGATTCAGTCCTGAATCCATCTCGTCCTAGCAAGATTCAGATTGAGATCAAGAATGTTGTTCCAACCGGAACGACTCAGAATACAGCAGCTCCCCTGAATGTTGATTCAGATGGGGGAGACTAGGACAGGTTTATCCAACTGAATTAGGTTTGTGTAAGCTGGTGTCAAGGGTGTAAGACCTAATCGTTAGCTAACACGTTCAAAAGTCTGTTGGGTTCCTAGTGTCAACCCAGCTTGCAAAGTTGATTTAGATCAGCCAATCGTCTTGATTGTTGAATTAGTTTAGTATTTTTTGCTAACAGGTCTTAGGCACAGAGTCTGAACCATTGAGGGGAGTGATCTTGTGATCAATTCCCCCAATGCAGGTGAGTTTATAGTCTGGGGATGGGTGTTGTAACGACAGTTGTAACAACAAGGGTTGTCAGGTGAGAACTTTGACTAGAAGTGGGATCAACTGAGTCGTTGAGTGTCAAAAGCTTTGAATGTCAGAAGCTTTGAGCATTAGAATCATTTCGCCAGAACGTCTAGACTATGGAAGCCCTTGCTATTCTTTTGCAACCCTCCAGCGTAGAGGAGTTTCTTCAAAACAATTGGACAAAGCGGGCGATCGCTCTATCCAGTAAAGGTCAAAGAAGCTTCACAAACTTGTTTTCTTGGGAGCATCTGAACGATCTGCTCAACTTTCACCAAATTAAGTATCCTGACTTACGGCTCGCGATTGATGGCAAAGTTCTGGATGAATCCGAAAATGCTAAATTGCTGCATTGGTGTCGTCAGGGAGCCACACTCATTTTTAGCCAGGTTCACAAGCATGTTCCAGAGATTGCTAATTTTGCTGCAAGGATACAGTTTGAATTAGGGTCTCCTACTCAGGTTAATGCCTACTGTTCTTGGTCAAGCCACCCAGGATTCAAGCTTCATTACGACACCCACGAAGTTTTTGCATTACAGGTGGCAGGATCTAAGCAGTGGTCTGTCTACCCCGAAACGTTCCAATCTCCACTCCCCAGTCAACGGTTTACCGATGCGACTCCACCTGAGGGTGATCCCGATTTGAGCTGTGTTCTTTGTCCAGGAGATGTGTTGTATATTCCTCGGGGTCATTGGCACTATGCAGCGACCGTGGAGGAACCTTCCATTCATCTGACTTTGGGAGTTCATCCAAAAACTGGGATTCACTTTTTGGAATGGCTAGCGGGGGAATTCAGCAACCAGGAGCAGTGGCGAAGGAGTTTACCGTTACAACCCAGAACGTTGCCCGCAATTGAGGATCTCGTTCAAGCGTTGACTGACTATCTGACGGATCAAAACGTTGGTGAGGCGTATAGTCGCTACCTAAACAGTTTGGGGCAGCCAACGACTCAATATGCTCTCCCCTATCAAGCCGGGTTCAACGTATTTCCTCACGGCATCGACACTCAATTTAAGACTGTCCCCTTTCAAAAGGTTCAGATCTTACAAGAATCTGATGACGATGAATGTCAGGTGTTTGCCAACGGCAAAGAAGTTTCATTAAGAGGGGTGTCCAAAACTAGGGTTGAACAACTATTCAGCCAGGAACAGTTTACGGGCAGGGATGTTACAGATTGGTTTTCCGGATTTGATTGGGAGCTGGATTTGATGCCATTGCTCTCTCAGTTAGTCCTTGAAGGCATTGTTTTAGTAGACCCTAACTGTTAGCAACAACATGTTAGCAACAACAATTAGTAACCTGTAGAGAAATGACTTGTAAACATGAATAAGTTCTTTTGTGCTGAAGCTTGCCGACAAGCTGATGAAGATATTATTGGGAGCGGAACAAACTACTCGACTTATATCTTGATTGAATATCCGATGCCTTGGGCTACTGATGCCTTTGAGTCTTCTCATATTCCTAATCGTTTAAAGTGTTTAGTCGAAGAGGTGAAGCAGGCTAAACTACCCATTCGATTTCTATTAATTACTCAAGATCAACGTCAGAACTTAAGTCAACTAAAGTTAATCATATACGAACAAATCCAAGAAGAATTCTCCACCGGATATGATGGTTGGGAAATCGAAGTTAGCAGTCTAGAACAAGCAACAGAAGCTACAAGACAATACATTGCAGGTGAATTACCAGAGCAATTAATTCAGTCTAGTCAGGCTAGAGACATTCTCGTTTGCACCCACGGTAGCCATGATAAATGTTGTGCCAAATATGGGATTCCATTCTATAAACAAGCCACCCTAACAGTTGCAGAGCTAGGAATTCAAAATGTTCGGATTTGGAGAAGTAGTCACTTCGGTGGACATCGGTTTGCTCCAACGATGATTGATTTTCCGGACGGCAGATATTATGGTTTGCTAGAGGACAGCTCCTTCCGGTGTATATTGACCCAAACTGGAAGCACAAATTGCCTCAATCGAGTTTATCGGGGTTGGGGAATCTTGCCGATTGAGATTCAAGTTTTAGAGCGAGAACTCCTGCTGTTTTACGGGTGGAAATGGCTGGGTTACAAGGTTGCTTGTCAATTCATTGGTTCTGATGCAGACAAAGCCGTCATTCAGGTTGAATTAGCTTTTAGTCGTTGTAGTAGTGTTGTGTACTCTTGCAAAGCTCAACTGGTAAAAGATGAACATAAAACTCTCACGTTAATTGGGTCTTGTAATGCTACAAAAGCTTCGGAATTTGTGAAGTATGCGATCAAGGATTTAAGGCTAAAGGTGTTAGATTCAGGACTTAACTCAACTCCTTATCCTGAGCAAAAAGCAAGTTAAGGGACATGAATTGGTGGGGAATCCCGAGAACGTCAATGGGTGCTCCGATTTCGCAGAATCCTAGCTTTTTGTAGAAATCCATAGCATCGCTCCGACTCATCAGTCGCACCTGTTGACAGTCTCTCTGGCGAGCAATTTTAATCGCATACTTTACCAAGGCCGTTCCAATGCCTCGACGTTGGAACTCTGGCAAAACAGCTACATAAGCAATACTACCTAACGTTGGAGACAGTTGCCGAAAGCGAGCAGACCCAACCATTTGCGAGCTGCATGATGCCGCAAAGTGACAGGTTTGCGGCTCAGGGTCATACTGATCTTGTTCTGTCCCCCGTTCCAAGGCTAGGGGCTTTCTCAGGACGAACCAGCGTTGCTCGTACAGGGCCGCTCGTTCTTGATCGGTGGTAACTGATTGAACTACAACTGATTGCATTACAACAGAGCCTTCATCCACTTGAGGTTCCGCTGGGTTGTAATCAACTTCAGCTTCAACAGAGTTATGTTCAACAGAGCTATGTTCAGTAAAGTTATGTTCAACAAAGTTATGCTCAGCAAAGTTATGTTCAACAGAATCTTGCCGTTTCACCCGTAAATTCCATAAAATCACGCCTAAAAAGCTGATTGAGAAAAGATTGATTCAGCAAATTTCGGGTTAAGCTACTCTTGCCGTTGCAAGGTTGAGAACTCGCCCCTTCCAAAAAACTCCAAAAGTCTAACAATTGCTCACTAACTAGCTCAGGATAAAAATAGTGGAAGAAGTGTCTTCCGCCGGGACACTGCCAAATCCGATCTCCTAACTTTAAAAACTGTTTCCATCCCTCCAGTTCCTTAGGCTCAACGATCACATCATCTCGACTCCCACAAACGCACAGGGGCACATTAACCCCACCTGACGGAATGCTGCCGCGATCAAACAGAGAATGGGGAGATAGAGCTTGCCCTAAATCCTGTTCTAGGGCTTCCACTAAATTGGGAACAACTGGCTTGGCCGGATGACCAAATAAGCTATGAACCATCTGATTCAGCAACATCTGGCGATCGCCCAGCAAAAACTGAAGCAGGGCGTAGTAATGAGCCTGCCAGTTCACTGCGGGGTGAACCCCAACTGCAAGTAGAGTTAAGGATCTGACATGCTCTGGATAGCGGCGGGCATAAAGTAAACCCAGAAGTCCGCCAGTGCTATGACCCAAAAGATGAACCTTGAAGTTTTCTGGAGTAGATTCTAGACAACATTTCTCAAGATAGTCATGCAGTAGATCTAAAGCAACTTCAAGGGACGCAGGTTCATCTATAGTCTGAGAATATTCCCACTGAGCAACTGAGACAGATTGAGATAAATCATGCAAAAGAGGTCGATCAAAGGCTTGAAAGCTAGGACTGACATTTAACCAAAGTGCATCGGGCAATCTAGGCATGGTACAAGATGAGTCCTCGAACTGGATTTAACGAGAGAGTTTTCCCCACTCGTCAGAAAGTAAGTTGGCAATGAGTTCAAAGCCGCCTTTGCCATCTGGCTTGACAATATAGGCTACCCCTTGAGGCTCAGGATAGATACCCGTCGCGGATTCAAATACATCGTCATGACCCACGATTACAGTATTCATGCCACTGGCTGGAGCCGCTACCAACATGGGAGTAAGGGCACTTCGCATCTTCGCAACCTGAGCTTCGGTGTATTCTTCAGCGCGTTCAAAGTTTAGTCTCGGATCTTTTTGATGGCGACCAAAAGCCAAGTCTGCCGTCTGCCAAGCCCGACAATATTCACTGGAGTAAACCTGACCAACAGGAATCTTTAATGCCTGAAACGCTTGGCCAATATTCTTCGCTTGCTGCCAACCCATTTCGCTCAACATCCGTTGGGTTGAGCAGTCTCCCATTTTGGCATCAATCTGATCAGCGTAGTCTTTCTCAGTCTGGGCATGTCGGAAATAGATAACGTAGCCACCCTGACGCAGGGCATCCACCAATTGACTCCCGCTCAACTTGTCCTGAAATGCAGGAGTACCACCCTCACCGCCCTCTCCACCTTGAGCTAGCATCTGGACAAACTGTGTGCTACTGGACGAGGGAACCGCAGGGCTATTCAACGCAGAGTCAGTCTGATCCATCTGTGCTTCTGCGGAAGAGATCTCAGCAGTAGCCGTAATCACACTAGCGCCTGAAAGAATATAGGCACCTATCCCAATCCAAACCTTCGCTTTACTGTGGCTCATCTGTTACTCCTCACCTTCGGCTTAATGTGCAACTGTTCAAATTGAAATTCTAAATCTAATGAAAATATTTGTCAATTAACTACTTAAAAATATGTTTAGTTATCTAAAGCTCAATCCACCGACGCAAGAGGTTGGCATGACTTTTAGCAATCAGATCAAATTCTGGAGTCTTGCCATACTGCTGAAACAAAGTCTGGCGGGCAGTGTCTAGATCAAACAAAATTTCTCGTTGATTTGGGTCTCGCACTAGGCTCTGAACCCAAGCAACAACCACTAAGCGTATCCCCTGGGTAATCGGTTCAACTCGGTGCAACGTTGAGGAAGGATAAGTGACGATTGCTCCAGCCTCTAGCTTGAAGACCTCTTCCCCCTGGGTTGTTTCAATGACCAACTCTCCCCCCTGATAAGTGGTCGGATCACTCAAGAACAACGTGAGTGAAACATCAGAGCGCATCAACACTTGATTGTCTGTCATGACCGCATTGTCCACATGGGTGCCGTAAAACATCCCCGATTCATACCGACTGAATAAGGGCTGACTCACTGACTTAGGACGAACCGCCATCTGAAACAGAGCGTTCCGGGCTAGGGCTCCATGGATCAGGCTGTTGATTTTTGGAGCGATCGCCGCATCTTTAGCCCACTGAGTATTGTGCTTGACCAAGCGAGCGTGCCACCCAGCCGTTGCTTTACCGTCTACAAAGCTAGCTGTTTTGAGGACAGCATTAATCTGCTGCAGCTCATCTGGGGTCAAAACATCCGCAATACAAAGAATCATGCCATCTAATCTCCATACAGAAAGAAGCTAACTAAAGGTTAAGATAAGGGGTTGTGCTTATGATACCGATTCATTGCAAAATTCCATCGTCAGTCGAGACCTCCTAGCCAGAGAGGCTCTAGCCCAAATCCCTAAAATTCTGACTTTGCTGGATCGCAATCCTCACAGCCCGACCTATGGCTGTTTTGATCGCAACTTTTGGCACTACAAAATCATCGATTTTCCCAGTGGTATGGCCCAAGAGTTTGTTTGGCCCCTAGCTCTGGCCTATGGAACGGACTTGCCGAATAATCCTTACTATCAAAAACCTCGGCTGAAAGAATGGGTTGAAGCCGGAATCTTATTTGCGGTTCAAACTGCCCATGAAGATGGGTCTTGTGATGATTATTTCCCCTACGAACGAGCCTCAGGAGCAACCGCCTTTTCGCTCTTAGGGTGTATTGAAAGTTATACATCCCTGGGGTTGATGGATTATGAGACCCTGAAATTTTTTGAAAAACGGGCGAACTGGTTAGCAAACCATCATGAAAGCGGTCAACTGGCAAATCATGAAGCGTTGATTGCTCTATGCCTCGAACGGTTGGGACAAGTCCTCCAAACCTCAAAGTGGCGGCGGGTGATTACGTCTCGTCTAGAACGGCTCCTGAGTTGGCAAAACGAAGAAGGCTGGTTCCGCGAGTATGAAGGATGCGATCCGGGCTACCAAACGTTGACGATTTCCTGCTTGGCCCGCTTGGAACAGATTAAACCTGACCCGCGCTTGAGAGAAGCGATCGCCAGAGCAGTGGAGTTGGCAGCTTACTTCATTCACCCCGATGGTACCTATGGCGGAGAGTATACGAGTCGAAATACCTACAACTTTTTCCCCCATGGCTTTGAACTGGTGGGGCGATGGTTGCCAGAAGCATTGAGAATCAATGATCGATTTTTACAAGGGCTAAAAAATGGCTTGGGCCCCTGTTATGCAGACGACCATATTATCGGCCATCATACTTGGAATTATTTGCTGGCTTGGCGAGATTTTGTTCCAGAACGTCCAGCACCAATCCCCAGAGATGTTGCTAGTTTATGGCTCAAACAAGCACAGATTTTAATCAAGCGACGGCCAAATGTAGAACTCTATATTGCCCTCAATAAAGGAGGCGTTTTTAAACTATTTCGAGACAATAAATTATTGGTTTCTGACACCCAGATTTCACTTCAGGTTCGTCAAGGAAAAACCTTAAAAAACGCGGTTGGTCATTTAGTTGGGCCTTATCAAATAACGGTTGAACAAGATGTAATTGTGATTTCTGGGCATCTTGGTTGGGCAAAACAGACCCAGATGTCACCCCTTAAGTTAATTGGATTACGTTTGGTTATGCTTAGTTTTGGGCGGTTTTTCCCAAATTTAATTCGAAAGACATTGCAGAAAATATTGATCACTGGAAAACAAGATGCTCCTTTTTGTTTCCAACGGGAATTTCGCTGGGAAAACAGTCAGTGGCATATTACCGATCAACTTCGGGCTGACACTTGGCAAACTGTGATTAGCGCTGGAATTGACTGTGCTCAAACCTCAATTTATGTGGTCATGAGTCGAACGTTTCAACCGGGACAACTACAACCCTGGCTGGACTTGACTCCTGAACTCAAAAAGCTTAACCCAGGTCAAGTTCTAGTGGTTAAACGCAGTTTTTAGGAGAATACAGCCGTTTTTGTAAGGATGCGATATGAAGCGATCCCTAAATCTCTCTACTCTAACGAGAAGCTGCTTCGCGTCCAGAAAAAGGGGACTTGAGTGGCTGAAATGTCCTTCACGGATTTAAAAACTATTGTATGACTCAAAACTATAAAATTCACAGCGTTCTCCTGATTTTATGGTTTGGCTTAGGGTTGATTCTGCGTCTGATCAATCTGGAAGCTAAACCTATTTGGAGTGATGAATTTGCCACATTAGTCTTTAGTTTGGGTCATAGCTTCCGAACCATTCCCTTGGATCAACCCATTAGCCTTGAGACCTTACTAGCTCCTTTAACACTAGATTCTGGTATTGATTTAGGAGCAGTTTTTCAAAATTTATTGATTGAAAGTAATCATCCTCCAGTCTATTTTATTCTGACTCATCTTTGGGTCAAATTATTTGATAACCCCGGTGAATTTGTCTCAATTTGGGGAGCGCGATCGCTCAGTGCGATTCTAGGGGCAATCTCAATTCCGGCACTATTTGGTTTGAGTTGGCTAGCCTTTCGTTCTGTATTAGTAGGGCAGTTCTCAGCGGCTTTGATAGCGATTGCTCCTTTCGGAGTTTATCTCGCGCAAGAAGCCCGTCATTATACATTAGCAATTATCTTGATCATCGCTTCATTATCCTGCTGTATTGTTGCAATTCAGAGATTAAAACAAAAGATTAATCTTCCAGTTTGGATAATATTGACTTGGATTGGAATCAACACGTTAGGCATTGCTGTTCATTTTTTCTTCATCGTTGTTCTAGGAGCAATTGCGTTAGTTATTGTTAAACTTTGGTTAGAAGAGCTACAAATCAATCAAAAACAGTCTGACTTAAAAAGTCAAGAATTTTTCCACAGACTCCCTCAATCCCAAGCCTGGACTAGAATTTACTTAGCTGCTTTAGGCTCGATGGTCGGTAGCCTGGTCTGGCTGCCAATCCTGTTTAGTATTTCAAGCTCAGAGAGTGGATTAATTAGTTGGGTATTTCATGGGGAATCCTCTAGAGAATTCATCGCCCCTCTCGTGAGAACTTTTGCTTGGATGATCACAATGGTGGTTATATTTCCAGTTGAGAGTCAATCCTTGGGAGTAACGATTGCTTCGGTAATTGGAATGCTGGGCGTGACGGGTCTAAGCATTAAATTAATCTTGCAAAGTCGAACAGTCTTCCCAAAGACTTGGCAAGAAAATAATCAAGTTTTGATAGACATTACAGTTAGTATTCTATTGATTTTATTGATTACAACCTATGGTTTTGGAATTGATTTAACTTTGGCAGCTCGTTATCAATTTACTTACTTTCCCCTCTTACTCAGTCTATTTGCAGTTCACCTTTCTCTGATGTGGCAAACGATAGAAAAAGCCCAACAAACTAAAAAATGGATTGGAATCATCTTAATTTCTGGCTTGATCAGCAGTGTCATGGTGACATACAACTTGGCCTATCAAAAGCCGGATCGATCTGATTTAGTTGCAAAGGCGATCGCGCCAACCTTGAGTTTAGAAATCCCAACATTAATTGCAACCGTGCACAAAAATCATGAGCAAACTGGAGAAATGATGGGAATTGCTTGGGAACTAAATCGGCTAAACTCTTCAGGAAAACAGCCTCAATTTTTACTAGCTCAGAAGTTGGGTGATTCGGCAATTTCAGTTAATACTTTAAATCAAATCTTGGATCAGTCACCACGACCTCTAAATCTATGGACTGTGAATTTTTCAGCTCCTCAAAATCTAGAGTCTCAAAACTGTCTAGAAGATTCAGCATCCAAGTCTCGAGTTCCTGGCTACTATTTCAGAATGTATCAATGTCTGTCTCGATAGAGTCCGCCCACTGCTACAGAGATACACAATTTATCAGCTTAAGCAGGATACATCAGTATCCTTGACCGTGATCACTTTGATGAGTTCTTAATCCAAAATCTTGAGTAAGGGTAGATAACCCTTACTCGTTAAAGTGACTGTAACAAAGTTACTAGACTGGACTTGCGCCTAAAATGGCGAGGGATTCATCGACATGGGCTTTGAAGTTGAGCATGGAATCAAAAATGTGACGAACAATTCCGTCTTTGTCAATCACGTAGGTGACTCGACCCGGCATTATCCACAGAGTCGAGGGAACGCCGTAGAGCTTTCGAACTGCGTCTCCAGTATCGCTCAGTAGGGTAAAAGGCAGGTTGTACTTCGCGGCAAATTGTTGGTGAGATTGCACAGAGTCGCTACTCACGCCAATGATCTCCGCTCCGGCATCTTGGAACACTTGATAACTATCTCGGAAGGCGCAAGCCTCAGCCGTGCATCCCGGTGTGTCATCCTTTGGATAAAAATAGAGGACAACTGCTTTTTGTCCTATAAAGTTTTTCAGACTGATCGATCCTCCTGTTTGAGAGAGGAGATTGAAATCTGGAGCTAAATCGCCAACTTTAACAGCCATTTGAACAAATTCCTGGATTTAAATATTGGTTGACAATTCAATTTCATTTCATGGATTGGCCTCTAACGTTCTGACCTTTAGCAATCAGTAACGCTTGATGGGATGTCTATTGTGCAAACTTCGTTCATGCCTGAAATCAGATTGCTAGAGATAGAGTTAGAGGCTTTCTGTTAACTGTACCTAGATCAGACCAGTTTGACAAACTCAGCGTCGCATCTTGAAGTCGTGTGAGCACCATGAACAGCGCACTGCCAAACTAACTGGTAAAGTCAGGACTTCCGGAAGGGTCATCTGAAATCTTCCAAATTATCGAACAAATATATCTCGCCCTACAAATAGCGGTTGATCCGGTCGTGGCTTATCTATTCCGTTGAGAGGATCAGCCGAATTCGTCACTGTATAGTTAAAGTATATTTAAAGTGTAGTTAAAGTATAATTAAAGTAAGTTAATTGGACTGCTCAGCAGATCTTTGGTGGTAATCCAGTTTGGTAAAGCTCGTTCTTTTAGCTTAATACCATCTCACTTTCCTTTACCCTTTTTATGTGTAAATTCTATTGATCTTTGTAGCTTGAACAACAGAAATATATTTGAGTATACTAAGTCAAAAAAATATAAGAATGTGTTGCAGAAAAAGCATAGAATCCATGCTTTTTATCAATGAACCAATAGATTCTGTAGCTTAAAAAACAAAATAGAGGAAGGACTGCCAGTAACTTTGAACTCAAGCCATGTCCATGGTTTTGAACTAGTTCTACTGCCAAAAACTTGATATGACTCCGCCATTGTTGAGTTTGAGTGGAACGGATAATCAGGTGTTGTCTCTAACTAAGTTTTTCACATCAGACAAGTTCGGATGGCAACACGAGCTCTTCGTGCTGTTCTCATATAGCTTTGTATCCAGCAGACTTAGTGACTTAGTGACTCAGTACAGAGAGAGCCGTGGACATTAGCCACAAGGGATACCAGGTCGAATTAGTATTTTCCTCATGAGGTTTTGACAAAACGTTGCTATGACTCAACATTCTTCCAATCCGTCTGAACAGGACATTTTAGACCAGCCCCCCTCACTCACTCAGTCCCTTGATTTAACGGCAAGCTTGGTCAATGCCCTAACCGCTTTACTCGTTGCTGTCTGTGCTAAAACAGGGTGGGAATATGGTGAATCTTGGATTCCCAATAGGACTCACAATGTTCTAGAACTGAGTCCTGCCTGGTGGGTGAATACCGAGCTGGACATCCATCAAACAATCTCATGGATACAGTTTCAAGTGTGTAGTAAAGCGTTTGTTTTGCTGCCTGAGGAAGGGATACCGGGGCGAGTATGGCAGTCTCAGCAACCTGAATGGGTTGAGGATGCTTCGGCTCAGTCAGAAACGTATTTTTTACGGAATCAAATTGCGAAAGCGTTAAGTGTCAAAGCTGGGTTTGGGATTCCCATTCTGGCAGATGCTCAAGTGCTGGCAGTCGTTGTCTTTTTCATGTCCAAGACGCGATCGCCCGATCCAAACATGATTGCCCAGACTCAAGCAATCGTCAGGAATTTTCAGGTTGAATGTCAATATAAGGTTTAGATTGAGCATTCTTTTAAGAGCATCAATTGCATGGGTTTAAGCTGAACTTGCCAAGGAAAAGGATGATCTTTCATCATGCTCCAGTTCTCCTTCAATACCTCAGCTTGCAAATGATAATCTGAGGAATTAATCGGAGAACTGTGTAGCTTTAAGTATAGCGTGATCCGGTGTTGGGTTTCGCTAATTGCAGCTAGCCAACAGGGAAAGATATTGAGGAATTTTGGGATTTGATCGGAATAATCTGAAGGTAAAAAAGCAATTTGGTGAGCCCGAATTCCCACCTGAACTAATCCATCTGGGATAGGTTCAATGGTGTGTAGAATACAACCCCAATCCACGGCTTGCGCTTGATTTTGTCCGAGGGGAATTGCCGCAGAAAAATTTTTACAGCCAGTGAGTTGAGCCACCCTCAAATAATTGGGATGTTCAAAAATTTCATGCTTTGAACCTTGAGCCAAGATCTGACCTTGATCAATCACTAACAAGTTCTGGCAAACTTGATAGGCTTCCTCAAGATTGTGAGTGACAAATAGGGTTTCCCCTTGGTATGATTCTAATGTCGATCTCAGTAGCTTTTCCATGCGATCGCGCAGGTCAGTATCCAGAGCAGAAAAAGGTTCATCCAGCAACAAAACTTCGGGTTCACTCGCCAATACCCGCGCCAAAGCTACCCGTTGCTGTTGTCCGCCGGAGAGTTCATGGGGATATCGATGATTCAATCCAGTTAAATCTACAGCAATCAATTGTTGTTCAACCCGTTGCTTAATTTGCAGGTTTGATAATCCTTTAGGAAAGCCGAAAGCAATATTTTTGGCAACCGTTAAGTGAGAGAAGAGAGCATAGTTTTGAAATAAATAACCCACTCGACGACGATAACTGGGTAAATTAATTCGCTGGTCAGCATCAAATAACAGTTTGCCATTCAGAATAATTTGTCCTCGGTCAGGGGTTTCCAATCCAGCAATGCAGCGCAAAATAAAACTTTTTCCTGCTCCAGAAGCTCCCAAAAACCCTAAGGGTTTACCATTGGTTTGGAAGGAAACATTCAATAAGAATCCTGGAAGTTGCTTTTGAATATCAACTGTTAAGCAAATTTGAGGTGGAGGGTTCAAGTCAGTTGAGGAATTGTTAACTTGAATATGAGGATGTGACGACTTTTTTACTAAGAATAGCTGTTGAGTTCTCGCCTTCACTGTTTGGCTTGAAGTTTGGTTTGAAGTTTGGTTTGAAGTTTGGTTTAACGTGGGTTCCTCTGACCAGATATTAATAGCCGTAATAATCCCCAAAGAAATTGTCAAAATAATCAGCACCCATACCAAAGCTTCGTCCATTCTGCCTGCTTCTGCGGCAAAAAAAATGGCAACGGCAATGGTTTGAGTTTGACCGGGAATACTTCCAGCTAACATTAACGTTGCACCAAATTCTCCGAGCGATCGCGCAAATGCTAATAGGGTTCCAGCCACTAATCCTGGCTTAGCTAAGGGCAATAAAATTCGCCAAAAGATCGTCCATTCAGAAGCCCCTAAAGTTCTGGCCGAGGCTAAGATGGTTTGATCAATTTGTTTGAATGCTCCTAAGGCTGTTTTGTACATCAGGGGAAAAGCGACAACTGTTGCAGCAATTACTGTGGCATACCAGGTAAAAATCACTGAAAAATTAAACACTGTTAATAGTTGTCCTAGAGGGCCATAGCGGCCAAATAATACTAGCAATAAAAATCCAACTACTGTAGGTGGCAAGACCAGAGGAGCAGTCAAGATTGCATCGATCAATCCCTGACCTTTCCCACGATAATTCAGCATGAATCGAGCTGCAATAATCCCCAAAAAAAAGGTGATTAATGTTGCGATCACAGCAGCCCTAAATGAAATCCAGGCTGGAGAAAAATCAGTAATAATGTTGTCAATCATTAAAACTTCAATTAACTAACTGGACAATCCAAACCCAAACTTTTCAAAGACTGTTTTCGCGGTATTACTCGATAAAAACATGACAAATCCTTGAGCCGCTTCAGGATTCTTGCTGTCTTTAATCACTGCAACAGGATAGACAATGGGGGAGTGAGATCCTTTTGGAGCTGATGCAATGGTGTCAACTTTGGTAGAATTCTGAGCATCTGTGCGATAAACAATTCCAGCATCCACATTTCCTGTTGCCACGTAATTTAAGACCTGACGAACATCTTTGCCATACACAATTTTGGGCTGTACTTGCTCAAAAATCTTGAGGAAGGTGAGCACTTCTTGAGCATATTCCCCAACTGGAACACTCTTGGGCTCGCCGATAGCAATTCTACGAACTTGATTGCGAGTTAGATCATCAAAACTCTTAATCTTTGTGCTACCTTTTGGCACAATTAAAACGATTTCATTGGTGAGTAAGTTTTTGCGAGTTCCAGTCAAAAGCAACCCTTTTTTTTCTAATTCATTCATTTGTTTGGGGGCCGCAGAAATAAAAATATCAACAGGTGCGCCTTGCTGAATTTGTTGCTGAAGAGAACCGGATGAACCAAAATTATAGATTAATTTAATCTCCGGCCATTGCTTTTGATAGATTGGCTGAATCGCTTCCATTACATTAGTTAAACTGGCCGCCGCAGACACAATCAACTGAACAGAAGTAGCTTCTGAGACAGATGAAAAAATTGATACTTTATGTTGGACTTTATGTTGGATAATTTTAGCAATCTGCCCATAGCTCAACAGTATGACCATAGTGGTGATCAAGCAGCCACACAAAACTCTAAATAATCTACGGCGACTCATCATCAAAAATTCTATTAGGATTTAGGTATTTAAGTCTTTAGACAAGCTTGGACAGGGGCGACTTTATTGTAACTATGACATGGCTAGCTTTATAACACCTGTCTGATCAGACAGCCGGGATGACCATTCGATAGGATTGAATCTCCATCTCCAACCCTAAGGAACAGAAAGGGTTTGCGCTAGACCTACCCTAACTTCCCTGATCCCGCTATAGCTGAACTAGCGTGGGTAAAGTACTCCTTTTGGGTAAGCAATGCGCTTGTGATTCACCTGTTCCCAAACCCGAACAAATACTTCGGCAATGGTTACCATATTTTCCCGAGTCAGGCCAGAATCAACGAGTTGATGATCTTGCCATCGGGCTCGGAGAATTTTATTTACCATTCGCAGGGCTTCTTCATGGGTTGCCTCTTTGAGCGATCGCAGTGCTGCCTCGCAGGAGTCTGCCAACATCACAATTCCAGTTTCCCGAGATTGAGGAATTGGCCCATCATAGCGAAAGTCTTGCTCCTGAACCACAAGCTGAGAATCTGCTTTGGCTTCTTGCTCAGCCTGGTAATAAAAATAGGCAATCAACATCTTGCCTTGATGTTCAGGAATAAAAGCTTGAATGGCCTGGGGCAAGCGACAGCGACGGGCCATGACTAACCCTTCACTGACATGTTTTTTGATAATCTGAGCGCTTTTCCACGGATCATTAATCTCATCATGCTTATTGGGGCCTCCCATTTGATTCTCAATAAAGCCCAAAGGATCATGCATCTTGCCAATATCATGGTAAAGCGTTCCAGTTCTCACCAATTCTACATTGCACCCCAGAGTCTGGGCGGCAGCTTCGGCCAGGGTGGCAACAAACATGGTGTGTTGGAATGTCCCCGGAGCTTCCGTGGCCAATCGCTTTAATAAAGGGCGATTGGGATTGGCCAGCTCAGCCAAGCGAATTGGGGTAATCAAGTCAAACAGGTGTTCCAGATAAGGGCTGATCCCCAACGCCACAACACTCCAAGCCAGTCCCTCCAAAATTCTCAGGACTACACTGCCTAACACCACATACCAAATCGAGCCTGCAGTAGAACTCAGGATCAAAGTGACGATCAGGTAGACCACGCCCTGAGCTAGGCCCACGGCTCCTCCCAGCAGCGCTAGCTCTTCTCGCGATCGCAACTGTCCAGACAATAAACTACCCAAAATCCCCCCAGCAGCACTAGCGAGCAACGAAATCGTGTCAACTTCTAGGCCAATCGGGAGAATCACAGCAAGCAAGGTCACAACCGTCACCCCCAGAGTTGAGCCATAAAAGCTGCCTGCGAGTAATCCGACTGCGGGCAGATTCGTAGAAGGAACTTTCAGTAACACGAGGATTGGTGTACTCAAAGTCAGTAACAACAATAGAAAGTAATCTCGCCGACGCAAACCGGGTCGAACTTGCTTACCCACCAACAAAACAATCACCGTGGCCCCGCTCATCAACCCCACAAAATTTTGTAAGCCGCGCCAATTCACCCCTCGCTCACTCATGTTGAAGTAGTCTAGGAGAACAAATTCCTGCTGAGTAATTTTCTCCCCCTCTTGCACAATCACTTCTCCTTGCACAATCCCAACGAACACGGGTTGTACTTCTTGGGCGGCTAGTTCAGCTCGTTTGCGAGTTGCTGCGAGGTCTTCAATCAAATTAGGGGGCAAAACTTGACTCAGAAATCGAATTGCAAAGTCTTGACTGGGGGAGGGGACAAGGGCTGTTACCTGAATTCGAATGGCTTGTTGTAGACTGATGTCCGTTAGCCCTGGGGCAATTCCCTGGCTTAACATTTGTCTGCTGACTTGTTCAATCCCTA
Source organism: Microcoleaceae cyanobacterium (assembly GCA_051652765.1). Lineage (GTDB taxonomy): Bacteria > Cyanobacteriota > Cyanobacteriia > Cyanobacteriales > Microcoleaceae > JBHJGO01. Next base: position 76,845 of record JBOFUV010000131.1, on the reverse strand, counting down.
TTTTGGTTTGAGTCCAAGTCGCCTCTGACCATTCCAAGAGGGACTGATTGTAAGCACTCTCTAACTCAGTTGGAGACTGCTGAGCGATCATGACTAGGGCTTTGGCATAACGTTTACGCGCTTCAGTAATTTGCCCGATTGCAGCATTAAATGCTTCATCCGCAGAGCGCTGGCGATAAGACTGCAACTGAATCAGAGCTTTTTGTAAGGTCTTTGGAGTAATTAACTCTGTATCTACTTGGTCAGAGATCTGACCCAAAATTGTAGAATGGGGCTGAATTTGAGGCTGAACCGTAGTGTCGTATTTTAAGGAGTTCAAGACCTCTTGCCAATACCATTCTGGCATCCAACGCAACAAATTCTGAACGTCTGTGGAAAAAATTCCAGGATCAACAAATGGAAAGGGATTTGCCGTACTCCGGATCAGGTTTCCGCGACGCAGGGTGACTTGAATCTGGTTCGTAACTTCTTGATTGACTGCAGAATTGATGACTAGAACCGGAACAACACCAAATAGAGCTTCCTTGCGTTTCTCTTCAGTTGTTTTTGGATCAAGTACCGTTGCATCGGCAGGGGCATAGAGGGTTTCAGGGGCCTCGCGCCCCACGGCTAGTTTCGGCTGATTGTAAAACCGTACCCCCATCACGCTGGTCAGGGAGACTACAGCTAAAATCCAGAGGAGAGGAGCCCCTAGCTTTCTAGATCGAAAGCCCTGGGGGAAGTCAAGGGATTTGCGCGAAGATGATGTCTGAACGGAAGGTTCAGTCGGAGGGCTAGGCTTCAACACATAGGAATAACCTCTCTCTCGACGCAAGGCTCCTTGCAGTAAAGCAGTACGACTCCAAAGCCGTTCAATCTGTTGCGTAATGGATTGGATTGTATTCATCTAAATCGATAGGCGAGATTGAAATAGATGCAGTCCTACCATGATTATTCTAAGGGGATTCTCAGCGAGTACAATCACTAAACCTGATCAAATCTCTGAAGCGGATGCCACAGCAGTAACGCAGTCAGCCTGAAAGTTTGATGTTGCTGGGTTGTAAGCCCCTGACCACAGCGCAAAAAGTTGACTTCCAAGCTGTAAAATTTTCTCTTCACGCCCAAATGGCTCTCTGAACCCTGGGGAAACTGCCTCGAGATCATCTGAAAACTCGGGTTCAACCTGACTCACTCGTTCACCTTGGTTAAGCTGTCTCAAGCTTGAGCGCCATCCTACCGGAATAGTCTCCAAACCGTTATAGGCTCCTGAAAGCATCCCACTGAATATACTAGTTAATGGGGCGAAAGAACTTGTATGGGCAGCCCGCAGCAGCGTTAGCGAGAAATCTTCTGGAGTATCGAGAAAGCAGTAAAACGCCAATGAAACTGCTAAGCTGTCTCGATAGAGTTGATGCAAGGCAGAAACTTTGCAATCTTGCAGAGACTGATTCATTGATTCAAGTACAGTTCCTAAACCATCCCGGCGCTCAATAAATCCCTGAACCTGCTGAAGTTGGTTTGTTAGAATCGAATTCGGGCTGAGTCTTGAAAGAATCTGGGGAATGAGCCTTGCCGGATTGAGGATTCCTAGACAGGCGAAAGCAACCGCCCCTGATAAAGCAACCATAACCTCAATTTGAGCAATCTCCAACACACAAGGCCACCAAGCTTGGGAAATAGACTGAAGCTGACGATCCCGTTCAACAGAACTTTCATGGAATAACAAAGCAATTGGCAGAACAGCAACTGCTGCTGCACCAAAGCTTGGTTCAATCTTCCTAGGGTACTTTCCCTCGACCTGAAACCAAACGCGATCCCAACCCACTTGCTGAACTGACTGGGACTGAATTAGCATCTGAGCTACCCTCAGCAAGCCAGAAAGAGCAACATTATGCTCCGTAAAACTCGAAGCAGCCTGAAGCTTCAAACTGGCACTAGAAGTTGGCGCTATGATTAGGGACGACAAATCCTTGCCCCCTAAAGTGCTACCTAAGGTGCTACCTAAGGTGTTACCTAAAAATGCTCCAAGTAGGGAAGCCTGAAACTGACTCAAAACTAGGCAGCGCATTTACCCATCTCCTAAGGCTCTCAACCAGAAACCTTCTCCACTTACCAAGCTTACTCCTAGCATCCCAAAAAACTCACCAGTGCCCTCAAACCAAGGCGATAACTCTCTGCACCAAAACCGCTAATTTGACCAATAACAACTGGAGCAATGAAAGAGTGATGCCGGAAAGCTTCCCTGGAATAGATATTACTAAGATGAACCTCAACTGCTGGAACTTCAACTGCTGCAAGGGCATCCCGAATCGCCACGCTGGTATGGGTGAAAGCACCAGGATTAATCACAATTCCCTGGAAACATCCACCGGCGAGCTGGATCTGATCGATCAGAACCCCTTCGTGATTGGACTGCTCAATTGAAAGACTCACACCAAAATCCTTCGCATCACTCATTAACATCTGGTTAATGCTTGCTAGGGTAACCTTTCCATAAACTTCAGGCTCCCGCTGACCCAATAAGTTTAGGTTTGGGCCATGCAGTACTAAAATGCTCAGCACATTAGACAAAAATATAATGCCTCACCCATTCAGCGACGGTAGCGTCCAAGATCTTCAACTGGAACTGGAATTGGCTCAGGCGCTGGGTGCGCTTGTGGCCCTAGAAGAGCTTCAATGACCTTCTCAGCCCACTCTCTCAGCTTTTCCAACACCTTTTCAATATATTCCATGTAACGACGGCTCCTTGCTACAGTAACAATTTCCACACTAAAGTCCAATCACTTTCAGGTCTTTCACCTTAGACTCTAATTTGAAGCTGCTTAAGTCCAGCAATCTAAACTAACTTTCGACATGGAAATTAGCTTAGGATAAACTAATCATAACGAACTCGTACAAAATTATGCAAGGGTGCTCAGTAGGGTTAACAAGAACTTATACCTTTGATAATTCTGGCTAATTGTTCTACCCTTTATTCACCAGAGACTGAGGCTGAATGTCTTGAACTGGAGGATTGATGACCAGATCTAGGTCAACCGCCTCTAATCCACGGGTTTCTAAAAGTTTCAGCATAGAACCCAACTGTACCCAGATCAAAAAGGCCGTTGGCATGACAACAAGGACACCCAATGTTCCCGCAATCCAGTAACTCGGAACAAACACAACTAAACTGCTAGCAACACTTAGGGTAATCAGGACAGTCGTTGCAATGTAAGCAAGCACTAAATCTGGAGTCTTGTAGTAAAGATCGGTTGTCGGGTTTTCACTCCAACGATCCACCCAATATTCCAGCATATCCTTAAAAATCAGGCCACTGATTACTGCAAAAACAGTGGACAGTAGCACAGTCAGATAAATTGGAGATAAAATCAGAGGCTGCTCAACCATGAGAATTTTGAATGAACTTTAATAAAAGTTTATACACAAAAGTTTACAACAGTATGGTCTAGATGAGTGAGTTTTCAAGAAACCTGAGAATTTTGTGCTTGAATCAACCATGCTTGAATCAACCATGCTTGAATCAACTTATTCTTGAATGATCAGAGTCCCTTGGCCATCAATTTTAAGGGAAGTCTTGGAAAAATCACTTTGGGTCAAGTCGCGAATCAGTCCGATACTACGGCCTTGATCATCTGGATAGGGAATACCCTGGCTCGTCAGGCGGACGGGGATAATTTTTCCCCCTTTGAAATTGCCAACAGGGTCAAGGTCAGCTTCTAGCACCAGGGAATAACCAAGTTCACCCTGGGCAGATAGGGTACGGTATCCCATGAAGTTCCCGAGGGAATAGGCAATTAATTTACCGTTGTAGAGTTCCATCGCTCGAGGTACGTGGGGGCCGTGACCGAGAATCAAATCAGCCCCAGCATCAACCATGGCGTGGGCAAACTCAACTTTATTGCCACGATTTTCGCCATAGAAATACTCTGTGCGATCGCGCGTGTGTAGTGCGGCTGTTCCCTCTGCGCCCGCATGAACTGAAACAACGACAATATCAGCCTCTTGATCCGCTTTTTTGACAATAGCTTTAGACGCTTTAGTGTCTAACATATTATTGTGAACTGGGAAATAGCTAAACCCAATGAAAGCAAACTTGACCCCTTTGACCTCGTGATAAACAATCTGATCCCGCCTACCAACCGCTTTCATTCCAGTCTTGTCGATGTTTTTAATGGTGTCATTAAACCCAGCCTCAAAGAAGTCAAAAGAGTGATTATTGGCAACGCTCAAAATATCAAATCCAGCATCCTGCAAAATTGATGTGTATTCTGGAGGCGTTCTAAAGGCAAACACCAGCCCCCCCATACTCTTGGCGCTATTGGGATAGGTTGTGAGGGTGCTTTCAAAATTCCCAAATAAAATATCCGATCCCGCCAGAATCGGTTTCACAGACTGGAATAGTATCTCTTTCTCGGGATGCAGCTTATTGGAGGGATAATTGGTTCCAGGAATGATGTCACCGACCGCTTTTAGCTTAATCCGGGTGTCTGGACTAACTGGGTTCTGAATCGTAGTCAGGGCAAGCTCTGAAACGGTGGTCAGGTTTTTTAGGGTTGCATTAGAAGAAATCCCTTTGGGTGTCAGAACGTTAGGGTTATTTCCCAAAAAAGGGAGTGCTGGCAAGTCAATCTGAATTGCATTTGCCCCTTGCTCCCAGACCGAGGAGGCTGCTTCGGGAACGGAGGCAACGGTCTGGGGCAGGGTTTGTTGGAAAAAGCCAGAGATTTTCTCTTGAGGTAGAGCCAATAACCAACCAGACAGTGGAGCCATCATTAACCCGATCGACCCCGCCATCAGTAGAGATTTGAAGGGAACGGGCCGTTTGGTTGAGGGAGATGCTTCAGCGTGAGGGATTGGAGGGGGAAGGTTGGGACTGGGAACGACTTCAGGTGGCTGAACCGAAGCACTTGGGGCAGAAGCTACTTTGGGTTGTACTTTGGGCTGTACTTTGGGAAAGTAGACTGGCGGTTTTAGGGGAGTGGGTTGACTCTGGGGCTGGTTCTGGGGCAGATCAGGAGAGACCGATTGATCAGTGGGTTGGGGATGAGGGGTTGACTTGGGTTGGCGCTGAAAGGGTTGAATGGAGGTCTTCCCGCTTGGCGTATGAGGTTGAACCGGGGGTTGAAACTTTAGGGTGTGTGTCCAGCCAAAGGCTTGTTTGCCGACCTGCTGCCCAACAACAGTAACAAACTGAATGCCTGCAGCTTCCAGTCTGAGCATCCCGTTTTGTACCACTCGAATACAGGCTAATTGCTCGGGAAGCGCTTCTGACTCTAGCAAAATATAAAGATGATGATCTCGCCGCGTTGCCTTAGCACTAACTCGTTGGGGCTGTAGGGCTTGATCGATTAGCTCTGCGATCGCATCGGCATTTCCCCGCCGTGCTAGGGCAACGACATCTGATTGACTCACACCAACTCTCCTCACACCACAAAAATAAACATTCTCATCATAGGGCTGACTGGCCATTTGTGGGAGAGATCAAGGGCGGAGTCCCTCACCAAAATTAAATTGCAGGTCAAGAGAAATACATTAAGAGAACGTCATCAGTCGTAAAGGCGATCGCGGTTCTGCTAGAGTCACTGGTGCAACTAGAGCTGTTGCCTCTGTTACTCATTCTTAAATTAGCGGCGCTGCTGTCTTGAATTTAAAAACTTTCCGCAGAAGGAATTACCGTAAAAATATAAAGACTTGTAAAGATTAGCTAGGCATGGTAAATTTCTTGGCCAGGGTATAAAGCTGAGCTTGCTGCGTTACTGCTATTACTCTGGGTAGTTTAGGTGTTCAAGTATAGATGGATACAATTTCCCAACTGGTTCAAAAGATTCTCAATACTGGTTATTTGTCTCTTGAGGCTGAGGCAAGGTTGAGACACTTACTTCAGAGGACAAAGTATAGTCGGATTGACTTTGATGCCTTTATTCAGTTGCAAAATGCAGCAATTGACGGCAAAGTTCGACAGGAGTCCCGCGAGCAGCTTTACGCTTACTGCATCAGTAATTTTTCTAGAATCGGATAGAGGCTTTGAGCAAACCGAGCTGGGTTCCACAATGGCGCAAGTCGAGTTGGGTCTTTAGCCTGCTTTAGCTGGTTTTCTATGGTGTGTCGGAGTTCCGAGTCTTGACCCAGGCGGATTCCGTAGTCAATGTATTCTTCCCAAGACTCAGCAACACCAAATTCTACACCAACTCCTTTGAGGAAGGAATAGCCCATTCGCGAGAGAAATTGATGGCCTTTCAAGGTTACCAGTGGCACATTAAACCACAGCGCTTCTAAGCTATGAGTTCCGCCGTTGTAGGGATAGGAATCGAGGACAATATCGGCCATGCCATAGATTTTGCGATGCTCCTCCTCGGTCGGAAATCGATCCAAAAATTTGATTCGATGCCGACTCACCCTTGCGGCTTCACAGAACTCTTCATAGGTTGACTGAAATACATTCCGATCCCCGAAGGCTTTATGAATCAAGATACTATTGGGAACGTGTTGAAGGATAGCAACTTGAGCCTGAGCAAGTTCTCGGCTAAACTTACGACCGGGCGCAACACAGAGGTAGACCACTTGATCGGAATCAATCCGGTGGGCTTTGCGAAGATCGGTCATTCCTTCAGACTGTTGAGCAAAGCCTGAGACTGCAACAAAGGTATCCGGCATCCTCACTAGTTTTTCAGTGTAATATTGGTCTTGTCCCGGCGGATGGGTATGCCAATCACACAGAAAGTAATTGTGCGAGGAGACTTGAGGGGCATCAAACCCCAACCAAGAAATACAGACCGGTGCAGGGCGTTGGCAAAGAATTTCTGTATTAACAGGCAAACTCAGAGAATCCAGGTCTAGGAGAATATCCAGTTGATCCGTCCGAATGGCCTGGACAATCTCGGCAGAATTGACGAGTCCATTTGGATAATGGGCGGGGAGATAGAATTTTTGAGCCACTTGTTCAAAGATAGCCGTCCGATCATCTCGGTTCAGTCGATCGGTGCAATACAGGTAAATTTCAGCACCCTGGTGAGCCAGTTCTCGAATAATGTCAGCACTACACCAGCCCACGGAATGGCGGTTGAAATGATTGGAGAGAATACCAATTTTCAACGGAGTTTTGCCAGATTTTGGCTTGTATCCAGCAATGCTTTGAGGAGAATTAGATTCAAGCATCTGATGCCGGTACAGGCTAGCAATTCGGTGCTGCAACCGATAGTTTTGCTCTAAATTGTCCCGCAGATAGGGCAGGCTAAAGAGCAGATTGGCATAGAGAGCTTTGAGTTCAACGGGATTAAGTTCAACAGGAGTTGCTTGGGTCATCCCTGGGTCTAGAGCGGCCTCCAACTCCAGAAACCGTTCCTGCGCAATCTGATTCAAGCCCGAAACTTGATAGGTGCTGATCAAATAAATGGCCGTCATGATCGGGTCTTGGGCCTCACAGGCAATGGCGTATTGATTCACGGCTTTTCGAGCAGCAGCAAAGTCTCCAGCGTCCCTGAGAATGCCACATCGATGCTGATGGGCCAGAACAAAACCAGGTTGCAATTCCAGGGCTTTCTCGAACCAAGGAAGGGCCTGTGAGGTCTTTCCTTGATGGCGCAAGATCATGCCGATTTGACAGTAGGCTGGGACAAAATCAGGTTTCAGTGAAATCGCATGTTGCCAGTGGGTGAGAGCATCCTCCAACTTCCCTTGGGCAGCCAGGTGATTGCCTTGATGGAGCAGGGTGATTGGGTCACCTTGGCTAACCTGAAGGGCTTGGGCTTGAAGGGTTTGAGCTTGCTGTTCAACAGCCGTAGCCTCAGAGATTAAGCCTTGGTGTTTTAAAGCCAGAGCCAAATTCCAATAGGCGGCAGTGAGATTAGGGTTCAGGACAATCGCCTGACGATAATGGGCGATCGCCTGAGACAACTCCTGTTGCTTATAGAACATGCTGCCCAAATTAACCCAAGCTTGAGCCAACTGTGGGTTTAGGTTTAGGGCCTGTTGATAGGACTCCATGGCAGACTTAATCTGTCCTTGACCCTGTTGAGCATTTCCCAAGGTGATATAGGCTACAGCCCAGTCCGGTTGGTCTTGAATTGCCTGTTGACAGAGGGCGATCGCCTCACTCCACTTGGCCTGAGCACAATATTGTTCTGCCGTTTGAATCAGAGTTTCGGAAGACTGAGGGGTTAAAGACGGGGTTAGAGGTGCAGAAATCGAGTCGGAGTCAGAGTGCATTACAACCGTTCAAATCTATTTTATCTAGAATAATCGAGGAAATTCTGTACTATGCACCATATCAGGTTTTTTAGCACTCTCTATATTCTGCTCTGCTGGGGCAGAGATGATGTCAGGAGTGGGTTTTTACCGATATTAGTTGACTTGCCACCGCAATTTCCTCCCATTCCAAGGTAAACTTTTGAAGCAGACCTTTAGGTTAAGTCTTTGGGTTTCAATCTTAGGTGAAAAAGTTTAGGCGAAAACCTCGTAAGTTAGCTTACCAATCAACAGCTTATGAATCAGCAGCAATATGTTCCCTCCCGTCTAAAGCAGGGTCTAAGGTCAAAGTTTATCCAAGGCTTAGCATTGTTGGCGTTTACAGTGACCGTTCCTCTTGCTACTCAGACGGTATTGCAGGCTCAAAGCAAAGGGTACGAGCAAAAGCTATTTGATGCGGCATTGGCTTTTACGCTCTATTTTGAAGGGGGATTAAGCGACCATCCAGCAGACAAAGGCGGCAGAACCTACAAGGGTATTTTGCAGACTGAGTACAATGCCTATCGGGCTCGGCGAAGCTTGCCTCCCCTTGATGTTGCTCAGATGTCGGAGACTGAGTTGTTAGAAGTCTATGATGGCTATTGGGACGGCAGCGCCGCAGCGACGATGCATCCTGCCCTTGCCATTGTGATGTTTGATACCGCTGTAAACTTTGGCATTGAGAACTCTATTACCTTTCTTCAGCAAGCTTTAGGACTTCCTCAAACTGGGCGATTTGATGCGCCCACCCTCGAAGCTCTGAAACTGGGGAATAGTAAGTACACGGCTTTGCAAATTGTGAATGAGCGCATTCTTTACCGCTACAAGCGAGTTCAGGAAGATTCTAGTCAAATGGCATTTTTTAATGGCTGGCTGAGCCGAGACTATAGCCTTTGGGGCTATGTTGAGAAGATTCAGAACTAAGTCCTAAGCTGGTTCATCAACTGAATCAACCCAGATTAACCAGCCGTTAGCGAGGGTCATCTAGTTCTCCTGATTCAGTGCCAAACTCAGTGCCAAACTTATCTGCGAGTTGCTCTAGAGTTGGCAATTCGTCTCGATCTGGCTGATCAAGCCCTAGAGTATCGAACGGTTGCTGACCCAGGTTTAGCCTCTGTTCTGACAGTACATTTTCCAATGTCAAATCCTTTAAGCTCAGTCCCGTTTCTGCGTCCGTCTGGTTCTCTGTCGCACCTAACTGAATTTGGGTCTGTTCTTCTGTCTCCGGTTGCTCCAAAGACATGAGATCAACTTCAAGTTGTTCTAAGGTTTGCTTCTCCACTAAAAAACGCGACTCTACTTGACTGATGGAGTTGATAGTGTCTTGAGTCGGCAACAAGTCTTCATCCGGAGAGGCATGGATATAGTCCTCTTGTAGCCACGTTTCATACTCTTCTTCGAGGTCAGGCTCTTGAGGTTCCTGAACAACAGGAGTAGCCAAAGTATGGGCCTGAATTTGATCCTGGGACTGAGGCTGAGAGGCATCCAGGTCTATTTGGCCAAAAATATCCCTCAACTCTGCAAGAGGCTCTAATCCAATTTCTAAACCCAGATCGTTGCTCCCAAGAACTGGGGTCTTAAGAACTGGGGTTTCAGGAACAGAAGGCCAAGGAAGATCTGTTCCTGAGATCACGGGGCTGATAGAAGAATGCTGAGGTGGCTGGCGAAGCATGTCTGCACTCCCATCGGGCATAAACTCTTCGGACTTGGGAGGTGTAGGGAGTACCGTAAATTGCCGAGAAGCTGGAGGGGGGGGTAGGGGAATCTTCGGGCGAAAGGGGAGAGGGAGAGGAGGCCGAGGACGGTCAGGAATTGGAACTGGGCTTGACTTTTGCTCCCCCTGAAGGTGACGAATTTCCTGAAGCAACCGCGCTTGGTTTTGTTGTAGGGTCTTGATCTCCTGCTGGAACCCCTGAATAATTTGAGCATGAAGCACCGTGAACTCCTGCTGAAGAAATTGTTTTAAGGATTCTGGCAGGTTTTCCGATGGGGCACTGGGAGAGTTTAGTTCAGCAGAGGACTCTAAATTCAGCTCTTGCTGAAGGGACAGCAGATAGCTGCGAACCTGTTCAAGAACTTGGCGCGAGTGCAACACAGTATCTCCCATCACCACTAAGGGGGGACGGGGGTTAGATTGGCTTAAGGCTCCATCAATATTAACAATGAGCTGCTTAATCTGCTCCGATTGAACGTTCAAGGTTGAAGCTTCTCCCTAAAACTGAGGTCTACCAGTCAGAATTTTGCAACAGGCTTCCCTATGAATATTTTATACAAAACCTGTCTTAACCATACCCCGTTGCAGAGACATTGAAGCCAATATCCTGACAAGAGTTCAGGCTATCTTGCAGTCATGACACAAAAATAAATTATAGAACTGAATCTTGACTTGAGCTAGCACTAGACACATGGGCTACCTTGACTTGCTTACCCACCAAGCTGAGAAAGTTAGAGCCAAAATGTTGAATCTCCAAGAAATTTGCAGACTTGGCAATGGGTTTGTAAATTTTAAATGTTTTCATAATTCCCAGGGTTGCAGCACTTTCTAGGGGGCCAATAAAACTGCAATCTCGATCTAAAAAATAGGGCTGCCTTGCCCAAGCTTCCACTTGCTCAGCCGTTAGAAAGTAACAACCCGAATGGGGGTTTAATGGGCGCTGAAACTTAACAGGTTGCTCCATGACTTTGCCAATAAATTGAGGCTGATCTTGGACGTTCTGAAAATTGGCTGTGAGGTGAGGGTATAAATCGCCATCAATATAGGCTTTAATCACTTCTCCATGGGGAGATACTTCGTAACGATTGGGTTGCAGCAAGCAGTGCGCTCCGGCATGGGAATTAAACCAGTCAAGTTTAATAAACAGCCAGGGATCGTGCAAAATCAGATCATCTTCTAAATAGCAATAATAATCATATTTTCCCAAGTGATCTCGCAATACAGCCTGACATTCAAATCCTAACATCATCGGTTCTGAATCTGTTGTGTGATGTTTATAGAGGGTTGTCGGGAGCGGAAGCTGAGAGAGTAAATGACAATTTCCAGTTGTACAAATTATAATATCTAGCTGATTTTCCGGAGCTTGATTGACCGGAATTGTGATACATTTTCCGATATTGATCATGCATTGAGATTGACTATAAAGTCCTTGCAAGCTGGTTAGAGCCATACTCAACGCCATGATTCGAGGTCTGGGATCTTTCCCTTGAGAGGCATGTTTACTTTCAGATTGAGCATTATAAAAATGGGGTAAGACAATTAAAATTTTCATTTTTATAGTTGAAATTAAAGATTAAGAGTTAAGAGTTGAAAATTAAGAATTAAGAATCAAGAATCAAGACTTAAAACCTAGAACCTAAAAATCAATCTGTAAATAATTCGGGCACGCGATCGCGCAGAGATCGGTTCAATTGAGGCAATTGATCTCGGAGTTGATAATACCAGTCCCGACGGTGATGAAAGTGTTGGGACAATAAACGGTGATCCCGTACCCAATAGTAAGCCTTCGTTGCAATTTGTTGTCGGAGTGTATGATTGGTAATCAGCTCTTGAAGCTGGGATTCAAATTGTTTCACGGTGCAATAAATCACCCCAGTTTCTCCATCGATAATTGAGCGTTCATAAACAGTTGGACTCGCTAAAACGGCAACTCCATGCCCTGCACATTCTACAAACTTCAAGTCGGATTTCATCAGATTTACTGCCGTTGGAGCTAGGGGCAACAACCCAATATGACAGGTATGTAAGATTTCCTGATAGCGATCATAGCCGCAAAAAGGTTCAAAGTCTTTTTGGGAAGTTGCTAAACAGTCAAAAAATTGGCGATCGTGGATGACTTTTACCCAAACCTGATTTTGATGGGCTACAAGAACTCGATTGAGAGCCTCCATGATCGGCTGCCAATCCTGTTCCCGATTCAGGGCCCCAAAAAATAAGGTGACTTTTTTGGGAGGGTCGTCTTGATGGGTATTGTCTTGATGGGTATTGTCCCAGTTTTCCGCCGTTCGGGGAGAAGGCAGGAACGCCAACTGATTTGGAAAAACGCCAACGTAGGGATTCAGTTGGCGCAGGAAAGTTGCTAAGGGTTCTGTGGAGGTTTGAACGGCATGACAGCCCCGATAACTCAGATAGTGATGGTCAGCATATTCTTTGCGCCTCAAGGGATTATCGTCAATTTCGGCAATGATCAAGTAGTCTTGCTGCAACAACTGTTTTAAGCGAGGCAGATGGTCTGAATAGGACATGATCGTGCGCTGCCAGATCAACACTTTTTCCTCCCCCGGTACCGGGGTGACGTTAGGCCATGTTTTTGCAGCGGCCACCGCCCGAACTCCAGGCAGGGTTCGACTGAGTTGATCCGGTTCCAAGACTCGCACGCGATCGCAGGCAGTGGGAGCCATCATCAGGGTTTGAATTAACAGCCTGCGAGGACGTTGGGGAGATTTGATCGCCCGCACAACATAGCGTTGGGCCGCAGTTTGGGTCGCAAAACGATTAGGCTCAATCCCTAGAGCCTGAACCATCGGCTGGAGAAGATGTTGAAACTGTTGAAATTGTTCATCTTTTTGGCCGCGAGTTTGAATTTCATAAATTTGCAGTTCGACTGCTTGGAACAGATGTTGAATTTGATCTAGGGTCAAACTGGTGGGATTGAAGCTAGACCTTGCAACTTCCAAGGGTTCGACTTTCCCTCGCAACAGATTTACAATATTTACCCAGTATTGAGCATTGGGAATCAGGGTTAAAACTTGCCCGCCATCTCGCAAAAAATCCAGTTGATGAGAGAGGACTGCTGAAAAATGATGAAAATGGGCTAAGGTACCATCAAACAGCAGGCAATCAATTGATCCTACTGCCAGTCCCGCCGCCATTAAATCCCCTGATTCTAGGGTGACAAATTGACAGTGAGGATTGATTTGTTGGTAGCGTCTGACAATCTCTTTGGGAATAGCACCGATCGCGATCACCATCTGGGCGATCGCAGGGATGAATTCTAACAATTCAGGGGGTTGACCTGATGCTTCAAGTTTAGAGGACTGCAACGGTTCGCGATCGCTCAATGCTCAAACTCTCCTGCACTTTGTTGGAACTTCGTCTAGGACTTTCACGTCTTGTGGAGCTTGGCGATCGCCTCAGGAAAGAGATTGATCTCAAAATTGTTATCTTCGCGCTGGGAGAGGGAACGTTTGATCTCCCCCAAATACAAGGGCTCAGAAATACCCGGTTGAGGATGAATTAAGGTTCGGGCGCGAATTGACAGGGATTGGTTAGCACGTCCCACTCGGCCCGGAGAGAATAAATCAGATCCCGCTTGCTGCAGGGTTGCTGCCAACTGAGATTCTGTAATGTCTGGTGCGACTGTAATCACGATTTGTCTCGCCCCATCGTCAAACACACGGCTGTAGCTGAGCGCTCCAGGGATTTCTGTCCGTGTGAATAACCCCAACCCCAAGCCAAAGATACCCCCGGCTAAAACTCCCATGAATGCAGTCACACCGACCAACCGGAAGCGAATTCCCCAGTTAAAAATGAACCCAAGGCCAGTAATAACCGCAAAAACCAAGGTGGCAATTCCAGCCCATTGAGAGTAAGTGAGCAGTTGAGCAGTACTTAACATAGATTTATCATTAGTGAGTGCTTTAGTGATTGTTTTAGTGATTGTTTTAGTAACTGTTTTAACAAAGTGCTGTTTGATCCCCTTCCCAAAGGGGGTTAGGAAGGCTCGGCTCAACTTTTGTATCAGACCTTAGCCAACCTTAGCCAACGTTTGGAAGCCGGGGGAGCAAACCACTTAACTGTCTAAATCCTGACTTTACTTTAGCAACTCATGTCAACTGTGAATCAGTCAGAATGCCTTCTAGTAGAAACATCCTGACTGATTAACAACCAAGCCCTAAGTTTGACCCCGAGTTGACTGGCAAAAGTTTATGACTTGCAAAGCTGACAAGCAAAACTGACTTACAAAATCTACTTGCAAAACTTTTTAAAGGCTAAAGTAACGTTGTGACCCCCAAACCCAAAAGAGTTGGACAAGGCAACATTCACCACCTTGTCACGACTGTGATTGGCAACGTAATCCAAATCACAGGCAGGATCAGGATTTTCCAGGTTGATCGTTGGGGGTAGCTTGTCATTGGCGATCGCCATCACGGTTGCGACAGCCTCAATTCCGCCAGAACCCCCTAATAAATGGCCTGTCATGGATTTGGTAGAGCTGACAGCGACCTTATATGCCTCTTCCCCCAATGCCCGCTTGATCGCTGCGGTTTCATTGGAATCATTGAGCGGAGTACTAGTTCCATGGGCATTGATATAGTCCACCCGATCGGGAGTCAACCCTGCATCTTTCATCGCCAAAGCCATTGCTCGAGTTGCTCCCTCCCCACCCGGTACAGGAGAAGTCATGTGGTAAGCATCACAGGTCATGCCATAGCCGACAATTTCTGCATAAATTTGCGCCCCCCGACTCAGGGCATACTCCATCTCTTCCAGAATTAAGATTCCCGATCCTTCTCCCATCACAAATCCATCCCGATCCTGATCAAAGGGACGACAGGCTCGACTGGGGTCGTCATTTCGAGTTGAAAGGGTTCTGGCAGCGGCAAACCCAGCCAGGGACAAGGGTGTAACCGCTGCCTCTGTCCCCCCACAGATCATCGCTTGAGCATAGCCCCGTTGAATTAGTCGAAAGGCATCACCCACTGCATTTGATCCGGCAGCGCAGGCCGTTACAGTACAGGAGTTTGGCCCCTTTGCACCCAGATGAATTGCCGTCAACCCCGCTGCCATGTTCGCAATCATGGTTGGAATCATGAAGGGGCTACATCGATCTGGGCCACGGGTAAGATAGACCTCGTGCTGATCTTCAAGGACTTTGAGTCCCCCAATCCCTGTACCGATGATCACACCAACCTGGTCTGCATTCAGGTCATCAATGACAAAGTTTGCATCAGCGATCGCCTGTTGACTGGCAACCACTGCAAACTGAGAAAATCGATCCATTCGCTTTGCGTCCTTCCGAGGAAGGTAGTCGCTGGCTTCAAATCCTTTCACCTCCCCTGCGATCCGACAGTCATGCCTAGACGCATCAAACAAAGTGATTGCACCTATTCCATTCTGCCCGTCCAACAATCCTTGCCAATACTCCACCAGGGTATTACCGATCGGAGTAATTGCGCCCAGACCTGTTACAACAACGCGCTTATGGTTCATATCAGTTATGATTTTCGTTTTCAGCAATGAACGCCCGAATGCAAAATGCAGAGGTTTAGGTAAAAGGTAATTTGATTCGATTTCAAATTCAGGGGAAAGTCTCTAAGCGGATGCTTTGACTTTGCTATCGATGTAGTCTACAACGGCCTGAACGGTTAGGATCTGCTCCGCAGCTTCATCGGGAATCTCAATATCAAATTCTTCTTCCAGAGCCATGACTAACTCTACGGTGTCGAGGGAGTCTGCGCCTAGGTCATTTGCAAAGTTTGCTTCAGGGGTAACTTGCTCGGGTTCAACCTCAAGCTGCTCTGCAACAATCTTTTTTACCTTGTCAAACGTGTCACTCATAGACTGCGAATCCTTTCTTAAGTTAAATGCCGCGTATAATATCTTAGCTGAAAGTGGGATTCCTCAGGCAAGAGTTCTTAGCACTTTGTTAAGAAAAAGCAAAGATCCAGGGCTCTCCTGAATTTGGAATTTCGAGCAGTACAGGCGATGATGGAACTTAGAACCAAAAGATAAAGCCATGCCATCTAAAACCCTAAAATATGCTTACTTTCCTGGTTGTGTGGCTCAGGGAGCTTGCCGGGAGCTTTATGACTCAACTCAAATTTTGACTCGAACCTTGGGGATTGAGCTAGTTGAGTTAAAAAAAGCAGCCTGTTGTGGCTCAGGCACATTTAAAGAAGATTCTCAATTGCTGGAAGATACTGTCAATGCCCGTAACATTGCCTTGGCCGAGGAATTGAATTTGCCCCTGCTGACCCATTGCAGCACCTGCCAGGGAGTTTTAGGAAGGGTTGATGAACGCCTGAAAACCTTGCAAGAGACTGATTCAGCCTACGTTCAGCAGATTAATACTCTGTTAAATCAACAAAGTTGTTCTCCTTACAAGGGGGCAACGGTGGTAAAACATTTGCTCTGGGCCTTAATTGGGGACTACGGCTTGAATGAAATTGAACAACGGGTCACCCGTAAATTGTCTGGGTTAAAATGTGCTGCGTTCTACGGATGCTATTTGCTTCGAGGTCAGGCAAGTTTGCCCTATGACGATCCCCACCAACCTGAATCCATGGAAAATGTCTTCCGGGCAGTTGGGGCCACCCCAATTTATTACCGGGGGCGCACCCAATGTTGCGGTTGGCCCATTTCTAGCTATGCGCCCGAACTCTCCTTTCGGATGGCCGGAAATCACATTCAGGAAGCCATGGCTCAAGGTGCAGATTGCTTGGTGACCCCCTGTCCCCTCTGTCATCTCAACTTGGATTCTCGCCAACCTGATGTTGAACAGGTCATCGGTCAATCCCTGGGCTTACCCGTTTTACACTTGCCTCAACTGATTGCCCTCGCCCTTGGTATTGAACCCCAAAAATTAGGGTTAGACCGTCATATTGTTTCCACAAAGTCTGTTCTAGAGAAGCTGGGCCTGTGACCAATGACTTGTGAAGAAATTCTGTCTGACTCGACCAACGCATTTAGGGTGTACTATACTTCCTTTTCACAAAGGATTTCAGAAAAGGACTTCAGAGAGAGCAATGTCTGTTGATTGGCAAACGGTCAAAATCTACGAGGATATCCTCTATCAGAAAGCGGATGGAATCGCTAAAATCACAATCAACCGTCCTCACAAACGCAATGCCTTCCGACCCAAAACGGTGGTCGAACTGTACGATGCCTTCGTCGATGTCCGGGAAGATCTCAAGATCGGGGTGGTTTTATTCACCGGTGCTGGCCCCCATACTGACGGGAAGTATGCGTTTTGTTCAGGGGGAGATCAGAGTGTGCGGGGGGAAGCAGGCTATGTCGATGAAACAGGTATCCCCCGGCTGAATGTCCTCGATCTCCAACGACTGATCCGTTCCATGCCCAAAGTTGCGATCGCCCTAGTTGCGGGCTATGCCATTGGTGGAGGCCATGTCTTGCATTTGATCTGTGATTTAACCATTGCGGCTGACAATGCTATTTTTGGTCAGACTGGCCCAAAGGTAGGTAGTTTTGACGGTGGATTTGGGGCAAGCTACCTGGCTCGCAGTGTTGGCCAGAAAAAAGCCCGCGAGATTTGGTTTCTCTGTCGCCAATACGATGCTCAACAAGCCCTAGACATGGGCCTGATCAACTGTGTTGTGCCAGTAGAGCAGTTGGAGGCCGAAGGAATTCAATGGGCCAACGAAATTCTGGAGAAAAGTCCGATTGCCATTCGGTGTCTCAAGGCCGCTTTTAATGCAGACTGCGATGGTCAAGCTGGGTTACAGGAATTGGCTGGAAATGCCACCCTACTCTACTACATGAGCGACGAGGGGAATGAAGGAAAACAAGCGTTCCTAGAGAAGCGGCAGCCAAATTTCCGTCAGTATCCCTGGCTGCCTTAAACAAGCTACGATCTTAAACCAAAACAGGAGTCGGTGAGGTTGAGGGCACGGGGCTTGAGGTCAATATTTCTGTGTGAGTTGGAGCAACCTGACTAGATATCGCTAACGCTTCCATCGGGTGTTCCCAGACTGGAGCAAAAGCTTGCACCGCAAGGGAACATGCGCCCCACTCGCCATGAACCGGAACGTTGAGTTGACTACATTGACCACCTCGCCGTCCTTCGGGAGTGTAGTGTTGGCAATAGCGACAGCAAGAAGTTTGGCGATCGGTTATTTTCATAAAATTATTTTCATAAAATCATTTTCGGCCTGCTGATTCATATCTTTTATTCTGATCTACTGAAAATCTGGTTTAAATGCCTGTTAGTCGTGATCCCATACCAGTTAGAGCCAGGTTGGGATACATCTGATTTTTAGGTTTACTTTAGATTTGCTTTAAACACAGATACATTCAAAGGCAGGAATATTAAGATCTGTAAAACCTGTCTACTGAGGGGAATAACAGCAGAAAAGTGACTGGGGATCAAGTGAAAATTGGATTAGAGTTTGTGATCAAAAACACATTTTAAGTGGATTAAATCTGATCGATCTTTAATAACCCTTAAAGAAGCAGTCATTTTTTCCAACAAGGCTTGAGGCCACTGGTTCTCATCGAAACTTCAGAAAACTTGATATTATTCAAGGAACGGAGAGGTCGTTGAGCAATAATGCTAGGCTAGGGTCTAGGTGAAAGTTTTAAGACGCTCTCTAGGATGTAGCCCCATAGACTTCATCAGATTTTGCGAGGATTTCGTCATGATTCAGCCGATCAGTTCTTCATTCTCAACCGCTTCTTCTCAGTCGGAGATATCGCCTCAGCTTCAATCAGTCCTTGGTTGTCTAGATGTTCAATTGGAAGAAGAACTCACTCGATATCGTCGTCAGCGCAAGCGCATCAAACAAATTTCGCTTGATCCCGCCAATACCCAGCACGCCCACAAACCGTCTCAAGTCTTGGCTGTAACTTCAGACGATAGTCGCCTAGAACCCAGTGCAGGTTCTACAAGTGCAGATTCTAACCGGGTTGGTCAGACGTTAGGCACTGCAACTTCCCCAGCAGGTTGGGAATCAGTTGTGATGAATACGGAGGCTGCCCCTTTAGTTCCCCGGACTCAAGTCCAAAGCGGCTCAACCCAGGGCTTTCACAGCTTAGGAACAAGTTCTGCAAGGGCCAATTCTTTAAGAACAAATTCTTCAAGAGCTAGTTCTACATCATCAGGTTCGGAGCAATATCTCACGCCCCCGGAAGATTACTTGGAATCTTCCGAAGCCTTGGTGAAAACTATTGATCAGCCTAGGGCAAGAGTCCGGGGTCAGCGCAGCTCAATTGCTAGTTTGCTTAGCCCTTTGGGAATTGTCTCCATGTTGTTGCTTTTGGGCTCCTGTATGACCCTGGGTTATGTTGTGATGTCCCCCAACGGCAGAGCAACCTTGGGATTGAACCGCTTTTTCAAGGCGGGCGATCCAGAGACCCTTCCTCAACCCTCTTCAGGCAATACCGCAGCGCCAGTCTCATCCTCACCAGGCAGTTCAGCGCAGTCGCCGAACCTTGCAGCCCAGGAGTTTGTTGACCTTGACCTCAATACTCTCAGCAACGTCAATCCTAGCCCTAGTCCAATTCCAGCCCCAGTGGTGTCTCCAGCCAACCCCCTTAACCCACCCCAAAATTTAGCCCCCCCAACCCTCCAGCCCACAGGCCCTAGCTTGAACAATCTCAGCAAGGAACTGTTGCCAGAGCCTCAGGCCCCGGCAACGCAAGCTGCCGCAACGCCATCTCCTCAGCCCGCAGCAGGCGCAACTCCTCCAGCTAATCAAGCTAATCAATCAGCCAATCAGCCCCAGACTGAGCCGACTCGGGCCGTGGATGGTTTGTATTACGTAGTCGTACCCTACAGTGATGTGAGTTCTCTGGAGAAAGCCAGGGTAATTGTGCCTGATGCCTACGTCCGGGAATTCAAAGCGGGTACCCAGATTCAACTGGGGGCATTGGATACCCAAACTGCGGCTCAACAGCTTGCGAAGGAGTTAAGTGATCGAGGTCTTTCTCCTCAGTTTGATATTCCGACTGCAGGGGAGTAAATTAAAAAGCCAAGTTAGAAGATAAAAGTTAAGCTAAGAGCTAAGTGCGAAGCATACGTCTGTCGAATGGTTGATTAACCTGATGGAAAACTACGTTGAGTCATGGGAGTTCTAAGTCGTCTCTGGCAAGTGATTCGGGCCAACCTGAATAGTTTGGTGAGCCAAGCTGAAGATCCAGAGAAAATTCTGGAGCAAGTGCTCATGGATATGCAAGAAGACTTGCTACAACTCCGGCAAGCCGTTGCTCAAGCGATCGCCACCCAAAAACGAACGGAGCGCCAGTATGTTCAAGCTAGGGATACCCAGGAAGAATGGTATCGTCGGGCTCAACTGGCCCTGCAAAAAGGGCAGGAAGGGTTGGCGCGGGATGCCCTGACCCGAAGGAAGTCTTACCTTGAAACCTCTACGGCAACAAGGCTACAGTTGGAGCAACAAACTCAAATCGTTGATGGACTCCGGCGCAACATGCGACAGCTAGAAGTCAAAATTAGCGAGATGAAAGCCAAAAAAGACCTCTACACTGCCCGTGCTCGCTCGGCTAAGGCGGCTGAAAAACTCAATCAGGCTCTGGGTAATATGTCCACCAATGGTGTCTGGACAGCGTTTGAGCGGATGGAGGATCAGGTGATTCAACTAGAAGCCCGCTCGGAGGCCAGTGCTAGCTTGACCTCGACTGAAATCGAGCGGCAATTTGCGGCATTAGAAGCGGGGGGAGATGTTGATGCTGAACTTGCAGCTATGAAGGCCCGACTTTTGCTCAGAGGCCAAGATACCGAAATTGAGCATCCCTAGTGGGACGTTAACCCTAGGAATGGGAGTTAGGATTTTCAGTTCTAGCGCTAAACTGGACGTAGGACTGGTAGCATTTCCATAGGGCAATCTGAATAACTGATTAGGCTACTTGAGGCGAAATGCTTCTGAAGGACGATGAACCCTAACTACTATTTGTTTTAAGGAAGAACAGCGTCATGGGACTATTTGATCGCATTAACCGAGTTGTTAGATCAAACTTGAATGATCTGGTTAGTAAGGCTGAAGATCCAGAGAAAATCCTGGAGCAGGCTGTGATTGATATGCAAGAGGATATGGTGCAGCTTCGTCAGGCTGTTGCCCAGGCGATCGCAACCGAAAAGCGCAGCCAGCAACAATACAATCAGTATCAATCCCAGGCCAACCAGTGGCAAACCCGCGCGCAACTGGCATTGCAAAAAGGGGATGAGGGCCTAGCCAGGGAAGCTTTACAGCGGAAGAAAAGCTTCACAGAACAAGCAAATGCGATTAAAGGCACCCTCGATCAACAAACCTCCCAGGTTGACGGCCTCAGACGCAATCTAATTACTCTAGAGAGTAAGATTTCTGAGGCAAAAACGAAGAAAAACATGCTCAAGGCTCGGTCTCAAGCAGCCAAAGCGAATGAGCAATTGCAGGGCATGATTGGGGGTATCAATACATCAGGCTCGGCTGCTGCTTTCGAGCGGATGGAAGAAAAAGTCTTACAAATGGAAGCCAAATCCCAAGCTGCTGGGGAACTCGCAGGATCAGACCTAGAGAGTCAATTCGCTCAGCTAGAAGCAGGCACCGATGTTGATGATGAACTGGCATCTCTCAAAGCTCAGATGCAGCTTGGCCCTGCACCCCAAGTTCAAGGTCAGTTGCCTGCAGGAAGTAGTGGTGTCCAGGCTTCTACTGTAGTGGATGCTGAACTAGAAGACCTACGCCAACAACTGGATAAGATGTAAATCAGTGAGCTGTTAAAAGGCAATGCGGGCAAACGCCCGCCTCAGCCAATTGGAGAAATTGACTTGAGGTCTTTAAAACATCGTTAAAACATCGCTAAAATACAGATAAAATACGAAGTTAAAACTCTGATTGACAGAGTCAATGATCTTGAAGAAGTTGAGCCATGGCTTGCTTTTAGATAGAACTATACTGTTCAACCTCTGAGAGATGACAGCAGTTCTGTTCCTTAACCAAGTTCAGCAGACAACCGTCAGATATACCGTTAAGTAATTCTCTAGTTCAGTGATGTCTAAAATTCGTCTTCTAGTTCTCAGCTCTTTTGCCTCTGGGTTTGGCCTGTGTTCAGTCGTCTTTTCAATGTTTGCCCTGTTCTCAGACTTTGGTATCGCCTCTGTGTTGAGATTTTTGCTCACTGCCGTTTTCTTTGGCATTAACCTGTGCTTCGTGGGCTACTATTACGCAGTCATGTTAAAAGACTTCCGTCGGGGCAATCGAGTTAAGCCAGGAACTAGACGGTTGAGTGTTAATAGCTATTAGCTTTCAGTCAACTGCTTTTTAGAGAGGTTCTACTCCAATGCTAAACGCCTTTTTTAAGCATCGTTCGGATCAGGTTAAAGCTAACGTCGAAATTTATACCTGGCAAACCTGCCCCTATTGCATTCGAGCAAAGTTACTCCTGTGGTGGAAAGGAGTTCAATACACTGAATACAAAATTGACGGCGACGGAGCCGCCCGGATTAAAATGTCAGAGCGGGCGAATGGTCGTCGTTCAGTCCCACAAATCTTTATCAACAATCAACACATCGGTGGCTGTGACGATCTCCATCACCTGAATACAGCCGGAAATCTAGATGCTTTACTGGCTCAAGCTCCTGTTTAAAGCCCTAAATTCAGGTCTTCGACGCTGAACCGATTAAATAATTGCAATCGCCATAATGCGTCTGATTTCCGATTCGTGCAAATTTCCAGAACTCGGATTCCAGACTGAGGTAAAGGACTCAGAGCCCTTTCTAGTTCTGACCAAGATGAAATCATCTGATAAGCAACTGGATAAGCGGTACACAGTTGAGCAAAATTAATCGCTTGAGGAGTGGCAAAAAACTTTTCAAATGGGGGATCAAATCTAGCAATCGGTAGCATTTCAAAAATCCCACCGCCTTGATTATTAATTAATAAAATTGTTAAATGTCCTCGAAGTTGATTGTGGAATAAAAACCCATTAATGTCATGTAAAAGGGCCAGGTCTCCCGTCAGCAAAACACTACTTTGATTCCGATGAGCAATGCCTAATGCAGTTGATAAAGTTCCATCAATTCCATTTGCCCCCCGGTTAAAAAAGGGTTGAATTTGACTAGAATTAGGCTGCCAAAAGAATTCAACATCCCGAACAGGCATACTATTCGAAATAAAAATGGGAGTCTTCATCGGCAAAACTTGAGGAAGTAGCCAGGAAACCTTAGGCTCTATTAGTTCATCTAAGGTTTTCATCCCCTCGTTGATCAAGGCTCTAGCTTGAATTTCTACATTCAACCATTGGTTTAAATAAGTAGACGGCTTTGCTGGATCTGAGGTTAAGAAGTTCTCTGATAACAAAACTTCTAGAAGCTGTTCTATCGAGATTCGCAAATGTAATGTTGGACGATGTAATGGGTCTAGATTTTGATAGGTTGAATCCAAAATAAAAGTCTCAACGGCAGTCTCTTCAAGCCAAGTACGCAACAGTTTGCTTGTGGGCAATTCCCCCACTTGAATCACAACTTGAGGGGATAGGGATTCTGCTAATTGAGGATTACGTAAAATCAAATCATAGGTTGAAATGATCGGTTCGTAAAGATGATGATAATTCCGCACAGGAGATAGCCCTTCAGCTAAGATTGGCCAATTCAAAAAACGAGCCAATTGCATAACAGCTTGAGCATAAACTTGAGGACAATTGGGTTGGGCTACTCCCGCAATTAAAATACCACGATCATAAGACTGCCAATGACTTAAATAAGAGGTAAGAGGAGGTTCCAAATCCAAGACTGAACGGATGTTTTTTCCCTGTTTTACAGTTATAAAAAAATCAGTTGGAAACTGATTTTCTAGGGCATTAGCCTCTAGTTTTGAGATCGGATCTAAAGGGATATCAAAGGGAAGATTGAGATGAACAACGCCGGGAATAGGGATTAGTGATCGCTCCCAACTATAGATGATCATCTGTCGAAGATAGGATAATGCTTTGAACTCAATTGCAGGTAATCTCAACTCCATTTGCCAATTGGGATAATGGCCATATAACTTTACTTGATCTACGGTTTGTCCAGCATGACAGTTTCTCAGTTCAGGGGGGCGATCGGCTGTTAAAATAATCAGAGGTATACAACTTTCTTTAGCTTCAATGACCGCAGGATAGAAATTAGCTCCTGCTGTTCCGGATGTACAGACTAAAACCGTAGGTAGGCCAGATTTTCGAGCTGTTCCTAGGGCAAAAAACGCAGCAGAACGCTCATCTAAGATAGGAATTGACTCGATTTCAGGGTGTTGAGCAAAGGCAACTGTTAACGGGCCAGACCGTGAACCTGGACAAAGAATTGCTGTTTTTAACCCCAGACAATGTAGCGTTTCAACTAAAATAGAAGTCCAGATAGTGTTAAGATTACGAAAATCAATCATCTTATTTATTTGACTACTTAAATCTATGTCTTTTGTTGGGTTACATATTCATAGTGATTATAGCTTGCTGGATGGAGCGTCTCAATTACCCCAATTGATTGATCGAGCATTAGAGTTAGAAATGACAGCAATCGCTGTTACCGATCACGGGGTAATGTACGGGGCAGTCGAGTTGATTAAACTCTGTCAAAACAAAGGAATTAAACCCATTATTGGGAATGAAATGTATGTAGTCAATGGGGAACTTGAAAAGCAAGAAACTCGACGAAAAAAATACCATCAGGTTGTCTTGGCTAAAAATACTCAAGGTTATAAAAATCTGGTTAAACTCACGACGATTTCCCATCTTCAAGGATTTCAAGGAAAGGGAATTTTTGCTCGTCCTTGTATTAACAAAGAACTGTTAGAACAATATCATGAAGGCTTAATTGTCACGAGTGCCTGTCTGGGAGGAGAAATTCCTCAAGCTATTTTGCAAGGCAGATATGATGTAGCTCGAACCATTGCTCAATGGTACAAGCAAATTTTTGAAGAAGACTACTATCTTGAAGTTCAAGATCATGGCTCTCTTGAAGACCGTTTAGTGAATGTTGAACTCGTAAAAATTGCGCGGGAATTTGACATTGAAATTATTGCCACTAATGACTCTCATTTTATCTCCTGCAATGACGTTGAAGCTCACGATGCTTTGTTGTGTATCAACACGCAAAAATTAATTGTAGATGAGCGACGAATGCGCTATAGCGGTACAGAATATTTAAAATCTGCTGAAGAAATGGCTCAATTGTTCCAAGATCATCTACCAGAAGATGTGATCAAAACCGCGATCGCCAACACAGTAACCGTTGCTGAAAAAGTTGAGGACTATACTGGAATTTTAGGGGAACCCCGCATCCCAGATTATCCACTGCCTGCCAATTATACTCCCGATACCTACTTAGAAGAAGTCGCTTGGCAAGGACTCCTAGAACGATTAAAAGCAGACAATCGGACTGAAGTCAGTTCTGTTTATCGAGAGCGCTTAGACTACGAACTAAAAATGATGCAGAAAATGGGATTTTCAACCTATTTTCTGGTGGTTTGGGACTATATCAAATATGCCAGAGATCATGATATTCCAGTTGGCCCTGGCCGAGGTTCGGCAGCAGGTTCTCTGGTCGCTTATGCACTAGAAATTACAAATATTGATCCCGTTCATCATGGCTTGTTATTTGAGCGATTTTTAAATCCAGAACGAAAGTCAATGCCGGATATTGATACGGACTTTTGTATTGAACGGCGGGATGAAATGATTCAATATGTTACAGACAAATACGGCAAGGATAAGGTCTCTCAAATTATTACCTTCAATCGGATGACATCCAAGGCGGTGTTAAGAGATGTGGCGCGAGTTCTGGGAATTCCGTATAGTAAATCGGATCAAATGGCAAAGTTAATTCCGGTATCCCGTGGAAAACCTGCAAAGCTTAAGGTCATGATTTCTGATGAAACGCCTTCATTAGAATTTAAAACGGCTTATGAACAAGAACACGTTCCAATTAAGAATGATGCTGGAGAAGAGATCAATACAATTCCAGTGCGACAATGGCTAGACATGGCAATTCGGATTGAAGGTACTAATAAAACCTTTGGGGTTCATGCAGCTGGAGTTGTAATTTCCAAGGAGGCTTTGGATGAAATTGTTCCACTCCAAAGAAATAATGACGGGGCCGTGATTACTCAATATTTTATGGAAGATATTGAGGCCATTGGATTGTTGAAAATGGATTTCCTAGGGCTGAAGAATTTAACAACAATCCAGCGATCGCTCGGTTATATTCAGCAGAATTATAGCCTGACGATTGACCCCTATGAACTTCCAGCCTCTGAACGGAAAACCATGGAAATTTTAGCCCGTGGTACAGCAAAAAAACTGCCCGAAGATATTCAAAAAACCTATCATCTTCTGGCTAAAGGAGATTTAGAAGGCATCTTTCAGCTTGAATCCTCAGGAATGCGACAAATTGTTAGGGATCTGAAGCCGTCTAGTATTGAAGATTTATCGTCGATTCTAGCCCTCTATCGACCAGGGCCGCTTGATGCAGGTTTGATTCCTGATTTTATTAATCGCAAACATGGCCGAGAACCGATTGAATACGAGCATCCTTTGTTGGAACCCATTCTTCAAGAAACCTACGGAATTTTAGTCTATCAAGAGCAGATTATGAGAGTCGCTCAGGACTTGGCAAATTATTCCCTGGGCGAAGCAGATTTACTCCGTCGAGCTATGGGAAAGAAGAAAGTCTCAGAGATGGAAAAGCACCAGGAAACTTTTATTGCTCGGACAAGTGAAAATGGAATTGATCAAAAGATTGCCAAAAGTTTGTTCGACAAGATGGTTAAGTTTGCAGAGTATTGTTTTAACAAATCTCACTCGACTGCCTATGGCTATGTAACTTATATTACGGCATATTTAAAGGCAAACTATCCTGTTGAGTACATGGCGGCTTTACTCACAGAAAACAGTGGCACTACTGATAAAATTCAGAAATATATTGATTCTTGTCAACGGAGACTAAAGATCAATGTTGTCCCGCCAGATGTCAATCAATCGGGGTTTGATTTTACGCCAACAGATGGCAAAATTATTTTTGGTCTTTCTGCAATTAAAAATGTTGGAGAGGGGGCAATTGAGAATATTTTGTCTGCTCGTCATGAGGGTGGAAAATTTAAGGATTTAGCAGATTTTTGCGATCGCGTTAGTCTACAGATTGTGAATAGTCGTGCTTTAGAATCTTTAGTGAAATGTGGTGCACTGAGCAGTCTAAATCCAAATCGCAAACAATCGATTCAGCATCTAGAAAAGTTAACGGCTTGGGCGCAAAATAAGGCCAAAGATCGAGCGATTGGTCAAGGCAGTATTTTTGATCTTCTGGGTGAAACTTCGTTGACCAGTCAATCCCATGAGGATGCTCCTCCTGCCCCCAAAGTTGAAGATTTTCCAACCCAAGAAAAGTTACAATTTGAGAAAGAATTGCTAGGATTTTATGTTTCAGATCACCCTTTAAAAACAATTGTTGCCGCAAATTCAGATCCAGATGTGATCACTTTATCTGAGATCTCAGAACAGAAAAGCAAGTCTATGATCAAGGCAATTGTAATGCTGACAACGGTCAAGTTTCACGTTACAAAAAAGGGTGATCCGATGGCTTTTTTACAGGTAGAAGACTTAACGCAACAAGTTGAAGCAGTCGTTTTTCCGCGAACTTATCAAGCGATTCAAAATCAACTGAAGGAAGGCGAAGTTGTTCTAATCACAGGTCGAGCCGATTGCTCTGATAGTCGGGATGAAGATAAGATTCAACTGATTGTTGAAACAGTTGAGTCAGTTAAACCTGAGTTATTAACATCTGAACTATCTAAGTTTGAGTTGGTTCAATCATCAACAGTTGCGCTTCAGCCAGAAGTAACCTCTCAGATATCTGATCGTTCTATTCAATCATTTTCTCAGCCAGTCGTCAGGCTTAAAGTATTCCCTAAAACAATTTTAAAGGAAGCTCAAATGTTGAATGATCTGAAGGCTGTTCTGACCGAATACTCGGGCAATCCCCATGCAGTTAAAGTCCCAATCGAAGTCTTGGTTCTAGGTCAAAATCATCAACAAACGGTTCGTCTCTACAGTGATAATCCTCAACTTTGGGTTGAAGATAGTGAAGCTGTTACACAACGTTTTAAAACTTTAGGCATAGAAGCTGAAGTGATTTACAAAAATGCTTGTTACAAAAATCCTTGAGAGACGATTTAGATAGATTGGGCGACTCCTGAAACAGCAAAAGTTTACATTGTAAAAACATTGTAAGAATAGTTAAACGTTAGAATAGCTAGATTCGTGTAAGATTCCTACAATAGGAGAACGTTTTAATTGAGTTTTAGCAAATGGTTCAAGATCAAAAACCAACGGTAATTGTCACAGGTGCCTCTTCAGGAGTAGGTCTTTACTCAGCAAAGGCAATGGCTGACAGAGGGCATTACGTCGTTATGGCTTGTCGCAATCTCACAAAAGCTGGACAAGCGGCCCAAGAGGTGGGGATTCCCCAAGGAAGCTATACCCTCATGCAGGTTGACCTAGGTTCCCTCGAAAGCGTTCAACGATTTGCCCGAGAAGTCAGAGCGAGTGGTAGGCTTCTGAGTGCTTTAGTCTGTAATGCGGCCATCTATATGCCGCTGATCAAAGCACCCCTGCGATCGCCTGAGGGTTACGAATTGACCATGACCACCAATCATTTAGGTCATTTTCTCCTCTGTAACCTACTCCTAGAGGATCTGAAAAATTCTCGGGCTGAGGACAAACGGGTCGTTATTTTGGGAACAGTCACCCATAATCCAGATGAACTGGGGGGTAAAATTCCACCCCGTCCAGACTTAGGAAATCTGGAAGGATTTGCGTCCGGATTTAAGGAGCCTATTTCCATGGTTGATGGCAAAAAATTTGAGCCGGTCAAAGCCTACAAAGACAGTAAAGTTTGCAACGTTTTAACCATGCGAGAACTTCATCGGCGCTATCATGATACAACTAGAATTACCTTCAGTTCCCTCTACCCTGGTTGTGTCGCTGACACCCCTCTTTTTCGCAACCACTATCCCCTGTTTCAAAAGATCTTTCCCCTGTTTCAAAAATATGTGACTGGAGGGTATGTCTCTCAGGAATTGGCCGGGGAACGGGTCGCTCAGGTTGTGATCGATCCTGAGTATCGACAGTCAGGTGCGTATTGGAGTTGGGGAAATCGTCAGGAGAAAAATGGTCAATCCTTTGTCCAGCGCGTTTCTCCCCAAGCCCGAGATGAAGAGAAAGCCGAACGGTTGTGGGAGTTGAGTGAACAGTTAGTTGGCTTGACCTAGAGTTTAGGGTTGAGGCTGATTAGATTTCATTTTGTACTGCTAGGCAGAAGAAGAAAACTGTCACCCCAACCTGTGAAGTTTGTCCAGACAAATCACTAGTGTCACAAGGGCAACATCATCTTTCTTAAATTGGCGATCTTAAGTGTAGTTATGAATACATAAATTTAAGGGTTTTAGTGTATTAGGATATTCTGAATTTGATCTGAATTTGAAAAGAGAGTTCGCTCAGAATATCCCATCTAAGTCATTCCTTTGAACGCTGAATTAGGTGGTCTTTTGTCCTTGAAAAACGCAGGAAAATTTGGAATTGTGTAACAATATTTTTCAACTCCAAATGTTTTGATCTACGAGGTATTGAACATGCACCCTAACTACTCTAAGAGTCAGGATCATTCAGTTGATTCAGCCACAAGTTCAGAAATGCCCTCAACCCTAAAAGCAACGTCAATTGTTGCTCTGGCTGCATCTATCTTGGGAACATTATGGGGCTCTATTGCTCTGAATCCCTTGCCCCCTGTGACTGCTAACGAATCCACCACGGTAACGGAAACCGTAGTAACGTCATCCCCTGACCTGCAAGAGACACCAGCATCTACCACCCTAGTTCCAGTTGAAACTCCTAAGCCAATCGCAGCAGCAACCCCGGAAATAACGGCAACACCTACCACAACCGAACTCACGCCTTCAACCTCGGCAACGACCGAATCCACAATTCTGGACTCGGAAGCCAAAACCACAACGACCTCCCCCTCCCCAGCAACGACAGCGGCCAAACTAGAAACAACCACTTCTCCTGCTCCGACGGTTTCCCCTGATGCAACTCCGATTTCTGCAGAGACCTCAGCCCCTGTGGCAACATCATCCTCTAGTACAGAAACCCCAAAAGTTTCTACTGACAGCACTTCAGCATCAACCTCAACTCCAATGCCAGACACTGCCACAAAACCTCAGACCTCAACCGCAGCAGTTGATGTCACTCAACTGAGCCAAACCGTTTATGACAAGCTTGATCAGGAGTGGACAAAGAAGAATACGCCAGTGACAGAAGACTCTGCTTATCTCTTGCAGGTAACCCCTGAGGGGGCGATCGCTCAGGTTGAGCCTCAGTCTGAAGTTGCTAAACAAAACTTGGATAATACTCCCCTTCCAGGGTTAGTAAAAATGGGCACTACTACTGCATCTGGAAAAGAAACAACTCAGTTTGAAGTAAAATTTACCGCCGATGGGCTTCTAGAAATCAAACCTGTTCAGTAAGCTTAAATTGATGCTTATGCAAAAGAGTTCAGAGCTTTGAGGATCAAAGCTTTGAACCGATTAAATTATGCGGAGTTCGAGATAACGATCCAAAACTTTCATCGCCCATAATGGAAAGAGTAGAAACCATCGATCTGACTCAATCCTGATGCCTGAAACCCTTTCTGAAAATACATTTTCTGACAGTCTTGCTAGTAGCCAAATTGCTTCATCTGAAACCGTTTACCGGGTTTTAGTTTGTCAACATCAATCCTGTCTGAGGAACGGTGCTGCAGAAACCCTGAAAGCCTTCCAGGCCCTAATCAATCCAGGTTTTGAGGTTGAATGTAGTGGGTGTATGGGGCAATGCAACATTGGCCCTAGTGTTCGTATACTGCCGGATGAGACTTGGTATGCATGGGTTCAGCCCTCTGATGTTCCTACAATTGTTCAGCAGCATTTGAAAGAAGGCAAACTTGTTCAGGAGAAGCTCAATCCTAGAATTCATCCCAAATTTTCCTGGTAAAACTTCCGCGTCGAGTTCCCTTGATCACAGACTAACCTCGGCTTCAGCAAATTGATCCAAAGACAATACCCAAGACCGAATCAAATCGTTGACTTGATTAGGAATTTCATCATGGGGACAATGGCCCGCTTGCAGAAAATATTCCGTCAGTTGGGGATAATGCTGGTGAAATTTAACGCTACGACTGCGACAATCCATCCACGGGTCACCCTCTCCCCAGAGGAGCAATAGAGGGCATTGAAGCCGGTTCAACAAAACATCTACTGGGTCACCCGAAGGCGATTTGAACACTGAGGCAAAAACTTGAGCCGCCCCAGGAGCACAAGATGGACGATAGATTTCTTCTACAAGCTGCTCAGTGACAGCACTTTGATCGAGATAAACTTGCTTGAGAACGCGACGAATCAGGGAGCGTCGCCGTGTCCATTGAAAAATCAAAAAACTGACCCAACTCTGCCGAAACAGCGATCGCCGGAGTTGCAACCTGGTTTTCTGCCCAGGAGATAGTTCTGCCTGGGGTTGAGGTTCAGTGAAAGGCCCAGCACTATTCAGCAAAATTAAACCCGCTGTTAATTCTGGATCAGAAGCTGCTGTACTCAGGGCACTGTAGCCCCCTAGGGAATTTCCAATCAGAACCGTAGGGCGCTGAATCACCTGAGTGATAAAGTCATGCAGTTGATCTCGCCAAAGTTCACCGCTGTAGTCCCAACTGGGTTTGGCTGACCGTCCAAACCCCACCAAGTCAATCGCCCAGACCTCAAAATCTGCCTGCAAACCCAGAATATTTTTGCGCCAGTGATCTGTTGAAGCCCCAAACCCATGAACCATCAGCAGAGCCGCGCGCTGAGATGAGGATGCACCCAGATGGACATCGCGATGAACATAATAAATTAACTGATCCCGCCACTGCCAGTATTCACCTAGATCCGAACTGGCATCAGTTACTACAGCTAAGGACATTTTGTGAATTTTGTAAAGTTCTTGTAAAGCCTGTGAGTCATCGTAACAGATTTTTTGAATCAAAGTTCAGTCTGGCTGGCGCTTCAATTGCTCCTTGTACCGATCCTAGGGGCTTTCTTCCCACCCTGCGGAGCAAAAATTCAAGGAGAATTTCTAAAACGGCATGTTCCAGAGGATGTATTTTAGCGAGGGTTTTGGTAACCTTAAAAGTAAGAACGAATACTCGAGTTTGACGTTCTCGCTGAGTCAAATCCACTGAGTCAAAGCTATGGGAGAATGTTCAGTCTATGCGTCAGAACGTGAACAATGTCCATCAGTTAGCTAGGGAGTTTTCTGAGTGATTGCAGTCTCATCGCGTCCGGCCAAACGAAACTGGGTGACTGTAAGCTTTGCTTCCACGCTTTACCTTTGTCCTGTCCTCGATCTCCTTCTAGCTGAAGTCCCGAGTCAATGGCAGGCTGAGTTACGGCTTGGACTGCAGGAGGCGTTGGTCAATGCAGCAAAGCATGGTAACGAGCTAGATCCCAATAAAACGATTGTCGTTCGATTTTCGGTTTTAAAGAATCAACTCTGGTGGATTATTTCTGATCAGGGAAGCGGGTTCCAACCTCCCCAATGTTGTTGCCTAAGTCGCTCAGAATCTCTTCCTATTTGGGATAGTGATCTGCCCCATGTTGATCATGAATGTGGACGAGGTCTCTACATCCTACATCAAGTCTTTGACCGAGTTGAATGGAACTATCGAGGAACAGAGCTGACTCTGCGTAAAGACCTTGAGAGCTTTAGTCGCTCTCGTTAGAAACAGTCTTAACACCATGGGTTGGGCAAGGAGGAGCTTTGACAGAGTGATTCAGCCAACCTACTGCTTGCTCCAAACGAGGTAGAGCTTCCCCAGGTTGCTTTTTGAGCAGAAAAATTAGAGCCGCAGCAGCGAGTTCATTTGCTCTTGCCTGAGGGTTGGATTTGAGTCGATGCCAGTCTCGCTCAGAAATTGCTAGTTTTTCCGCTAGAGCTTGAGCCAGTTCTAACTCACTGAACTCCCCTAGAACAGTTGTTGTTGGGCTGTTCAGGCGGTGATTGATCAGGGCAGGAGAAGCAAATTTGTCCATCGTTTTTGCTGATAACTACGATTACTGATAACTTCTACGTTAGCGCAGCCAGTCTGTAGGAACAACCTCTCTTGATTGCTCTAAACTTCAAGCGGTTAGCGCCGTTCTTCGGGGGGGTGACGGATGAAGTCTTGTCTAAATGTGACTATCAACAAGCAAAAAATCCCAATATTGATTGAGACATCGGCCAGATTAAACACGGGAAACTGGATCAAGCGAAAGTCCAAAAAATCAACAACATGACCAGAAACAAAGCGATCAATTCCATTTCCCAGAGCACCCCCTAAAATTAGGCCATATCCTAACTGTTCTAAGCGGTTCAATCGGGGGCCAAATAGAGCGATCGCCAGCAAGAATAAACTCACTCCTAGGGAAAGCCAGCGCAGCCAAAATACTCCGCCATGAAACAGACTAAAAGCAGCCCCCGTATTGACAACATAGGTGAAATGAAAAACTCCTGGCCAGATCGGAACAGTCTCAGGTGGAGCAGTTAACTCAAACGTTTGTACCACCCAAAATTTTGTGAGATGATCAACGATTAAGCTCGTGACAGCAGCAGTCCAAAAGAGAGAATTTTTTTTCAAAGGCTTAATCTTGGCTAGTAGAACATCAAACCTCGCAGCACATAGGATAAAACAGTCACAGCACAAGCAACCCCAAACTGCCCAGGGAAGGGATACAGCGAATATCTGTAGAGCGCTTCAGTCAGCGGAACAGTTGGGCTCAGCATGGCATTCATGTTACCCAATATAAAATAGACGATGCCAACACCATGAATTGTGAGTAGTCCGCAACAGCAACTGAGAGAAAGGAACTCCAGCTTAGGAGGAGACCTGAAAGCCAAAGATCCGCAAACCCACCCCCCCGGAATAAATCCCAGGAGGTAGCCAAAGGTCGGTTGGTTCAAGTAGGCCAAACCCCCACCTTCTGAAAATACAGGCAGGATTGTTAGCCCTAGGGCCAGATAGGCAATTTGGGAGATCGCAGCCGCATTCCGTCCACCCATGCATCCAATGAATAACACTGCCCCAATCTGAAAGGTGACACCCAGGGAGTAGACCTGAACTTCTTTTTGTTCCCATAACCAAGCTGGATCGGCAACAAAAGCAGGCAAAAAGGTGCCACCGATTGTGAGCAAAACGCCAATGATAGCCCACAAAAGTTCGAGAGGAGGTGTCATTAATCGATGATTCGTGAGCATTGACTATTCGTCGTTCACTTTTATTATCTGCTCATAGTTTGATTTATACGCGATCTGATTTAAGGGCGAATGTGGAGGGAGCATCTACCCCGATCAGGCTGATCCCTGCATGACTACAAATGTTCACAGCCCTAACCTTCACAACCCACGTCAAAATTAGACAAACCCCTCGTCGTGACTGGGTTATGCGTCCTGATCAGCCAGAGCTTGGCCTAGAACTGGAGCTTCTCCTCCCTCAAGCCCCAAGGCAGCCAGCATTTCTTGATCGCGTTCAGGGGGCTGACCCAAGGTCGTAAGATAGTGGCCAATTAACATGGCATTGATGCCGGATTGCAACCCTAACGCTTGCAGTTCTCCCATGACGGCCTCTCGTCCCCCGGCATATCGTAGGATTTGCTGGGGTAAAATCAGCCGGAAGATTGCGATCGCCTTCAAAGCCTCATACGGATCAAGTTTAAGTTGGCCTTCCAAGGGAGTTCCTTGACGGGAGTTGAGCAAGTTAATCGGTACGGATTCAACTTCTAATTCCCGCAGTGACAAAGCCAGATCGACCCGGTCTTCCCAGGTTTCTCCCATGCCAATAATCCCTCCAGTGCAGGCTTGAATTCCTGCCGCCTTAAGGTTTTTGACTGTGTCCACCCGATCTTGCCAAGTATGAGTTGTGACAATGTTGGGATAGAAATTTTCCGAGGATTCAAGGTTGTGGTTGTAGCGAGTCACTCCAGCTTCAGCAAGGGCTTGGGCTTGCTCCAGGGTTAGTTCTCCCAGGGCACAACAGGGCTTAATACGAGTCTCAACTTGAATCTGACGAACCGTTTCTAGAATTTGCTCGAACTCAGTCGATTTGGGGCTATTGTACTTCAGACCCCGTCCCTGAGAAACTAGGCAAAATCGCTTTGCCCCAGCAGATTCGGCAGCCTTAGCTTGAGCCAAAATTTCTTCAGGAGACTTGAGGCCATAAACTGGAGAATCTGTTCCGGGATAATAGGCGGACTGGGAACAGAAACTGCAATTTTCAGAACAGTTGCCGGATTTGATATTGACAATACTACAGAGGTCAACTGTATTGCCACAACAGGCTTGACGGACTCGATTGGCCCCTTGACAGAGCATTAGAATACTTTCTTGACCTTCAATCTGAGTCAACCGCATTGCCTCGGTTCGGTCAAGGCGATATC
This sequence comes from Microcoleaceae cyanobacterium, assembly GCA_051652765.1. Taxonomy (GTDB): domain Bacteria; phylum Cyanobacteriota; class Cyanobacteriia; order Cyanobacteriales; family Microcoleaceae; genus JBHJGO01. The sequence goes on along the minus strand of JBOFUV010000131.1, from coordinate 41,469 downwards.
CAGCAATAATCTGATCAATCCGTTGATCTAGCCAGGTCTGTAAATCGCTGGGATGGTTCAGATCAATCGTTGGGCTACGAGTTGTACCTTGACCATCACCAACTTGAGGAGGAGTTGAAGGAGAGACTTGCACCACGTTTCAGTTTGCAATTGCTATCAATTTGAGTCTTGTAATTTTACCACGGTCTGGTTTCTCCGTAGACTTTGGGAATAGGGTAGTCATGGGGTTCATCTAGAGTTGCGTGTCGTTACAAAACCTCAAAGGATTAAGACTGATTTAAGAGAATTTAGAGATGTAACTTGGCAAAAATCCTTAACCTTTTCTTTACCTTGATTTGTTGACTAGACGCTATGCTCTAGGGTAATTCAACGTCAAAAAGCGGAATTCTTGATAGCTATGGTTTTTCGTCTAAATTCTTGTGTTACTAAAGCTTCTATTGTTGCCCTAGTTCTAGGTTTAGTTGCTTGCGGTGGAACAACTACAACAACAACCACAACAACCACTGAAACCCCTGCGGCTGGAAGCACAACGACTACTGCGCCCAGTGGTACAGAACCAACGGGTGGTGTTGCAACTCAGCTTGTGCTAAACAGTAGAACCAACTTGATTGGTGCGGGTGCATCCTTCCCAGCTCCCTTGTATCAGCGCTGGTTCCAGGATTTCAGTGGTGCTGTCCCCAACCTTCAAGTTGACTATCAGTCCGTCGGAAGTGGCGCTGGAATTGAGCGATTCACTCAGTCGCTGGTCAATTTTGGTGCAAGCGATGTTGCGATGACAGATGAGGAAATCGCAAGGGTCACCAACGGGGTGATTTTGTTGCCCATGACTGCAGGGGCCATTGTTCTGTCCTATAATGTTCCCGATGTTCCAGAATTGAAGCTTTCTAGAGAAGTTTACTCCGAGATTTTTCTGGGCAAGATTACCAACTGGAATGATCCAAAAATTGCTGCCGACAACGCGGGAGTGACCCTGCCTGATTTACCAATTACTCCAATCTTCCGCTCTGACGGAAGCGGAACTACAGGTGTCTTTACTAAGCACTTGAGTGCGATTAGCGAAGATTGGAAGAGTTCTGTAGGTGATGGCAAGACGGTTCAGTGGCCTGTTGGAATTGGTGCTCCTAAGAATGATGGAGTTGCGGCTCAGATCGGTCAGACTCCTGGTTCAATCGGCTACATCGAAGAAGGATTTGCCAAGAATGCGGGACTGGCGATGGCCTCTCTTCAGAATAAGGCAGGAAAGTTTGTTATGCCTTCCCCTGAAAACACTTCTGCGGCTTTGGCGGCGGTTGAGTTGCCAGAGAACCTACGGGCATTTATTGATGACCCAGAAGGTGAGGCATCTTATCCTATCGTTACCTACTCTTGGATGCTCGCCAATACCAAGTACAGTGATCCGGCAATTGCCAAGGCTCTGGAAGCAACGATTGAGTATGGTTTGACCCAAGGTCAGAAGGTGAGTGCCGAGCTGGGCTATATTCCTCTGCCTGAGAATGTTGTTGAAAAAGTCGCGGCTGCTGCAGATGCAATCAGTCCTGACTATCAAATCAAGGTTAAATAGTTTGAGGGTGCAGCAGTCAGATTGAACTTTTCCATATGGGTAAGTTTGTCTGACTGCTTTTTAGATTGAGTTTATTACTGTTGAGCAAAGAATTAGTTCTTGATTCCCTATGGCTACACCTGCTAACGATTTTCAAGGAGGGATTCCCCAGTCCCGCACACCGATGGAGAAAAACCTGGATTTCGGTTTTTCTTGGTTGACTAAAATCTTCGCTTGGGGAGTTGTAGTACTTTTGGTCTTGATCGCACTGCCGATTATTGAGAAAGCCTTCCCGGCGATGAAACAGTTCGGCTTAGGGTTTGTCTTCAACAGTGCTTGGGATCCCGTCAATGTTAATTACGGGGCTTTCCCAATGATCTATGGAACGATTGTTACGTCCCTAATCGCGTTGTTGTTTGCTGTTCCATTAGGGGTAGGGACTGCAATTTTTTTGAGTGAAGACTTCATTCTGCCCCAGATTCGGACTGTTCTAACGTTCATGGTGCAGTTGCTGGCGGCGATTCCAAGTGTCGTTTATGGTCTGTGGGGAATTTTTGTGTTGGTTCCTTTTCTGAGACCCGTTCAGCTGTTTATTTTTAATAATTTTGGCTGGATTCCGTTTTTTAGCACTCCTCCAGCGGGGCCAGGAACCTTTCCAGCGGGAGTGGTTTTGGCAATTATGATTTTGCCGATTATTACGGCGATCGCCCGAGATTCTTTGGCTAGCCTTCCTCCAGACTTGAGACAGGCTTCTTTGGGCTTGGGTTCGACCCGCTGGGTGACGATTTTTCGCGTGTTGGTTCCGGCAGCGTTCTCTGGGATTGTTGGGGGAATCATGTTGGCACTGGGTCGAGCAATGGGAGAAACCATGGCCGCTACCATGATCATTGGTAACTCAAACCGATTTAATATCTCTCTATTTGCTCCCGGCAACACCATTGCCTCACTTCTGGCTAACCAGTTCCCAGAAGCGTCTGGACTTCAGATCTCGTCCCTGATGTATGCTGCGTTTGTTTTGTTTATCCTAACGCTTATTGTGAATATCCTAGCGCAGCAGATTGTAAGCCGGGTTCAGGCGAAATATCAGTAGTTTCTTGTTGTTCAATCTCTGACCTTACATATCCTGATCTAAAGTTATGTCAAACGCTTCTCAAACCTATAGTGATTCAAGTGTCCAGGGTTTAATTCGGAATCGCAGCCGTCCTCGGGATATTCTTGACATTGTGATGACTGGGATTTCAGGGGCTTGTATTGCGATTGCTCTGGTTCCTTTGTTTGCGGTGTTACTCTATGTATTGTTCAAAGGAGCAGGTCGGTTAAATCTCGATCTTTTTACTAAGTTGCCTCCGACTGCGGGTCAAACCTCTGGAGGAATCGCCAGTGCTATTCTGGGGACGATTCAGGTGGTCTCTCTGGCCGCTTTACTTGCTGTCCCCTTTGGAGTTTTAGCGGCTATCTTTGTCTCAGAGTTTGCTTCTGATAGAGTTAAGGGGACGATTAGTTTTGCAACGAACGTTCTGAGTGGTGTGCCTTCGATCATCGCCGGGGTTTTTGTTTACAGCTTGGTGGTTCTTAATATGGGGCAATTTTCTGTACTTGCTGGGGGGATCGCTCTTGCAGTTCTGATGTTGCCAACGATTGTCCGAACAACGGATGAAGCGCTGAAGATTGTCCCTCAGGATATTCGTTCGGCTTCTGTTGGTTTAGGATCTTCCAATTATCAAACGGCCCTTCAAGTCGTTCTTCCTGCAGCATTGCCTGCAATTTTAACTGGGGTGACTTTAGGGATTGCCCGTGCGGCAGGGGAAACTGCTCCTTTGCTATTTACGGTCATCTATACCAATAACTGGCCTAATCCCAGTCCGTTGTCCCAAACTCTACCTTCTCTGTCTTTTTTAGTGTATGAGTTTGCTAGAGGATTTGATAGAGTGTTGCAAGAGTTTGCCTGGGCAGCGTCTCTGGTTTTGTTGCTCTTGGTATTGTTGACAAGCATTCTGGCTCGCTGGGCAACTCGTCAAAAGCAGTTTTAAAAGCAATTTTAATTGTCTGCTGACAGGCATCCAATTCGGCTCAGCTTGTATCTGTCTCTAGTTCAATTATTCTCGTATTGACTGCTGTTTGATCAAAGCAGCGCTCCTGGAGAAATTATTCTTGTCGGGGCTGTTGCAAGGAATGGGTTTGCTAGATACGTATACAATCTGGGCGGGTCTGGTATAACAGGGGTGGGCTGGAAACAAGGCAAATGTAACCCAAGTATGGGGTAGATAAAATTTATTGGGAGTTAAGTTATTATGGTGGACTACGGATATCAACCGGCGAGGCAACCCGCAGCCAAAGCGGTTGACCCAGCTTTGGAGACTGAAAATCTTGATGTGTTCTACGGTGACTTCAAAGCCGTACGTTCGATTTCCTTGAGTATTCCCAAGAATAAGGTCACTGCCTTTATTGGCCCTTCAGGTTGTGGTAAGAGTACTGTTTTACGGTGCTTTAATCGCTTGAACGATTTGATTCCGATTTTTCATCTGGACGGAAAGGTCTATTACAAAGGGAAGAACCTCTATGATCCGGATGTTGATCCGGTTGAAGTGCGGCGGCGGATTGGGATGGTTTTCCAGAAGCCGAATCCTTTCCCAAAAACTATTTATGACAACATTGCCTATGGGGTTCGCGTCAACGGTCTGGCCAAAACAAAAGAAGAGATGGACGAGATCGTTGAGCGTTCCTTGCGTCAGGCAGTTCTTTGGGACGAAGTCAAGGACAAACTGGGTCAAAGCGGTTTTGCTTTGTCTGGAGGACAGCAACAACGGCTATGTATTGCTCGCACGATTTCTGTTGAACCAGATGTCGTGTTAATGGATGAACCTTGTGCTTCCCTTGACCCAATTTCTACCCTAGCGGTTGAAGAGCTGATTCACGAGTTGAAGGAAAAATACACCATCATTATCGTGACCCACAACATGCAGCAAGCCACTCGGGTCGCTGACATGACGGCGTTCTACAACGCGAAGGCTGAGAGCGGTAGCAAGCGATTTGGGTATCTTGTTGAGTTTGATGAGACTCAAACCATCTTCCAAAACCCGAAGGAAGAGGCCACACAACAGTACGTTAGCGGTCGATTTGGTTAAATCTCCGATTCGGAACAAATTTCTGTATAGAGAGTGAGTAAGAGCCAAATTAGTTCTTACTCACTTGCTTTTGTGCTTTAACTGCCTAGAAATTGCTGCGAACACTTTCAGTACCCATTGAGTACATGCTAATTTTGTTAAGAACTCTTAATCCAGTGGCGTAGCAAGTTATCTTTCACCATTCCTTGCCTCAGAACTTCAACTAGGTATTCTTGGGCTTCTTCCAAACTCAGATGCTTGACCTGATCTCGTAACATCTGCAACTTAAACTGTTGTTCCAAACTGAGGTTTCCAGGTGCGTTCATCTCTCACTCCTCCAGTCTATGAGGTGGACTAATAGTTGATAGGGTAGATTTGTCAACCGTTATGCTCATTATGTAAACTATCATAACAATTGCTTGACAAACCGTCCATAATGCACATTTATCAACTCATCTCTGTCGTAAAAGTTCACAGAACTAACCCTGGCTTTATCATAAAGAAATGAAATCAAGGAAAAATCTATCTGAGGAATCAAATCAGCTTATGGATGCAATGGAGTTTTTTCAAAAAAGTGCGGGAAAGTGGCGATCGCTGCGAACCACTCATCACTTAGCCTTCAGACAAGCTGAGAAGGGTCACTCAGAGATTTTGGTTGAATCTCTAGGGGCAGATGACCCAAAAGTAGTCGAAATTTGTCAAATGCATGAAATTGATCCGGCTCTGGCGGCTGGAGGCGCTTATGTGACTTGGAATGGCGAAATGGCTTGGGATAAAGAAGATGAAAATCATCAGGGATCAACGATATTTGCAATCGTGCCTGATTCGGACAACCCTCGAAAAGGCCGAATGTTACGAGAGCGGGGCTACGCTGAGATCGTTCCGGTTGTGGGTCAATTTGAAATGGATGATGAAGATGGCTTGATGCTAGTTACAGAATACGAGACCATGAGTTCTATCGAGCGCTTCTGGTTTGCTAGTGCCGATGTGAGGATGCGTACCAGTGCAGTGAAGCGATTTGGTGGCTTTAACACGTCTACTTTTTGCACTGAAATTCGGCTAACGACAGAAGATCCAGGGAGTCAACCGGAACTTGAGGAGTCGGCTTTCTATTCTGTATTGGGTTGGTAACAAAAATACTCAATGCCCCTGTCTACTAATCTATTCAACTGACTGGACAGACTCCAACAAACACCGACCAAACCCCTTTAAACCGTTTGATTTACCCTAAGTCCTATGATCACGACCCCTACCTCGGCATCAACATTAGATTTTCTGGGTTCTGAGATTACCCCGGAGTTTGAGACAGCCCAGGTTGCAATTCTGCCGATTCCTTATGAAGCGACAACAACTTACCGGCAAGGGTGTCAGCATGGCCCTGCAGCCATCCTAGAAGCCTCTCAACAATTAGAATGCTACGATGATGAACTGGATCGAGAGGTGGGAGAAGCAGTGGGAATTTACACCCATTCTCCCGTCGCCGACACTCGTCGTGGGTTCGTTTCTGCTGAAGAAATGTTACGAAGCACTCAGCAAGCTGTGTTTGATTTGGCAACCGCCGGAAAATTTGTGATTGCCCTGGGTGGGGAACACAGTATTACCGCAGGTGTGGTGGCAGCCTATCGGCAACTTCTGGATAAACCCTTTACGGTGGTTCAAATTGATGCCCATGGCGACCTGCGTCACGAGTACGAAGGGTCAATCCACAACCATGCCTGCGTGATGCGGCGCGTGGTTGAGATGGGATTGCCAACGGTTCAGATTGGGATTCGCAGTCTGTGTCAAGAGGAAGCAACTTTAATTAAAGAGAAGCAGCTTGCGGTGATTTGGGCCAGAGAGATGGCAACTCATCCTGACTGGAGTCAAGCGGCGATCGCTAATATTCCCACCAATGAGGTCTTTCTCACCATTGATCTAGATGGGATTGATCCGAGCTTAATGCCGGGAGTCGGGACTCCTGAACCGGGAGGACTTCATTGGTACGCTCTGCTTGCCTTTCTCAAACAGTTATTTACAACCCATCAGGTGATTGGCTGTGATGTGATGGAACTGGCTCCAGTTCAAGATTCCGTAGTTTCAGAGTTTACTGCGGCCAAGCTCGTTTACAAACTCATCGGCTATCAGGCTCTGGCCCAGAACTGGTTCAGAGAATAGGAAATTTGAAGTCTGAGCAATTCATGATCTGGGCCGTTCATCCGATGTTCACGGACAGAATAAAAGTTTAAGAGGGCACAGGAATGTTACTCTATTTTGAGTTGGCCTAGCTGAATTGAACCCTTGACTTGAGCGAGAAACCCAACAGATTTGTTACTGGATTAGACGGTTCTTAGGTTAGAGTAGTGTAAGGAATTTTCAGTTGGCTGTCTCCCAAACCAACTTCCTTTGTGGTGTTTCAGATTGTAGTAGTTCGAATAGTGGTTCAAAGTTAAGCCATTGACACTCAACATGAAGGGAACTCCAATTAACAGTTATGCTCCTGACTTTGAGCTGCCTGGAGTTGACGGTGAGGTACATCACTTAGCTCGGTACTTAGAAAAGTACAGGGTGATTGTGGTGGTTTTTATGTCTAACCAGTCTTCCTCTGTGCGTTCGTACTTGGAGCGGCTCAAGCAGATTCAGCGCGACTATGCATCTCAAGGCGTAAGATTAGTAGGGATTAATCCGAATGATACCGCTCAATCCCCAGGGGATGACTTTGAGAGTATGAAAGCTTTCGCCTCCACTCACAACCTGAATTTTCCTTATATTCGAGATGTCACTCAAGATGTCGCCCTCTGTTTTGGTGCTGAAATCCTTCCAGAAGCCTTTCTCCTTGATCACGAAAGCGTTCTCCGCTATCGAGGCAAAATTGATGATAGCTCTGAACTCCCTGAATCTATTAACGCTCCCTATTTAAGACTGGCCATTGATCAGTTATTTCAGGGCAAGCCTCTGGAACCTACCATCACCTGTGCAGTGGGGGATCGCATTAAATGGCGATGAAATCCCTCTAGTCTGTGGTTTTTGCGGTTTACTTTTTGTTTAGTTCCAACATACAGCCCAACATACACTTCCAACATATTTTTTATGATTACCCCAGTCCTGGCACGACTAGACCTGCTCAAGAGGTGCAGACTTCCGAGAACTTCGATGATGACAGGGTTCAAGCTCAACACTCCGGGCCAACCAAGGTAAGGGGGTAAACATGGGCCAAGCATATCGGCGGATTTTGCTCAAACTGAGTGGGGAAGCCCTAATGGGCGATTTGGGTTACGGAATTGACCCCGGTGTTGTTCAGGACATCGCCCAAGAAATTGCAGAGGTTGTTGCAGAGGGCGTTCAAGTTGCAATTGTGGTCGGGGGAGGGAATATTTTTCGAGGCATGAAAGCTGCTTCTGCTGGCATGGATCGGGCTACAGCAGACTATGTTGGCATGATTGCAACCGTGATGAATGCCATCACGCTGCAAGATTCTCTAGAACAAATTGGAGTACCGACTCGAGTCCAAACGGCGATCGCCATGCAAGAAATTGCAGAGCCCTATATTCGCCGCAAGGCCATCCGTCACCTAGAACTAAACCGCGTGGTGATTTTTGGTGCGGGTTCAGGCAATCCTTTTTTTACAACCGATACGACAGCCGCACTGCGGGCAGCAGAAATCGATGCCGAAGTTATTTTCAAGGCGACTAAGGTTGACGGAATCTATGATGCAGATCCTAAACTTCATCCTCAGGCACGACGCTACAACACGTTAACCTACGTTCACGTCCTGAATCATGACTTACGGGTTATGGATAGCACTGCCATAGCCCTTTGCAAAGAGAACAACATTCCGATTATTGTATTTGATCTGAATGTGCGGGGAAATATTGGCCGTGCTGTAAGTGGAGAACATGTTGGAACATTTGTAGGAGGTTTGTGTGAAGTTAGCTGAAGTTGAATCCTTGATGCAAAAAGCGATTGAAGCAACTCAACGATCGTTTAATACAATTCGTACAGGACGGGCCAGTACGTCCTTGTTGGATCGGATTGTTGTTGAATACTATGGAGCGCCGACTCCCCTGAAATCCCTGGCGAGTATTAGTACCCCTGATGCTTCAACCATTACGATTCAACCCTTTGATCGCAATAGTGTTAGTCTGATCGAGAAAGCCATCTCTCTGTCTGATATTGGATTGACTCCGAGTAATGATGGGTCGATCATTCGGCTCAATATTCCTCCCCTCACCAGCGATCGCCGGAAAGAACTGGTTAAAGTTGCCAATAAGTGTGCCGAGGAAGGGAAAGTTGCGGTGCGAAATGTCCGTCGGGATGCAGTGGATTCAGTGCGGAAACAGGAGAAAAGCAAAGAAGTTTCTGAGGATGAATGCCGTGATTTACAAGATCAGGTTCAAAAATTGACTGATAAGTACACTGTAAAAATCGACGAACTGTTCACAGAGAAAGAGAAGGATATCCTGACGGTTTAACTCAAGAGAAAGTTTAGCTTGATCCCCAAATTCTCCCTTTTTAAGGGGGAGTTTGAATTAATTTTATTGGCTAAAGCGGTGTGAATAAGGACAGAGAATTAGTCAGAGGTTAGAATCGTAGCAAAGGAAAACTAAGGCTCGGACATTCGTTCTCTAGTCTCGATTTTTCGATTGTCTTCAGTTCTAGAGGTAGTCTAAGAGGTTGCCCATGCAATGAAGTCTTTACCCATTAGCGACTCTCCTAAAGTTCCCGACTTCTCAAAAAGCCGTTGGTGCGTCTAGAAACACTTCTGGAAATACTCCTAGGAAGGGGTCACTTTGACACTTCTCCCTATCTAAAGGGCACTGAGGAGAATTAACACTGCTTAGGAAGATCTTCTAGGCTTGAGTTAGACTCCCTTTTACATCTGCTCTCTCAGACGTCTGAACCCACTTAAGATTAACCAAACATACAAGCATGTTCGATTGCATTATTATCGGTGCTGGCCCCGCAGGGGGAACTGCCGCTTACCATCTGGCTAAGCGGGGGCGTTCTGTTCTTGTGCTGGAAAAGGCATCTTGGCCTCGTAAAAAGCCCTGTGGGGGAGGTGTTTCCCCAGCGATCGCCCAATGGTTTGACTTTGATTTCACGCCTGCAATTTCTACAACCGTTGAGAAGATTCGGTACACCTGGAAGCTTGGAGATCCAGTTGAAGGGACAATTGCCAAGCCCATGTGGATGGTACGGCGGGATATTTTCGACCAGTTTCTGATGCAACAGGCCCAGAATCAAGGTGCTGAGCTGAGGGATCAAACTGAAGTGACAGGAATTGCCTTTAAAGGAGACACCTGGCAAGTTAATACGCAAACAGGCCCTGTTGTTGGTCGGTATTTGATTGGCGCAGATGGGGCCACCGGACAAACCGCTCAATGGTTAAAGCTAAAACAGTCCAAACCCCGCCAGAGCTTGGTCATGGAGTTGACTAGTAATCAGAACCAGATGCCGATGTTTGAATTCGGCATGGTCAAAAATGGCAACATTTGGGGATTTCCCAAGGCCGATGGCTATTCTCTCAGTATTGCCACCTTTCGAGGCGGCGAACCCAAAAATCTGAGGCAGGATCTCGCCCAGTACACCGAAAAAGCTGGACTTTCTGGCAATAGTCCAGTTTACGAACATCCCCTGCGATTATGGGATGGGAATGAACCCTTGCACACTCAGAATGCTGTGATTGCCGGTGAAGCTGCGAGTTTGGCAGATCCCCTCTCTGGAGAAGGGATTCGTCCTTCTATTCTGAGTGGCGTGAAAGCTGCGGAAGCTATTGATCAAGCCTTGGGGGAAGTCGGCAATGCTTTAGAACGCTATACCCAGACCATGCACCAGGAATGGGGAGCAGACATGGTTTGGGCCGGACGATTGGCGGGTCTGTTTTATCGGTTCCCTGGGGTGGGCTATCGAGCTGGAGTAAAAGTTCCGGCTGCAACCCGTTTGCTCAGCCAGATTTTGTGTGGTGAGCTTCGCTATGCCGATATCGCCAACAAAGCAATGAGGAGCCTGTCTCCACTCTAAAAGCTTCAAAGCCCAGAGAGTTTCTAGCACAAGAAAAAGCCGAGGCAGTTCTGCCTCGGCCTATTTTTATTAACTCAGGTATCAACTCAGGAGAAATATCTAACTTCCCTAACTGAGTCCCAACGGCTCACTCCAAGAGGAGTCCAGATGGGGGATGAACGTCCCTAGATAATAGTGATGTCGTTCTCAGTGATGATCGGGAAGCTGTTGCCATCTCTTTCATAGCGGGCCACAACAGTTGCTGGATTTGGATTTACGCCATCATTGTCGTACAACAGGAATCCGGTTTGACGTTCGTAGGCCAACAACTCACCCGTGAAACTTCCAGCACTAGCATTAGAGTAGAACCCACTACCAACCAGCACAAACTGCTCGTCGGAGAGTTCACTGCCACTGCCATCAAACCCAAACCCAGATCGACTGAAAACAATAGTGTCTGTGCTATCGTCAAAGTCAGTAATCAGGTCGGATAGGCTTGCTAGAGCTTGAGGAGCACCTTCAACTTCCCCAGCAAATTGATAGAAGAAGCGATCAGATCCTTCACCACCGGTTAGCACATCTCCACCCGCTGAGGAGTTGTAGCCTCCTTGTAGAGTGTCATCACCAGCTTCAGCAATCAGGAAGTCAGTCCCTGTACCGCCAAACAGATAGTCGTTACCTGCCCCTGAAACCAGAGTGTCATCTCCAGCCCCAATAGACTCCAGAATTCCTGGAATCGTACCGGAGGCTGCAACGACGGTTCCTCCCTGAAGGAAGTCAGATCCATCTCCAGTGCGGAGGCTGTCATCGCCATTACTACCGACCAGGGTGTTGTTACCCAAAGTATCCAACAGTTCAAAGACACCTGCAGGAGCTAGACCCCCGGCAACAATGCTGTCGTTTCCATCCAGAACACCCACTAACTTATCGTTAGTTGTATTCAGAATCAGAGTGTCGTTGCCGAGGCCGCCATCTAGGACATTAACCAGGGTTCCTCCAGCAGTAACAAAAGCGCCTCGGATGAAGTCATCGCCATCGCCTCCATTAAGATTCACTTCAAAGCGAGTAGTGACATCTGTGAGGGTGAACAGGTTTCCAGCTAACGTGTCATCTCCGTCACCTCCATCCATCACCTTGAAGGGGCCAGCCAAACTATCATCTCCAGCACCCCCTAACATCAGGTCGTCCTGAGAAGCAGCAAGAATCGTATCATTGCCATCCCCACCCTCTAGGGTGTTTTCCCCAAAAAGGACGGATGCAACGGCATCTGATAGTACTCCAGGGCTTACCAAGACTCCAGTAATAGTCTCAGTGGTGATAAAGTCATCTCCCGCTCCCCCCAAAAGAGAATCGAGACTTGCAATACCGGTGATGATGTCATTTCCAGCACCTCCATCCAGGACATTTTGGCCACCTTCGTTGAAGTCGCCAATGCCACCTGTTAGCTCATCATCCCCGTCTCCCCCTTGTAAAGTGACCCGGAATAATCCTACAAATTGGACATTAGTTCCAGATACAACGGAGGTAGTGGTTGGGTTCGCAACTTCAAGAATGTCATCCCCAACGTCACCGGCTGCATAAGTGCCACTGCCAAAAGCAGAAACAGTGTCGTCGTCTTGGCCACCATAAAGGCTGTCCCCAGCGCCAATCCCAACAATCAGGTCACTGCCAATGTTCCCAGCCACAAAGTTCTGGCCGGGGTTGCCTTGGCTTAAATTGACTGACTCACCATCAATATTGTTACTGCCGCCAGGATTCAAAAACCCTAAAGTGTCATTGCCCTTACCACCATAGAGAGAGTCTGCGCCTTGAACCCCACCATAGATTTGGTCGTTGTCCAGGTTACCGAAGAGAATATTACTTCCCGCAGCCCCCAGAACCAAGTCTGTTCCGGCACCACCGTACAGCGTTGCTGCAAAGTCAGAAGACAGGGTATCACGCCCGTCATCCCCAACTAAGCGAGTACCTGTGTTTCGAGCACTCAGGGAGTCATTGCCGACACCCCCGAATACGGTATCATCTGGCCCTCTACTCACTAAAACGTCGTTGTCTTCATTGCCTTCGACTTGGCTACCACCCAATGTTGAGGACAGGATGGAGTCATTCCCAGTCAGTCCCAAAATTGTATCTGGTCTGGGAGCACTCGCCAGCAAATCCTGATCGTAACTATCAGGGCCTGGGGTTAATCGAGTTGGACCTGTTGATGTCATGTTAGTTTCACTCCTCCGCGATAAATATTACTGAGCCGTTGGGACTAAAGAAACTGCCTAAAAGATACATTATTCGGCAGTAGTTTAACCTTTTTGTCCTCAGCAAGTCTAGTCCCTTGCCTACACTCTTGTCTACTAGGCGAGTGTGGCTATTTTGACCCCTGAGGCAAGCTATGGATGAATTCAAGAGATCCTTCCCCTAATTGCCTTTTATGCCATTACAGTCTAAATGATTGTATGAGGTATCCAAGCGATTCTAGACGTAGGGGGTGACTTAAAGGTTCCATGTCTTCAAGATTCCCCTCAAATCCCAGAATTAGATCAAAACATCAGCTCAAGAAATTAGCTCAAGAATGTTGTACCACTGGTCTCTTGAAATTGTGAATCTAGAATTGTGAATCCAATCAGATGGGGTAGCTATACAGTCTGAACAGAGTAACAAGGGAGGATTAGGCCATCGGGAAGCCAATAGTTTTAACCTGACCAACGGTTGCAGGCAAGCAACGGTTGGCAACCTCTGTGATCAGTTGCAATTGCTGAGAGAGCAACGCTGAGAGATTGTACCGCTCCAGCACGGTCTCCCTAGCTCGTTTTCGGAGTTCGGCCATGCGGTCGGGATGATCTAACACTTCATCCACCCGGTCAGCAACTTGTTTGGGGGAAAAGAAATCGACCAGTAGGCCGTTTTTCCCATCCTCGATCACCTCCTTCACCGGAGGGGTGTCAGACCCTACAACTAAGCATCCCGTTGACAAGGACTCAATCATTGACCAAGATAAAACAAAGGGTCGAGTCAAATAAATGTGCACATCCGACGCTTGAATCACCTGAAGGTACTGGCCATAGGGCAAGGGGCCGACAAAGTGAACTCGAGACAAATCTAACGGAATCTTCTTCAGCATGTGATCTTTGTAAGACTCCCCATTGGGGAGAGACTTGCCATAACAGACCCGTTCAGAACCTACCACCACCACATGACAGTTGGGCCGACGTTCCTGAATATAAGCCACGGCTTCGATGAATTCAGGAAAGCCTCGATAGGGCTCCATACCCCGCGCGACATAAGTCACCAGTTCATCAACATGGGAAAGATCACAATCCGGTAAAACCAGCTTTGCCCCAGGCTTGGGAACGAAGTAACTGGTATCAACGCCATCATGCAAGACCGAAAGTTTGGTCTGGAGTTCTGGAGGAAATTGCGATCGCTGCCAATACGTTGGAGAAAGGCCCCAATCACAGGTATAAAGGTCAACCAAAATGGGCGCGTTTTTAATCCGAATCCGAGCCATGTCATCGATGGTGAGGGGTTCAGCCGGATCAAAGTCAGCATCGGAACCTTTGGCATGGTAAAACCACTCAAAGTAGCAGAGCAACGGCGCATCAGGAAACGCTTCTTTCACAAACAACGTTGGCCCCCAACCGGAATGGCCACAGATTACATCGGGAACAAATCCTTTGGCCTTGAGTTGTTCTGCGATGCGATAGACGGCTTGCCCGTACAATACGGCACTTTCCAGGGAGCGGACATATTGGTGGGTTTCTGAGCTGGGTTCACGGGTCGGCTTGAACAAGGCTTTACGAACACCGGGAATACTCCACTCCGGTCGTTCATTTTTGGTGCCAAAGACAACTTGATTACTGGGATCAGCGCCGAGGGCAGTAATAATATGGCGATATTGAGCTGGAAAGTTAGGGTGAAGAAATAACGCTCGCATAATCTCGCAGAGGTTTGGATGATTCAGAGTAATGATTCAGAGAATACCTCTGAAAGGGTTCCGTTCGGGTTTGTGAACAAAATCATTAAGAGATGGTTTTCCGGCTATCTTAGTCAAACCAGATGCCCAATCCACAAAATTTCAGGGGGGATTTAAGTCTCATGTTTGAGGAGATCCAAACCCATCCAGTCATTTGAGTTTACTAAAGGCGCTCGACAGATCCAAACACAATCCCTAGGAACTGATTGGGTATCTTTGTGTAGCACTTCGTAGTTTAAGTGACTAAGAAATTTTTCCATAATCTGATCCGTCATGACTGAGAATGCCGTGCCATGACGCTGGCCTAATAGATTTTTATCCCAATCCTTTAAAAATTTTTGCCACCCCAACTCACTCAGAATATTGGTGTGATGAAATAGGCAGAGGCGATCGCCCCGCAATAACCCAGGAATTTGGGTCAGGTAGTTAAAAATATCCCTGGGTTCAATATGCACCATCGTGTCATAGCAAAAACAAACATCGACAGAGCTAGGGGCAATTCCCGCTAACCTTAGCCCATCTAGCTTGACATAACTCACCCGTTCCGAGCCCAAACGAGCTTGAGTGGTTGCCAGCATTTGTTGGGAAATATCGGCACAGATCAAACGGTTGCAAGCGTTCAACAACAGAGCTGCCGTTTTCCCACCCCCAATGCCAATTTCTAGCACTGTGTGATTGGGGTTAATGTAGGGCGTAATAAATTTCTGTTCAATCAGCGCTTCATACTCTGCCAAAGACTGGGCTGCTCCGGCGGCGGCCCCAATCCACTCATCTCCCGGATGAATTTCCCCTGGATTCTGGCTTTGCCAGTTCGAGATATACTCATCCCACGCGCCCTCGTAATCAATCTTCACAGGCTTCACTCCGACTCAATGTCCCAGCTAAACACTTGACCTAACAACATCTTCAGCCGCTGATTATGGGGCTTGAAATAGTCTGTCAGATGCTGACGCATCCTAAAAGCAACGGCTGGATAATTGCCTGCATTATACTTCTTGTGGTAAGAGAGCCGATAGCTGGGCACGCCTAAAAACCGAAAGACTTGATCCAACGTTTTGGCAGGTTGAGTGTAAAAGGTTTGACTGTCTAGAATTAAAAATTGATGCTGGGGAAAATAACGAAACCAAGCCTGCAACTGATCGGCATAGATTCCTCGCGCCAAATAGCTGTAATGTTGATGGCTATAGCTATAGTGACTGGGGTGAGCTAGCAATTGTTCAGCTTCCCCTTGCAAACGATGGGTTTCTTGGGCGATCGCCTCCTCCAACGGTAAGGATTCATATCCCAGCTTGACTTCCATGTAGTAATGAGAAATGGCTCGTTCCACGGGATTTCGGAGCAAGACAATCAGCTTGATGTTTGGGAAGTCTTGAGAGACCCGTTGAGGCACGCAGGGATGAAACAGGTAGTAAGGAGTGCCTTCTCCACTGACGAGTAATCGACCCTCGGCACTGACTGGAAATTGGGATTGATACCAGCCCAATCCTTTTTCATAGTTCAAGGTAAAAAAATGAACTTCTTTTTCCGTTGCTGGCAAGATTTGGGGATGTTGGCAGAGAGCGTGATATAGAGAATTTGTTCCTGCTTTTTGGGCACCAAGAATTAGAAACTGAGGCTTCATGTCCAGGGATTAGTTGTTGTGGGAGTTCGCTGTTTCAGGATGAACAGGCATCGCTGCCACAATAGCATCCAGAACTTTATTCACCGGGACAATTTCAATTTCAAGGCCCGTAGGCAGTTGGCCCTTAGGTACAATTGCCCGCTTGAATCCGAGTTTGGTCGCTTCCCTCAGCCGCAATTCCAACTGGGAGACGGGGCGAACTTGGCCCCCTAATCCCACTTCCCCAATCAGCACGGTGTGAGCATCCACAACGCGATCGCGAAAGCTGGCCACAATGGCGATCGCCACGCCCAAATCCACCGCAGGTTCATCAACCCTTAAGCCGCCGACAGAGGCAACATAGGCATCCAGTTTGGATAGGGGAATGCCAACCCGTTTTTCTAAAACTGCCAAAATTTGCAACAGCCGACCGTTATCGACTCCTGTTGTCGCCCGTCGAGCCGAACCATAGCTCGTGGGGCTGACTAGGGCTTGCACCTCAACGACAATCGGGCGCGTTCCTTCAACGGCAACAACTGTCGCGGTTCCAGGGGCAAAATCGTCTCGACTGCCCAGAAACAATTCTGACGGATTAGGCACTTCCTTCAATCCTTCAGCCACCATCTCAAACACGCCAATTTCATGAGTGGCCCCAAACCGATTTTTCATCGATCGCAACAAACGATGAGCCGCAAAGCGATCGCCCTCAAAATAAAGCACCGTATCGACTAAATGTTCAAGCACTCTTGGCCCTGCCAACAATCCATCCTTGGTCACATGGCCGACCAAAAACAGGGTAATATTTTCTCGTTTGGCGACCTGCATGAGGGCAGAGGTACACTCCCGCACTTGAGCGACTGAACCCGGAGCCGAGGCTAAACTGGCAAAGTAAATGGTCTGAATACTGTCAATCACGGCCAGTTGGGGCTTGAGGGATTCTAATTCTCGGAGAATCACCTCTAAATCTGTTTCGGGCAGCAGATAAAGTTCAGGATCAGCCTGAAACGGTTCAGGAGCGGAACGTTCAGTTCGGGAACGTTGGCCTTGAGGGTGATCTTGAGCAACAGGCAATTCCTCAGCAAGATCCTCTCCAAGCAGTGATTCCTGATGATTGTGGGTTGGTTTAGAGGGGTGTTCAGGAGAGGGTTCACGAGAGGAGATGAGTCCCACCCCCAATCGCTGGGCTCGGAGTTTGATCTGTTGGGCCGATTCCTCAGCGGAGACATAGAGGACGCGGGCGCTCAGAGATAAGCAATTCGCCACCTGAAGCAAGAGGGTTGATTTCCCAATTCCCGGTTCACCCCCAATCAAAACTAGGGAACCCGGAACAATGCCCCCGCCTAAAACCCGATCCAGTTCTTCAAACCCAGAAGACCGTCGAGACTGACCCTGATCAGAAACTTCCGAGAGTTTGTAAGCGGCCCTAGGTTGACCGATTAAGTCCTGGTTGTCCCGATCTTCACGCGGATGCCCCGGTCGCTCTACAGGAATTGTGCTCCAACTCGTGCGTGGAAGGGCGGTTGCTGTTGGCTGTTCAAGTTGTTCCTGTAGGGAGTTCCAGGCATGACAACTTGGACATCGACCGAAATATTGTGGAAAATCATTGCCACATTCTTGACAAGCGTAAAATGTTCGAGATTTTGGCATTGTCAATTGTACCAGGTCAAAAACAGGGAAAACAAACCAGAACATCCTGAAAATGGGAAGACCAAAAGAGAAGATACAGCTCAGCCGAGTCAAATCCTAGTCGTTCAACAGATAAATTCAAGAGATAAAATAGAGATAAAGATAAACCTGGAAGCGTAGCCGTTAAAAAAATATAACTTTTAAAAAAAATTCCAGACCTCAGGCTCTTGAACTGACTCTAAGGTTTATCCCAGGCCATGTTCATTTCATGCTCTAACGTATCACAATCCGATTTGAATTCAGAGAGTGCAGCAGAAGTATCTTACCCTTGTCAGCAGGTTGCTAACACTCCAACTTTGCACCTCTCATTCAGAGCCATTCTCCGGTGAAGATCGTATCTAATCTTAACGAAATTGGAAACTTTCTTACTTAACCTTAATGATAAGGTAAAAGAATAAATCAAATTGTCAAGCAAAGTGAAGCTACAATAATAATTCACTTATAGACTAGGAACCTAATACAAGCTCGTTGAAATTAGGGATCGATCGGGTTGAAGTTCTATAAAGTTCTGTAAAAAGTTGTTACACTATTTTTTATTGAAGGAGCGCTGAGGCACTTGGACAGTCATAAAGAAAGAATCCTGGTTGTTGATGATGAAGCCAGTATCCGCCGGATTTTGGAAACTCGTTTGTCGATGATTGGTTATGAAGTGGTTACAGCGGCTGATGGAGAGGAGGCCCTGGACACCTTTCGCAAAACTGACCCGGACTTAGTTGTACTAGATGTGATGATGCCTAAACTAGATGGCTACGGCGTTTGTCAAGAACTCCGGAAGGAATCTGATATTCCGATCATCATGCTGACGGCCCTGGGAGACGTGGCTGATCGAATTACAGGTCTGGAACTGGGGGCCGATGATTACGTTGTCAAGCCCTTCTCCCCGAAGGAATTGGAGGCGCGAATTCGCTCTGTGCTGCGGCGGATTGACAAGAATGGTACGTCCGGAATTCCTAGTTCTGGGGTGATTCAGGTCAGCAGCATCAGAATTGATACGAATAGACGCCAAGTCTATAAGGGCGATGAACGGATTCGCTTGACGGGGATGGAGTTTAGTCTGTTAGAACTGCTGGTGAGCCGATCGGGTGAGCCCTTCTCTCGGTCTGAGATTTTACAGGAAGTTTGGGGCTATACCCCTGAACGTCATGTAGATACCCGCGTGGTCGATGTTCATATTTCTAGATTGCGAGCCAAGCTGGAAGAAGATCCAAGCAACCCTGAATTAATTTTGACTGCTCGTGGTACGGGCTATTTATTTCAGCGGATCATTGAACTGGGCGAAATTGTTGGATAGCAATTAGTCGTAATGATTAGATAGCGTTCTTTGATCATGGCCAAGTCTGACCCCAATCGAATCGTGCGCTTACTTCCCTTAGTTGCAGGGGGAGTGGGCGGGACATTACTCCTCGTCAATCGGGTACTCACGCCCCAAGTGCTCGATTCTCAGGCTCGTTCAGATGCCCTGGGTGTGATTTTGAGTGCGTTGTTGGTTCTGGTGGGTTTGCTATGGCAACGGGTTCAGCCCAAATCCCCAGATGCCGTCGAACTGATGGGTGAACCAGGATTTATACTTGCGCCCGATCTGCCTGATGCCGTTAAAACGGAGCTGGCTTGGGCTTCCCATGCATTACTGACGAACACGGTAACTCGTTCTGTTGTTTTACTGTATCAAGATCAAGTCCTTCTCCGCCGAGGAATCCTAGGAAAACAGGCCGGAGAAAACCCGTTAGAAATTAAACCTGGGCCAATTGTCCAGCGGGTTCTACAAACCCAAAAGCCGATTTATCTGGTCAAGCTAGCCCTCTATCCGGGGCGGATTGAATTTGACTATTTTCCTGAAAACACCCAGGGCATTATCTGCCAGCCTGTTGGTCATCAAGGAGTCTTAATCCTGGCGGCCAATGCTCCCCGCAGCTACACTCAGCAGGACGAAAATTGGATTGCAGAAATTGCAGATAAACTCGCCAATACCTTGGAACGTTAGACGAAGCTCCATGCTCCAGGTAAACTGCATTACTGAGGTGGAGAGGACAAATCAGGAATTCTGTCCAAAAACTTTGTATCCTTTAATCGAGTAGTTTGTCAAAAATCAAACCATGATTGTTCTCTATTGGCTATTAGTCTTGGTCATGTTGGTGGGAATTGTTGGAGCTGTAGTTCCAGCCCTACCAGGTTCAAGCTTGATTTTAGGAGCCGTTTTAATTTGGGGTTTAGTGAATGGATTTACAGGCTTAGGGTGGCCCGTAGGGGTTGCGATCGCCGTTTTTCTCCTGAGCATTGGCATTGAGTTTCTCAGCAGCTACGTGGGGGCAAAGCAAGCAGGAGCAAGTCACTGGGGACAAATTGGAGCCGTTATCGGGTTTATCTTAGGATTCTTCGGCATGTTGCCAGCCTTGCCCTTTGGTGGCCCTTTGTTGGGAATGATTATCGGCCCCTTAATTGGTGCAGTCATTGGTGAATTCCTATATCGTAGAAATCTGGCATTTGGCCCTAGAATTAAAATAGCCTTTCAAGCTGGAATTGGAATCATTGTTGGAACCCTAGTCGGCAACTTAATTGAGGGGGCCTTGGCGATCGCCGCTGTTGTCGTATTTCTAGTCACAACTTGGCCCTACTGAATGAGTGATCTTAACGTTAATTTCACAGATATATTAATCCTTAATGCAGTTGAGAGATCTCTACCAAAACCAATCTGTCATGGAAATTGTATTTGAATCAACAGGTGAATTCGAACAAGATCTAACAACATTCAGTAGTGCAGAGCAAAAAGTGATTCTAGATGAACTTCATCAAGCTTCTCCTCTGCTGCTGACTCAAAAGTTAATTCAAGAAAGGCGCTTACATCAGTTTTATCAATTTAGCTTTACAAATGATTATGGCTCATCGCTGTATTCATTTATTGTCAATTACTATATTCGAGTCATCTTGGCAATTGATGAAGATCCGATCTTTGAGCATACATCAATCACCCTATTTCGGGTGATTAATATCCACAGTCAAGATGTGGCTTCTGCCTATAAGCAAGTTGGAGAATTGCTCTATAAAAAAGTTCCAGACTAGATCAAAAACAGGGAGAATTTATGACCTTAATTGATAATCAAGAAATTATTCGAAAGGCAGTTAGAAATCTGCCAGACTCTCTTCGCTTTCGATTTTTAGAGGTTTTAGCTGAGTTGGAAACCCCTGAATGCTTTGAGAAAAAACAGTTTCCAAAAACCAACCTGAGACGAGTTAAGGGACTTTGGCCAATTATCTACAGTGCGAACATTGACAATCGAGGGGCTTGGCAGCTTTATCTCCAGTATGATGAGGGGAATTTGTACTTAAAAGGATTAGTCCTAGGTGTCCAAGCCGGGGATCAGCCCGATCATTTGGATGTAATCTCTAACGTCAACGAGTTTTAGTCACAAAACTTCTGAAACCTCCGAGAACCTATCGGTTGGCCTTGAAGACAGCGTCAATTGCAGACAGCGTCATCGGATGACAAGCCAAATCTAATATCAATTACTCTAATTTAGATCAACTCATCATGACTTTGGGTGAGAGTTTAACAAAGTCTGTGGCATCCCTTCAATACCATCGTTCAGAACGCTAAGATTCTGACGTTTACAACATCAGGAGATCATTCATGCCTACCCTTGCAACTCAAAATGAACTGACAACAGTGATCATCCTGTTTAATGTTACTCCTAGAAAACAACAGGAATTGATTGAAACTATCAAGGCGTTTCTAAAAATTGTTAAACAACAACCGGGTTTTGTTTCTGCTAGTTTGCATCAAAGCTTTGATGGTCAGAAAGTTGCAAATTATGCCCAGTGGAGAAGCTTAGAAGATTATCAAACATTTCTGAACAATTCGGAGGCACAAGCTCAAGCTGAAACGCTGCGACAATTCGGTCAACCCGATCTCCATGTCTACGAAATCGTGGCTTCTGAATCTAAAGTCGGCACTCCCCAGATTCGGCCAGAGGAATACATTGTTCATATTGCCGAATTTTCCATGACTCCAGCGCATCAACCCCGGATGGTTGAACTGGCAAAAGCCCATATTGGGCCTGCAATGGAATTGGAGGGATTGATTTCAGCCAATTTCCACCGCAGTTTAGATGGAACTCGGGTGATTAACTATGGTCAATGGCGCGATCGCGAAGCAATTGAAGACCTTAGGAAAAAGCCAGGTTTTGGTTCAGATGCTCCCTACTGGCAAGGCATTGCCGAAAATGAATTTCATCTGTATAAAGTCGTTTTCACCTGTGAAAATGAAGGATAATAACAAAGTCGCAAATATTTAGATATTTGATATTAAGTATTTCATCTAGCAATCCTAAATCAATCATGAGAAAACTATGGGGGTTTGGGGACTTCGTCCTAAAGGAGAGGCAGCGCCCCTCTACCCTCTTCTGATCAATCATTCCTGATTGCAATAGATTAACTCGCTGCTCGTAAGGGCAAGAGAAATTCCAGGTCTAAATTTGCTGCACTTTTCGCTAATTGAGACAAGTCTTTGAAATTTTCCAAGTGCGGCAAAATTCCTAAAATTCGGGTTTGAGTTAACGATTGAATTAAGGGAATCGGTGTCCAATTCTTCATCTCTCCCTCAGCACAAGGTTCTACACAATTCAACACAATTCCAACTAAGTTTACCTTCATTTGACGGGCTAGGGCAACGTTCGCCACGGCCTGACCAATTGCGCCTAACTTCACAGGCACAACCAGTACCGTAGGCAGATTCCAATCCCGTGCTAGGTCTGCAACAACTAATTCTTCGGTAATCGGAGATCCCAATCCTCCCAAGGCTTCAAGCAGCACCAGATCTCGCTGAGATTTTAACTTTTGGAATGCTGACCAAACCTTTGCTAGATCGACAGTTCGACCTTCTTGCTGTGCTGCAATTGGAGGAGCAAAAGGAGCTGAAAAATAGAGTGGGTTAATCTCTTCCAGGGATTGATCTAGAGTGAATAATTCTTGATAGAGTTCCCGATCGCCAACACCAGATTGAATTAGTTTCATGACTCCCAGCTTTTGGGAAGAATAGTACGTTTGCCAATAGGCAACTAACGCTGTTGTTAAAACGGTCTTTCCCACTGCTGTATCAGTTGCAGCAATTAATAGTGTTGACATTATACTTAAGGATTATATTTAATTATATCTAAAGGTTTTGTCCAGTTTAACTGATTTGAATTAGTTAATTTTGCAGGTATCTGTACTGATTCGACCCCTATTTCTAACTTTCCCTCTCATCAAATTTAAGGTGCAAGTACAATAAAAAACAAGCTGGCTCTACCTGTGGCATACAAACTTGAGTCAGCTCATAACGTTAAATATAGATTTGTTGAACTTAGATTTGCTGAGCTTGAGTTGATTGAACTTGAACTTGTTGAATTCACACTCAAGCAGAGCTTCTCAGTACAAATTCAGCCCTTAGGGAGTAACAGGAATTCCGCCCCCAACAATGCCAACTTGAGCCAGAATGAAATTCAAAATGGAGCTAACAATAGCGAGGGCGATCGCTCCCAAGATTGCACTCCAAATCCCGTAGCGCAGCCGAAATCCTTCTACTGCATAGGCAGAGATCCCAAAAACGATAATGCTGCCGATCAGAGGGAGAATCCCCAAACTCAAAAGCCATGTGAGATTTCTAAGAACATTGGGAAATAAGCCCCAGATCCCACTAAATGCTCCAATCACCGCCCCTGCCATTAACGCTTTAACAGGATTGTCGATTTCAACCCCGATGGGAGGAATTTTTGAGATGATCAATAAGCTGATTGCTATGACAACAATACTAATTATGAAACCAACCATAAACTAGGCTCCTAATACTTTAAGGGAAGAACAGACTCTTTAAGACTGATTTTGCGCCAATTTTACCCTAGAATCTCCGCAAAGCATACATCCATCAAAGAAGTTCTGTCAAATTTTTAACAAAGCATGAAACGTATCCCTGAATACTCTAGGTCTGCACTCCTTATTTCCAGGCGATCGCCCAAAACCCATTGCACGGCCTCACAGATCTGCGGCCAGCAATCGCAAAGGGAAGCAGCACTGGCAGGTATTGTAGGGCAGATCTATACACCTCACCTCAACCTGAATCACTATATGATTATATTTTTGAGGGAAACTTGATAATGTCAGAACAAATCTCAGCATCCAACTCAGTGTTTTTAGAAAAGATTCAGTCCAAGGCTGAGTTAACCGATCTTTATGAAGCAAGGGATTTATGTGAAGTTGTGTTTCGCACAATGCGAGATTTGATGACCACTGAAGCAGCCGATCGAGTCGCCACAGAACTCCATAGTGAAGCTCAGTCAACCTCAGATAAAACTCTACAAGCAGAGATCTCGATGTTGTGGAAAGATACTAATCCAATCGTTGCTTGGCTAAGCCGGATTCGACCTCCTTTGAACATTGATGATAATTTGTTTATCCGCCGAATTGAGCAGGAAGGGGGAATGCCAAGAGGCACGAGTGGAGAAGCTGTGATTGAAGCAGTATTCTCAGCAACCAAGGATGAACTTTCCCAAGAAAGAATTCAAGAGATCAGCAATAGCTTGCCTGGAAAAATTCAGGAGCTTTGGCTCAAGGCATAAAGAGCTTTCTAGAGAACGTTGAGTAAAATAACGTTGCGTGAAATGTAGCAATCTAAAATAATTTGTGGGTGAGGTTTGGAGCGTTCCCAAACCTCACTGTTTAGGCTGCCTAATTCTAAACAGCAGCAGGTCAGTATTGTAATACTGGTTTGTCAATCCTAAAGGGGTCATGCCTAGCCGTTGAGTCACTCGAATCGAGGGATGGTTTTCTGGCTTCACAACGGCGTAGATCTCAGCCAGGTTGAGTGTGTTAAATCCATAGTTTATGATTCCTTGGGCGGCTTCAGTGGCATAACCCTTACCCCAGGAAGACTTGCGGAAATGCCAACCAATTTCATAGTCGGTGGTTAACTGACCTTGATTATCAGGGAGTTGTACCAAGAGAATTGCCCCCAATATCTCTTGATTTTCAAGGTTAACGACTGCCCATGATCCTGTGCCATTGTTGCGAAATCCATCTTGGTCTAATCTTTGACGGAGGCGATCGCCCACGGCATCGACGGACAAATCCGCCAGACGAATGAAGCGCATCACTTCTGGATCGCCATAAATTTTAAAGGATTGAGCCGCATCTTGTTCAGGCATCCAAGATCGTATGGTCAAGCGCTTAGTCTCAAATAAGGGTGTCATCAGGAATTGAAGAGAAGTGTGAGCGTCCATGTTAAAATACGTGAAAATTCTGAAAATCCTGTAGAGAGGTTCACGAGTTCATGGAAGCTGTACTGTTACTAGCGAAGCTGCCCGAAGCTTACTCCGTCTTTAGTCCAGTGGTTGATGTTTTGCCCCTAATCCCCATCTTTTTTCTACTGTTGGCTTTTGTTTGGCAGGCTTCAGTCGGGTTCAGATAGGGTTTGGGACTGGTGTGTAGGGAATAGGCAGGAAGTTTTAATCTTCAGACCCATTCCCTAATTCAACAGAAATTTTTAGAGCAACTCTTAAAGTAATTCTTAACGTCACTCTTGAAGTGACCCTTGAAGCTTAACGTAAACTCGGGGTTGTCAGCTTAAGATGGCTGGACTTAACCTTCAGGGCTTACATGCCTCCCATCACTTTTTGGAATGAAGGACGTTCAAACAGCCGATTTGCGTAGCTCATAACCCCAGGATAGGGACTAAAGTCAAACTTCAACATCATTTGCATAAATCCTAACGTTGAACCCACCGCAACATCTGCAACATTGAAGGCTTCACCCGTAATGTAGAACTGCCGTTGCAAAAGTTCATTCAACGGATTCATCAGATTTGGCGTTTCCCGTTCCCGATTCCCCTCAATGAACATTCCAGTGGCTAGGGTTGAGTTGGAAAAAAGCACCCACTGAACAACTTCAGCTCGCTGCTCAACTGATTCAGGCATCTGGCCATGTTTGTCAGCCAGGTACAATAAAATAGCCCCAGACTCCCAAAGCTTGAACTCTCCATCTTCAATGGCTGGGACTTTACCCATGGGGTTAATTGCAAGGAAGTCCGGTTGCCGATGGGCTCCTGCTTTCATATCGAGTTGAACGAATTCATAAGGAATACCCAATTCTTCTAGGTACAATTGAACAATTGAGGCGCGGCTGACGGCACCACCGTAGAGCTTCAGCATGGGTTCTTCCTCCAAAGTGTTAAGTTTGCTACAGTCACCCTTGATATTGTAGGGGCAAAGGGGAAGTCTCAGCCGCTAAGATACTGAGGATGGATGCTAACTTGTGCTCAACTGCGAATGAAAAGCCACCAAGTGTTACAGCTTTATGCAAACGGTCGCAGGGACTTTCGGGGTCAAATCCTCAGGGGTCAGTCTTTTCGGGGGAAAGATTTGTCGGGAGCCGATTTCAGTTATGCTGAGATTCAGGGCGCTAACTTTGGTGGGGCCATCCTGAAAGGCACTCACTTCAAAGGCACTAAGGCGGGTCTTCAGAACCGTTGGATTGGCATCTTGTTTGTCTCAGCAGCAATGCTTTCGGTGCTTCTGGGCCTAGGATTGGTTTTGGTCTGTTACGGCGTTTTGTTTGTTTTTAGTATTTCTAGTCCGGAAGCGGCAAATCGGGGGTGGATGACTTTTGCCCTAGCGATCACGTTTCTGTTTATTGCTTGGCGACGGAGTCAAGAAGGCCATTTGGGGCCTTTGTTGGGAGTGATTGAAATTGCTTTAGTCGGTTTAACGATTGGGATTGTAACTGGCTTTGCCCAGGGATTTGCCCTATTAGGCAATATTGCGATTTCAGCGGTGTTGGCAGGGTTTGCGGGAGCCATTGGGTTTGCCTCGGCGGTGGCGTTTGCGGTGGCGTTTGCGGTGGTCGAAGAATTTGCCCTGTTAATCAGTGCCATTCGAGCAGTTGCTGTGATTGGCATTGCCGGAGGAATTGCGGCCTATATTTCGGGGGAAAGCGTCGGATTGGCGATCGCCCTCGCAGTCGGAATTACGTTCTTGTTTGATGGCTTGGGCTGGCGAGCCATTCGCAATCGAGGAAAAGAGGGCTTGATTCAAAACTTGGCGGTGAATTTGGCGGCTGTGGGGGGAACCAGTTTTCGGCGGGCCAATTTAACGGATGCTGATTTTGCTGGGGCGATCTTGCGGGGAACGGATTTTCGGCAAGCCACTTTAATTCGGACAGGGTGGCGCAGGGCAAAGCATTTGAATCGTGTCCGTTCTGGCATGACCTATCTCCAAAACTTTCAGGTCAGAACGCTCCTGGAAACCGGTCAAGGCCAAAACCTTAACCTGGATCGTCAAGATTTGCGGGGGGTCAATTTGCAGCAAGTGAATTTAACCAATGCCAGTTTGATCGAGGCAAACTTGAGCTATGCCAATCTCCGCAAGGCAAATCTGTCTGGGGCCAAGCTGGTTCGCACCCGATTGAGTCAAGCGAATCTGGCGAAGGCAACCCTAACGGGAGCCTATATCGAAGACTGGGGAATTACGGCAACCACCTACCTGGATGAGGTGAAATGTGACTATGCGTTCCTGCGCCTTCCGCCAGAAAACAGTCTCGATTCTAATCCCTATCGCCAACCGGAAGATTGGGATCACACCTTTAAACCTGGAGAATTTACTGAGCTAGTACAGTCCACGTTGCAGTCCCGCCGTTGGTCGCTGTACTCGCGAGACTTGGTTTGGGATCAGCCCATGGAAACATCAAAGTCTGCTCTAAATCACAAGGCTCCGGATCACGGGATTTCTCCAGATCTGGCTCGGGTCGCCGAAGAGTTAGAGCAAGTGATTTTGCAGGTTGATGAAGTTTACCCGACTCGCGCAATTTCTGAACAAATGCGGGCCGCCGCTGAAGTTATTTGCCAGGTGGAGCATACCTCAGAGCTAAAGCAACTGGTGAGCAACACCCTTCGATCGGGCAATTTAAAAGTCTTTGAGCGGGTTATTGCCCATCCCATGGGTTATTTTGTGATTGCTGCGTTGCAGTCTTGGCAAGAGCTAGTACTTGAGGAGAACTTGAAGGTCAATCTGGAAGATCCCCTGAAATCTCCCTTGGAAGGTAACCTGGTAGACAAGCCTGAGATTTGAGAGCGGGTCTTAATTTTTGTTTGAGAGTCTTTTATCCTTCTTTTGGGGGGTCTCCGAATGAGAGATCTCCGAAGCGATCGCGATACTGATTGACCAAGGCTTCTAGTTCTTCAGCGCGTTGGTGCTCTTGTTCGGCTCGTTGATGTTCTCGCTCAGCGCGTTGATGTTCTTGTTCCATTTGTGCTTCAGCTTGCTGTCTAGCCAGAGTTTCCTGCTGTAAAGCCGTTGCTAATTCACCGGGAATCAATAGCTTCTCTCCTGTCTCTTCCCGGTAAAATCCAATCAGTTTTCCCTCGGCGATTAGCCGCAACTTCAAAGGTTCGCTGCGGCTGTCTGTAATGAGTTCATAGGTTTCTCTCTGCAGACGATACCCTTGCAACTGTTCTGGAATCCATTCTCCTTTTGGATCAAACAGCCAATATTCCTGAACTCCCAGTTGTTCGTAGAGCTTTTTTTTGAAGGTGCGATCTTCTGAACGGGTACTTTTTGAGGTCATTTCGAAGATGACGATAGGTACCTGACCCTCTTCCCAAATTTTATAGTTGTCCCGTCCCCCTGGTTCTACGTTCAGAATCACCATGACATCAGGAGCTGTTCTAAGTTTGGGATAGCCCTGAGAATAGTACATAAACTGGTTGCCCAACACCGTTGCCTGTTGACCCAGTAAGTATTGTCTGAGCACTTCTAGCGTCATCAGCAGCACATACAAATGGTCGTAGGTTTCAGCCACAGGTTCTCCGTCGGCACTGGGGTAGAAAACTTCAGTGTTTTGAGCAAGGGGTGAGGTTGTTGTCATCGTCAGGCTCAAGAAGTTACGCCTTGATCTTACCGCCATCCTTAATTGCTTGACTGTTTCTACTGAAGTGTTTGTAAAGTATTGAATAGAGAATCAGAATATTGCCCTGTATGACTAAGGTTGTCACGTTAGTTCGCTTAGACCCCAAACTCAAAACCTCCCTAGAACAGTGGAAATTCACCCAAGAGTCCTGCATTCGAATTGGGCGAGCCGCAGACAACGATGTTGTAATTGTTGATCCGCTTGTATCTCGCTACCATGTTGAACTCCATGAATCTGACTCCTCAACCCCCGGCCAAAGTTGGCGCTTGGTGAGCAAAGGAACAAACGGCACATTTCTGAATGGATTACTCATTAATCAGGCGGTTTTACTGCCTGGAGCAATGATTGAACTAGCACGGGGCGGCCCGTTACTTCAGTTTCAAGTGACTTCCCAGAAAACAACCCCCCCCATCCGCCCCAACTGTACCCATGCAGGCAATCCACCCCATCACCTGTTTTGTATTCACTGCGGTTTTCCGATCAAGGTTGAGCGCACCGTGCGCCAGTATCAAGTACTCCAAACCCTAGGCCAGGGAGGGATGGGAACAACCTTGCTAGCTTGGGACCCAGAGCAGAATCCAATCCAAAGTCCAACCCAAGGTCTAGGACAAATCACCCCTCCAAATTTGGCGGTGATCAAAGAGATGAACACAGATATGGCACAAATTGCCAAGGCGCAAGAACTCTTTGAGCGGGAAGCCCGGATGCTGAAAGCCCTGAATCATCAGGGAATTCCCCAGTTTTACGACTTTTTTGTAGAGCAGGGTAAGAAGTATTTAGTGATGGAGATGATCCATGGTCAGGATCTAGAAAAACTGATTCATCAACGTGGCCCCGTAGCTCCTATCCAAGCAGTTGAATGGATGTTGCAAACCTGTGAGGTGTTGGACTACCTCCACACTCAAACCCCGCCGATTGTCCATCGAGATATTAAACCCGCAAACTTATTGCTGCATCGTCGCGATCGCCGCATCATCGTCATTGACTTTGGGGCTGTCAAAGAAATCGGAACTCCCCCTGGAACCCGAATCGGTGCAGAAGGATACAGCGCTCCAGAGCAGGACAGGGGGCAGCCTCTAACTCAATCTGACCTCTATGCAATTGGTACAACCCTGATATTCCTCGTCACTGGCGAAAGCCCGTTGAACTTTTATAGCAAGCAAGCTCAAAGCTATGGATTCAATCTAGACAACGTTCCAACGATGACTCCTGAGCTGAAGAAAGTGATCAGCAAAGCAACGACCTATCGAGTGCGCGATCGCCTTCAAACCGTGAAAGAGTTGGTAGAAGTACTCGTCCAGTGTCAGAAATAATCTTCACTCTTCATCCCAAGCTTCAACTGCTAAAAGCTCGCTAATAGGGTCTTGCATTGAAAACCCAAACTCTAAAAGTTCTCGCTTCCAAAACTGCCACTCCTCACCAAAAAGCAAGGCAATCTTCCAAAGACTGTCCGTGGAATTGACAATATTAGACCTGACCAGAGAACTCACCTGACGTTGAAATTTCTCCATCGGGTGTGTAACCGTTTGGCTCATACTACCTCTTGAATTGCTAATTGAATTGCTAAATTTGAAACTTGAACTTTCCTAAATCTGAAAATCACCCATGCATAGCCGCGCATTAGGAAATGCCACTTATTTGCATCGTAGCATAACATCAGTTTTAAACGGTATCTATGAGATCAAAATTCGAGTTGAATTCCCTAAAATTTCTACCTCTGAATCAAAAAAATGCTTGCAAAAGTCAGCGAATGTAGCTTTTTGTAAGCTGAATTGAAGACATGGATAACAATTTAACAAAACTATACCAATCACTACTGATTGATGAGACATCTTGCCCGCGCGGGCTAGAAGCTTGCATAGACAAGATGCTCACTTCAGTTCACGCTTCAAGTTAGATTATGCTATCCAGCGGTTTTTAAATCGGTGAGGCACTGTTTAGCCATTCAAGTCCCCCTTTTTTAAGAGGATTTAGGAGAATCGCTGATCACATAGATATCAGATTCCGCAATTTTTGGGAAAAGCAACCCTTCAATGTCTCCACAATTAAAGATGTTGGGACTGAGTAGCCTTGAACAGTAACAAACTCACCATTTTGAACGGCTGGAGTGTTGAAGAGTTTATTTCACCAGGGCTAAGGTCTGAACGAGAACAGGAAATTTGCAGCGGATGTTGGACATCTGGCTAACTTTTGTAGCAGTGAACCGTTGATCCAACCCTCGATCCTGACAGCCGTTTTTACGGGTTTAGCCTGCTTAATCCTTCTTACTATCGATTTAACCAGGCTTGAGTTCGGTTGCGTAAGCCTTGAGTCAGAAAATGATAAAGGATTTTCACGCCAATACTGGTAAACGCAACCAGGGTTGACATCGCCGCCGCCGCCGCAACATCTCCAGCATCATCCATATTGACAATTGCCACTGCAGCGAGAGGCAAATTGGCTGGATAAAGAAAGACAATGGCAGAGATTGTAATCATGGCATTAACAAAATAATAAATCCCAATTTCTAAAATAGCTGGTATCGACATGGGAACAGTCACTCGCCAAAATGTTTTGTAGAATGGCACTCTCATGGATGCAGAAACAGATTCAAATTCGGGATCAACTTGCTTGAGCGCCGTACTGGCCGTCAGAAAACAAACTGTGTAGAAATGGACAATATTACAGAGCACTAAAATTATCATCGTCCCATAGATGAAGTTCAGAGGATTTCTAGGGTGATTAAAGAAGAAAACATAGGATAGACCTAATACTAATCCCGGCAATGCCAAGGGCAAGTTTGAAAGAAAAGCATTGACAAATCTTAACCAGGGTAATTCCTTACCTTTCTCAATCAAGTAAGCACTAATGAAAACAATTATCGTCCCAAAAACTGCTGTCAGTAGAGACATCAAGATACTGTTTCGATAGGCTTGATAGCCTCCACCTCCAACATTACCGAAGTCATAATGTTTGAGGCTGAAACTAAAATTATAGGGCCAAACTTTGACAACAGAAGCAAAAATAATTGTGCCGAATACAATTAGAACTGCTAACGCGGTCAAACAGCAAAAAGTAAACATTACCCAGTCCAAAGTTGAGTTAGGCTTGGCTTGAAATGGCACTGACTTAGCACTAACAAAGGTGGTCTGGCGGCGCTGAATGATGCGATTGATGATATAAGCAATCACAGCAGGAACAAGCAGGAAAACACTAATTGTTGCGCCCATTGCAAAGTTCTGCTGACCAATAACCTGCTTATAAATATCCGTTGCCAGAACATTAAAACTTCCCCCGACAACTTTGGGGACACCAAAGTCTGTAAATGCCAGAATAAAGCAGACAAAAATTGCACTGATCAAGCCATACTTAACTCCAGGAATCGTTATAGTTAAAAACGTTCGCAAAGGTGAGGTACGAAGGACTTCTGCTGATTCATACAGTCGAGCATCTGTTAAGCTCAAGGCAGTAATTAGAATCACTAAGGCTTGTGGAAAACAGTATAGAGCTTCCCCTAAAATAATCCCTGTTGAGCCGTAGAGATTAATATCCCAACCTGGAAACAGACCAAAAAGCCCTTTGGTTACGATTCCCTGATTTCCAAATAAATAAACTAGTCCAATTGCATGGGCCATGGGAGGAACATAAAGCGGTAACATTCCTAAGGTGCGGAAAATTCCTTTGCCTTGTATTGCTGTTCGAGTTAGGGCATAAGCGTAGACAAACGCTAGCACAACACAAATTAAGGTACTAACAATTGCAACATACAAACTATTTCCAAAAGATTGACCTAAAGCAGGAGTTGTGAGGTATTTAACGTAGTTGGAAAGTCCGATCCAGTTCCCATCTCGATCCTGAAAACTACGACTGATCATTGGCACTAAAGGAAACACAACTCCAATCAGTAACCACAGGGTTCCTAACCCCAACAAAATTCTCATAATCCAGTCTTCAGCCATGGCTTTGTGCTGAATCCCTTGTGGCAAAAATCGTTGTAAGAATGAGTTTGAAGTTGTCATTTTCTTAAATATTTCTTTCTAAACAGTTTATTTCTAAACACTTTTTCTAAACACTTTTTTCTAAGTAATTCCTGATATAACAGAAGTGTGGGGGTTAGAGCAGTTCGCGGAGGATTGAATCTAATGAAATGGCTGATTCATAAAATTCAATCAGGCAAGACTCCTAACCCATAAAGTTCAGGTAAGTTCAAGAAGTCATTTAACTTTTATTCTTTAGAGAGAGATAGGAGAAATTATCCTAGAAATTGTCACAAATGCTATGAACCAATCTCCAGATACTTTCGGCAAGAACAACTCACTTGATTTACAAAAACTCTTTAGAGAATGCTTAATGTAACTCAGATGTATTGCGCTAACCCATTCTATAGAAAACTCATAACCTATCTAGAAGAATTAAATTAACTGGCTGTTAACTAATTGTTTGGAAAAACCTTGATCAACTCAGGAGGAAGTTGGACTGCCAAACAACAATCGAGGGAATTTAGACTGAGTTGTCTTGCTATTTCAATGGGAATATTCACTGAGATTTTATCTTTAGAATCTCCTTCTGGACTCACAACAATTAAGTAGCTTGATCCCAAAAACTCAGTACTGTCAACGTTGACTATCAAGACATTGGGTAGATTCAATTGTTGTGAATTAACAGTATCAACTTCCCCCAAAAGTTTAATATCTTCCGGACGCACAGCAATGTTCACGGTGCTATTAATTTCTTGTAAAACTCGAGGGCTTACATTAAGTACAACATTGCCACAACGAACCTGATCTGAGGAAATTACAGTTCCCTTAAGGAAATTCATCACCCCAATAAAATTAGCAACAAAGGGAGTATTGGGTTCTTGATAAACATTGTGGGGTGTTCCGACCTGGGCAATATATCCTTTGTCCATCACTACGACTCGATCCGCCATGGATAAAGCTTCTGCCTGATCATGGGTAACCATAACGGTTGTGATTCCCAAACGCTTCTGTAATTGAGTGATTTCAGTGCGGAGTTTTTCCCTGACTTTGGCATCTAAAGCTGACAGCGGTTCATCTAATAGTAAAAGTCCAGGAGATTGAGCCAATGCCCGTGCTAAAGCAACTCGTTGTTGCTGTCCACCAGACATTTGAGAGGGAAATTTATGGGAATTTCCCTCAAGTCCAACCAGGCTAATTAGCTCACTAACTTTTGCCTGAATTTCTTGTTTGGGTCGCCCTTCATTTTGCAAGCCATAACCAATGTTTTGTTCAACCGTTAAGTTTGGAAACAAAGCATAGGACTGAAATACAATTCCAAAATCTCGTTTAGAAGGGGGTAATTGTGAAACATCTTTTCCAGCTTGAATCACGCGACCACTTGTTTGTTGTTCTAGCCCAGCAATAATTCGCAATAGTGTTGTCTTTCCACAGCCACTCGGCCCGAGTAAACAGACAAATTCACTGGGATAAACATTGAGATAAATCTCCCGTAAAGCAACAAAATTACCAAAGGATTTGTTAACTCCTTCAATTTGTAGATAAGGCTCTCCTAAGCTTGATCCAATAGACTCATTCGGGGATTGAGTGAAGCGATCTGAAGTTGAATAACCATGATGAGCTTGTTGTCGAGCGGTCTTAACCGGTTGTTCAGAAGAGTAAGTCACTATGTTTCTCCTATTTTTCTCCTATAAGTCTTGAACCCTTTAATTGGTCGGTATAGATTATCGATCAGAATACTGCTAGAGCTATTAATTTGAAGTATCAAAGGCGCTTCTCAGAAGCGCCTTCAGTCATGGAAATTAACTCTTAGGTTCGGATTTGGAGTCGTAACGTTTTGTCCACTCCTCTAAAATTGCATCCCGATTCTCAGCCGCCCAATTGAAATCATTCTTAGCAAGTTGAGCCGTTGGATCAGCCGGGAAACCTTCAGGAACAGGAACATTTGTTGAAACTGCTGTAATCCCAAAGTTTTCAGCATACTTCTCAGAAACTTCAGGAGTAATTGCCCAATCCAAGAAGGTTTTGGCCGCAGGTTTAATCTCTGCTTTCCTCACTAAAGCATTCGCTTCAATATCCCAGCCTGAACCCTCAGTTGGGAAAACTGCTGCAATCGGCTCTCCCTCATTTTTCTGTTTTACAGCACGATAATCAAAGGAAATTCCAATGGGGTATTCTCCAGTTCCAGCCGCTTTACAAGGCTTTGATCCAGAATGCATATACTGAGCAATATTCTCATTCAAAGCATCCAGATATTTCCAGCCTTCTTCTTCACCCTTCATTTGTAAAAGTGCTGAAACCGATAGAAATCCTGTGCCAGAAGAAGCTGGATTAGACATCACAATTAAGCCTTTATATTCCGGCTTAGTTAAATCTTCCCAGGATTGAGGAATTGGTAATCCTCTATTCTCCATTTCAACAGTATTGACACAAAATGCAGACATCCAGGCATCAATTCCAACCCAGTGAGGCGGCTCTCGATCATCTCTGAATTTAGGTTGAACTTTATCTAAACCTGCTGGGGCAAAAGGTTCTAAAAGTCCTTGCTGATCTGCAACTAAAAGGCTAGAAGCAGCTAATCCCCACACCACATCTGCTTGAGGATTGTCTTTTTCAGCTAGCAACTTTGCTGTGATAATTCCTGTTGAATCCCGCACGATATTAACTTTAATATCAGGATGAGCTTCCTTAAATAAAGATAGATACGCCTTGATTTGATCATCTTCTAAAGCAGTATAAACAGTGATTGTATCTGCTGCTCCGCTGGCATTAGCAGTAGTTGTATCAGCAGTAGTTGCTTCTGTGTTTGTAGGAGCGCTTCCGGTTGGAGTAGACTGAGTTGAGCCTCCGCCTGAATTAGATCCACCACCAGAACAGGAAGCAACAATCACAGATGTAAAGCTGGCTAAAGAGGCGAGGATGAAATTTCTTCGAGTTTGATACTTAGACATAGGGTAATTTAGATAACAGAAGCTAGAGAAACAGGCGATGAAAGCTGAACTAATTCATCCCCTTAAACTATGTACTTAAACCCATAACATGACTTCAGTCTGAAAGCTTAAAAATTTAAGATTCTTGTCTAAAATTAAGCTAGAGCTAAGGACATTAATACATTAATTGTCGTGTACTCTATCACCCTGAGTTTAAGAAAAGGTTATTCTTATCTTAAGAAAAACTTACATTCTATGAGGCAATCTTTAGGTCTTGCTTGAGGCTCTCCATCTATCTTAAAAAAATTGGCGATTCAGTTAAACTGATTGTAGTAGTTAGATTTGAACTGTAGCGATCTGACTTGCCACATGTCATGGAGTGATATCTTGCTTGCACAGACATCTCATCAACCATTACTGATTGTTATAAAGACTTAAACTATTAAATTAGATTATAGAATTAAGTTATAAAGTTAAGTTGTAAAATTAAGTTATAAAGTTAAGTTGTAAACTTGTAAATGCGTAATGCAGAGATGACCTGTTAGTGAACTCAAAATGTCAAGATCTACGTTTAATTTTTCTTAAGATTTCCCCTTGAAACTTGATTGTGTTCTCTGCAAAAGATGTGATAGCATATTGCCGAAATGAGTGTTTCTACAATTATTGGTATTATTTACGATGTCCAAGATCCAACTGATTGTGTTTGATATGGCTGGAACAACGGTCAAGGACAAAAATGAGGTTCAAGACTGTTTTTTTCAAGCTGCAGAACGGACTGGATTGCAAGCCGCTCCAGAGAAAATTATTAGAATGATGGGTTGGACAAAAAAGTTGGTATTTCAGACCCTTTGGGCTGAACAACTCGGTCAGGATCATCTCGATTATCTTGACCGAGTTGAAACTTCTTATCGTGACTTTAAGGAAGTTCTGGAAACTCATTATCAGACTCAGCCTGTAGAGCCAACTGAAAACTGCTTAGAGCTTTTTCAATGGCTGAAATCTCAAGGTATTAAAATTGGTTTAAATACAGGGTTTTACCGAGAAGTTACTGATATTATCCTAGCGCGTTTGGGCTGGAATCAAGGATTAGATCGGAACTACATCGGTACAGATACTTCCATGATTCAAGTATCAGTAACTCCTTCTGAAATTTATCATAATGAGGGTCGTCCTGCTCCCTATATGATTCAAAAAGCGATGTATAAATTGGGAATCAAAGATCCTCGAAAAGTTGTAACGGTTGGAGATACTCCTTCTGATATTGAAGCAGGAACTAACGCAGGCTGTTGTTTGTCTTTGGGCGTAACAAACGGGACTCATGCACGAGACCAACTAGAACAATATCCGAATGATGGATTACTCAGTTCAATCCTTGAATTAAGAAATCAAATAGAGAATCTATGAAACACACAGACGTTGCAATTATTGGAGCAGGAATTGTCGGACTTGCCCATGCTTTAGCGGCAGCCAAACAAGGGTTAAACGTCACTGTTTTTGAACGTCATCCTCAATCAGTTGGAGCTTCAATTCGTAACTTTGGGATGGTATGGCCTGTGGGTCAGCCCTTTGGATATCTGCGCGATCGCGCCCTGAGATCCCGCGAAATCTGGTTGGAAACGGGTGTAAAAGCTGGATTTCACACCGATCCTTGCGGTTCTCTCCATGTTGCCTATCATGAAGATGAAAGGATGGTTTTGGAAGAGTTTGTTTCAACTGTTGGGCAAGCTGCTGCAACAGTTGCTCTGATCACTCCTGAGGAGACCTTGCAAAAAAGCCCTGCGGTTCGACCGGAAGGATTATTAGAATCGCTCTGGAGTTCTACGGAAGTGATTGTTGATCCGAGGGAGGCAATTTGTAAAATTCCTGGCTTTTTATTCCGTGAATATCAGGTTGAATTTCAGTTTGGTACAGTTGTTACTGAGATTGCTTTTCCTAAGTTAATGGTAGGTCGAGAAATTTGGACAGCTAATCAAATTTTTGTGTGCAGCGGGGCTGACTTTGAAACACTTTATCCTGAAATTTATGCAGATAGTAACATTACAAAAGTCAAGCTGCAAATGATGCGGACAGTACCTCAGCCTGATCAATTTCGGATTGGAGCAGCACTCTGTGGAGGATTGACTTTAACTCATTATGCTTCCTTCGCAGGATGTTCTTCTTTAGAGGCATTGAAAACCAGAATTCAAGCTGAAACTCCTTGGTTTCCAGAGTGGGGAATTCATGTGATGGTATCACAAAATTCAGAGGGTGAATTAACCATTGGAGATTCCCATGAATATGGCTTAAATCCTGACCCATTTGATCGAGCTGAGCTAAATCAATATATCCTGAATTATCTCAAAGAATTTGTTCAGCTTCCCTCCTTTGAAATAGCCGAAACCTGGCATGGAATTTATGCTAAACTTCCCGGCAAAACTGAGTTTGTAACTTCTCCGGAACCTGGAGTTACAATTGTTAATGGCTTAAGCGGAGCTGGAATGACTCTTTCTTTTGGGCTTGCTGAAGAAGTTATTGCAGCACAATAAATTTCTTGTCGTTGTTGCTGTAGAAAACCTGTTTGAATTGTAAACGTGGTGTAGGTATCTTGCCCGCGCAGGCCAGAAGCCTGTTCGGCAAGCTTTGCATCCATCACTTGGGTTGCCCTATGGGTAGTCTAGGTTGACCTAGTGTTTTACATGTGGCAGCTTGATTTAAGTTGTAGTGCGGGCATTCTACCTGCGATCGCGAGGGAGATCTCTATGAAGTCGGTATCGGGTGAAATTCTTAAGCGGTTAGAAAAGGGATCAACTGAGTCGTTAATTGGGTGTTGTTTACAAAAAGTTATTTGTACATTTCAGCAACAAACTCAGATCATTCAAGATTTCAAGGTTAGAGATTTTGAACCTAAATCCCGCAAATTTAAAGACTGTACAACCATAGATGATTTCCAGCCTAAAATTCTGTTGATCGCAACAGAGCCCGAACAGTTTTTAGGTTGCTTTCTAGCTGCAGTTGTTGAACAATGTCCGGTCTTTCTCTGCAATCCTAACTGGGCTGAACTTGAGTGGAAACAGGTTTTCCAACAGGTTCAACCAGACTTGATTTTAGGCGATGATTCAAGCTCAGACTCACTACAAACTTCACTACAAGCTTCAACATTCTCCTTCATTCCTCATGGTTCGATTCTAATTCCAACGGGAGGTTCCTCAGGAAAAATCCAATTTGTAATTCATACTTGGGAAACTTTAACCGCTTCAGTAATCGGATTTCAACAGTTTTTTGGGCGATCGCAGATTCATTCTTTTTGTACACTTCCGCTCTATCATGTCAGTGGATTAATGCAATTTATTCGTTCCTGGATCACGAATGGAAAACTGGCGATTTTTCCATTTAAAGCTGTAGAACGAGGCCAAGTTCCTAACGTTAATTTCTCGGATTTTTTTATTTCTTTGGTTCCGACTCAACTTCAACGGCTGTTAACCCATGCTGAACAGAGACAATGGCTAACTCAATTTCATACGGTGCTTTTAGGAGGTGCTCCAGCTTGGCCGGAATTGCTGAGCCAAGCCAGACAACAGAATATTCAACTGGCTCCGACCTATGGCATGACTGAAACAGCATCCCAAATTGTTACTTTAAAACCAAAAGATTTTCTCTCTGGACATCTTTCAGTGGGTCAAGTTTTGCCTCATGCGACCGTTAAAATTCATCAAGAAACAGGTGAAGAATGCACAATTCATCAATCAGGATTGATCACAATTCAAGCGAGTTCTCTGATGTGGGGTTACTATGATCAAGGGAACAACCATAATTCACCTTTACAAACTTCACCCTTACAAACATTCTCAACAGATGACTTGGGTTATTTTGATTTACAGGGTTATTTAACTATCGTTGGACGGAATAGTCAGAAAATCATTACGGGTGGGGAAAATGTTTTTCCGGCTGAGATAGAGTCCGTTATTCGCTCTACAAATCTAGTCAAAGATGTCTGTGTCATTGGCTGGCCAGATGCAGATTGGGGACAAGTTGTGACGGCTGTTTATGTTCCTATTAATTCTACAGTTTCAGAAGAATTCCTCAAAGATTGGCTTCAGAATAAACTCAGCAAATACAAATTGCCAAAGTATTGGATTTGTATTGATCAACTACCTCGAAATCCTCAAGGAAAAATCAATCAGCTACAAGTTAAAGAACAGATTGCAAGTCAAGTACTTTTAATAAGTAAAACCATGAATAAAGCTTAGGTATCCAAAAAGAAAGGGTAAAGAAACAAAGCCCCAAATAAAAGCGCTGCTCCTTCACCCCATAACGTTTGAGGCCAAGCTAGAAGACCAATCTAGAAGGCCCAATTCTGCTCTCCTGATGCCTCGATTCCCAATGCCCCTAACCCTGGTATTAACTGATCGATTTCCATGGGCAGGGGATTTGTAGATGAAGTCGTATTCTCATGAGTTAGAGTTATTGCCAGGTTGCCGCCAAGAATGCCCGTTTGCAGCCCCGGCACTAATAGATCGCCGTCCCCAGATGGAACCTCTCCTTGCAGAGGGTCATCAAGCAGAACACTTTTAGGAGTGTCTGAGAAGTGAGTGGCTATCCTTGAAGTTCGGCTATTCACGGCACTATTCTGTACCAATGCAACCCAATCTTTAGAGGTTTCACTGGGGGCTTGGCCGAGGGAAACTGATCCACCTCCAGTAATATCAGTTACCGTTCCGAGCTGCAAATCGCCCCCGGAACGAGGGTTGTACCACTGCACGGTATAGTTACCATTCGGCAGATTGATATTGGTTGTGCCGCCATCGAGCAGGTAGACTGCATAGACCTCTCCGGCTTTGGCAAACACATAGTCGTTTGAGACTGAGGTAATCTCATTCATGTGTTTCATCTCTGTGAACGGCAGATGATCCTGGAAGAAATCCAGGGCATGGCGGGTCTGATCCCACATCAGATCACGACTGCGCCAATTTTCTGTATCCAGGTCATCGTCCTCATAGGCAAAGCCAAAATACCATTCTACCCCTGCTCCGCCTGCCATCAGGTTGCCCCACAGGTGATCTTTGCGGACGGAATCGTGAGCAGGATCAACGGCATCTGGCTTAACCCCATCACTGGGTGGCCCAATCTCATCCACTGTTACAATCCAGGGGTGACCCGCCGCCGCAGATAGGTCAACCCAATTTTGAGTGGATCTATTGGTGCTGCTAGTCTGGAGGGAAGCGCCATCCAAGTCTGTAAATCCTAACAAGGGGTTGTATACGACTTTGTGTTGACCTGGATATGAATGCACCACGATTTGATGATCATACGGATCAAGGTCACGAATGTAACTGGCAAAATCCTTGCGTTGTTGGGTGGTGTTGGTGTTTTCTTCTCCCAAGTTCCAGTTCACTCCCAGGTGATGCCCAAAGCGAGACACCAATTCCCGGTAGTACAGTTTTCGTGTAACCCCTAGGTCACCGCCATCCAGATCCTGATCATTTTCCTGTTCCTGAGTCACCACATGGAGTTGAATTCCTTGCTTGTCCATATGACTAAACACCACTTCCCACTGATCTAACTTACTGACATCGAACCGCAGACGTTCATTCGGATTTGTCCAGGGGAATACCTCTTGACCATCACCTTTGAGGTTGTTCGTCAGGAAGTAAATACTGTTCATCTCCTCGCTGGCGAGGTAGTTAACGGCTCCAATAATGCCCTTGCCTTCCCCGTTTTGCCAGGTTGGATCTCCTGACTTCCAATCCTGAACATGGGGCTGATAGCGATGCAAACCGTTCTGGAGAGAGTTGTTTTTCCCACCATTAT
>JBOFUV010000130.1:0-71537 GCA_051652765.1 Microcoleaceae cyanobacterium | reverse complement strand
GAGTTGGTGTGGGAGGGCAAGTATGATGAATACGGCGATCGCCGGGAGGTGGATATTGCGGGCTATGTGATGCCAATACAACAGGTTTATCAACGACTGAACATAACTCCAGAAAAATTGGCGGCTTTTTGTGAAAAATGGCAAATTGTTGAACTTGCTTTATTTGGTTCAATCTTGCGCGATGACTTTAAGGTCAATGGCGAAGATCAAAGTGATATTGACATACTCTATACTTTGGCTGAACTTTCAAATCACAGTTTATTTGAGGTCATGAATATGCGTGAAGAGCTGGAAAATTTATGCCAAAGAAAAGTTGATTTTGTCAGCAGAAATGCAATTCAAGGAAGTCGAAACTGGCTACGTCGTCAAGAAATTTTAAGCTCAGGGATGATTTTGTATGTCCAGAGATGAGCAATCTTTGCTAGATATTGCCGATTCGATCCGGTTGATTATGGAGTACGCTATCAACTGGGATAGCTTCACCCAATCTGTTAGGGATCAAGATGCAGTTATCCGTCGTTTAATTGTGATTGGTGAGGCAACAAAACGACTATCAATGACTTTTAGAGAAGCTTACCCTGATATTCCTTGGAAAGAGATGGCTGGTTTACGAGATATTGTTGTGCATGACTATGATGAAATTGATTTCAATAGACTTAAACCTGTGATTGAGGCAAAATTGCCTGAAGTTTTACGTCAAATCGAGCCGCTACTTCCTACCCTCCCAGGAACCCTATGACTCAGCAACCTACCTACGGCCCCCATAACCCTCACCCGCTGTCAACACTCCGGACGGAGTTGGTGTGGGAGGGCAAGTATGACGAGTATGGGCAGCGCCGTGAGGTGGATATTGCCGGGTGTGCGATGCCGTTCGCGTCAGCGTTCCGCAATCAGTGGGTGTGGGGTGACAATAAGCTGGTGATGGCTTCGCTGTTGCAAGAGTTTAAGGGCAAGGTGGATTTGATTTACATCGACCCAACCTTTGATGTGGGCGCGGATTTTTCGATGAGT
This sequence comes from Microcoleaceae cyanobacterium, assembly GCA_051652765.1. GTDB lineage: Bacteria > Cyanobacteriota > Cyanobacteriia > Cyanobacteriales > Microcoleaceae > JBHJGO01. The sequence continues at coordinate 70,526 of JBOFUV010000130.1, read as the reverse complement.
GTGGCGATCGGGGCAGTAATCTATGCAGAATGATTCGATCTCTAGCCCTGAAATTCTGTTTGAGGTCACTACCCCGCTCGACTTTTCCGTTCGCACAACGACTGAGTATTGGCAGTTCATTGTCACGATCAAACATCCGGTTATGCTCAACCGTCTAGCCGATGTCCAAAACACCTTAAGTGATCCAGACGAAATTCGTCTGAGCAAAGCGGATTCTCAGGTTTACTTGTTTTATCGTGATGATGGTGCGAAGCGTTGGGTTTGTGCCGTGGCAAGACGTTTAAATGGAGAAGGGTTCCTGATCACAACCTATCGAACCAGTGCAATTAAAGAAGGAGAATTAGTATGGCAGAAGTAAAAGTGTTTTATGACCGCACAGGTAACACGTTAGTTGTCTGGTTTGGTAATCCTCAGGATGAGGTCGAAGCCGAAGAAACCGGAGATGAAGTCATTTTGATGAAAGATCAAAACGGACAGGTGATTGGCTTTGAGAAACTTAACTTTTTGCCACCCACCGATCGCCCTGTGCACGTTGCCTTTGAAACTGTGACACTCTAAGTTCATCCCATTACTCCACCACTCCATTACCTTATGACCCCAGAACCCACCTACAGCCCCCATAACCCTCACCCGCTGTCAACACTCCGCACCGAACTGGTGTGGGAGGGCAAGTATGATGAATACAGCGATCGCCGGGAGGTGGATATTGCCGGGTGTGCGATGCCGTTCGCGTCAGCGTTCCGCTATACAAAGTTGACTGGGCAATCCCTGAATATGACTCAATAATCCTTCGCACCCTTTGGGAAATGAGTCCCAATCAACCCAATCCCCGTTTAGTTTCTGCGTTTATCAGGTAGGTTTTATGGCAAATCTGACAACTCTCGATACGATTGCAAACTTAAACCCGATCGCCCGCGATCGCCTCACTTTAGTTGAACCCGAATACCAGTCCATCCAACAGTTACCGATCGGGCAAGTTGGCACCATTCTTGAGATTTATCCCGGTGAATCTCCTCGCTATCTGGTAGAATTTGCTGATCTCCAAGGGCGCGAATATGCAATGGCAATCTTGCAATCCAATGAAGTTCTAGCCCTCCACTACGAATTGACCCTCGTTAGCCCCTCATCCCCTAACCCCTTCTCCCGTTCTGGGAGAAGGGGGACAAGAAACTCCTGCTCCCCTCTCCCGTTCTGGGAGAGGGGCTGGGGGTGAGGGCAAAACCTAGACATCAAGCTCACCCAATTCCTGCCCTCCCTCGCCGAAGTCCCCACCAAAGAACTGGAAGCCATCCGCAGCGGCTTTGATTTCATCGACTTTTGGGCAATCGATTTCAATTGGCAACCGGGCAAACCCTTCACCCACGACTGGCAAGACTACCGCACCCGCAAAGATCGTTCCCTCAAAACCATCAGCGATGCCGAATACCAATATCCCGCTCCCGGTAAATACATCGCCTGCGTCAAAGTCATTGATACTTTCGGCTGCGATACCTCGATTATCATAGAGGTGGAGGTGTAGTTTTATGTCGCGGAAAGACTACTTTCATCAAGCTGTTAAAAATGCCTTAGAAAAAGATGGTTGGACAATTACTCACGATCCGCTGAGTTTGAAAATTGGAACGCTTAGACTACAAGTGGATTTGGGCGCAGAAAAGTTGATTGCTGCCCAGAAAGATAACCAGAAAATCGCCGTAGAGATTAAAAGCTTCCTCCGAGCTTCAAAAATCACTGACTTCTACCAAGCCTTTGGGCAATTCCTGCCCTACAAAGTTGCTCTGAAAAGGTTAGAACCAGAACGAATCATCTACCTCGCGATTCCTGATTCTACTTATCAAGAATTGTTTGGAGAAATTTTGATTAAAGATCTTCTTGAAGAATATCCCGTCAAACTGATCGTTTATAGTCCTGACAAGGAGGAAATTCAATTATGGATAGACTAGAGCTTTACCGAAAAAGTATTAAAACGTTTTTGAAACAGTATGCAGACTCAATCAACCAAAATCCAGAACCTGGAGTAGAGGTTGAACTCGTGTTTGATACTGACAATGATCACTACCTTCTCCTAGATGTTGGTTGGGAGGGAGAGAAGCGGGTTCATCATTGCACTTTTCATTTTGATATCAAGGATGGGAAAATCTGGCTTCAGGAAAATAATACCGATACTGAAGTTGATGAAGACTTGGAAGAAATGGGTATCTCCAAAAAAGAAATCGTAGTGGGCTTCCATCATCCATCTATGCGCGAATATTCTGATTTTGCCACTGTCTGATCAGCATCCCAGTAAACGCCCCCTGACTGAATTTGCAATCGTGTGAGCCTCTCATTGGAAATTTTTAATTAAGGAGAACCTCATGTCTACTCTGATTCAACAATCTACAGAAACTCTAGAAACACCAGAAATAGTCACCCCTGAAAAAAAAGTCTGGACTGATGAGGCGTTTATGGCACTGCCCGATGATGGGCATCACTATGAAATTGTAAATGGAGAATTAATTGATATGGGAAACTCAGGTGCATTGCATGGCTATATTGCGATCATTCTAAGTTCTGCCTTGTTCGCAGTGGTCATGGCTCAAAAACTAGGAGCCTTATTTGATTCCAGCACCGCTTTCAAAATGAAAAATGGTAATAAACGCTCCCCAGATATTGCCTTCTTTGCGAAAGAACGCTTGCAAGGAATAACAGAACTCCCCTCTGGATTTTTAGAAGGTGCGCCTGATCTCGCCGTTGAAGTATTGTCTCCAGGCAACACGGTAGAAGAAATTGATGAAAAAATTGCAGAATATTTTGAGAATGATGCCCGATTAGTTTGGGTGATTAATCCAACTCAGCACTACATCTTGGTTTATCGCTGTGCTCAAGAACCCGATCGCCTGCTCAAATCAGCGGATTCTCTAGATGGTGAAGACGTGATTCCTGGATTTTTCCTGCCCGTCGCCGATTTATTCCAAAAGCTCTCATTCTAAATTTTGGGCATTCCATGACATTCAATACCCTTAATTCCACCCTCTTCGAACCCTTGTTCGCCCCTTGGGCAGAACCCAACGCCCACCGCGTCCGAACCGAAAAAGCAGGCGATCCCGCCGTAATTGTGCAGGGACGCAGAGCCTCACCAATTGATTTGGTTAGTAATCTGCGCTCAACCCCTACAAAGCCCTACCGTTAAGACCCACCCTGCGGGAAGCCGCTGTCGCGTCTACATCCCCCCAACCCCCTTCTCCTAGGGTGGGAGAAGGGGAGCCGGAAATCTTACTCCCCTCTCCCAGCTTGGGAGAGGGTCTGGGGGTGAGGGCAATTCCGTGGGCGACACCTTTTCACCGGCGAAGTCATTCAAAAGCTCCAACTCAATCTACCCTTACTAGAATCGGGCATTGGAGCCGTTTCCTATAATGAGCGGCGTATTTGAAGCCTTGCATACCCAGTTGCGGTTTCAGGGCGGACGCAAATTCTTGGAGACTGTCACGCGCATCAATGACTTTCGGAATACCTACATTGCCCACCAAGAAAAGGAATTAACCGATCGAAACTTAGCTGAACAAGAACTCAAAATTTGGATTGAGGCATTGCAGATGATTGCACTAGGCGAACGCTACGCGAACGGAAAGTAAACAGAATGTAGCCTAAACTGAAGTGCCTGTCATCCTACTATTTCAGCCTCCTACAGTGCCAAGGTTAATCCCATAGAAAGACTATGCAAACCACTAAAATTCGTGTTGGAGCTAGTGACTAAGGACGGGGGAACAAGAGTTCCCCATCGGTCTCACCCAGAAATTCAACGCGATCGATCTCCCTTACCCAAAAGCGCCAAGTATGATCTACAGGGTCTAGACTGTCCTGAAATCGCAGTTCCAAAGTCACTGCATAACCCCCCTGGGGATGCGGCTGAACAACGGGTCGAAGTCGGGCTTTCGCAATGCAGGGATTAGGAACCCCAGGCGGCTGTCCAATAGGGGCAATGCCACAGTTGTAGTATTCGTAGAAGGTTTCCTGGTCAGGCTGATCAGACCAGGCCATGACCTCAATCTGGGCATCCTGCCAAATTCGAGGTGGGGATTTCAGGGTAGCCGCGTATTGTTTTGCCAGCTTCAGCGCCAGTTCGGGAGTCAGCTCGTGAATGAGTGCGACCGGGCGAAGTGTCCCCAACAGTAAAGTTCCCTGCTCTCCCACAAATTGAGTTGTGCGATCGGGGAACACTCGAAATTCCCAACGATGAAGATTGGCTTCAGGGATCTGAGCACTTAGAGCAACGGGATCTGAAGGCCAGCCTTGGGTGTAGTCCACTTGAAAGACAACAGAATGTTCTCCTTGGTCATTGGCCTGAACCGCTGAACGAACTGTTGCTTGAGTCAGACAGGCTGCCCCAAGTCCCCTTGAAGGCCCTAAACTGGGGGCTGCACAGTCCTGCCAATGGTAGGTTTTCGATTGGTTCGGCTCATCGGGCCAAAGCTCCAATTCGGGTGTCTCAATGTCCAAATTCGCTATGGTTTGATGAGGGAGTTTAGAGGAATTAGCATTCTGGAAGATGCGCGGCGGTGAATCTAACCGAATTGCTGCCGTTTTAGCCAGGTGCAGGGCTTGAGCAGATGTACTGGGCAGAAATTCACAGGCCAGAGTCAGGCTCCCTATCATGACTGACAAAGCTGGAAGTATCAATCTCATAGATCACTGAACCAAAGAGGATTAGGCTATTATTCGAGCCAGATCCTCACAATTCCTGAAACTCTTCTTGAAACTTTTCTGAAAACAGGAGTATCCAGATTTTTGAGAAGTGATACATTTCAGCCAGGTCAGTCAGCCTGGGTGATCATTGCCATGGCGTGATCAATTTGGTGGTACAGAGCCTCCAAGGTTGAGGTGTTGTTGAGCACTAGATCGGCGCGTTGACACTTTTCAGCGAGGGACATCTGACTCTCAATACGAGCTTGGGCCTGTTCTGGGGTAAGGCGATCGCCATCTCGCTGGAGTAATTGTTGCCGTTGTTGACTGGGAGAGCAGGACACCACCCAGATTTCCGTCACGAGGTCTGTCATCTGAGCTTCAAACAGCAGTGGAATTGCTAATATAGCTATTGGCTTTGGGTTTAAACCCACTTGAAATGGGGTATACAATTGGGTATGGAGGGCAGCAATATTTTGCTGAAAGCGGTCTCGTACCACGGGATGAATTTGAGCTTCAACCCATTCCCGTTCAGTCGGATCACTGAAAATCACACTGCCAAGCTGGGTTCGGTTGAGGGTTTGATCGGGATTCAGAATTTCCCTGCCGTAGCGATTGACCATTGCGTTCAAAACTGGGGAATCAGATTGAACTGCTTCGCGGGCATACACATCGGCATCCCAAATCGGTAAACTGTAGCGTTGGGACAAGTAGGTTGAAACCGCTGTTTTTCCAGTTGCAATGCCACCTGTCAATCCAATTAAACGCATCATTAACCTATCGCTATAGCAATCCTAAATCAGTCATGAGAAAACCATAGAGGGGTTTGGGGGCGAAGTCCCCAAGCAGGAGGTGGAGGGGCAGCCCCTGCTTACAAATCATTTAGCATTACTATATAACAGCTACCGATTGCTACAGTTATTGTTGCAAACATTTTACTGAAGATCTGGCAATCACAATTTAAACTTTTTTAGACTAAATCACAATTATTAATATCAACACAGACTAGGATAAGTATGAATTGGGGATGAGAACTTTTTCATATTGCCGCTAGTCTGTCGTCGATTTTCTCGGCCCCTGTTAAACTTGTGATTGCGAAGAGTATTCTGGGAGGATGAAAGATGAAACCGTCATTAACTCTACGCTCAGTTTTTCTTGCAATTCCTCTAACAATTCCTCTGGGGGGATTTTGGTTTTTTGTCAGTTCTCCGCTTCAATTGCCCCTCGCAACTTTGGTCTGGTCTTCAATTTTTTCGACACAGGCGATCGCCCAACCGATTATTCCAGAACCTAATAGTACTCACACAGTTACCAATCAAGCAGGCAGCCAGATCAACATTACTGGCGGAAAGTCATCCGGAGATGGAGCCAATTTATTTCATAGTTTCACCCAATTTAATGTTGAAACCGGTCAAATTGCCAACTTTTTAACGAATGATTCAATTCAAAATGTTCTAACTCGGGTGGTGGGCGGAGATGCCTCCCAAATTGATGGCCTGATTCAAGTCACGGGCAGCAACGCCAACTTGTTTTTGATGAATCCAGCCGGAGTAATTTTTGGCCCCTCTGCTCGCTTAGATGTTCCGGCGGCGTTTACAGTGACAACGGCTACAGGGATTGGGTTTGACTCCGGTTGGTTCAATGGCTTAGGCCCCAACAATTACTCCGCCCTAGTTGGGACTCCAAACACCTTTGCCTTTGCTCTGGCTGAACCCGGAAGCATTGTTAATGCGGGTCGATTGGAAGTTCAACCCGGACAGGCATTAACCCTGCTGGGAGGAACTGTAGTGAACACAGGGGCGTTAGTGGCTCCGGGGGGAGAGATTACAATTGCCGCTGTTCCGGGGGAAAGCCTGGTTCGGATCAGTCAAGCTGGGCGTTTGTTGACCCTAGAGATTGAACAGGCTAGCTTTGAACCCGCACTAACTGAGGCTTTTTCGGCCCTGTCGTTACCGGAACTCCTGACCGGGACAGCAACGACCCCGGCAACTGGGGTAGAGGTTCTGCCCGATGGCACCCTGCAATTAACGGCAACTCATGGCAAGGATTCTACGCTAATTCCCAGCCAACCTGGAACCACAATTATTACGGGTACTGTTGATGCTTCCGAGGCTGAATCGACGAATTTGATGGCGGCAAGACCCCCTCAAGTCAATATTCTGGGGGATCGAATTGGATTGATTGAAGCTAAAGTCGATGTCTCTGGGATGAATCAGGGCGGCACCCTGCGAATTGGCGGAGATCATCGGGGCGCAGCAACGCTCCCAACAGCAAACCGAGTGTTAATTGATGCCAATACCACCCTAAAGGCCAATGCCTTGGGTTCAGGAAACGGTGGACAGCTTGTGATTTGGTCAGAGGAAGCAACCCAGTTCTCTGGCCAAATTCAGGCTAGGGGAACAGTAGGGGGATTTGCCGAACTCTCCAGCCGAGGAAACTTGGCCGTTGCAGGCAATGTTGATCTGAGTGGTGCTAACGGGACAGTTGGCACTCTATTGTTAGACCCTGAAAACATCATCATTGTAGACGTGGGGGAATCCGATCCCAGTCAAGATGTGTTTTTTGATAATTCGATTCTGGCCGATGCAGAACCCAGGGAAGTCACCCTCTCTGAAAGCACCCTGGAGAATCTGGCAGAAACGGCAGATGTGGTTCTAGAAGCAAAAGATGATATCCGAGTTAATAATCTCACCGACAATGAACTCAACTTACGCACCACAACTGGAACAGTGACTTTCCAGGCGGATGCCGATGGCAATGGCCAGGGGTCATTTACGATGGATATGGGCGACACCCTCAGAACCCAGGGCGGGGAACTGAGGATTACGGGCGCTGCAATTGAAGCCGGTAATCTCTTTACCCAGGGTGGGGGAATTACTCTAACCGTTAATGGCGGTGATCTCACCACAGGGATTTTGTCCACGGCGAACCCAACGGGGAGTGGCGGAGACATCACACTCAATGCCTTGGGGATAATCACGACCCACTCTCTGCTTACGAACGGGGTGAGCCGCAGTGGAACCCTGGCCATCACAGGGGGGAGTGAGATTACAACAGCAGAGATTTCCACCCAAGCAACAGGTTCAGCCACGGGGAATGGCGGGGGGGTCAATATTTTTGCAGGCGCAGACCTGACCATTGACTTGATCAATACTTCTGGATCAGAACGGGCTGGGGATGTGACGTTGTCCAGTCAGACGGGGAATATTACCCTGGTTGCAGATAGCTATAGTATAGATGCGACCTCTGCCAACGGTATTGGGGGTGATATTCAGATTGTCACGCCCCAAACCTTGAGGCTGGACTTGCTGGACGCGAGAGGTGGAGTTGCGGGAGGAAATATTGATCTGCTGGCGAACCAAGAACTAACCGTGAGTACCATCAATTCCGGGCGGATTCAAGGGCGGAGCGATCGCCGTCGCCTCACTCAAAGCGGGAATTTTGACCCTGGCGGGGATCTGACCCTAACCAGTGATGAAATCAACTTGATTGGCCCCCTTCGAAGTAATGGAGAGTTAGTCTTGCAACCGGCAACGCTGGGCCAAAATATCTTAGTTGCCGCCCCTGATTCGAGTTCCGCTGCAACCTTTGATCTCACCTTGGGGGAACTGGCTCAACTTCAAGATGGCTTTAGTCAGATTACCCTTGGGCGAATAGATGGTAGAGGGGCAGTTACATTTACTGGAGACGTTACCTTTCAAGATCCGGTTTTGATTCAAGCACCGTTGGGTCAGATCAATCATGCTCCCCTCGATTCAGCCAAGCCACCCACGTTAACGGGAACTGGGAATGCAAGCTTGACTCTGGTCGCGTCTCAAGATATTACCCTGGGAGACTTGACCACCCAGGGACAAGCTGTCACCCTAACCAGCCAACTGGGGCGAATTGCAGTCACCGGGATTCAGACGACGGTTCCCGAAGCCGTAGGGTCTGGACAATCCACAATAGGACAGGGGGCTGCAATTCAACTCACTGCCAATGAAATTGATTTTCTCGGCGGTAGCAACTCGGTTCAAGGTCAAGGAATTCTATCCTTGCAACCGGCGAGGGCCAATCAACCCCTCCGTTTGGGGGCAACCAATGAAACGGCGGGCGTTGATCTGAGTGCTTCCGATTGGGCAGCGATCGCCAACGGCTTTGAACAAATTACTCTAGGTCGTCCAGATAGCACAAGTCGCCTGACTATCCTGGGAGACTTAGTCCTGCAAGACCCTGTCCTATTGCAATCGGGGGGAAGTGGGGGCGCAATCGTCAGCGAAGGGAACATTCTCGGCCCAGACAACGTAGCCCTGACCGCTCAAGCCGGAGATAATCTTCGCTTCAATGATATTACGGTTGGATCAGGCATTCAACTCACCAGCGTCCAAGGCCAAGTAACCACAGGCAACCTACAAGCCTCTGGCCCGATCTTAATCACCGCTCAGGGCAATATTATTACCCAGGGCCTGAACACTCAAACTGCGATCGCCCTGACTAGTTACCAAGGCCAGATTACTGCTGGAGATCTACAACTGACGGCCCCACTCTTGGCTCCCAGCATCGCTGGGAACCGGGGCGTGACGTTCAGTGCGTTCGGCTCAATTACAACAGAGGCAATCAATACCACGGGGGGACAACTGTCCTCTGACCGTTCCGTGAGCTTGAACAGTCGGACAGGCACAATTCAAACCAGAGATATTCTTACTTCTGGGCCAGACGGGGGAGGAACGGTCACTGTGCAAGCAGGTGATCGAATCACGATCGGCAACCTAAACACTCAATCCCCAACTGGATCGGGGGGCAATGTCACCCTGTCTGCCCCAAACGATATTGAGGTCGTCACCGTGAACACGGAAGGCAATCCCAAGGGCGGCAATGTTGACATTCAAGCAGGCCGATTCTTACGAGCCACCGGACGCTTTATTGCCGCCAATCAAACCCAGGTCAGTATTTCTGCGATCGGCCTTGAACAAGAAGGCAGTCTTGTCCTCCAACAGGGTGGAGACTTAGCTGGGACTCCCTTTACTCCAGGCGACCCTGCTCTGAACGGCACTGCGGCGGCAATTACCAATGGAGAATTCACCACCTCTCCCCCGCAAGCTGAGACATCCGTGAGCAATCCGCCTGCAGTTGTCAGTGACCCGCAAATCACGATTAACAATCAGCAGGCTACCTTGAATCCCAATGGCCTCAATGGGAGTGGCTCTGATCAATCAGCAATCCTTCAAACAGCTCTGAATGGAGAGACCCCTGAAGGAACGACCCTACCCTCTGACTCACTGGTCTCGGAACAATCGAGTTTGGGGATTGATGAAGCGACTGATCCCTCGATTTCACTGCAGGACACAATTGTGCGAGTGGAGCCAACAACCATTGCCAGTGACCAAATTGCTCAGCAGCCTTTGGCAAACTCTATTCTCCAAATCGATTCTTTTCGCGGCCAGGAATTTAGTCGATATCTGGGGAAGAGCACAATTGCGGGGTCAAGTCAGCCTTCAAATGTGCGTCAAACCCTGAGTGATATTGCTCAGATCACGGGATACACCCCCGCCATTCTTTATGTTTCAGTTCAGAAAGATCAACTGGAACTGCGGCTCTTGCTGCCAAACGGTCAACCTGTATTCAAAAGTGTTCAGGTGAAGCGGACGGAGCTATTAGAAGTCGCTCGTTTATTCACCAACCAAGTTCGCTTACCCAAAAATTTTCAAGATACTGAATATAAAATTACCGGAAAACAACTCTATGACTGGTTGATTTTGCCCTTAAAACCTGAGCTTGAAGCCCAAGGAATCAGTACTCTGGTATTCTCGATGGATGCAGGATTGAGAACCCTGCCAATTGCAGCCCTGTTTGATGGTCGTCAGTTCCTCCTGGAAACCTACAGCCTGGGATTAATTCCGAGTTTGAGCTTGACGGACATGAGCTATGTCAATTTGAAGAACTCTAAAGTGTTGGCGATGGGAGCCTCTGAGTTTCTTGATGCAGCCCAACGTCCACTTCCAGCAGTTCCTCTAGAATTGAGCTTGATTGTCAATCAGTACGGCTGGGCAGGGGAGTCTTTCCTGAATGAAGCATTCACCGTTAGCAATCTCACCGCCCAACGGAGTCAAAGTCAGTTTGACATCATTCACCTGGCTACCCATGGGGAGTTTAAAACCGGAGGCACGGAGCAATCCTACATTCAGTTCTGGGATCGGAAACTTTACTTAGATGAGTTGCGCGGCTTAAAGCTCAATTCTCCTCCCGTTGAACTGTTGGTGCTGAGTGCCTGCACCACAGCCGTGGGGGATGAGGAGGCAGAACTTGGGTTTGCAGGGCTGGCGGTTCAAGCCGGAGTGAAATCAGCCCTTGCCAGTTTGTGGTACGTGAGTGATGCTGGAACCCTGGGTCTAATGAGCCAGTTCTATACCGCCCTGAAAACGAGCACCATCAAAGCAGAAGCCCTCCGACAAGCTCAATTGACCATGCTGCGGGGAGAGGTCAACCTGAACTCAGGAGAACTGCCCCCCGGAGAAAGGGCGATCGCCTTCACCGAACTCTCGCCCCCTCTGGCAAGCCGGAGTCCAGTTGATTTATCTCACCCCTTTTACTGGGCAGGATTTACTCTGATTGGCAGCCCTTGGTAAAGTTGTAGGGAGTGAGGGAGGCTAGTAACAGACTAAGCCGTTTAATGCTCCCCTTTAGTCTTAAAATCTTAAGGGTTGTAAAGCCATCCTGCGCTTAAATTTATTCGCTCTCGACTAAACTCTAATTCCTATGGCTATTGGCTATCTTGCCCTGGTGCTCCACGCTCACCTTCCCTTTGTTCGACACCCTGAAAGCGACTATGTTTTAGAAGAGGAGTGGTTGTTTGAAGCAATCACCGAAACCTATGTGCCCTTAATCAAGATGTTTGAGGGTTTGAAGCGAGATGGGGTAGATTTCAAGCTAACGATGAGTTTAACGCCGCCCTTGATCTCGATGTTGCGAGATTCGTTGTTGCAGGAGCGCTATGAGACTCATTTAGTAAAACTTCAGGAACTGGTTGAGCAGGAGATCGAACGGAACCAGCACAATGACCATCTGCGCTACTTAGCAGAGCACTACACCACAGAGTTTAAGGCAGTTCGGGAAACTTGGACAGCATATCAGGGGGATCTAATTGCGGCATTCAAACAATTTCAGGAGTCAGACAACTTAGAGATTATTACCTGCGGGGCGACTCACGGTTATTTGCCCCTGATGAAAATGTACCCTGAGGCCGTGTGGGCCCAAATCCGGGTGGCCTGTGAACATTACGAAGATCATTTTGGCCGTCCGCCCAAGGGAATTTGGTTGCCTGAATGTGCGTATTATGACGGTTTGGAAAACCTAATTGCTGAGGCTGGGTTGCGATATTTTCTCACGGATGGTCATGGGGTTCTCTATGCTCGGCCTCGGCCTCGGTTTAGCACATACACTCCAATATTCACCGAGAACGGGGTTGCGGTCTTTGCTCGGGATCACGAATCCTCTCAACAGGTTTGGTCTTCTGAGGTTGGGTATCCGGGTTCTCCAGAATATCGAGAATTTTACAAAGATTTGGGCTGGGAGGCAGAGTATGAATATATCAAGCCCTATGTGATGCCCAATGGCCAACGGAAGAATACGGGCATCAAGTATCATAAAATTACCGGGTTAGGGGTGAGTTTATCAGACAAGGAACTCTACGATCCCTATTGGGCTAAGGAAAAAACGGCTGAACATGCCGGGAACTTTGTGTTCAATCGGGAACGCCAAGTAGAATACCTCTACAACATCATGCAGCGTCCGCCGATTATTGTCTCCCCCTACGATGCCGAACTGTTTGGCCATTGGTGGTACGAAGGCCCGTGGTTCCTGGATGCGTTGTTTCGTAAAACCTGGTTTGACCAAAACGTCTTTGAAACGATTCACCTAGCAGAATACCTAAAGCGGCATTCGACGAACCAAGTCTGTAAGCCTGCCCAATCCAGTTGGGGCTACAAGGGATTTCATGAGTACTGGCTGAATCATACCAATAGTTGGATTTATCCCCATCTTCACAAGGCGGCTGAACGGATGATCACCCTTGCTGAAACCGAGGCCAGCAATGAGTTGGAACAGCGGGCTTTAAACCAGGCAGCGCGGGAGTTACTGCTGGCGCAGTCTTCTGACTGGGCCTTTATTATGAGTACTGGAACCATGGTTCCCTATGCTGTACGACGCACTCAATCCCATCTGATGCGGTTCAACAAGCTTTACGAAGACTTGCAAATTGGGAAAATTGATGCCGGTTGGCTGGAGAAAGTTGAAGAAATTGATAATATTTTTCCCAATATTAATTACCGGGTCTATCAACTGATTACGCCTTAAAGGATTATCTCCCTCCTGTCATGCGAGATAGAATAAAACTGACAGATTGAATCACCTCGTCTGAACTTAGCTATGAGCGATCGCCCCTCAACCCTATCAACTGCGGAATTAACTACGGAATCAACTTCAGAAGGCTCTCCCTTGATGATTTCTGTGGTCATCCCGACCTACAACCGAGAGGAGGCCCTGCGGGGCAGCCTTGTTGATGTGCTCAAGCAGGACTATCCCCGGTTTGAAGTGATCGTCGTGGATCAAACCCAAAACCATGAGCCAGAAACCCAGGCGTACCTAGAAGACCTGGCAAACGCAGGCAGAATTCAATGGTATCGAGTGGACTGGGCTAGTTTGCCCGGAGCCCGAAATTACGCTGTGCGGCGGGCCAAGGGAGATGTGATTTTGTTTTTGGATGATGATGTTGAACTGCCGGAGGGATTCCTGGCGGCCCATGCTCGCAACTACTTAGACAATCCTAAAATTGGCGCAGTGGCAGGGCGGGTCTTTGACCGGATGAAGCTAGGAGAGTCCGGGGGTGGATTGACCGTTGAAGACTTGCCTCCGGAAGCCTCAGATCCCGGTATTGCCTGGTATCACATTGATTTAGTTCATACCGTTAAGCCCCAACAGGTGATTTCTGCACGGGGATGCAACATGTCCTTTCGCCAAGAAATTTTCAACCAATATGGGCTCACATTTGATGAACGATTTAAAGGCAGTGCGGTGCGGGAAGAGTCAGATTTCTGTTTAAGAATTAGGCATACAGGTTACATCATTTGGTACGATCCAGAGGCCCATTTGGTTCATCTCGGGGAAGAAATTGGCGGTTGTCACGATATTAGTACCCGCTCGATTCAGTATCAAGTTACGTTCTATCACAATCATTTTTTTATGGGATTCAAGAGCCTAACTCCGGCTCAATGTTGGCGATTCTCTACCAAGTTATTTGACTGTCATGTGTTAGGGAATCCACCCTGTAATAAAAGTGGTTCTCCGATTAAAATTCTCACCCGTTTGGGATTTTATCTCCTGGGTTTCTTCAAAGCGATTGGAACTTTATTAAAATCGCCCTGGGATCAGGGGCAAGTTTATTCCCAGCAAGATGAGTTAGCGAGTTAGCTGATGAAAATTTTAGTTGCGAGTCATACTTATATTGTTGATCTAAACCGGGATAAGCTAAGAGCGTTAGCTGGTCTTGAACCTGGAATTGAAGTTACAGTCGTTGTTCCTAAACGCTGGCGACCGGGAGGTATTCAGAACAAGATCATTGATTCCGAGTTCCTGGATGAAGGTAATTTTAAAGTTGTTCCGCTGACTAATTTCAGTCAAAATAATCAAGGCTTATTAACCTTTGGCCTGGATCTGATTAAACTTTTGAAAGCGTTCAGACCTGAAATTATTCAGGTTGAGCAAGGTGCAAAAGCGTTGACGTATTCTCAATTTATTTTCTTGAATCAGCTCTTGGGATTAAAGGCTAAGAACCTCTTTTTTACCTGGTGGAATTTGCCCTACGAATTAAAATTTCCAGCGTCTTTAATTGAAGCGTATAACCTCAAAAATACAGATGGCCTTATTGTGGGCAATCAGGATGGAGCGGACATTCTACAACAGCGAGGATACTCTGGGCCAGTTAAGGTTATGCCTCAACTAGGAGTTGATGAAGCTTTGTTTAAGCCTGTCCCTCAACCCGAACTTAAGGCAGAACTCGGAATTCAGCCCCATGAATTTGTAGTGGGATTTGTCGGGCGATTTGTTCCAGAAAAGGGGCTATTAACCTTAGGAAAAGCTTTGGCATCACTGAAAGAATACCCCTGGAAATGGGTTTTGTTGGGTCGGGGAGAGCTTCGAGAACAGCTTGTAGAACTGGCAACCAACGTTGGCATTCAGGATCGATTAATTTTGATTGAAAGTGTTCCCCATGATCGGGTTCAAAGATACATTAACTTGATGAATGTTCTGGTTTTACCCTCTGAAACTGATGCTCAATTTAGAACGTTGACTTCAGTGGGATGGAAGGAACAATTCGGTCATGTTTTGATTGAAGCGATGGCCTGTCGAGTTCCAGTAATTGGCTCGGATTCTGGTGAGATTCCCTACGTGATTGATCAGGCTGGATTGATTTTTCCTGAAGGTCAACCAGAGAAACTACAGGACTGTTTACGTCAGTTGATGGAGAATGATCAATTAACAGCAGATCTGGCTCAGAAGGGCTATGAACGAGTACTAGAAAAGTATACCAACAAAGCCCTTGCTCAGGAGCTATTAACCTTTTATCGTGAGCTTTTATTATGAGCGTTTGTCGTGACTGAACAGATTAATCAATCTGTTTAATTAAACAGATTAGGACTGAGCAATTTTAAGTTCCCAAGCCTCAATACATTGGGGTACAATAGGCTTGATCATTTCTAGCAGCGCTGCTGAATAGGCAGTAATTTCATTTTGTGCCCCTGAACCTAAACGCAATTGAATAAAATGCAACAATGCTTGTAAAGAAACTGTCCAAACCCAAGAGGTATAAACAGAGGGCACTAACACGCCCCTTGCTTGTTCCCGACCTACACCCAAATCAAGTAACTTGCGATAAGCTGCATAACTTTCATCGCACTGCATCGCGTAGACTTCTAAGGCTTGTTGATTAGTGACCGGATCTAATTCGCCTTCGGTCGCTTGTTTATTACTCTTGGCCTGTTGACGAAAGGTTTTTGGAATATAAAAATCATCGCCATCATCAATCTCAACATAGCGAAAACTTTTTTCATTCCAGCCCAATTGTTCATCGTTATGGTTGCTAGCAATCACATGTTTCCACCATTGGCGACAAACAAATAAAGGCGCTTTAATTTTGAACTTGAATACAATCCCTCGAAACGGGCTAGTGTGTTCATGTTGGATTAAATATCGGATTAACTTAACGTCTTTATCAGTTAACTCTTGGGAGGCTTTTTCAAAGCTAGCTCGGGCATCATTGACAATATCCAAATCACACCCCATTGAGTTGATTAATTCAATTCGACTTTTACCGTCTTGGAGGGGATCGATCCAGGTCACGGCTGGATGAGTCATTTGATTGATCATTGGGTTCATAACATTTTCCTAAATTCTCATTTTAACTTGATATTTATCAAATTAATGGCTATTGATCATTACCCTAGAGACCTTGGCTTGGACATCTTGCCAGAATGCTTAACTTTCTTTAGAGGATGGTAACATTAAAAATGACTTTTCAATTTTTGTGGGATTTAAGCAACCTAGAAAAGTTCTAAAGCTTCTAGAAGTCTAAACTAACTTAACCTAAGATTCTTTAGCATTCTATTCTTAAATACTGGACGTAATTACTACCCATGAAGTTAAAAATTTTAAAACTAAATCCAGATGCAATCTTACCTCAGTATGCTCATTTTGGAGATGCGGGGTTGGATCTATTTGCAGTTGCAGAACGGGCGATCGCGCCAGGAGCCAGTCAGCTCATTCCCACGGGTATCTCTATTGAACTCGCAATTGGAACTGAGGCTCAGGTTCGTCCCCGCAGCGGCTTGGCTCTGAAGTATCAGATTACGGTCTTGAACACCCCTGGAACTGTTGATGCCGGATATCGGGGAGAGATTGGGGTGATTTTAATTAATCATGGAAAAACTGAATTTCAGGTGACCAAGGGTATGAAAATTGCTCAACTTGTGATTGCTCCCGTCCTACAAGTTGACGTTGAAGAAGTTCAGGAATTAACCGAAACAACCCGTGGAACAGGTGGATTTGGCTCAACTGGAATTGCGAGCAATTCTGTATCTTTGTAGCAGATTTCTACCCGAATTAAGCCTGATTTCCTAGTCTCTAATCCCTGTCTTTAATCTCCAATCTTTTCCCAAGCATGATGAATGATTCCTCCTCTGATTACCAACCTCCGTTGCGACCTACTTGGGATGAGTACTTTTTAATGATGGCGAAGTTGGCAGCGACTCGTTCAACCTGTCTTGCATTTCCCGTTGGGTCAGTAATTGTTAAGGATCGGCAAGTGTTGGCAACGGGCTACAATGGCTCCCCTTCTGGATCAGTTCATTGTATAACCCAGGGCTATTGCTATCCAGGGTTGCTGAGTTGTGATGCGAATAAAACTCTGCCTTCTCGAGCCGTTCATGCGGAAGCAAATGCCATTGCTCAAGCCGCAAAACATGGAATTTCCTGTGCTGGAGCTAGCATTTATGTAACGTTGGAGCCTTGTCTTTCTTGCTTGAAATTGATTATTTCCGCTGGAATTAAACAGGTTTACTATGAAACAACTTTTAATTCAGGTGAAAAAGCAATTGTGCGAGATCTTTTTGTTCAAGATGGATTAGTTAATTTAAAACAGATTACTTTATCGGAGCCCATCCTTCGGAAAGCGGCAACTTTTTTACTCCAACCCACTTCAATTCCTCATGCTTAGAAATAAATTAGAAATAAACATGAACACCTCTCTAGTTTGCCAATTTCCAGATCAGAACATAACCGAATCTCAACCTCAAACCCTAATCCAAACTTGGCAAGCCAGTATTGACGAGGCGAATCAGAACAATGTTTTTTGTCATTGTCACTCCTGCCACTCAGAATGGATAGATTCAGGAGAAGACCAGCCCTGCCCTGACTGCGGTAATTTGCAGATAGAACGAATTGCTTGCTGGCAGTTTCCGGATGATTAGCCACCCTTCAGCTAAACTTCAGCTAAACTTCAGCTAAACTTCAGCCAAACTTCCCCTTGATCAACTCTAACGGTTAGGGTTACTGTTAGTCCTATGTTTAATCGTCGTCAGGAGCAGTACGATGAGACTGATAATTCTCGGTGGGCCGGGAGCAGGAAAGGGAACTCAAGCTGAACGGCTCTGCGACTGTTTCAAAATTCCCTGGATTTCAACGGGGGAAATGTTACTAGATGCCATCTCCACCCAAACTAAACTTGGCCAACAGGCCGAACCTTATGTGAAACAGGGGGAATTTGTTCCGGATGAGACGATGATTGAGTTCATGCACCAACGTTTGCTGCTCTCGGACGCAAGTCAGGGTTGGCTGCTGGATGGTTACCCCCGAACTGCTTTTCAAGCTGAAGAGCTAGATTTTTTGCTAGAAGAATTGAATCAGCAGTTGGACTGGGCCATTTATATTGATGTTCCAGACTCGGTGCTCATGGCCCGATCCCTGGGGCGATCGCGAATTGATGCTGCTCCAGAGGCGATTCAGCGTCGCATTGAGTTGTTCCATCAGCGCACTATTCCAATCCTGGAGTACTACAGTTTTCGGGGGCGGTTGCTGAAGATTCAGGGTGATCGATTCCCGGAACAAATCCAGCAAGACATTTTGCGTCAACTCAAGGTTAACTAAGTTAACTCATTGCTTGACTTTGAACTCCTGAACTGAAGTTGCTGAACTGCCGATGTTTAAGAACCGCTGAAGATTCAACTGATTAGTTTAGACCTTTTATTCTTAAATTCATTGATATGTCTTGGCAACGTCCTGATGGTAGACAATCGGATCAACTTCGTTCTGTGCATTTTGAACAGGACTATACACGCTTTGCAATGGCCTCTGTAATGACCCATTTTGGCGAAACCAAGGTCTTATGTACCGTTTCGATTCAACCGGGAGTTCCCGGTTTTTTAATGGGGAGTGGTCAGGGTTGGCTCACTGCCGAATATCGCATGTTGCCGGGAGCAACCCAAAAACGTCAACCGCGAGAATTTATGAAACTCTCCGGTCGCACTCAAGAAATTCAGCGATTAATTGGGCGTAGTTTGCGGGCCGCAGTAGACTTGAAAGCTTTGGGAGAATTCACGGTGACGGTGGACGCAGATGTCATTCAGGCAGATGCTGGAACTCGAACCGCTTCAATTACGGGAGGGTTTGTGGCCCTAGCCAATGCCTTTAACAAGATGCTACACCGGGGGGAAATCGAATATTTTCCAATTCAGCACCAAGTGGCTGCCGTTTCCATTGGCTTACTCCAGGGTGAAGTCTATTTAGACTTGGACTATGAAGAAGATGTGGCTGCCGACATTGATTTTAACGTAGTGATGAATGACCAACTAGAAATTATTGAACTTCAAGGAACCGCTGAAGCAGGCAGCTTTACCCGTCACCAATTAAGCCAAATTATGAATTTAGCAGAAACAGGAATTCAGGAGTTACTGACCCTCCAAAAACAAGCATTACACCCCAATTAGCTCGCCAAGAAGTGAACTGAATTATGACTGAGATGGAGTACGTTTTAGGAGCAATCCAGCGGCAAAAATTCCTAAGGTGATTAGACTGATGGTGTTAGAGGGTTCAGGAACCCCTACGCCCCGTTCCGATGTAACGGCAATGGCATTGACATCAAAGCCGTCTCGACCCAGGGAATTCTCAGATTGGTCTACTAAGAGAACATATTGATAAGGCGCGTTGTTGCCGATGTTTAGAGTTGCTCCTGATTCGGCAGAATCATTGTTTTGGTCTGTGTCGTAGGCCCCATCTGCAATGTTTTTGACAATGCCCAAATCCAGCCAGTTGCCGTTGCCTAGGGTTTCAGCTAAATTCCCTGGGGTGAAATCAAGATCACTGCCAACATAAACTTGAACTTGCTCATCATAAGCATTCTGGTTTTTCTTCTGACCCCAAGTTGTTTCCCAAAGGGTTACTTGTTTAGAAAACAGGGTATCGAAGCCAAAAATTGCCCAACCCCCTAGACCTAAACTTAAGAAATCCTCGGTTTTATCCGCTTGAGGAGCACCCAATGCATGGTCTGTTTCCCGACGGTACGCATCCACAATTCCCGCACCCTCTTGGTAATACTCTACCTGAGTTGCAAAGGTTGCTGCATCAGTAGGCAGGGTCATGAAAACAGGAGTGGCTAAAGAGACAGGAATTGTTAAAGCAATCTGCCAGATTCTTTTCATCGTAAGCACCTCTAAAATCTTATAGATTCAATGAATTAAAACTTTATTTCTTTACCCTTCAACTTAACATTAATGTTTCAAAAATGACGGTGATCGTGCGTTACGAGGGAATTGGAGGAAGTCACCAACCAGCAGTAGATCAACCCAGGAAAGAAGCGAAAACAATGCTGCGTATCTGAGACGCGACAGGTTTAAATTTTACCCGTCATCCTTAGACTCGAGGACTTGGATGGGATATCTGCGCTCAGCGATTAAGCAAGCACCAGGGGTTGGAGAAATGACAATAGAAGTGCCTCACTTCCAAAAGTCTCACCCCTAGCCTCACCCTTGATTCTACAAACTACTGAATGGCGATCGCTCCGACGCAAGTTTGAAATGAGAAGACACTTGTAGAATGAATTCAAGAAGAGAATGCACGAACTTTTATGGCGATGAAGCTGAAACGACTGGGACACGTTGCGATTTGTGTGCAAGATATCAATCAAGCCGCACAGTTTTATAAGAATCTGGGCATGAGATTAGTTTGGAAAGATACAGATTGGGCCTACTTAAAAGCTGGAGAAGATGGATTGGCGCTTTTGAGTCCGGGGTATGATCAGGCTGGGGCACACTTTGGCTTTGTCTTAAGTGATCGCGCTGAGATGGAAACTGCTTACACTGAGTTAAAAGTTCAAGGCGTGAATGTAAGTCAGATTCATGATCATCGAGACGGGACAGCTTCCTTCTATGGACGTGATCCTGATGGCAATACCTTTGAATATCTCTATGAACCTGCCCCATCCAACTGATGCCTCAAATCATTCCTCGGAGGATGCCTGAGAATCGAACGGAATTCATCGCCAAGCTCTTGAGAAAACATTGTTAGGACATCAACACCCAAGGGAGTAATAAACCTCAATTATGTTAGGACGGGTAAGGATAAATAGCCGACGGCAGACGGTTTTATCGGCTTGGGCAGACATGGACTGGCCTTTGTTGTTGGCTTATATTGGCTTGATGTTGTTCGGAGGGCTGATGATCCGAAGTGTTGAGCTTAATCAAGGCTTGACAGATTGGCGGCAGCATTGGCTCATGGGGGGCGTTGGTTTGGGATTGGCCCTCATGATTGCTCGGTGTCGCTATGAACAGTTGATGCGGTGGAAGTGGGTCATCTATGGGATTGTGAATGTCTCCTTGATTGCCGTTCAATTTATTGGCACAAGTGCTTTAGGAGCACAACGCTGGATTAACATTTTTGGGTTTCATGTCCAACCATCCGAATTTGCTAAGGTGGGTTTAATTATTACCCTAGCGGCTCTGCTCCATGAGCGTACCTCTCCCACACTGCTGGACATGATTCGGATGTTGGCGATCGCTGCGGTTCCTTGGGGATTGGTCTTTATTGAGCCCAACTTAGGCACTTCCCTGATATTCGGGGCAATCACCCTGGGAATGTTGTACTGGGGTAACATCCCCCCTAGTTGGCTTGTGCTGCTTGTGTCGCCGATTATTTCTGCAATCCTGTCTAATATTCAACCTCAATTTGGGGTGATCTTCGCAGTTGGTATGGGGGTGATTGCTTGGGGAAGTTTGCCGCGCCGCTGGTTAAGTGCGCTCTTGGCTCTGTTGGTCAATCTAGGGGCAGGGAAACTGGGACATGTGTTCTGGGGCTTATTGCAAGACTATCAAAAGCAACGATTGACTGGATTTTTAAATCCCGAACTTGATCCCCTCGGAGCGGGGTATCACCTGATCCAATCCCGGATTGCCATTGGTTCTGGCCAAGTTTATGGACGGGGATTGTACCACGGCACCCAGACTCAGCTCAATTTCATTCCCGAACAACATACAGACTTTATCTTTTCTGCCATTGGTGAAGAACTCGGCTTCATCGGGTGCATGTGTGTTCTGACGGCATTTTGGTTTATCTGTTGGCGCTTGATCATGATTGCCCTGTCGGCCAAGGATAGCTTCGGTTCCCTGTTGGCGATTGGGGTGTTATCCATGGTGGTTTTTCAGGTCTTTGTCAATATTGGGATGAATATTGGTCTGGCTCCGGTGACTGGCATTCCTCTACCGCTTCTGAGCTACGGACGGTCTGCTCTATTGAGTAACTTTATTGCTTTAGGGTTAGTACAGTCGGTGGCGAACCATCGACAACGAATCAGGTTTTGATCCCAATTCACAAAACCGACCCAGAAGAGTCAGTCATGATTGATGAGATGCCTGTAGTGCAGGCTTCCAACCTGTGCGGACACAATCCCTACTCACACTTCTAATCAGCTCCAGTTACAGATCAAGGGTCAAGCATGGAGTCCTATCGCGTTAGTGAAGTCATCGTCTCCGAGTGTCGTTCCTGATGGTGGTTGTCTGCTCCATCAGCAGAATTTCTGGCTGGTCGTAGGTTTTGTGCCAAATCTATGCAAAGATAAAAAAATTGCTAAACCTGTGCAAGTAGCCATAAAAGCTAATCGTCTTGGGTTCGAGAGAGGAGAACGTTAGGTAAGTTTATGAAACCTGGGGATCGTGTCCGCGTTGTTGCTTCTGTCGTTGTTTATGTTCATCCAGAACACCGAAACCAACCTTTTGATATGAAAGGGCTAGAGGGAGAAATTACTGAGGTTTTAAAGGATTGGAATGGTAGACCGATTAGCCCTAATCTGCCTATTGTGGTTAAGTTTTCTGAAAAATTCAAGGTTCATCTCAAAACAGAAGAACTTGAGATCCTCTAAGTTGACACTTATGACCTATCTCCCCCGAGGAAATATCCAAAGATGTTGAAGTCCCCCCGCATTTTTTCTAGTTCTTGTTGATGGCGCTTGGCAGTTTCGGCGTACCATTGACAATAGTTCTCTAGCACTTCACGATGCTGAACTTCCTGGTAGAAATCATAGGTTAATTGCTGCACCTGAAACTGTTCAGAAATCAGTTTCCGCGTCTGCGAGGGGGATTCCCATCCAAAATCCATAGTTGATTTCCCGATGAAAGGGTAACAAAAAATTCAATAAAATGCTAGGAATCTCAAGTTAAGTCACACTTAAATTAACACACTTTGTAGAACCTAAAGTTTATAGAAATTGCTCTAACCTCTGATCCCTCAAACGTTGAGTACCCTTACCGTCCAAGGGCGATCGCCCCATTCTGCCCCCCAAATCCAAAACTGAGACAGAGAAGCTGGTTGACAACAGCAGGACGAGCCTCTTGCACCACATCCAAGTCAAATTCCAAGTCTTTCAACCCGACACAGGGCGGCAGGATCTGATGTTTCAACGTCATCAACCCAAAGGCAATCCCTAATGCACCCGATGCCCCCAAGGTATGTCCCGTTGCCCCTTTGGTTGAACTGACAGGGACGCGGTGAGGAAAGATGTTTTGAATGAGCTTGGCTTCGTGAGCATCATTCAAAGGAGTTGCGGTGCCATGAGCATGAATATAGTTAATCTCGTGGGGAGTTAGGCCACTGCGGTGTAGACAGGACTGAATCGCGGCGATCGCACTTTTTCCGCCCAAATCAGGTCGATTGTTTGCCCAAGCATCTGCTGTTAACCCAAACCCCAAAATTTGTCCGTAGGGAACCCTAGCCCGATGATTTGCCCCCGCCGCCGACTCTAGCACAAACATCGCCGCTCCTTCCCCTAAAACAAACCCCTCTCGATGCTGATCAAACGGGTAGGCTCCCGTTTGTGCTAAGGCTCCCATCTGTTGAAATCCAGCCAGGGTGAGGGGAGTTATTGGGGCCTCCACAGCTCCGGCAATCACTTGTTGACATTGCCCCATTTGTAGGAGTTCATAGGCTTGAGCCACTGCCCAAGCCCCGGTAGAACAGGCAGCCATTGGGGCTAACACAGGCCCCGTCGAAACCACTTGAGCCGCAACTTCAGTAGACAGAGAACAGGGCAGAGCCTGAAGAAACTGCTGATTAAGAGGCTGTAAACTTGGCCCCTGACCTAGGATGAGTTCGGTGGGTGACTGAAGGGTAGCGACTAGTTTCTCCAGGTCTCCCTGATAGCCTCGACTTGATCCAACGACAATGCCACAGTCAGACAGGGGAACAGTCAAGCCAGCATCCGCCAAGGCATCTACCATAGCCCCCTGAGCCAAGGCTGCCAAACTTGCGGGAGATTGACCGATCAGAGCCAATGGCCGAGGTTCAAGATCCGGAAAGGGTTGCCGCTGTTGAATTGCTGATTCGCCCCGCAACAGCTTTTGCCAAGTCTGAGCTGATTGTCCCAGGGCAGAGCGCAGACCGATGCCCGTAACCACCACTTGCACAAACCCTAACTTGACTGCGCGGAAGAAGCTGCCTTCAACTCCAAAAGCTCCATCAGTTGATTCAAGTCGAAATGATCTGCCATGAGCTGAGTAATGCACTTAACTTTACTAGATTCATGCAAGCGCACCTGACCAAAAGTACGGTCAATAATTTCTATGGTGGATAGCGTGTCTAAATCAACAGACAAAACAGGAACTTCCAAATCTTCAGCCCGACTGAGAATCAGCGGATCAGGAGTAATTTGCCCCGTTAAGATCAGGCAGTGGGTTGACTTTTCCAAGGCCGCAAGTTGAATATCGGTGCGATCGCCTCCGGTAACCACAGCCATATTGCGAGAACGGTCAAAATATTTCATGGCGGCGCTGACATTCATCGCTCCGACGGTCAAGCTCTCCACCATAACCCCCAAATGGTTTGCTCCACACAGGACTTGGGCATTGAGCTGCTGGGTTAACTCCCCAACGCTCACACTTCGCAGGAGAGCATTGCGGGGTAAGAATCCTAAAATTGGGAGATGATGACTCTCCAAAAATGGCTTGACTAGGGCGACAATTTCCTCTTGCTGTTCATCCATCAAGTCGTTGATCACGACTCCAATCAGGCGATCGCCCAACTGGGTTTGAGCAAACAAGAGATCGTCAAGATTGAGCGGAAAAGCCAAACGCTCCACCAAAATCACTGATGCATCCAGCACCTGAGCAATTTGAGGCAAAGATAGCCCGAACAAATGGCCCTGTTGTAAAGTTCTGGCTCCTTCCAATAAGATCAATTCTGCTGAGGCTGACTCTGCCCACTGGGTCAGAGACTGAGAGTAATCGATTTGATTCTTGCCCTGAAGCCGCTGATGCGTTGTCTCCTCCGTTACCATGAGCAAGGGAGGATGTACCTGATCCGCTCTCAAGGCTAGGGTTTGAGCAATAAACTCCAGATCTGCATCCGTAGTTTGATCTCCAAGGTGATTTACATCTGTTCCCAGGGGTTTACCGTAGGACACCTCTACTCCCCGACTTTTTAGTTGATGAGCAATGCCAATCGCGATCGCCGATTTGCCGCTGTAGGGTTTTGTTGAACCAATTAACAAACATTTCACAGATTTAGCCACCCATCTAGCTCCTCAATTCTTTGGTTAACCGCAACACCACCACTGCCCCGTAAATTTTCCAACTCTGATCAATAAACATGCAGAAGCTTCTTGTAAAAATCTTGAGAAAAATCGATGATGCGATTTCGTCCAAAATTTTGCAGGACTTCGATCAGATATCGAATAAATTCATAGTTTGGCAATGCCAATGCATAGCTTAAGTCCGCGTTTCCGCTAAATTGAACTCGACAATGGGTTGGATCTGCGGGTAGGGAGGAAGTACTCCAACTTGCAACGAACGGAATGTCCTCCCCGCCGTCAATTTTGCGGGCTCCCTCTAGGCTTTTTTCCTTGTAGAGACTAATCGAATGGGGAAGGTATTTGCGAATCTTCTCATCGTAATAGGGCAAATAGACACCAACCTCTCGTCGATCAGCAGGCTTAAGTTGAGTGATCAATGCTGATGAATCTGGCATTCCCCAAGCTTCCTCTAAGAACTTTCCTTTCCAATTTAACTGAACAGTTCCGCTTTCGACGCATTTGCACTAAAAATCTATCTCATATCTCTAGAGCATTCCTACTAAAACGCGATCGTATTGGGCAGTGAGGGCAACAAGAGCAGCATTGACCCAGGGGGTTATGAAATCAACACATCAGCTCTGATTAAACATAGGGGTGCACCTCATAAGCAACTAGCCATTAAAAGCCTTTGAGCAGCGCTCTAGCCGACCGACTCAATCGCTGTTCAACAACCGTTAGTTAACGTGAACGGATAGTCTAGCCTAAAAAATGTAGACCTGGAAAGGGATCGCTATTAAATCCCAAAGTACGGAGAGGGGGGGATTCGAACCCCCGAGGCGACGTACATCACCTAACAGATTAGCAATCTGCCGCTTTCGACCACTCAGCCACCTCTCCAAAATGGCATTTAACCATTCTAGCAAATTAAAAACCAGATTGTCTAGAGTTAGTTGTTTGTCTGCCAACCCTAGACAGTGATTTGCCAGACAAAGATTTCTAGCGATCGCAAAGCCAATCAATCAGCAGCACATGTCATACATCTGCCGTGATCAGCTAGACTCGATCAACTCGAAGTGAGTGACTGCTGGATCAGGAACTAGCTGTTTGAGCAATCCGCAGCAATGCCGTGCAGATGCAACCGCCCTCCCATGTCCAGCCTTCCTTGGATTCCTTGGGAACAAAATGAGCAAATACTTCCTCTGGGTTGATTTGATAAAAGATTGTAATCTCAGCCTCTGCTGGATTACCCCAGGGAGCCCGAACTAAAATCCCATCTCCGACCTTGAAAACTATCCCCTCAGGAGTTTTGACTTCAGTCAGCTCAACCAGAGGCTGAGACTGAACTTTAGGTCGCTTAGTGGGTTTTTGAGGGCGACTGAACCCATCTCTTGGAGGAGAACTCAAGGGCTTCGGATCGGGCGAGGACTCTTCAGGCTTGCCGGCATCTGCCTGGGATGAGTCAGGCATTTCTGGCCGCTTAGGGCGGGTCACAGCTAAAATCTTGTTCGTCATCAAACTGACCTAAGTTACAAATGCAAACTTGCTTTTTCTTTATTATATTGTTTACCAATATATTGTTTACCAAACTCTCGTTGCCAGAGTTTTATTGCTCCAAAACACTTGAAACAATTGACACTGCCATAATAGGAGCCGTTGTTGCTCGCAAGATTCGCTGCCCTAGGGACACCGCCTGAAAGCCCAGTTCAAGTGCCAATTCCACCTCTGCTGTTGTCCATCCTCCTTCTGGACCCGTAGTAAGGACAATGTTTAAGGGAGTAAATGTCTTGGGTTTTGAAGTTAACTCTTCAGCGTCGGCTCCAATATCGGAGCATTCTAATGGTAGAGTTGCCTCGCTCTTTAGTCGTTCCTGCTCCAAATTAACTTGCAAGCTATTTAACAGATGAGGGCTGATTTGACGGGCAACACAGATGTAGTTCCAGCCCTTATGGTTAGGGGGTAGAGGATGGGTTTGAAACTTTTCTAGCGCAGCGTTGAAAGGAATGGGATCTAAGACGGTCGGAATGATTTGGCGCTCTGACTGTTCTGCTGCCTCAGTCACAATCTTACGCCAGCGCTCTAGCTTCTGTGAACTCGGTCTTAACAGCGTCCGCTCACTCAATATCGGAACAAAGCAGCCCACCCCTAGTTCGGTGCAGATCCGCAAAATCTCTTCAAATCTATTGCCCTTAGGGAGAGCCGTCAGCAAGGTGATTGTTATGGGAAGCTCTGTCTGACTTAAAAAAGGCTTCAGAATTTCAGCCTGCTGGTTTAATGCAGGAAGGGGACAAACCAACTGAACTAGCCATCCCTGCCCCTGTCCATCAATTGCAATAAAGCAATCGCCCACTTGTAGACGCAGAACCCGGCCCAAATAGTGCTGCTGTTCAGCCGTAAGGTCAATGTGCCGATTCTGAATTTGCTGCGGTGCGATCGCTAAACGTTGAAGCTGAGACATTGTAGTCATCTGCCACCGTAATTTTGATGGTTAGGGACAAGGCTGCTGTCCTCTTAAGCTCAGGATTAAAGCGTTTAAGAACTCATCAACGTTAAAGAGACATAGAAGTAGGAAATGACACCTTCAAGATTGATCTGGAAGGTCTGCCTTCACCCGTTCCAGATAGTCTTCAATCGCACGGGACGCAATTTCCACAACGGGCTTGCCTTGGCGTTTGGCTTCTTCTTTAAGCTGGGTGTAGGTGCTGTGACGCACACTCACCCGATGGCGAATCTTGCCCGGTTCAGACGTTTCGGAAGAGTCTAAAAGCTCCATCGGTTCGGAAGGTACAGCCTCTAGTTCAGGAACTGAGAGGGGGTTATGATCTGGATCAACAGAAGTCATGGGAACAACACTGTCTAACGAGGTCTTGTATGAGGGAACAGCAGAATTCAGGGTTTCAGTATTCATCAAAGGTATCACTGGGTAGTTAGAAACAAATTGGCGAATCAAATCCAGCCCAACTCGGTAGCAGAAGTCACCGAAACATTCTCCAGCTTGCCGATTTTGCTTAAAATAAACAAAAATGGGCTCTAGGGTGGTCTCTAGGTCTGAAACTGCCAATCGTTCCATAAAGGGCTGAGCTAACCGCGTCTGATCTGGTGAACCACCTAACCAAACTTGGTAGGCTTCGGGGGCACTCCCAACAAACCCAAGCTCCGCCATGTAGGGTCTAGCACATCCATTGGGACACCCTGTCATTCGCACAACAAAATGCTCCTGCGCTAGCCCTACCTTGTCCAACAATACCCGAATCCGGCTCAGGATACTAGGGATTACTCGCTCAGATTCTGTAATTGCCAAGCCACAAGTAGGAAACGCGGGACAAGCCATTCCATACCTGACCAATGGATCAATTTCAGTTTCTTTTTGAACTCCGCAGCGATCTAGAATGGCTTGAACTGCGGGTTGCTTTTCCGGAGGAACTTCACAGAGCAGAATATTCTGATTGGGAGTCAACCGCAGAGGAAGCTGGAACTGCTGCACAATTTCCTGCAGGGCTGTTTTAAGCTGCAGATCGCCCTCATCTTTGACTCGACCATTGTCCACGGAAAGTCCGACAAATAGCTTGCCATCTCCCTGTTCGTGCCAACCAAGGTAGTCCTGATACTTCCACTCCGGCAAAGATCTGAAGGGGGAAATTGCTTTGCCAAAATAATCCTCGACTTTGGCTTTAAACTTCTCAACACCCCAGTCTTGGAGCAAGTATTTCATCCGGGCATGACGGCGGTTGAAGCGATCACTGTAGTCTCGTTGAGTAGCCACAATAGCCTTCATCAAATCATAGATGTCCGCTTTGGCGACGTAACCAATTTCATCTGCGGCCCGCGCAAAGGTTTCCTCTTTGTTATGCGTTCGACCCAGACCTCCCCCGGCAAAGATGTTAAACCCTTCTAGCTCTCCAGCGACATCTGTAATCACCACCAAACTAACATCTTGAGTGTAGAGATCAATTGAATTGTCTCCTGGAACCGTAATTGAAATCTTAAATTTACGGGGCATGTAGTGTTCCCCATAGATAGGTTCCTCAGAATTGTGAAAAACGGTGCCATTGCCATTCCGTTGGCGAGCAGCCTTCACCTCTGGATGTTCTTCGCCGCTGATGAATTTTTCTCCATCCAACCAGATTTCATAGTAGGCTCCAGTTTGAGGCGTGAGCAAGTCGGCAATATTATTGGCGTATTCCCAGGCATACCTGTACTCTGGGCGGTTTTTGTAGGGAACGGGAGGAGCCATGACATTGCGATTGAGATCCCCGCAAGCCCCCAGGGTTGAGCCTAAGCTTTTGACTAGGGTCGCGATCACTGTTTTCAAATTCTGTTTCAGCACGCCGTGGAGCTGAAATCCCTGGCGAGTTGTGGCCCGCAGTGTTCCATTCCCATAGTCATCAGAGAGCCGATTCAGGGTGAGATAGAGTTCTGGAGGAATGAACCCCCCTGGACTTCGAGTGCGGAGCATCATCTGATAGTCTTTTTCTTGACCCTTGACCCGATGATCCCGATTGTCTTGTTGGTAAGATCCGTGGAATTTTAAAATTTGAATCGCATCTTCTGTAAAGAAGTTTTGGTCATTGAGCAACTCAGACGCGAGGGGTTCGCGCAGAAAATTACTATGTTCCTTGAGGCTTTCTACCTTAGAACGTTTCTGAGTTGCTTGAGGAGGGGTTGTAGAAATAGTCATAATTTTAATTTGCTTTAGTTTAACCGATAGAATTCAAAGGTTGAATCTGGATAGAATCCTGTCCAGACCCTAGATTTAAGAACCAACGTGAGTAACTTCGGTAATCCGGTCGGGATTCAGCAGTATTTCTCATCCTAACATGAGACCTCTGGACATTGTCCCTCATTCTGACTGGAGTCTAGCCCAGTACAATCAAGATTTAAGAGTTAACAAAAGTACAAATAAAGTTACAAACAGAAGTATAACCATGTCAAACCCTCTGATGTATTCCGAAGACTATTTTGTTGTGCTGCAATCCGGTCAACCCGAGGAGATCATGACTGCCGCCGAACTCTTGGAAAAGCTGATCGCGATGCTTTCTAGCCAACAGGACAGCCTGCCCCGAGACGTTCAGAAGTTTGCAACCGTCCCAGAACAGGCCCAATATTTGCGGAGTAACTGTTGTGATTTTGACCTTGGCCCTGAAGAATATCTTCAGTGGTACGCCGTGCGGTTAGAGAAGTGAAGTTGCTGCTACTTTGTCTTCAGATTGAACTTGAGTGAGTAACTCTTGCAGATCTTTGCCTTCTATCACCTCAATTTCAAGAATCTTTTGAGCAATGGTTTCCAGCAAATCCCGATTGGCTGTCAGAATCTCCAGGGCTTTTTGGTGACCTTGCTCGACAATTTCCTTGACTTCGCTGTCAATCGCCCTGGCCGTTTCATCACTGACATTCCGGCGGGGATTCATCATCATGTTATCTCCCAGAAACGTGTTCTGTTGACCTTTTTCATAGGCCAATGGCCCCAAAACCTTGCTCATGCCATAGGTCGTTACCATCCGTTCCGCTAAGTCCGTTGCCCGTTGCAGATCATTGGCGGCTCCCGTGGTAATACTGCCGAAGATCACTTCTTCTGCTGAACGTCCTCCCAACAGGGTGGCGATTTCAGCCTGAATTTCTTCGGCACTGAGCAAGAACCGATCTTCCGTTGGCAATTGCAAGGTGTAACCTAAAGCCGCCATACCGCGAGGCACAATGGAGATTTTAGCAATTTTCTCCGGCGCACCTGTTGCCGCCCCAACTAGGGCATGACCCACTTCGTGATAGGCAACAATTTTCTTTTCTTTCTCGTTCAAGACCCGACTCTTTTTCTCCAAGCCCGCCACAACCCGCTCAATGGCTTCGGCAAAGTCTGCCTGACTTACAGTTTCCCGCTTATTTCGGGCGGCTAACAGCGCGGCTTCATTCACCAGGTTAGACAAATCTGCCCCGGAGAATCCAGGAGTCCGAGTGGCGAGCGCCTTCAAGTCCACATTGTCTCCGAGCTTCACCTTTTTGGCATAGATTTCTAAAATCTTCAACCGACCTGACAATTCAGGCCGATCCACCAAGACCTGACGGTCAAAACGTCCAGGGCGCAACAATGCTGGATCAAGGATTTCAGGACGGTTGGTTGCAGCCAATACAATTACCGTTGCATCTCCCGCCGCAAACCCATCCATTTCAGTCAGAAGCTGGTTGAGGGTTTGTTCGCGCTCGTCATTACCACCGTACATGCCGCTGCTGGAACGGGATCTGCCGATGGCATCAAGTTCGTCAATAAAGATAATGCAGGGTGCTTTTTTCTTGGCCTGTTCAAATAAATCCCTTACCCGAGCTGCCCCGGCCCCAACAAACAGCTCCACAAATTCTGAGCCGGAAATACTAAAAAACGGAACCCCAGCTTCCCCGGCCACAGCCTTGGCTAACAGGGTTTTTCCCGTTCCAGGGGGGCCAACCAGCAGCACTCCCTTCGGAATTCGGGCCCCAATCTGGGTGAACCGTTGGGGCGACTTGAGAAACTCGACCACTTCCTCCAACTCTTCTTTGGCTTCTTCGACACCCGCTACGTCGTTGAACGTGACTTTTGTGGCCTCATTTTCAACGTAAACTTTGGCGCGGCTCTTGGTGATTGACAACGCTCCCTGAGGGCCGCCAAAACCACCGCCCCGCCCTTGTAGAACCCGGCCAATTCCCAACCAAATCCCCACAAAAATTAGGGGCGGAACCACCCAACTTAACAGAGTAGTGAACCAGTTATTTGCTGGAGGAGGAACCGCAGCAAACTGCACTCCTTTGTCTTCCAGACGCTTGGGGAGTTCTAGGTCAAAAATTGGGGTGGTTGAGAGAATTTGTCCGGGCTGCTCTTCAGCGTCAGCCTTTAATTTATAGCGAATTTGATCCTGGCCAATGTAGGCTTGTTCAACTTTGCCATCTTGAACTTGATTGATGAACAGACTGTAAGGCACCCGAGGAATTTGGGGGCCAAATAAATTGGGGAGAAAACTATTGACGAGAAAAATTAAACCTGCTGTCCAAAGCAAGATGCTGCCAACGGGAAGATTTCTCGGAAACCTTGGTTTTTCATCTTTAACGGCCATAAAATTTTATCCACCTTGATAAACTTGATTAAGTTTGATTCAAAAAAAACGTTAACGATTCCTAAATGTTGCCATAAACTGGAACGGCAGCACCGCGAATGTCTTGGGCGGCATCGGCAGCCAAGAAACAAATGACTTCTCCGAGGGACTCCGGTTTAACCCACTGATCGGCTTGTTCACTCCCCATAGCAGCTCGGTTGCCTGGAGTATCAATCACACTGGGCAGGACGCAGTTGGCAGTAATATTCGTGCCCTTGGTTTCAGCGGCGATCGCCTTTGTCAGGGCAACTACTCCAGCTTTGGCAGCACAATAGGCAGCGAGTTGTCCTGTCGGTTCAACAGCACCCCGTGAACCTACAGTAACAATCCGTCCATACCCGTGTTGTCGCATTTTGCCCAAACTGTGTTTGCAAACCAGAAATGTTGTATCTAAGTTCAACAGGAAGTCTTTCTTCCAGTCTGCGTAGGGGTATTCATGAACGTTTCCCATGGAGAATCCACCCACCAAATGAATCAGGACATCGACTCGTCCCATATCATTTACGAGCTTTTCTACGGCGGACTCATCCGTCAGATCAACCGCCACAAAGCGAATACTTTCAAAGTCTGTGGGTGAAAGTATTCCTTTTAACCGTTCAACTTCTGTCTCGTTGTGATAGGGAATGGTCACTTTTGCCCCCCGAGCTACAACGAGAGGGGTAACGCCCAAGCCTAGCCCCCCTGTGCCCCCTGTCAATAAAACCTGTCTACCTTTCAAAGATCCTTACTCCTTCAACCCGATTCCTTCAACCCTATCCCAAGAGAGTCGATAAATTTTTGTTAACAATTATTACTTTAACGAGAGATTCGAGAGAAGTTAGGTGAGGTTTTCCCAACACTCTAATCACTGATCAACCCTTGACAACGGGTCTATTTTTTTGAAAATTTGTCTTTCAAGGTATTAGCACACAAAATTCCAGATGCGGCCACTGCTGGAACCCCAATTCCAGGCAGGGTACTGTCTCCCACCCGATACAACCCCTGAATCGGAGTCTGAGGCCCTGGAAATCTCCCTTGACCTGGGACAATGGCAGGCCCATAGGTTCCCTGATGCCGTCGCAGGAAGCGAGCATGGGTTAAGGGGGTTCCAATCAGCTCTAATACAACCCGACTGCGAATATCCGGGATGACTCGCTCCAGGGCTTTGAACAAAGATTGCGATCGCTCTCGCTTCCGTTCCTTGTAAGTTGGATTCTCTTGCCCATCAAAGAATTGCCAATTTTCGTAGGGTTCCAGGGTGTAGGCATGAACAACATGATGGTTCGGCGGTGCCAGGTTGCTATCCCAGACCGACGGAATAGAAATCATGCAGGTGTTTCCTGGAGTTGTAAGGTCTTGATGGCCATGATGAACGACCACATGATGACCGGTGAGGGATTCTAAGCCCTCCGCTCGAATTCCCAAATGCAGATGCATGAAGCTCTCCACGGCTGGGGTGTCTAGGGCTTGGGTGCGATAGTGGGGCGGCAAATCTTCAGGATTTAACAACTGGTTCACGGTATCCCAGATTGTGGCGTTAGAAATCACAACGGGGGCAGCAAGGGTCTCGCCATTGCGGAACTGAACGCCTTGAACTTGATTGTCCTGAACTAAAATTTTCTCGACATGGGCATTGAGGCGCAGTTCTCCGCCCCAGCGATTCAGTCCTCGAACTAAGGCATTAATAATAGCCCCACTACCGCCAATGGGGTATTCAATTGCTACCCGAGTGCGTTCGCCAAACATAAAGGCCATTTCAGCTGCAATTGTGCCTTCAGCTTTTAGCCCAGAAAGCAAAAAACATTCTAAATCAATCAGTCGTCGTACCCAGGGATCGGACACGGTTTGATCCAGAATTCGTCCTGTAGAGCCGGAAATCTCCCTAACCTGCATTAGTAATTTCATCAGGGGCCAACCATAGCGTCCCACTAAAATCGGGAGCACTTGCCAATCCGCCCTCAATGCTATCGTTGGAATTTCCCGCAAGCCTTCATACAGGTTCAACAGGCGTTGTTCAAATCGTTCGAGTTCAATCGCGCCCTGTGGGGTAAACTGGGCAACTGCCGCTCGATATTGGGCGCTTTGACCATAGATGGGTAAACTGCCTTCGGGAAAGTGATAATGTCCCAAGGGGTCATAGGCCACAACCGCTAAGGATTCTCCCAGAACGTTCAAAACCTGTTGTAGAGGATTTACACTATTCGGGTCGGCTAATCCACAATAAAATGAAGGCCCAGAGTCAAACACAAACCCTTGTCGAGAAAAGCAATGAGCTGCTCCACCTGGATAGGTGTGACTTTCAGCAACTAGGATTTTCTGGCCATATTTTGCCAGGAGAGCACCCGCGACCAAGCCACCAATCCCGCTGCCAATCACAATTACATCGAAGTTTGCCATGGGTCAACCGTTACAGCAATTTTCAGTTGTACCAGATAGAATTGGCACAGACTCTGTCCCATATCCTACCTCTCAGACCCCTGTGACATGCAACGAAAAACTAGCAAAAGTTGAGAGAAGTCAGTCCCTCACTTTAAAATTTAAGGTAAGTCATAACGTTTTATGAGTGAGAGAAGTTGACGAAGATATTGGGAATTTGTGCCAGGATTTCAGCAAAGTTCTAAGATTTTCGGTTTTTACTCCAATCTTGAACTGATTCATTATTCACTATAAGTCTTGATCTGGTCTTCCTAGGGATGGAGGTTGGCAGAATGTCATCATTAAAACTGGATGAAGTCGTTAAAAATTTAGAAAAAGACATCCACCTGGGGCGGATCAAAAAGATCATGTTTTGTGCCTGTCGAGGGCAGTGGGAAAATGAAGCGGAAAAACTCACCGATATCCCAGTTAAGCAGCTTGTTCAGGAACTTTATCTGAAGACTCAAACCCTAGATCGACTTTATCAATTATTAGACTATATTTTATCAAAAATCAATAAAAAATCAGATTATTCGTCTGTGATTAATACCATTCTGAGTCAGGTTAGTAAGCTATACTTTGAGGATGTTAAAGATGCAGAATCTGAAAGTACTCAACAGATTACGCCTGTAAAGAAGAGTTCAGAGTCCTCCAAGAACCCGAATGAATCTTTGGAAAAGGAGCTAATTAATATTCGGTTCAATGTTATGCAGCACAGTAACCCTCTGCGTCTGAAACTGTTGCTTTTTTCCAGTCTGGAACATGAATTCAGCTATAGTGAACAAGACTGGTCACGTTTGAGATCTCAAAGTTTAGATGCTTTAATTCAACAAATTTTTAATACCTTTCCTACTCTACTGGGCCTTGAATCCCATCTCCAAAAACTTGCTGAGTATTTAGATCATCCTGATGAAAATCTTCAAGCTGCAACTGTTTTAATCGAGACATTGAGTCCACTTTATGCACGTCGAGTTGCTTTAGGATTATCTGACACAATGCCGGATCGAATTCAGGGATTGAGCCCCTTGATTACAAGTCCTACATTTGCAGATTTGAGTGATTCTAAGGTTGAATCTTTAAGTATGCCTGCGGATGGCTCCCCTGCAATTGACTTCAGTGAAAGTCAAACGGTGCATATTGTTACAGCTCCAATTGTGACTTGGGATAGCAACACTGTAGATCAGTCTGCCACTCAGCTAGAACATCGGGCTCAGGATCTGACTGAAAATTTTGCGCCTTCAGATCTTCCAGAGCAAGATTCTGATCCAAATTTTCAGCAACTCACGGCTGAACAGAGGGTGCAAGTGACAGTTGACCGGAATCTGCGGATTGCTAACCGTTCGGTCACTGAATTATTTAATCAACTGAATGTATCCCTGGAAACAGACTGCTTGCAGGATCAAACTGCGGAACAGCGTTTAGAGTTAAAGTCTCAAGGCTTGAGAACTTTTCTGCAAGGGCTGTATAGTGATGTTGCGCGCTTGGAACAGACCCTAGATCCTGATCCAATTGCGGCCTCAACACCTCCTCCTCAGAAAACCTCAGCCCTCAATCAACAAAAACTGATGGAACTTGCCCAACAGGGAAATGGTAACGCGATCGCCCAACTGCTCAACCAATCTCTCAAGCCCCGTGGCATTCGTGCCCAAGCGCAAATCAAAGGGGACTGCCTACAGGTTGTTCTAGATTCTACCGAGGCTCCAGATCGAGCCTTAACGGCACCTTTTGTTCACAAAAAACTTATGTTTTTAAATCTGTCATTGATTCAATTGATTAAGATCTATGGCCGAAAATCAGGCAGTCAATCGGTTGCCTGGACTCAAGAGTTTACAAATTAAGAGTTCACGAACTAAAAAGTTCACACTTCCTTAAATTCTGACCAGTACTCTGGCTCGTCATACCTATGGACGTTACTCACTTTCTAGCAAGATATCAAGCAGGAGAACGGAACTTTCAGGGTATTCATCTGCGGGGGGCTGAACTGATGCAAGCAGATTTGATTGGGGCCAACTTGGGGGGCGCAGACATGGAGGATGCTAATTTAACCTTTGCCTATCTCAACGGTGTCAATTTTAATCGCGCCAACCTAGTGAAGGCCAAGCTCTGTGGTGCAAATCTGAATAAAGTCAACTTGAGTGGAGCCAAATTAAGGGATGCAGACCTGCATGGGGCCATTCTCCAAGGGGTTGACCTGCGCTATGCTGACCTCGCATTGGCAGTTCTACTGGATGCCAATCTGATTCAAGCGGATCTACGGGGAGTGAACTTGCAAGGAGCCGACCTCCGAGGCGCTTCTCTGCGCGGTGCAAATATGCGCTATGAACGCCGAATGTACGAAGGCGTTAACCTCCGAGGAGCCGATCTGCGAGGAACAGACCTACGGGGTGTGAACCTTACTGGAGCAGATTTAACCCGAGCCAATCTCAGTGGGGCCAATTTGAGCGAGGCTGTTTTGCGAGGAGTCAATCTCAGCCAAGCCAATCTTAACCGCGCCAATCTTCAATCTGCTTTTCTAACGGAGGCCAACTTAACAGAAGCTCGATTTATTGGAGCCAATCTCAAAAAAGTAAAACTAGAGCGAGCGATCTTAATTCAGGCTCAACTGCTGCGGGTAGAGCTGTCCGACTCTATTTTGGCCGATGCCAAATTGACCAACGCCAACCTCAGCTATGCGGACTTGAGTCGAGTCAACTTAGTACGGGCTGATCTGAGTCGGACAGATTTAAGCTATGCCAACCTCACCCAATCTGATTTAACGGATGCGTCCCTAGCTCGAACCAACCTCCGAAATGCCAATCTCAGCTATACCTACCTCACCCGAGTGGAACTCAGTAGTGCAACGACCGTTGGGGCCAGACTCCGGGGTGCTGTGATGCCAAACGGAGAGATCCACGATTGAGCCTCAACTCTCAGGGACAACCGCTTGATTTAACTTCTTGTGATGCGGTATTTGAGGTCTCCCCATACCATCGGTGATCGCATAGCTTCTAGACAGTAACCACAGCCACGCTTGAGGAAATCGAGGTTCTAGGGTGGGCTGAACCCAATCAGCAAAACTGGGCAACCAGGCAAATATCCAGCTCATGAAGGCAGAAACGGTAAAGTTCAAATAGCTCAACACCCATCGGACAATCTCACCCGGTGTAACAAAATCTAAGATCCAAATCAGCAATTGAGGATTCGTGCGGGCGGCCTTTAAAGCGAGTCGAGTAAATGTCCACCAATCAACTCGATCTTTAATAAAAGCATCAGCAACTTCTGTTGATTCTGCTGCTAGAATTCCAAAGAATGTATTGAGAATTGAATTAATTTTCTGAGGGGGAAAATGTCGCCCTGTCGGTACCATCATCCCCTTGGAAAATAACCATGTCACGGCAACGTTACTCTGATAGGCCCGAATTTGATTCAGATGTTTTGCAGTGAGTAAATCGTGTTTCAAAGCCGTGTCGAGTAAGTCCGTTAATCGCGACAAATTTCGAACCAGTGAACCAAATCCGGTAAAGACTAAAGGAGATTGGAGAGACGCTGCATCTCCAATAGAAATCAGCCGATCATAGGCAGTCGTGCGATCACCTCCGTGAACACTAAAATGCCCCGGAATATAACCAAAAGTTGCCTTCCTCCAAACCAGTGTATCTAGATCACATCGACGATATTCCGGTAAAATTGTGAAAAAATCTTCGTACATTTCCAGGAGGGAACCGGGATTTTCAGGATTCACCTGATGATAATGAAACAAATAGACCGTCAACTCTTCTCCAGCCCCCGGAAACAGCTCCCAAATCAACTGTCGTCCCCGTGAAATGTCCCCATGACTATTGAGCACATCCCCGTAGTCGGAATCCCACACGCCCGGTTCAAACCCTCGTTCAATCACAGCACCAACGGTAGGACATACGCTGTCAAAGGCTCGCCCCCCATTCAGTTGCCATGCAATGGGAGAAGCGGTTCCCATGGCATCTACTAACAGCCGTCCCATTGCTACTTTTTGCGTCTGAGTTAGCAAATGTCTAGCTTTAACAATCACATGATCAGAGCTGACTCTCACTTGGGTAAACTCTGTCTCATCCCAAATCTCTCCCCCCGCCAGCTTCAATTTTTCACCACAGAGATGCAACAATTTCTCTGTATCCAGAGCCACGTTGAGAACAGTTGGAGTATGCAGCACAGGGGATTTAGCAATGGGGGGATTGTTGGCATCAAAAAACTTATGAAAGCCGTCTCGATATTCCCGTGCAACAAACGTCTCAACCTCAGCCCGACTGAATAAGTTCAAATCAACTAAGCTCTGCAATTCGCTGCGAGAAATATTCCATTCCCGGTTCATCCGACCAAAAGCCAACCGCTCCATCAGCAACACCCGATAGCCCAACCGCGCCATGACGGCAGCGTGGATAACACCCAGAGCCCCGCCAATGTAGATTAAATCGTAGGTTGAGCAATCCAAATCCTGAGGATCTAAAGGCTCAAATTGGGCATCTTGATCAGCAAAAATCACCTGTTGGGGGTGCTGAGGATTGAGTACCCCCTGTCGCCAACGCCTCTCCCACCAGTAGGCTCGCTGGAGATCGGCTTCACCGTTGGGCATCTTTTGAAAATACTTAACGGTAAGGGGATACTGAGGAGCTAAAGCCTCAAAAATCGATTGTTGGGAGAGATCAATCTCTGGAGGCTCAGAATAGACATAAGGAAACTGCTGTCGCAATTCCGACTCTAGCTGATTGAACATAACCCGTTCAACCGACCCCAAGGACTCCCCCACCCGAAACATCTTCAGATAAGTTGTGCGCTGCAACGACCAAACGAATACTGAAAGCTGACGCTCTGCCCCTGACCGAGTGACCGGTAGAATAACATTAAAGCCATCTGGAGTAATCTGCTTGTCTCCAACTTCAGGAGTGAACTGTTGTTGGAGCCAAGTGCAAACACTCAAAACGTCGGGAGTTGGGATTTCAAGATAGAGCAGTTCCTTCATATCGCTATTCTAGGACAATCTACCCATTCCCTGACAAGTTTTTAAACTCAAAGTTGACCGATTAAGGCTGTTAAGGCTGTTGACGAAACTGATCAACTCTTAACTCATACCCCTTATCTCTGAGACAACTGCCAAACTCAGCTTCTGCCTGACTCACTTTTGGATTTTTCTTCAGTTGAAAAGTTCGCTCTAAATAGTCATTCCCCATTTCTTTGATCGCTCTAGCTAAACTAGGCTCACTCAACTGCTTAGGCAAACAACTAATCACAGCCGCTAAACGTTCTGGAGCAACAATCTCTCCCCTGTACACCGAAGAATTCGAAGCTGCTTGAGCAGATACAAACCCAGTTCCGGACAGCCAAAACAGACAAACCATTAATCCCAAAATAACTGCTCTTCCAAACATTTTCTGGAACCCATTAAGAAAACTGACTACTCGAAAACTAACTACTCGAAAACTCATAGCTCAACCTTCCTGGTAACTCAATAAATTTTTTAGTGAAATCTGACGTAACTTGTGGAAGTTAACATAACTTCTCTAGAACAGAGCTATGACTGAGTCATTGACTCGCAAAAATCAAGCTCGGAAAATAAAGTGTTCAAGAATAACAACAGTAGCAATGAGCAGTAAGCTAGCCTCAACAAAGTGATTTAGCCAAGAGCTTGCACTTGAAACTAATCTCCGTAGAGAATACCGACGTGTGGCTCCATAAAGATGGAGTGCTCCTATCATAAAAAACAGGGTTGCAAGGCTGCTTGTAGGCTGCTGACGATACAATGAAAACTCTGAACCAGACTGTTGAACGACCATTTTTCCTCCCTCAGATCTTGACAAACTTGGCTCATCCTCAAACAGAATATCAATTAAAATCAGGCTTAAAGTTCTGCACTGATCTGCTCAAAAAGTCTAGCTGATATCCATCACTTTCTTAGTATCTTTGCCAATTCCCCAAGCATCTTTTAGTAGATAGCGAAAGACATTTTCCTGAACTAATTTATGCTTATACAAATCTCTCAGAAGCTCTTTGGCTTCAATTTCAGAGATATCTTGAATCCGTTGAGCAAAGGATCTAAGTTCAAATTCTTGCTCTAAAGAAAGTTGTTGATCCATGACTGACCTCCATATTCTTCAACGAGTTGAAACCTTTGGATTTGAATTTTTAGTCACTGACCCCTCGAAGGGAAATCGTTGACTGTCGCACATGTTAATAATTGTAACGAGATTTTTAAGAAATGTGTACTCATCTTGAAAAAATATTCTTCTTGTAGTAGTCACAATTCACTAGACTGCTGACAAACCTTCGGAAAACCCTGTCTAGTGGTTTGTCTAGGTCAATACCCTAGTTTAGAAATGGTTGGGTTGACGCTAACTGGATTCAGCCAAACGTTGAGCCATGAGCAATGAACCAGGAACCGCTTTTTTGATCCAGTCTGTCACCAAGAGTTGATCCCGATCACACCGGGTCACCGCTTCGTGATTCAGCATTTTAAAAATTAGGTCTGCGGGAATGCTCACCGTTTCCCCAGTTGGCAGCATGAGGCTCTGGGCTTGCTCCATAGCAAACGCTTGCAGGCTCTGGAACACTACATATTTTCCGCTTTCTCCAGACAGCACCTCTGCAAGACATTCATCTTGCTGCCGATAGTCTGCAAGTTTTCCCCTTGATCGGATGCGAGGGAAAATTGAGGTCGTTCGATTGGCTTTGAAGAAAGGCGAACGGGTTGGTCTAGGCCAATTTTTCCGTAAATCAACGGGATTATCTAAAATTTGCTGACAGATTTGATCAATGTTCATCGCGACATCATACCCCTGACCCAGGTGTCGCAAATCCAGCCGAATGCTGTGTAGCCCTGAAAGTTTTAAGGGGGCTAACTGATCGAGAATGAATTGATCTTTGTCCAAAAACATCAAGGTGCCATGGTGGGTTTCCACCGTAGGAAAAGGACGATTTCCAGATTCCTCCGAGGCGACTGTTGCTTCCAGATAGCGTTCCTGATTGGGCTCGGATTGATCAAAGTGAGGAGCTTGAAGATGAT
The DNA here is from genome assembly GCA_051652765.1 of Microcoleaceae cyanobacterium. Lineage (GTDB taxonomy): Bacteria > Cyanobacteriota > Cyanobacteriia > Cyanobacteriales > Microcoleaceae > JBHJGO01. Next base: position 28,771 of record JBOFUV010000130.1, on the reverse strand, counting down.
TCAAGAGGAGCGATCGCGGCGAATAAAACAATAAAATTTGGCCCACCCCCAAAACTTCGCAGCCCACAGGTAGGGTTTGGCAGTATTCCATCAGCTTTTGTTCTGTGAGTTCAATCGAGAGCACCAACCGTTCCAAGGAGCCTTGAAAGAGGTCACACCACCCTTGCAAAGCGGCCAAATTGTGATTCCCAGCTTCGACAATCAGTTGAATCGGAATCTGAGGGAGGTGAGTTTTGACCCACCAAGCAACCCCTGGATCGCACACTCGAATGGCTTGAAAGTGAGTCAGATCCCAGGTTTTAAGCTGGTTACAGGTGGGCTGCATCAACCGCTCTGGCATGAGGGCATCCCAAACCAGCACAGGCTTCAACTCCCGTTTTGTGGCTGCAAGGGCTAAGGATTGGGTCTGCTCTGGGGAAAGTCGCCCCTGCCGCGCCAACAACACAGGCTCCAACAGCACCTCTTGTAGGTTAGGAGCCTGGGCACAGTGCTCTAGGTCAGACAGAGAAGCAGCAAATGTATTAAATTGCATTTCCAACTCACAAGTTCAATAAACTCCAGTCTAACCAGACTAAAGCCAGGTGAGCTGCTAACAAGCTATTCGTCAGCAATTAACGAACCACACGCACAACATTGAACGTTTGAACGCTGTTTAATTTATGATCCTTGGGTAACCGAACAATTGTATCTTTGCGGATGGTTTCTAGATATTCTCCTCGAACCGAGAAAAATCGATTAACTTGCCAGGGAATCGGATCTCCTTCAGGGGGGATGATTTCGAGTTCATCTCCTAACTTTAACGGTTCAAATAATTGCAGAATCACTTCTTCCGATGTGGTTTCTACGACAATTCCTAAATAATCATGAGTGCCTGTACTTTGACTCTCAGATTGTTCAAAAATTGAGTCTTGACCGGCGGGTGTGTCCAAAGACGCTGAGGTATAGTCGCGATGGGGAACAGACTGTAACTCTGCTGTCAGTTGGCTGAGTAATTCAGGGGTTAATCGACCCTCGGCATAGGCATCAATTCCCTGGCGGTAAGCTCGACAGGTCATGGCCACATAAAAAGAAGACTTCATGCGCCCTTCAATCTTGAGGGAACAAATTTGATGCTGAAAAAATGCACTAATTTGATCAATTCCCCACAGATCTTTTGAGGACATAAAGGTTGTTTCAGTGGTTTGAGTGGCGGGAACTTCTTGTTCTCTAACTTCATAGGGAAACCGACAAGACTGAATACAGCCTCCTCGATTGGAATCTCGGCCTGCAGTAAAGTTAGAAATGGTGCAATGACCTGAATAGGCCATACACATGGCTCCATGGACAAACATTTCCACATCAACGCCAGATTGTTCCCGAATAGTTCCCCCTTCAGCGATACTCAATTCCCGACCTAAAATTAAACGGTTCACGCCAAGTTGCCGCCACAGTTGACCGGCAGCAGCATTCAGACAAGAGGCTTGAGTAGAGAGGTGAACATTCAGATCAGAACTATTCTGAACGGCTCGAATTACCCCCAAATCAGAAACGATTACGCCGTCAACTCCAATCCGATTCAGAAACTGGCAATAGCATCCTAGCCCTGCAAAATCTTCATCATGCAAAAATGCATTCAGAGTGACATAAACTTTGGCTTGATGCTGATGAGCAAAAGCAACCCCACACTCCAGCTCAGGATTAGAAAAGTTATCAGCTCGCGCCCGTAACCCATAGCTTTGCCCCCCAACGTAGACTGCATCTGCGCCATAGGTAATGGCAACTTTTAGGCGTTCTAAATTTCTTGCAGGAGCTAATAGTTCAGGTTTCCACATGGTTCAGCTCAACATCCTACAGTTCAATAATTTACACTTCAAAAAACTAACAGGTCAGAAAACTAACAGGTCAAAAGTAATCTGAATAACAAAAAGTTTAATAGCTCTTAACAATAACATATTTTCTTTAGTCGCAGGCTAAGGAACTTTATCAAGTTGGACATCAAGAATGGAAAACTTTTGCCAACCCACTGCATCAAAATGCCACCATTCTGTAATCAAAGGTTCAAAATCATGGCGTTCCATCTTGTACCCTAAAAGATTACTATTCCGGCGAACTTGGGGCTCGTGATCAGGATAATCCCTGGCTGCTTTCTCTGTAAAGTCGTCAAACTCGGTTGGCATTAGCAGTTCTTCTCCAGTTTTCAAGTCAACCAGGGTGACATCCACTGCGGCTCCCCGATTGTGCCGCGAGCCCCGTTCCGGGTTGGCAACATAACGAGAATCTGGCAAAATTTCCCACATCTGCTTTGTGACTGACCAGGGCCGATAACAATCAAAGACCTTCAGTCCTAATCCTATTTGTTCTAAGTCTTTCTGAACTTCAGATAACTTTTCAGCAACCTCTTGTCTCAACAGACATCGAGGCACAGGATACAGTTTTTTCTTGAGAAAATTATTGGCGGTTGCATAGCGAACATCTAGACGAATATTAGGATTAATTCGCTGAATATCTACTAACCGAGCCCAGTCTGGAACTTGAGAATAGCTCTGAATTTGAGGAGCCAACTCTGCTGGAGAAGGTTCCTGGGATGGGGGTGAGGGTTGTTCTGAATTGACCTCTGAACCATTCGCTTGGGCTTGAATTTCCCGAGAAGTACAGGCCGTCAAGTTCAATCCAATCACAGTTAGCACTGCAACGAGCGACAAGATGAACTGTGGAATAAACTGTTGAATGAGTTGCCGAAAAACTTGCCAAAACATTATCTAATTTTTCTAAGTCTAATTTTTTAAGTAAAGCAGTTAAAAGTTAAATATCAAGTCGCTGATAAACTTCATCTAAATGTCTTAAGTGATAACTAGGGTCAAAACAGGCTGCAATTTCATCTGGTGAGAGGCTTGCTTTGATCTGCTCATGATCCGCAATTAAAGCTTGGAAATTTCCATTAGTTTGATTCCAAACTTGATGAGCGCAGGACTGAACAATCTGGTAAGCATCCTCCCGACCCATGCCTTTTTCCACCAAGGCAAGCAACAGTCGCTGACTAAATACGACCCCGCCATAGACATTCAAGTTCCGCTTCATATTTTCGGGATAAACCAACAGATACTTCACCAAATCAATGATTTCAACTAACATGAAATGGGTGATCGTTGATGTATCTGGCAAGATCATTCGCTCCACCGAACTGTGGGAAATATCCCGTTCATGCCAGAGAGCAACATTTTCTAGGGCAGCGATCGTGTGACCTCGGAGAATTCGGGCTAGCCCGGTCAGGCGCTCACTCCGAATGGGGTTGCGCTTATGGGGCATGGCAGACGACCCTTTCTGGCCCGCTGCAAAAAATTCTTCAACTTCTAAAACATCTGTCCGTTGCAAGTTGCGAATTTCCACGGCAAATCGTTCAATGGAAGCTCCCAATAATGCCAGGGTTTGAACATATTCGGCATGGCGATCGCGGGAGATCACCTGAGTTGAAGCAACATCGGGCTGTAAGCCTAGCTTCTGACAGGCCAGGGCTTCGACTTTGGGCTCGATATTGGCGTAGGTTCCAACTGCGCCAGAAATTTTGCCCACGGCAATGTTCTGGCGCAGACGGACTAGGCGTTCCCGATTGCGACAGACTTCGGCCAACCATCCCGCTAATTTGAACCCGAAGGTCATAGGCTCAGCATGAATTCCGTGCGATCGCCCAATCATGACCGTGTCCCGATGATTTTGAGCCTGATAGCGAATCACCTGGCTCAAACACTCAACCCGTTCGAGTAACACATCGACGCTGGCGACCAGTTGCAACGCCAGGGCTGTATCCAGAACGTCTGAACTGGTTAACCCCAAATGAATATACCGCCCTGCTTCCCCCACGTATTCATTCACGTTGGTGAGAAATGCAATCATGTCGTGGCGAACTTCTGCTTCAATCTCCAGAACCCGTTCAGGATTGAATTTAGCTTTAGTTTTGATTTCTTCAACGGCTTCTGCTGGAATGTAGCCTAGCTCTGCTTGGGCTTCACACACGGCAATTTCAACTTGTAACCAGGTTTTGAGCTTATATTCATCCGTCCAGAGATTGCCCATTTCAGGCAGCGTATACCGTTCAATCATGTCTGTTAGTTTTAAGAACTAGCAATAATAAGCTTAACAATACAAAAAACAGTTCACACGAGAAACCGCAACTGCAATTGGCCCATAAGATGCTTTGCCAGCAGGTACAACCGTTCTATTGTAGCGGTCAGACGCAATCTACGAACACTTTTTGCAATAAACATCGCTTGACAGCTTCAATAACTTGGATGATTCTCCAACTTAGATAGTTCTCCAACTTAGATAGTTCTCCAAGTTAACTGATACTAAATTCAGTGTTAGAACGGCTAAGTAGGTGGAATCAATCCATTTGAATATAAAGCCTTTGCCTAACCCCAAGCGATCGCCATCCCCCTTACCAAGGGAGACTACAGGGGATGTTCTACTTAATCGTGCCTACTTGCTGACTGTTCTTATGAAGCTGCAAAGTCTTAATAGAAGTCTTAATAGAAGTTTTTTAGAGATTTTTGAGAGGATTTTGATGAAATTTCTATAAAAATCTTCTAGGCAAAATGTACTAGGAGAATTTTCAAGAAATGTTAAGAGTTTTTCAAGAATAATATCGCCACGATATCCTGAAATTATTCTTCAAGAATTACTGGAGACTGTGTTATGAATTCCATATCCATTGGTCAGAATATCCAGCGCTACATTCCGGTTATTGGTGATACAACTGTTAAAAGTCCCCTAGCTTATCAAGCCACTCGCGGGATTATCAAAGTGTTTAATGCAGTTCAAATGGCGGTTGCTGAGTCTTACATTAATGGACTAGAAGTTCCTGACTCAGTTCTGCAATCACTATTTAATACAGTGATGCCCGCCATTTTCAAGTATTTTCCATCCTTGATGGTTCCCTATGAATGGGTCTTACAAGAAACCGATCACCTGGCAGAAGGGGCCAAGGATTTGATGAAAATCCAGTACGATCTGCCACAAGGTATGTTAAATCAAATGCTGGGCGACTCGAAACTCATCTACCCAAAATACAGCATGGGATTATGGGAGAAAGGGGCTACCGATCTTGAGCAATCTCAAATGCAGATGATCGATGACATGATTGAAAAGCTTGACATTCAAGATGGAGACTCGATTCTGGATTTTGGATGCGGTTGGGGCGGTGTTGCAAATTATATTCTGTCTAAGTTTCCAAATATCAAATTTACAGGACTAAACCTGAGCCACAAACAGTGTGAATACATGGGTCAAAAGATGCAAGATCCTGAAAGTTATCTTAGTTCAGGTCGATTCACTTTAATTGAAGGGGATCTAAACACGGCTCAGTTTGAAGAACAATTTGACAAGATTCTTTCCGTGGGTGTGTTTTGTCATGTCGGAAATTTAACTCATGGGTTTAAAAAACTTGCGTCTTTCTTAAAGCCTGAGGGCAAGTTTTTTCTTCACATCATCACGGTTTGCTTACCGAATAACATCTCTAGCGTTTACACCCATAAATATATTTTCCCCCATGGTCGCTACTGGAATTTCGACGCGGTTCCTAGTTGTAATAGCGATCTTAAAACAATCAAGCGATGGTATCTCAATGGGATGAATTATTCAAATACCCTGGCAAGTTGGCTGAAAAACTTTGATGATAGTTACGATGATATTAAAGATCTAGACTATGGGATAAACTTCGATAAATTCCGTCGCATTTGGCGTTTTTATCTACTGTGGTTTATTTCCAACTTTGAGAGTTGTGGGGGCGAGATCAATGGTAACGGGCAGTTCCTCATGGTTCATGCTTAGTTAGGTAAGATTAAATCTGGTTCTGGAACAGAGACTAGCTTGAGGCAACTCCTCCAGTTTGCCTCTGACGATAGGATTGGGTTTCAATCCGGTTACTGATGGGATTCTTTCAAGTTGCTGCTAAAAACTCTAGGGGTTTTCCTCGAACGTCTGGGTTGATTTTGCCATGGTCATAAACCATTTTTCCTCCCACAATCGTAACGACAGGCCAGCCGATTAAACTCCATCCTTCAAAGGGACTCCAACCACATTTAGTTTGTAATTCCGCTCGTAAAACTGGATGATAAGTTTCCAAATCAACTAAGACTAAATCAGCATCATAACCGGTTTTAATTAACCCTTTGTTCGGAATGTTATAGGCTTTTGCGACAGCAGTAGACATCCAGTGAGAGACTTGATCAATCGTGCAGCGTCCCTGGATGGCTTGGGTAAGCATTAACGGCAAAGCAGTCTCAACCCCTGGCATTCCTGAAGGGCTATCGGGATAATTTTTGGCCTTTTCTTCTAAGGTATGGGGGGCATGATCCGTTGCAATAAAATCAATTACACCATCGAGTAACGCTTGCCAAAGAACTTCATTGTCTTTGGGCGATCGCAGGGGGGGATTCATTTGAGCTTTTGTGCCAATGGTTTGATAAGCGCTGGTATTTAAGAGTAAATGTTGAGGGGTAACTTCCGCCGTTACCCAAGCCGGTTTATCGTAACGTAATAACTCAGCTTCTTCCCCTGTAGACAGATGTAAAATATGCAGTCTGCGCTGATATTTTTTGGATAGTTTTAAGGCAAGTTGAGTCGCGAGGAGAGCCGCTTGATTGTCCTGAATTTGAGAATGAATTGCAGGGTCAGTTATGCCAGCAAATTCCTGTCGTCGCTGATGAATTCGGGCTTGATCCTCGGCATGAACTGCGATTAGGCGATCGCCTTGGGCAAAGATAGCTTCTAGGGCTTGTTCTTGAGCAACGAGTAAATCTCCCTTCATTGATCCCATAAAAATCTTAATGCCAGGAGTTGGATTGGCCGTGAGTAAATCAGGTAAAATCTCCGTCGTTGCGCCGATGAAAAATCCGTAATTCACTAAACATTTTTGAGCGGCCCGTTGCAGTTTATCATCTAGAGCTGCTTGAGTGGTCGTTAACGGGCGAGTATTTGGCATTTCCAAAAAGGAAGTGACTCCCCCCTTAGCACAGGCACAACTCGCTGTGAACAAATCTTCTTTATATTCTAGTCCCGGCTCTCGGAAATGGACTTGAGGGTCAATCACTCCGGGGAGTAACGTTAACCCTTGAGCATTAATTTCTAGGGTATTGTCATCAATTGTTGAGGTGATTTCGAGTGCAATCTCAACAATTGATGAACCTTGAGTTTTAACGTCCCCTGATAAAAATTCTCCAGTCGGTAAAAGAATCCGAGCGTTGCGTATGATTAAACAGCTAGGTAAACTCATGGCAAATAAGTAATCTTTATCCTATTTTCCTACACTTTAAGTCGGTCGAAACAGAAATCATTTGCCTTTTAACAACTTCAAGAAGGACTGGCCAGAACCCACTATACTAACAATTAATTGTTCAACCCCAAGAACTCCTTGCAATGTCAGCCCCTGAAATTTCTGCCATCATTTGTACTCATAACCGCGACCAATATTTAGGTGCTGCGATTGATAGCCTGTTGAACCAGGATTTTGCAGCCTTTGAAGTGATTGTGGTGGACAATGCTTCTAGTGATCGCACCCGTGAGGTTGTTGAAGACCGCTTGCCCCATCCCCGGCTGAACTATGTGTATGAACCTGTAACGGGTCTGTCCGTAGCTCGCAATCGAGGGGCAAAAGTAGCTCAAAGTGCAATCCTTGCCTATTTAGATGATGATGCAGTTGCCAGTCCTCAGTGGTTACAAGTCTTGTGTCAAGCGTATCAGGACAATGAGAAATTGGCGATCGCGGGGGGAAAAGTCACCTTGATCTGGCCTCCTGGAGTCACTGAACCCGTTTGGCTGTCTCCTGGATTGGCGGGGAATTTGGGAGCCTATGACTTAGGCCCAGACCCGGTAAATATCACTCATCCAGGATTAACCCCTCGGGGGCTGAACTACTCCATTCGTCGCAGTTTCCTAGAACACATTGGCGGATTCGATCTCAATCTGGGACGGGTCGGCAAGCGATTACTCTCCAACGAGGAATTGATGACAACGGAACTCGCCCTGAACCAAGGCTGGCAGGTGGTCTATTTGCCAGAGGCGTTGGTGGCCCACAATGTTGCCCCTGAACGAGTGAATCAATCCTGGTTTCTAGAACGGGGATGGTGGCAAGGTATTAGCGAGTGTTATCGGGAACAGTTGTCAGGGCGAGCGGGTGTAGGTCAGTTGGGCCGGGGTGGTGAACGGATTGTGCGCGGCCTGTACAAATCGCTGAAATATTGGCATGATCCGGCCCAAAGATTTGATAATTTTGTTTATGCCTATGGGCAGATTGGCTACCTCAGTTCGGCAATCAAGGGCTTATTGCAAGGGAAGCGCCAGTAGTCAGATAGACTGAATCAGCTTAGAATCAGTAGTGGTTTGCAAAAAAAAGTTGCTGGACGTTAGCCTGCAAAATGTCTCGAAATCTAGCAAAGCGCAACATCCTTTAATTTTCTCAACTGATGACCAATGATGCTTGGGTTGATCTCCGCCAATACGACCAATCTTGGTTTGATCGAGGACGACCGGGATGGTTAATTTTGGTGTGGTGGTGGGTGCAGGCCGTAACTTTTCCCTTGACTTTGCATTCTGCCAGTGGGCTACGATGCTGGTTGCTCAGACGGTTCGGCGCACAGATTGGCCAGGGGGTTTTGATTCGCCCCACGGCCCGATTCACCTATCCTTGGAAAGTGACGATTGGGGATTACAGTTGGATTGGAGATGATGTTGTCCTGTACAGTTTAGATCAAGTTATCATTGGCCAGCATTGTATAATTTCTCAAAACAGTTATCTCTGCACGGGAAGTCATGACATCAACGATCCGGCTTTCAGGTTAAAGACGGCTCCAATTGTAATTCAGGATGGGGTTTGGGTTGCCGCAGATTGTTTCATTGCCCCAGGAATTGAAATTGGAGCAAATGCAGTGATTGGGGCTCGCAGCAGCGTCTTCAGTAATATGCCCGCAGGCCAGGTTTGTTTGGGAACCCCTTGTCTCCCTCGCTATGCTCGCCAGATGCAGCCTAAAGGGTAATGATTCAGATCCTAGAACTCATCTTCAAACTTCAGGGAACTCCAGCGATCGCGCCCTCTCCTCAAGTGATAGCGTTGAAGGTAGAAAGCTGTTCAAAAGGTGCAACGATGCCTCAGCCTAATGCTGCAAAAATTAGCCCTCCCTTTGTGGCTCGATTGGCCAGTTTGAACCCTCAGGCTCGCCTTCAAGTGATTATCTTCTTGAAAATCAGCGAAAATGATGGGAAACGTCGGTTGCCCCAAGAGGTGCGTCAACAGGCCGAAATTTCGCTCAATCAAATTCGGGGAACCCTGCAGCAACACCAGGGAGAGTTGCTTGCAGACCATCCAAACGTGTTGGGCACAATTCCTGTAGAAATTTCTGTTAACGGGATTTATGCCCTAGTTCAATGTGAAGCAGTGAAATCAATTGTTGAAAATCAACCGTTGCAATTTTCTCCAGGATAGTTGAAGTGGCCAAGCTGGAGGAACATTATAAGAAGTTTATTCTCTCTGTGTTGACAGGTTAGAATGATCCACTAAACCACCTCTGAATAATTGTTTGGGAACTTGCTGTGACGAACGCGAAGAAGTCCTATAAAGATACGGTTAACTTGCCCCAGACAACGTTTGATATGCGGGCAAATGCCGCGAAACGGGAGCCGGAGCTACAACAGTTCTGGGCCGAGCACAAAATTTATGAACGGCTGTCACAGGAGAACCCAGGGGAGGTTTTTATTCTGCATGATGGCCCTCCCTATGCCAATGGGGATCTCCACACTGGCCACGCCCTGAATAAAATTCTCAAGGACATCATCAATCGTTACCAGATGTTGCAAGGGCGCAAGGTGCGTTATGTTCCAGGGTGGGACTGTCATGGTTTGCCGATTGAACTGAAAGTCCTGCAAAACATGAAACAGTCAGAACGGCAAAGTTTAACGGCCCTAGATCTGCGACGCAAGGCCAAAGCCTTTGCCCTGGAAACTGTTGATAAACAGCGCAACTCTTTCAAGCAGTATGCCGTTTGGGGAGATTGGGATCATCCTTACTTAACGCTACAACCCGAGTACGAAGCGGCCCAAATTGGGGTGTTTGGCCAGATGGTCTTGAAGGGTTACATTTATCGGGGCTTCAAGCCTGTACATTGGAGTCCCAGTTCCAAGACTGCCCTAGCCGAAGCCGAACTGGAATACCCAGAAGGCCATGTTTCACCGAGTATCTATGCTGCATTTCCGATGACGAGTCTGGCTGAATCAGGGCAGAATTTAGGGCCATTTTTGCCAGATTTGGGGATAACCATCTGGACAACAACCCCTTGGACAATTCCAGGGAATCTGGCAGTGGCTGTGAACCCAAGCTTGAGTTATGCCGTTGTTGAAGTTCAAACTGAAACCCAGACTGAACCTATCATTTCAGGTCAGGATTTACCCTTTAAATACTTAATTGTTGCCCAAGATTTGGTTGAAAAACTGTCTGTTACCTTTGGCCGAACCTTAACTGTCAAAGCAACTATCAAGGGCAAAGATCTAGAACATTCCACCTATAAACACCCCCTGTTTGATCGAGAAAGTCCAGTGGTGATTGGGGGCGATTATGTCACGACTGAATCTGGTACGGGTTTAGTTCATACGGCTCCCGGTCATGGTCAAGAAGACTTTATTGTTGGTCAACGGTACGGTTTACCTGTGCTCTGTCCTGTGGATGAGAATGGCAACTTTACAGAAGAAGCAGGAGAATTTGCCGGGTTAAATGTCCTAAAAGACGCTAACGAGGCTGTGATTGCTGCATTGAAAACGGCAGGATCTTTAGTCAAACAGGAACCCTATCCACACAAATATCCCTACGATTGGCGAACCAAAAAACCCACTATTTTTCGGGCAACAGAACAATGGTTTGCTTCCGTAGAAGGTTTCCGAGATGCCGCATTAAACGCAATTCAATCCGTTCAATGGATTCCTGCCCAAGGAGAAAATCGGATCACTTCAATGGTTGCTGAACGCTCAGATTGGTGCATTTCTCGCCAGCGCAGTTGGGGTGTGCCCATCCCTGTTTTCTATGATGAAGTCACGAATGAACCCCTGTTAAATGAAGAGACCATTACTCACGTTCAGAACATTTTTGCAGAGCAAGGATCTGATGCCTGGTGGGAACTTGAAGTTGAGGAATTACTACCGGAGAAATACCGAAATAATGGTCATGCTTACCGCAAAGGAACTGACACAATGGATGTTTGGTTTGATTCAGGATCTTCTTGGGCAGCGGTGGCCAATCAGCGGCAGGAATTGAACTATCCAGTTGATATCTATTTGGAAGGATCTGATCAACATCGCGGTTGGTTTCAATCCAGCTTATTAACTAGTGTGGCTTGTCATGGTTATGCTCCTTATCGTCAGGTTTTAACCCATGGATTTATTTTGGATGAAAAGGGTCAAAAGATGAGTAAATCTATGGGTAACGCCATTGACCCCACGGTGATCATTGGAGGTGGAACTGCCAAAATCAAAGATTTGGGAACCGGGAAGGAAAAAAGTGAAACTTTTGCAGCTTATGGCGTTGATATTCTGAGACTTTGGGTTTCTTCTGTAGACTATTCTTCTGATGTTCCCATGAGTAAGAGTATTCTGGATCAGTTAACAGATATTCGTGGGAAAATTCGGAATACTGCTCGATATTTGTTGGGAAATTTGCACGATTTTGATCCCCAAAAGGATGCTATTTCCTACGAAAAACTGCCTGATCTGGACAAATACATGCTGCATCGGATGACGGAGGTGTTTGCAGAAATTACTGATGCCTTTGAAACGTATCAATTTTTCCGGTTCTTCCAAACCTTACAGAATTTCTGCGTGATTGATTTGTCCAGTTTCTATCTGGATATTGCCAAGGATCGGTTGTATATTAGCGCTCCGAATGCGTTCCGGCGGCGTAGCTGTCAAACTGTGATGCAGATTGCCTTGGAAAGTTTGGCCAAGGTAATGGCTCCCGTTCTTTGTCATACCGCAGAAGACATTTGGCAGAACCTACCCTATGCAACTCCCTATCTCTCAGTGTTTCAGTCAGGTTGGGTAAAGTTGGATGCTCAATGGCATCAACCGGAACTCGCTCAGTTCTGGCAAAAGCTACGTGATATTCGAGCCGAAGTCAACTCAGTTCTGGAGAAAGCGCGCCAGCACAAAATGATTGGGGCATCTCTAGAGGCCAAGGTGCTGCTGTACCTGGCTGATGAACGGTTACGCCAGCAGTTAGAAACTTTGAATCCGTCAACTTTAGACCTGGATCACCAACATGGGGTTGATGAACTGCGCTATCTATTTATTGCGTCTCAAGTCGAACTTTTGGAAACTCCCGAATCCTTGAAAGGCTTGGAATACTGTTCGGAGTCGGAAGCACTGGGGGTTGGTGTGGTCAAGGCGGAGGGCAAGAAGTGTGAACGCTGCTGGAACTATTCAGTTCATATCGGTGAGTTTGCAGAAGACCCAACCCTCTGTGAACGCTGTGTCCCAGCCCTAGCAGGCAATTTTTAAGGATTGATCTCAGGCAATGAGAGGTGAATCTTTGGGAAACTTTCTGCGAAAACTAGCTTTGAGCCTCCTACAACAAAGTACACGCTTCCTCATGGTCAGTGTCAAGGCACTGTTCAAAACGGGTACGGTAGACGCAGTCAAGTCGTTACTGTGCCCTTATTCTTTCAGATTCTCTGTTTGGTCTTCAAAATCTCTACAAAATTATTGAAGTTAGAATTCAAGCATTTAGTTACAGCGAAATTGTTCAACAAGCTACACTCTAATCAAGCCCACCAGGATATACTTCGCTACCAGTCTCAAATTGTTGCCTAAAAACTACAGTATCGGTTGGAAATCAGCACAATTTCCAGCACAAGTTAAGTTTAGCCAATTATTCCTATTGAGTTTAATGCTTCTTTGGGACAATCATTGCAATCCTATCTAATACTTTGCAATACTACTCAGTACTTTACAGTTTTTAGCACCCATGTTAATAATGGTTAAGGGTTTATGGGAGTGTTATGAAGTAGAGGCTATGCTTGATCGCATTAGCATTCATTTTCCATGATTAGTTTGCTAATACGGTCTTGGTTTGGTAGCTTTACGGTCTCTACTTGCGCCATCAGCTAAGGGTTTTATAGTGCTTTTTCTGCTCTCTTCTAGTTAGCTACTTATACTTTTTGTGATATTTCTTTCTTTCATCATTCAGGTGTTGGGGGTTTAGTATGTGCATCTCAGCTTATCTGCCCAGTAAGAAGGTTATAGACTCTGCGATTACTACGCTGCGGTTTGAAGATCAGATGCGTGCGATCTTGAGATGGGCAAGTCGCCGTGAAAGTCGCACAGTTTGTGTAGCCAATGTTCATATGGTGATGGAAGCCTACTGGGATCAAGGGTTCAATCAGGTTCTTAGTGAAGCAGATATTGTTACCCCAGATGGAATGCCTTTAGTCTGGATGCTAAAGCGTATGGGGATTCCTCAGGATCGGGTAGCTGGGATGGATATTCTGCTACGTCTGTGCCAGCTTGCACCCTACTACGATGTCAGTTTATTCTTCCTGGGCTCAGAGGCGACTGTTCTAGAATCTATTAAACAGAAATTAAACCTTGACTTTCCAGACCTTGCCATAGCTGGCCTGCAAGATTTACCTTTTAGGGAACTGACTCCTGAAGAAGATGAGCAAATTGTTCAACAGATTAACGATAGCGGTGCTGGGGTTGTTTTTGTTTCCTTGGGTTGTCCCAAGCAAGAACGATTTATCGCTCAGCATCGGGACAGAATTAATGCGGTCATGATTGGGGTGGGAGCAGTTTTTCAAGTCTATGCAGGATTTAAGAGCTGGGCACCTGTCTGGGTACGGCAAGCAGGCTTGGAGTGGTTCTATCGGTTAGTACAAGAACCCAAGCGGCTTTGGGGTCGTTACAGTCGAACAATTCCTCCGTTTATGTGGTTGGCGTTGCAGCAGATTTTAAGGTACGATCTTTCTCTGAACCAGCAGGATGACTTTATTATTCCAGGGCTGCCAGTCTATCAACCCATTGGGGAGATTCTGCAACAGGCAGGTTTGCTCACAGCCGCTCAGGTTGAACTGATTTTGAAGGTACAAGCTCAACATCGTCACTTACGGTTTGGTGCGATTCAGGCCCAGCAGGGTTGGCTCAAGCCAGAAACAGTTGACTTTTTTGCAGACCAATTCCCCAGTTTTGCGATCGAGCGTCACAAGAAACCTATTGGTCATTATCTCAAGTCAGCAGCCTTGCTGAATGATGAGCAAATTAGTATGATCTTGGAGAGTCAACGGGAGAACGGATTGCGGTTTGGAGAAGTCGCAGTTGCCTACGACTGGATCAAGCCAGAAACCCTGAGCCTGTTTCTGGAATATATCGACCCAAGTGCAAATCGTTTGATTCGATCAGACAATCTTAACTTGCCCTCTCTCATGACCAGCTAGTTCTCCGGTGTCAAAGCGCATACTCAGATCCAGCCAGGTTGAGCGAGTAATTGGAGCGCTAGTTGAAATATAGTTCACCCCGGTTTCAGCAATATTACGAATCGTTTCTAGAGTAACGTTTCCAGAGGCTTCAACTTTAATTCGAGGATCATGTTGACGAATCTTAGCAACAGCCCGCTTCATGATGTCACAGGGCATATTATCCAGCATAATCATGTCTACTTCCTGCTCTAGCGCGGCCTGAACTTGGTCTAGAGTTTCTGTTTCCACTTCAACTGTGAGCGGGTATGGCATCGTCGCCCGTACTCGAGTCACAGCAGCGGCAATTCCCCCGACTGCTGCAATATGATTGTCTTTGATCATCACTGCATCGTCTAGTCCCATGCGATGATTCTTGGCTCCTCCAACTTGAGTTGCATACTTTTCTAACAGTCTCAAACCGGGGGTTGTTTTGCGAGTATCGACCAGTTGAACTGGAAAATCCGTGATTGCTTCGACGTACTGACGGGTTAAGCTAGCAATCCCGCTCAATCGCATGGCTAGGTTCAAAGCAACTCGTTCTCCTGTTAACAGCGCTTCTAGAGAACCCTGAAGTTGAGCAATTAGATCGCCCGGTTGGCAAAATTGTCCCTCAGAAACCAGCGGCTGAAATCGAGTCCGAGGGTCTAACAGATGAAACACGCGAGTGGCAATCGGCAAACCTGCCACAACTCCCGCTTCCTTCACCAACCAATGGGCAGAACCCACTGAGTCTTGGTTAAGCTGCAAACCCGCCGTCGTGCGATCGCCCCGACCAATATCTTCCAAAAGCCATTGTCGAATCAGGGGATCGAGAACGATCCAAGATGGCAAGGTAGCATTCATTTCCCTCATGTCCAAACAGGTTGGTAATTGTGGTGATTGGCCAGTTTAACAATCGTAGTCTTCAGGGATCTGATCCTTAGGGATCGACAATAATTTATAAGGTATCTTAAAATGTCTTAAGATGTCTATGGCGCAGGCTTCTAGCCTACGTGGACAAGGTGCTCACTCCTCTTCCCAGAAGGTCTGTCCCCAATCTCTGCTGAGCTAAAATGTAACGTTTATGGTTTTTTGAGTCACTATGGCCTCTCATCATCAGGTTCAACACTATCTTGCACACTGGTTTCAACTGGGGAAGCGAGTCGTCCTGCATAACGGCGCAGAATTTCGGCAGCCTCAACCTGTAATTGAGGGCGATCGCTATAGCAGAGCATTTGAGGAGTGTTGGCAAGAACTGCTGGCTTCAAGTTCCGGGGATTGTTATCTGGAAGGAACCACTCAGACCATTGCTGAGTTGTTAACGCTCAGTTGGGATATTGAGACCTGTTCTCGATGTGCTATGCCTGTGCCTATGCCTGTTCACGGTTTACCGAGCCCCTGCTGTCCCTGTGCTGATTTACCCACTTGGCCCAATCTAGAAATGCCTCAGCCTCGCTTACCCGTCAACACTCAGACTTACCTACAAAATTTATGTCATCGCTTAACTCAATCAATGGTTTCTGATGAGAGTTGAATCAGTGCTTGAGAGTTGGAACTGATTTGGAACAGGGCATACAGCAGTTTTCACCTCAGTTCTAACTATTGATTCTTCGTCCCGAGACAGGGAAAATTTAACATACTGTTACAATAGTTGACAGTTGTTGTTGTCAGCCCCAGCCTGCCCTATGAGCGTCAGAGTCGTTTCTCCTTTACCTCCTCCACTTGAACCCGAGCAGCCGATACCAGTTGTCAGATCTCAATCTGAGTCTTCTCTGGTTCCTATCTCTGAAGCAATTGATGTTGAGCCTCAGATTCTGGATGCTGATGTCGTTAACAGCTCTGAACCCGAATTGAATGGGGCCGCCTCATCTGATGTCTCTCTCCGTTATGATCCGGAGGCGATCGCGGCTCACTATCGTCCTCGCATCTTTCTAGTGCTAGGGCGGTTAATTAGTGTTCTGTGGCAATTTTTGTCGTTCGCGGCAGGGGTATGGCTAGATGGCAAAATAGGGCAGGCTAATCAAACTAGTCAACGTGAACTCCGACGGGCGATTCAATTGCGAGAGATCATAACTCGGTTAGGCCCCGCTTTTATTAAGGTGGGACAGGCACTATCTACCCGACCTGATTTAGTGACTTCGGTTTACCTTGAGGAGTTGACAAAACTCCAAGATCAACTTCCTCCCTTCCCCAATGCGTTAGCTTATCAGTTTATTGAAGAAGAATTGGGGGGTCGTCCGGAGCAAATTTATGCCGAACTTTCCGCCGATCCAATTGCAGCCGCATCCCTTGGGCAAGTCTATAAAGGCAAGTTAAAAACTGGGGAAGCTGTCGCCGTGAAGGTACAGCGTCCTGGTTTGTCTGAGAAGATTGCCCTAGATATCTACATTCTTCGAACCTTAGCAGTCCTGGCCCAAAAAAGGATTAAGGCAATTCGTAGTGATTTAGTTGCCATTATGGATGAGTTTGGCAGTCGCATCTTTGAGGAGATGGACTACACCCATGAAGGTCAAAATGCAGAGCGATTTAACCAACTTTATGGGCATCTAGCCGACATTTATGTTCCTAAAATCTATTGGAAATATACTGGACGGCGGGTGCTAACCATGGAATGGATAACCGGGACAAAGCTAACGAACTTGGAGAAAATTGCAGCCCAAGGAATCGATGCCCGCTACTTGATTGAGGTGGGGGTTCAATGTTCTTTGCGTCAGTTACTTGAACATGGATTTTTCCACGCTGATCCCCATCCAGGGAACTTACTAGCAAGTCCCGATGGCAAGTTGGTGTATCTGGACTTTGGGATGATGAGTGAGGTTAAACCTTACCAACGGTATGGGTTGCTCGAGGCCGTTGTGCATTTAGTGAATCGAGATTTTGAGGGGTTGGCCCAGGATTATGTCAAACTGGAATTCTTAACACCGGATGTTGATCTAACCCCGATTATTCCTGCCTTGTCAGAAGTGTTTAATAATGCCTTAGGGGCTAGTGTTGCTGAGTTGAACTTCAAAAGTATCACGGATCAGCTCTCTGCTCTCATGTACGAATATCCCTTCCGAGTTCCCGCTTACTATGCCCTGATTATTCGGTCTTTGGTGACTTTAGAGGGGATTGCGATTAACGTTGATCCCAACTTTAAAGTACTCAGCAAAGCTTATCCTTATGTTGCCAAACGGCTTCTGACCGATCCGTCTCCTCAATTGCGAGCCTCTCTGCAGGATCTCCTGTTTAAAGAAGGAGACTTTCGCTGGAATCGTCTAGAGAATTTGCTCAAAAATGCCAGTAGCAGTGATGATTACGATATTAATCAGGTTCTGGATCAAAGCTTAGACTTTCTGTTCTCAGAGCGGGGAGAATTTATTCGAGAACAGTTGGGACGGGAATTAGTCAAAAATATTGATCTGGCTTCCCGAAATCTATTGACTCAAGCTCAACTCCGGGTTGCGGAGTGGATGGGGATGGGAGCCGACAAACCCAAGGGTTTAACCTCAACCCATTCTGAGGAACAGAACAATGACACCCTGGAACATATTCGTCGGATTCTAGCAATTTTGCAAGAAACAGAGGGCTTTGATCCCCTGATTCTGGTTCAGAAAGTGCCTGCACTGTTGATCAAGCCTGAGGTACAGCAATTGGGCCAGCAAGTGGCTGGAGAGCTAGCACAACGAGCAGCAGCCCGTTTGATTCGGGAGTTGCTGGTTCCTGAGGACTCTTCTAGATCTCAAAATACTCAAAACAATGGTCATGATCCCCAACGCCGATCCTTGCCCCAGTCTCCAATTTCAAGAAGTTCTACCTACAAGGAGTATCCGTAGTTTTTAGCAGCTTTGATTTGTTCCCATGGGTCTGATCTGTTTCTGGAGTAACCGATTGGCGTGTTGTACCGTTATACTAAGGTTCCACTTTTTCTGCTATGGGATGAAGTCGGAAATAATTTAGGATTGCAATACAACATGGCTAGTTTTGCGGAAATTTTGACTTTTTGGTTTGGTCATCCTGAATCTGAAGAATTTGGCAAAATTCGAAAGGTTTGGTTTACTAAAAGTTTCGAGTTTGATAGGGAAATTCGCGATCGCTTTCTTGCCGATTACGAATTGGCGGCCCAAGGACAATGGTATGGTTGGCAGCATCAGCCTCAAAGCTGTCTTGCCCTGGTTTTACTATTGGATCAATTTCCCCGCAATTTATTTCGGGGTCAGCCCCAAGCCTTTGCCACAGACTACAAGGCATTAACTACCGCCAAATTTGCCATTGAGCAGGGGTTTGATCAGCATTTTCCCCCGACTCAACGGGCATTTTTTTACTTGCCTCTGGAGCACAGTGAAACCCTGGCCGATCAGCGTCAATCTGCGGCGCTCTTTCGGCAGTTGGGTGAATATCCAGACCTTGAATCCTATATTGACTACGCTGTTCGACACCTTGAAGTGATTCAACGGTTTGGGCGATTTCCCCATCGCAATCAGATTTTGGGTCGAGTCAGTACTCCAGAAGAGTTGGACTTTCTACAACAGCCCGGTTCTGCTTTTTAAGGATTGATTAACTTCCGCTGGCCAACCTATGAGTCCAAGGCGCTAAGCTGTAGAATGGTTTAAGTAAAGCTGATGGATCGCGTTACTTTCAAAATCACACCTTAAGAATGCCTTAAACCGATCATTAGGTTACATTCTGAAAGGTGGGGTGATCGGTATTGTGTAAGGGAGAAATTTATTAATGATCAGTCCAAATGAAGTGGGTATTGGCATAGGGGCAAGCAGTGAGCGAGTCTTTATGTTTGAGATTGCAGGGATGTGCAAAAGTGGTAATTCGGATGGGATGAGTGTTCCTTTACGTCGGAGTGGAACGATCTACTTGACCGTGCCCTATTCCCGGATGAATCAAGAAATGCGGCGAATTGCTCGTATGGGAGGCAAAATTGTCAGTATTCGGCCACTAAACAGCAATTCCCCAGCAATTTCTACTACTACATTAGAAAATGGACTAAACAGTCAACTATCTGGAGAGAAAACTAAACCAATGACGCACGCTAAGGCGAAAACGGAAATTCCGGTTAATACCTATAAACCTAAGAATCCCTTTATTGGTAAATGTCTGTCCAATGAAGAACTGGTCAGCGAAGGGGGCCAAGGAACAGTTCGTCACCTCAAGTTTGATCTATCGGGGGGTGACTTGCGTTATTTAGAGGGCCAAAGTATTGGAATTGTTCCCCCTGGAACAGACGCAAACGGCAAGCCTAATAAGCTTAGATTGTACTCTATTGCCTCTACTCGCCATGGAGATGACTTGAATGACACAACGGTCTCTCTCTGTGTGCGTCAGCTAGAGTACAAGCATCCTGAGACTGGAGAGATGGTTTATGGGGTTTGCTCCACTTACCTCTGTCATCTAGAACAAGGGGCAGATGTGGCAATTACTGGCCCCGTAGGGAAAGAAATGCTGTTACCCGATGATGAGGACGCTACCATTATTATGTTGGCGACAGGAACAGGAATTGCTCCGTTCAGAGCGTTTCTCTGGCGGATGTTTAAGGAACAGCATGAAGACTATAAGTTCAAGGGTCTGGCCTGGTTAATTTTTGGAATTCCTTATACCGCCAACATTCTCTACAGAGAGGAACTAGAAGAGCTTCAACAGCAATTCCCAGATAACTTTCGCCTTACCTACGCGATTAGTCGGGAGCAGCAAAATCCTGATGGGAGCAAGATATACGTTCAAAGCCGAGTCAGCGAGTATGCTGATGAATTCTTTGAGCTGTTGCAGAAGTCCAACACCCATGTTTACATGTGTGGTCTCAAAGGGATGGAACCCCCAATTTCTGAAACAATGGCGGCAGAGGCTGGCGAACGAGGCATCAACTGGGATGAGTTCCGCAAGCAACTGAAGCAACAGGAACGCTGGCACGTTGAAGTGTACTAATTTCTAGTAAAGCCTCTGATTGCTTTTGCTGATGCGCTGATTACCGTCAGTGCCTTAACTCAAGAATTAAGACGGGTTATTTAAATCGCTCCTGCTAAAGACAGCAGGAGCGATTTATTTTTCAGGCAAAAGCCATATGCATTTAAGTTGCCCTTGAAAAGTGCAACGTTTAATTTGGCTAAGACGTAAATTATCTTGACAAGATTGGCAAGACTTTGTTACATTAATTAACAAGAGTTAACAAAAGTCAAAGAAGGAGATCAATAAATGCTTATTCTAGTAATCGCCCTACTCGTTACAGGCTGGGTTGCTGCGGCAGTAATTGGAACAATGGCTTATTTTCGAGGTGAACAATCCAAGCCAATCCATCAACGCAATTGGAACAGTGAAGGTTTTGAACAGCTCGCTCAGTCTGTTACTGGAACACAGACAGACTATAGCGTTCGTACTCCTGCTTATGGTTTAGATGCTTATACCAAAGGTGGCTTCTAGTCGCCGAAGTAGGTTACCTAATTTTGACGGTTCTGATTTCTAAAGTTTCGCAAAATTCAACACTCTCCTTTCAGCAGCCCAATCGGGCTGTTTTTTGTTGACCTGTTAGGGTAATTCTGAAGTTTGGTAGGGTAGGGGCGAGGTAAGCTCGCCCTTTAACAAAAATTTGAACGTTCAAGTACCAAGAACCCTCACCACTAAAGAAATCTGTAACAGAAATCAGCCTTATTCAATGCAGGTCGCAAATAACTGCTTTAGGTTTTGAGAGGCTCCCTGCCAGTTTTCAGGGCTGGTCTCAGGGCAACTGACACCAACCGTTCTGACTCGCCCATCATTGTGAAAAGTAAAGGCTACAGGCACAGAGCCACGCTCAAAGTTGGCCGTGTACTTGCTGCTGTCAATCTTCTGAACGCCCTGATAGGTTCCCAAAACAGAGGGCAATTCCTTCAAAGTTTGCACCATTCGTTGAATGCGGGGGGGCAAGGGCAAACTCCGCTGAGACCGAAATACTGTGTCAATCATGACCTCAGGCGCTGGGAGCAGGGGATTTTGAGCCAAGTACTGGCGCTGAGGGGCAGATGGCTCTGGAGCAGAAAAGGGAGTTGCTAACACAAGGAGACTGGCGAACACGTTGGAAGAAATGGCCATCGTTTAATCGTGTGTAAAGGTCTGGGCACAAGCATAGCACTGCATTTCTTGAACATCTGAAACATCAGTATGAACTTTATAAAATTTACAGATTGATAAGATAGATTGATAAGACAGATTGATACAACCTTACAGACTTACAAAGTTACAGAACAACAAACCCCCTGAATGTTCAGGAGGTTCACGAAATTCAAGCTAAGTTGTATTCTCGCAATTGATAGTCAATGGTTGAATTGCTTCTAAACTAATCCTTCCATTTAGAATCCTTAGAAGGAGTTCCTTCAAATGGATGAACTCCGATGGTTGGGTAGACATCCGTATCAGGGCTGAAAATTCTTGCAAACCCTTCATAGATATAAACAACAGCCTTTTCGACAGATTGGAAGAGATTACTCATATCTGTTTCACCTCTCTTTTCTAGTTAAATGTGTGAATTTTAGTGTGAGTTTGAACTCTCTGCGTCCTACACCTTCATTATAATTCATTTAAAAAAAAGTAGAGACTTGATATTTTAAAGTTGCAACATTTGTTTGCAATCAAAGATGATTCGCAATTGTTCAAATTTTCTGATTTTTGTTGAGTTGAAGAACACACTGAATCCTTATTTGTTAACAGAAAAAGCTAGACTGTCAAAATTGCCTTCAAAACTGCAATTTAAAAGCAGCTGTTTAAAAGCCGCCGTACTTCAATACCCTAGAGGCTTAGGAACAGTTCCAGATTTCTTCAGGATCTCGT
Organism: Microcoleaceae cyanobacterium; assembly: GCA_051652765.1. Classification (GTDB taxonomy): domain Bacteria; phylum Cyanobacteriota; class Cyanobacteriia; order Cyanobacteriales; family Microcoleaceae; genus JBHJGO01. The sequence continues at coordinate 6,545 of JBOFUV010000130.1, read as the reverse complement.
TCACAAATTTCTGGAATTCCAGAATGGCTTTACCCTGTCTATAACAGTTCTACTGTCAGAAAATCACCCAAAATGGCCAGTTTTGTGGCAATCTAGTGAGTAGGAAAACACCGTTAAGTATTTGCTACAGTTACTAACTTCCCTGATATGCAAACTCTACCTCTTCCCACTCAATCTTTGCCCAGTGAGGCTCCTGTCGATACCGTGATCCACCGCCGCAAAACTCGGCCTGTACACGTCGGCAGCGTTACGATTGGGGGGAATCACCCTGTCGCTGTACAGTCTATGATCAACGAAGATACGATGGATTTAGCTGGGGCCGTGGCAGCAATTCGTCGTTTGCATGAAATTGGATGTGAGATTGTGCGAGTAACTGTTCCTAGCGTGGGTCACGCTAAAGCCGTTAAAGAGATCAGGGAAAAGCTTGAAGCCACTTACCAACCTGTTCCCCTAGTGGCAGATGTGCATCACAATGGCATGAAGATTGCCCTGGAAGTGGCTCGACATGTGGATAAAGTTCGAGTGAACCCTGGACTTTATGTGTTTGAGAAACCCAAGAGCGATCGCACCGAATACTCGGATTCAGAATTTGCCGAAATCGGGGATAAAATTCGCGACACTCTGAAGCCCCTGATTGTGTCTTTGCGGGATCAAGGGAAGGCAATGCGAATTGGAGTGAATCATGGGTCTTTGGCAGAGCGAATGCTGTTTACCTACGGCGATACTCCGGAGGGCATGGTAGAGTCTGCCCTGGAATTTATTCGCATCTGTGAATCCCTTGATTATTACAACATTGTGATTTCCCTGAAAGCCTCCAGGGTTCCAGTAATGTTGGCAGCCTATCGCTTGATGGCCAAGCGCATGGATGAACTGGGCATGGAATATCCCTTACATTTGGGGGTGACAGAAGCTGGGGATGGAGAATACGGTCGGATCAAGTCTACAGCAGGGATTGCAACACTTTTGGCAGACGGCATTGGGGATACCATTCGGGTTTCCCTGACGGAAGCTCCTGAGAAAGAAATTCCAGTCTGCTATAGCATTTTGCAAGCTCTGGGACTGCGGAAAACCATGGTGGAATATGTTGCCTGTCCTTCCTGCGGTCGGACATTATTTAACCTGGAGGAAGTCCTGCACAAAGTTCGGGAAGCCACCCACCACTTGACCGGGTTGGATATTGCTGTCATGGGCTGTATCGTGAATGGCCCTGGTGAAATGGCCGATGCTGATTATGGTTATGTCGGCAAACAACCCGGCTACATCTCCCTCTACCGGGGTCGAGACGAAATCAAAAAAGTTCCAGAAGATCAAGGTGTTATTGAACTGATTAACCTGATCAAAGGGGATGGGCGTTGGTTTGATCCGGAGTCTCTTGCCTAGTAAAAATTGCCTCAGGGAGCAAGTGGTTTGTAGTGGTCTGTCTGGATAATTTTGTAATGTTGTAGGTTGGGTAGCTGGCTTCTGCGGAGCAGTACGAAGTAAAACCCAACCTACATTAACCCCATCAAGTTTTACAAGCCAATCCCCGATTGGTTCGATGGTTTGCCTAGCTAACGCCTGCGCCCTTGCCAAAGAACTTAGGGGGTTCAGCCAGGGTATAGATTTGAGTCTCAGCTTCGATCGCCCGTCGCAAATATAGGGGAGTTTGCAACAGTCCTAGGAACGTTGTGCCATCGAACATCCGGAAGTTTCCGGTCGTTTTCTCAGCCAGCAATTGATCAACTTTTGCAGGTTCAGGGTGGGTGTTAATCGCTTGAGTGGAGGCGAGGGCAAACCCCCAAGGCGCGCCATAGGTTGAGGTATAACTACTCAAGGAAACAACATTGGGAAACACGGCCTTAACTGTATTTGCCAAACGGACATGTAACGCCATGCTCCCAATCGACACCGGCCCCGCCTGAATCACAAAAAAACCGTTTGGTGAAAGCACCTGTTTAATTTGCTCAAAATATTCTTTTGTGAACAGCTTGAAGGATGGCCCTTCTTCAATGGGATCAGAAAGATCAGAAATGACTACATCCCATTCCTGCTGAGTGGTATCTAGAAATTCCAGGGCATCCCCAATCACCAGTTGTAGTCGCGGATCATCAAATGCATTTTGGTGCATTTCAGGTAAGTGTTTCCGGCACGCCTCCACAACCTCACCGTCGATGTCAACCATGACAACTTGTTCTACAGTTGTCCAGCGCAAAACCTCGCGAATGGTAGCCCCTTCACCCCCTCCCAATACCAAGACATTCCGAGGAGCGCCATGACAAACCAGGGCTGGATGAACCAAGGGTTCATGATAGAGAAACTCGTCTCCTGTGCAAGATTGCCATTTGCCATCCAGGACTAATGCCTTGCCATAGACCCCAGTTTCAACAATGTACATCTCCTGAAAGGCCGTTTTCTGATACGCCAGCACCTGAGTAATCCCGTGGGCATAGATGTCCCAAGGCGTAATATATTCCGTGATCCAAAAGTCTGCCTGTAGCTCATTGCCTGACATAACGCCCTCTCTGGTTCAACCCAGTTTAATTTACCAGTTCAATTTACCAGTTCAATTTAAAGTTTGATGAACTCTCTAGAGATTCACCCTAAAGATTTACCACAAAACGGAGACTTGTAATTTGAAAGTCAATCTGAAACTGGTCTTGACGAAGGATCAGGCTCTAGGCAGCCCAAAGCCTTAGGAGCCAACCAATCACAACCCCTAACCCACCAAAACGCACGGCTTGCCAAAAGGGTTCTTTTAAGCTGCTCCAGGTAAATAGATGACTCTCTAGGTTCAGTTCCAGGGTTTCAAGTTCAGCCTCTAGTTGCCGCAGCTCCTCTCGCAAAGCTTGGGAACGGCTACGCTGCAACTCAGGGTTGATGACCTCAATTCGAGACTTTAATTCGGCTTGGCGCTGGTGATCCTGCTGAACCTGAGCATAGCGTTCTTTTAAGGTCAGCAGCGATCGCTCCAACTCTGATAACGCCTGTTCAAACTCCTGTCGATCAAAGGTCATGGGAAACGCTGTTCAGATCCTGAACGAGTGACAAGGAAAGTATAGAACCCATTTGGGATGTTGGCTAGAGAAGCAAGACTGAAAAAATGAAGTATACAAGCAGCTTGACAGACAAAGAGTGGGACATGATTGAACCCCTGCGACTAGCAGTAGATCGTTTGGGTTTTCCATTCTCTGTTCAATGATGAGGCGTGAGATGCTGATATTGGTTTAGACAGATGATGAAATCTCTTGTACGTCCTCTGCATTGAGCTTGAGAACGCCATCATTTGAATCTTTCAAATCCTTCAACCCATAAAGTCACAAGCCGAGAAACATCATTTAATTTGTGGTAGCTAGTCGGTATTTATCAAGTCTGGTCTGCAATTTGGGGCTGAATCCCTCCGGAATTGAACCCATTGGCATTGGAGTTTGAGTAAACCCGTTTTGAGAACCAGCTTAATCAAAGTAAATCTTATGACAAGTGATGTTCGTCTGATTCATCTTGGGGCTAGACCCAGAACCCAAGCTTGGATCATGAGCTTGAGTTGCGGTGTATTGATCCTGAGCTGGCTTGTGTTAAATCGATCGGCTGGACAATGGTTCCTGCAAGCCTTGCCCAAGGTTTCTGTTTTGCATGGATTCGTGCTAGTCGGAGTAGGAAGCGTCCTGCTCTTTTTTTTGCATCGATATCAAGAACAGTATCAGGCACACCTGCAAACCTTTTGGCAACCGGAGATGCGCCCCCTGCCCTTGGGCCTAATCCTGGGTTGTGGAACCTTCAGCCTGATCTGTCAATGGTTCGTGACCCTAGAACAAATTCCAGCCCTGCTGTTTTTGCTGGGTTCCTACGGATTAATTGGGTTATGGCTACAACCGAACCTTTGGAACCGAGGATTACCAATTGCGATCGCCCTCAGTTGCCTGATTCCCTTTGGGATTGAATTTTCGACAAACCTGGGGTTCCCCGCCAGAATTCTGACGGCGGAGGTCGTGGAGCACATTCTAAGCCAGTTAAACATTGCGGCCCTTTCTTCTGAAGATATTATCGTTCTGGACACGGGCATCGCCCAAGTAGAACTGCCCTGTAGCGGGTTGAAAAGCCTGTGGATTGGCACACTGTTCTTCCTGGGGGCAACTTGGCTGGATCGGCGGCAGTTGGGGCTGCGGTGGTTAGTTGTCGGCACCATTCACTTGGGGTTGTTAATCCTGGCGAATATTACCCGAGTGTTAACTCTGGTGATCGTGGCTGAAGTATTGCAACAACCAGAAATCGCTGAAATCTTGCACGTTCCCCTAGGAATTATCGGGTTTATTACCGCTTGTGTCATGAGTTACGGATTGTTGCGGTGGGTTCCTCTGATTCCCCCCGGCCTCTCTAAAAAGGCGGGAACCAAACCCAAGGCGTTCAGAGTTCCCCTGTTTGTAGATGCGCCGGGGGGATCACAACAGAATTCATCTGCCCTAGCCCTCCAATTCTGGGTGTTGGCGGTTTGCTTGTTTGGATTGGCGTTTTTGCCTCCTGCCCCAGTGGTTGCCTCAGATTTACCGGCGTTGAATGCCTTGGAATGGCCCGCTCCAATGCAGGCAGAAGCGATTCCCCTGTCTCCATCTGAACAAACATTTTTTACCCAGTACCCTGGGGTCGTCCCTGAAAAACAGCGATTTCAGTTCAAGACCCTGTCGGGCTCGGTGTTGTTTGTGGCGAGTTCAACTTGGCGATCGCACCATGCCCCGGAACTGTGTTTGGTCGGTAGTGGCTATGAATTAAACCACATGGAATCTCAGCCCTTAACCCCTGAAGTCATGGGGCGCTGGTTGACATTGAATGATGGCACGCGATCCGCTGCCTATTGGTTCCAGTCTGCCCATTCCACAACGGATGCTTTTACTCAGCGAATTTGGTCAGAGGTTACCCGTCAGGAATCAGCCTGGACATTGGTGTCGGTGCTGTTTGACCAACCTCATCAACCGAATGAACCAGAAGTACAACAGTTTCTGGCCACTGTTCATGAACAATTGGCAGACCTGACCCAGACTTCCCCCACCCTGAATTCCTCTTCTCAGCTGGAAGAGGGACTTAAACCCACAGTCCTAACTCTCGAGGCTTAATCATGCAAACCGGTTATTCACCTGGCGGATGGACATTGTTGTTTAAAATCTTGTTCTGGATTTTTAACTGCACGTTACTGTTGATTGTCTATCTCGGATTTATGCCGTTTTTGGGGATTGGATTTCTCGCAGATTTAATCACAGGCAATGTTCCCCTAAACTTCCTCCTGCCGTTTGTTGGGCTAGTAGGAGTTCCTACAGCCTGTAGCGTGGTCGGCGTGATGAAAAAGCAACGCCAATCCGTTCGGACTTCGTCTTTCTCCCTGGTACACCTGTTCTTTGGGGTGGAAATGCCGTTGTTGCTGTTTAGTTTGATTCGCTTCTTTATGTTGCGGGATTTGACTCCAGCCAGCGGTTTACTCCTGCTGATCGGGGTATTCGGAACAATTACTTATGTTCATTGGTTCATCAGTGGTTCAGACAGTGATGTCAGCAGTGCCTTAAACAATAGTTTGAACAATAGCTTGAACAGTAACAATCCCTTAGCAGATGGGTTGCACTTAACGGGGCTAACCCTAGCTCTAGGTCTTGCCATCTATGGTCTAACAATCAGTGCTTTCTTCTTCCCGGCCTTTATCACGGTAATGGTAGTGTTGCCGTACTTGATTGTAATAGTGTTGCCAGTTGGAGTGGTGGTGCTGGGATTCCTAATTGCACCCATTGGGATAACAGCGGCTTACTACAGCGCTTGGGGACAGGTGATGCAACACTTGGGTCAACGGTATGGTAAGACCAAGGTTAGGGGATTTGCGGCAGGGATTCTCGCGGTTGGATTGGCCGCAGTTCTGTTGTTGCAACAGCAGCCTCAGGTCAAAGCCTTTGAACTATTGCAAACGCCGCCGAAGACCCCTCAAGCACAGCAGGCGCTAGTGAAACAATCAGGAGTCATCCGTCAAGGGTTACTGAATGCTTACCTCTCCCAGTACCGCTATCCCCATGATCAGAACAACCAAGTAGTTCAATACCTCTATCCTGGGTCTTTCTATTCCAGTAGTAATGTTGGAATCAAGTTACAAGCGTTGTACAACGTGGTGACCACTCCTTTTATTTATCAAGGGAGTGCTCTAGATGATCAACAAAAAGCGTCTGAACTCTATGCCCAATTCTTTGATCAACCGATTCAACGGGCGGAACTGCCTGCGATTGAAAAGGCGCTGAATTCAACCTTTGATCGGACTGCGGCAAAGGCTGGACTAAACGATATCAATGCCCAACGAGTCTGGCTAGAGGAACAGCGGGTGACGGTGACTCCCCAGGGAGATTGGGCGGATGTCGAGGTTTACGAAGTGTACGACAATCGGACGAACCTTGATGAAGAGGTGCTGTACTACTTTTCTTTGCCGGAAAGTGCTGCCATTACAGGGTTGTGGCTGGGAGAAAGTCCCGATTTGGCAAGTCGCTATCGGTTTGTGGTTTCGCCTCGCGGCGCTGCCCAGAAGGTTTACACCGATCAGGTTCATC
>JBOFUV010000129.1:0-31337 GCA_051652765.1 Microcoleaceae cyanobacterium | reverse complement strand
ACGGTTTATCGGTATGAACAGTCTGGGGAGCTAGGGGGCTTAACCCGTGTTCGGGGCTTCACAGTAGATGATTCCCATCTGTTTGTGACTCCAGAGCAGCTTGATGCAGAATTTCTGAATGTTGTGGACTTGATTCTCTCTGTGTTCCAGAAATTGCAACTAAAAAATTTCAAGGCCAGACTGAGTTTTCGAGATCCAGCGTCAGACAAGTATATTGGCTCTGATGCAGCCTGGGAGAATGCCCAAGGCGCAATCCAACGGGCCGTCGAAACCCTGGGCATGAATCATTTCTTGGGATTGGGGGAAGCTGCATTTTATGGCCCAAAATTGGATTTTATTTTTCAGGATGCCCTGGAACGGGAGTGGCAACTGGGGACGGTTCAGGTGGACTATAACTTGCCTGAGCGGTTTGATCTAGAATATGTTGCTGAGGATGGCACCCGTCAGCGTCCGATCATGATCCATCGGGCTCCCTTTGGTTCCCTGGAGCGACTGATTGGCATTCTGATTGAGGAATATGCTGGGGACTTCCCACTCTGGCTGTCCCCCACTCAGGCTCGTCTCTTGCCCGTCAGTGATGACTTCTTCCCTTATGCCCAAGAGGTTGCTGCAAAAATGCGTTCCCATGGCATTCGGGCCGAAGTAGATGTCAGCCATGAACGCCTAGGGAAGCAAATTCGGAACGCTGAAAAGGAGAAGATTCCAGTTATGGCGATTGTCGGGGCCAAGGAGGTTGAATCCAACAGTCTGAGTATCCGGACAAGGGCAACTGGGGAGTTGGGAGATCGACCCGTTGCTGAGGTGATCACGAAAATGGGAGAGGCGATCGCACAGTATCAAGATTACTAGCTAAAGTGACTAGCTGAAGGTTCTGTCAAATTCTATCTGCTCAAACCAGATAAATTCTGATATCATTCTCATTGCGTGTGATTTACTTAAAATAAGTTTGGGTAAGGTTTGACCGACTGAGCCTTGTTGAAAGAAATCAGAGTTCTTGTGAACCTTTGAATTTCTTGGTTCTGCCTAATAGCTAACTGCTGCTAGGTACTGTTCTGTATAATCCTTTCAACATTAAGAAAAGGGGTATAATGGGGGTTATCTGAACAAAAATACACTAATAATTTATGAGCTCTATCAAAAAGGAAGTGGAGTCTTTGTTAAAAAGTTTACCTGAAGACTGTTCTCTCGAAGATGTTCAATACCACTTATATGTAATTGAAAAGTACCGACATGGAGTTTCCATGGCTGACACTGTTAGAAAGTTTACACAGGTAGAAGCAGAGGGTTTATTGAGTAAATGGGTTATCAAGTAGTTTGGTCACCTCAAGCTATTGATGATATGGATGCTATTGCTGCATACATTGCGAGGGACTCTGTTTCCTATGCTGCAGCCGTAGCCCAACGAGTGATTGAAGTGACACGAGATCTCGCAGACAATCCCTTTACTGGAGAAATTGCTCAAGAGTTTGGCAATGAAGCCATTCGGGAAAGGTTTGCTTATATTTATCGCGTTCTCTATCGAATTCAGGGAGAAACTGTTACCGTCATAGCCGTAATTCACGGTAAGCGGTTATTAAAGATAGAGATGGGCTGAGGGGGATTGGTTTAAGGGAATTGAGCCGAGTTAATTTAGGGTTAACTCGGCTCAAATTATATATTCACTGATGCTTGATAAGTGTTAATTAATAGGTGTTACCTGATCAGTGTTAATGGGTCAGCTTTAGAGTATCTGTAAAATTAGCGCAATACGTTGGCAAATTAAAAGTTGCTGGACTAACTGGATCTTGATAGGTAAAATGGCGATAATTCAGGCAGAACCGATCCCAATCTGCCATTTGAATTCGGAAGATCACGATGAAAACGTTTGCCAACCACAGGGAAAGATTGAATCGAAAATAAATGCGTTGCTGAAAAAACTTGCAGGCTTGTTCAACAGCTTGGTTAACGGTAAGGGCCGAGTTTCCCAGGATTAAGTATTCTGGTAGATCTGACTTTTGAGAGGGGGTTGGATGCTCCACCAGGTAAACCACAACCTGAGCAATATCAGCCCCATGCATGAAATGAAAACTCCCATCCGTTTTGAACCAACGAATCAAGGGCAGCCATTTAACGACCTCTGAAATCCCTGAAGACAGATGGGAATAGGGCTTGTTTTGATCCCCACCCAAGACCAAAGTCGGAAACAAAGCACGAATGGGTGGCAAGGTGGGAGCAAGCTCCTGAATCTTGGATAAACACTCATATTTTGAACGGATATAGTCTGTGCCAATGTCCCGTGCTTCAGGGAACAGTTGATGATTGTAATTCAGAATACTTGCCGTTGAAAAGTATAGTACCTGTTCACAAACTTGGGGGTTTAGATGACTTAGCAGACTAATAACACTGTTCACATTAATATCAAAAATTTCCTCTCGTCCGCCCCAAGAGGTTGCAATTAAAATTGCAATTTCAATCGTTGGTAAAAGGGCTTGAAACTGATCCAGTTGCCTCAGATCAGCCTGCACAACATGAATGCCTGGACGGGCATGAAGATTGAATTTTAACTTGTCTAGATGACGAACAATCAAGTACAAATCATGATCTGTCTGCTGAATTAAATATTCAGCAACATAATGACCAATGCAACCACTGGCTCCAGTAATTAAAACTCGTTTGTTCATGCTGTTTTGAGCAGTCGGGACAAGAATCTCACTCCTACACAAAGATGGTTTGGGAAGAACAGTAAAAATACTTGTTTAGCGAGTCAATCTTCTGTCTAACAGAACCCTCTAAACAGAAACAGAGAGTAATTTGTCGGCCTGTTTTGCCGTTTCAAAGAAATAGGCAACGTTTTCTTCCGGGGTTTTTTGCAGAACTCCATGACCCAAGTTCAAAATGTGTCCCTTGCGTCCAGCCTTGCGGATGGTTTCCAGAATGCGATCGCGAATCAATTCTTTTGATCCAAACAAAACGCAGGGATCAATATTCCCTTGAACGCCAAGATGATGACCTAAACGATTTCTGGCCTCAGCAATATCCACCGTCCAGTCCACGCTAACCATGTCTACTCCAGACTGGGCCATACGTTCTAGAATACCCGCACTGCCGTTGATATAGAGAATCAAGGGTGTATCCGGATGGGTTTGCCGAACTTGTTCAATCACTCGTTGTTGGTAAGGCAGGGCAAAGGTATCGTAGTCTTGGGGACTGAGTTGGCCTGCCCAAGAGTCGAACATCTGTACAATCTGGGCCCCACAATCTATCTGATATCGAACGTAGACGGCGATCGCATCCGCCAATTTCCCTAGAAACTGATGCAAAATTCTGGGCTCAGAAAAGGCCATGCCCTTGATGATGGCGTAGTCTTTAGAACTCTTGCCTTCAACCGCATAGGCTGCCAATGTCCAAGGTGCGCCGACAAATCCCAGAACCGTCGCGTTGTTCCCCACTTCTTGCCGCAGGGTGTTGAGAATCGGCTTGATAAAGGGCATGGAGGCTTCTGGTTCTAGGGGATGAAGTTGTTCCACTTGGGCCAGACTTCGAATGGGCGGGTCAATAATTGGCCCCTTGCTCTCAATAATGTCAAAGTTAATCCCGATTCCAGGCAATGGAGTCAAAATATCTGAGAATAAAATTACCCCATCGGGTGCAAAGGCCCGAAACGGTTGTAGAGAAATTTCGATCGCAATGTCAGGGTTTTCAGACCGTTCCCGAAAAGACGGATAGTTTTCTCGTAAATCTCGATACGCTTTCATATAGCGACCCGCCTGTCGCATCATCCACACGGGAGGGCGATCCAATACTTCACCACGCGCAGCACGCAACAGATAGGGGGTTTGGGTCGATTCGGTCATTTTAACAAAGGTACTCTTAGATTAGTGATGAATTTAATGCTTTTTAAACAGGGTATCACTGAGAGGCACACCCACAATTTAACGCTTTGTTACGCTTTTTCATTTGCATCAATTCTCCGCTCCCAAACCAAGGAGACGATAGCACCGACAGCATAGACAACTTTTTATAACGTTCGATAGAGTAGGTGAGGTGAGTTCTATAGCGTGGATAATTAACTAGATGATGAATTGGATGATTGGACTCGTTTCGTTTGACTTAACCAGTTTGGCTTCAGGGACAAGCATTTTTCCATTGCTGGCAATGGCAACTGAGGCGACCCCTGAAGTTGCGAGTGGGATGGTGCTTGCCGGGGTATTGCTGAGCTTGTTAGCTATTTTTATCGCAAGCAAAGTCGGGGGAGAATTCTTTAACAGGTTAGGGTTTCCCCCAGTGCTGGGGGAATTACTAGGCGGAGTTGTGATTGGGATCTCCGCGCTGCATTTGGTTGTATTTCCCGAGGGGGGAGCAACTGCAACTGATTCCGTGGTGATGGGGATTCTACAAGCCACAGCAGGTTTAGATCCAGCAGCAGCCCAAGGAACGTTCGAGGTTCTGGGTGAAGTGTTGGAAATCTTATCTGAGTTGGGAGTGATTATTCTCCTGTTTGAAATTGGCCTTGAGTCCAACATCAAGCAGTTAATTGAAGTCGGTTTCCAGTCTCTGGTGGTGGCGCTGGTGGGAGTTGTTGTGCCCTTTGCCGCCGGAACATTAGGCTTGATGGCAGTTTTTCATGTTTCAGCCATCCCTGCCATTTTTGCTGGAGCAGCATTAACAGCAACGAGCATTGGCATTACCTCTCGGGTTCTGGCAGAAATTGGGCGGTTATCTTCAAAGGAAGGCCAAATCATCTTGGGCGCGGCGGTCATTGATGACGTTCTAGGGATTATTGTTCTGGCAGTTGTTGCTAGTCTGGCTAAAACTGGGGAAGTCGATATCGTCAATGTGATTTATTTAATTGTTAGTGCCACTGTGTTTCTGGTTGGGGCAATCTTACTCGGTCGTTTTTTCAACAGCGGCTTCAATGCCCTGGCAGAACAGTTCAAAACGCGAGGCCGAGTTGTTATTCCCGCGTTGTGCCTTGCCCTCTTTTTGGCCTATATCGGTGCAGCAATCCATCTAGAGGCGATTCTAGGAGCCTTTGCGGCAGGCTTGGTGCTGGATGAATCCACAATTGAGGAGAAAAAATTAGACGAATTGATTCAGCCGATCGTCGATGTATTAGTCCCTATTTTCTTTGTCACGGTGGGGGCAAAAACCAATCTCAGCGTACTCAACCCAGCCGTTCCTGCTAATCGGGAAGGGTTAGTCATTGCCTCTTTCCTGATTGTTATTGCGATATTGGGCAAGGTGGTTGCAGGTTGGGGTGCCTTTGGCAATATGCCCCTGAATCGATTGGCGATTGGCGTTGGCATGATCCCTCGGGGCGAAGTGGGTTTAGTCTTTGCAGCCGTGGGAACCGCCAGTGGTGCTCTTTCTGAAGCGTTGGATGTGGCTATTATCTTGATGGTGATTGTCACAACTTTCGTGGCACCTCCCTTGTTGCGGGTTGTATTCGGAGATGAAGAGACGGGTGAACCCGAACCGGAAGCCCTGGCCTAGTCGTTTGTTGAGATAAGGTGTTGGGATAAGGTGTTGGGATAAGGTGTGTTGGGTCTCGCCAGCTCAACACCGACCAAAACAGCTCAGCGTTTTTCCAGTCAATTTGCTGTAAGGTAGGCATTACCCAGGCTGCTTTCGGTTAATGCTCTGACCTCTTTATAATCCTATGGAAACTTCTTCTCCCACTTCAGGCAACACTCCAACTCCCGAGAAACTCAGCTTCTGGACAAAGATGGCGTTTGGGGCTGGGGATTTGGGAACAGCAATTACAGCGAACTTGTTGTCTTTTGTCCTGTTGGTCTTTCTGACGAATGTGGCGGGGATGCCTGCGGGATTGGCGGGGAGTGTGTATCTAGTTGGGAAGATTTCTGACGCAGTTAACGATCCAATCATTGGGGTGATGAGCGATCGCACGGTTCATCCTTGGGGGCGGCGTTATCCCTGGATGGTGTTTGGGGCAATTCCCTTTGGGATTTTCTTTTTCTTGCAGTGGATTGTGCCCAGTTCCAATCTCTGGGTGCTGTTTTGGTATTACAGCATTATTGCAGTGCTGTTTAACATTGCTTATACCGTTGTTAATTTACCCTATACTGCCCTGACTCCAGAACTGACTCAGGACTACAACGAACGTACCAGCCTGAACAGTTTTCGGTTTATGTTTTCCATTGGTGGGAGTATTCTGTCACTGATTTTGGCTTTGGTGATCTCGGTGCTAATCCCCGATGATCCCCGGCGGCAGTATTGGGTGTTGGGGTTGATTTGTGCGGTGATTTCAGTCTTGCCGATCTTTTGGTGTGTTCTGGGAACTCGCAAACGCACCCTACAGGGTCTTGCTACCCGTTCTCCTGATTCGACGGCTTCTCTCCCTGTGCTGGAACAGGTGCGGATTGCGTTCCAGAACCGCCCATTTCTCTATGTTGTGGGGATTTATCTGTTCTCCTGGATTGCGGTACAGCTAACGGCGGCAATTCTCCCCTACTTTGTCCAAAACTGGATGAAGTTGTCCAGTACTGATTTTTATGGCGTGGCGATCGCAGTTCAGGGAACGGCGATTGTGATGTTGTTTGCTTGGAGTCGGATTAGTCAGAATTATGGCAAGCGGGCAGTGTTCTTTATGGGAACTCTGCTCTGGTTGATTGCTCAGATCGGACTGACGTTTTTACAGCCGGGACAGATTGGTTTGATGTATCTGTTGGCGGTGATTGCTGGAGCGGGGATCTCAACCGCTTACTTGATTCCTTGGTCGATGATTCCGGATGTGGTTGATCTCGACGAACTCAATACAGGACAGCGTCGGGAGGGGATTTTCTATGCCTTCATGGTGTTTCTCCAAAAAATTGGCCTTGCTCTGGGATTGTTCCTAGTGGGGCAAGTGCTCCAACTGGCAGGATTTGTCGAAAGTGTTGCGGGACAGCAGCCCCCGATTCAGCCAGACTCAGCGCTGGTTGCAATTCGTATCGCGATCGCCCCACTTCCGGCTTTGGCATTAATTGCTGGGATGGTTTTGACCTGTTTTTATCCAATTACCCATGAAGTTCACAGCGAAATTTTACTAAAACTCAGCGATCGCAAGTCCAGAACCTAGGGCAGAGGTTGGTTAATTGCGACGTTTGGGCTGGGTTTGAGGGGGATCAATCGGGACAGCACCACTCAAACGCTCAAAGACATAGCGAGACATCTGGGGGAAGATTTCTTCGTTTTCAGCATAGGTTGGGTCAGTGCCAAAAACGGCTAGGATGTAGGTCGTCTGATGATTCACTGTTTTGATCAAGGCAACCTCTTGGCGAGAGCGACTGGTGTAACCAACTTTAGATCCAAAGTAAAGTTCAGGGGGCAGGGACTCACCCAAAAAGCCTTCTACAGAATTGAGTTCGTTGTTTTGCCAAGCTTCTGGTTTGAGGCTTCGGGTCAGTAGATAAGCCATCTTGGTTGAGGCGAGGGGAGAAATCGCTTGCTTGGTATAAATTTCATACAGCAACCGCGCTGCCTGATCCGTGGTCATCTGGTTGCCGCCTGATTCATCAGACTCTTTCCAAAGTTGTAGATCTCGACCCGTTGGAGTTGGGCCTAGACGGGCAGTCGGATAGTTTTTTGTGCTCAGGCGAATCTCGTCGTAGCCTGCGGTTTGAAAAAATTGATTGATTTGGCTGCGCTTACTTACCCAAGTTTCTAACGCCTTGCCTTCAAGGGGATCGCCTGATTCGGTATCTGTAATTGCATCGACTACACGACTAGCTGAATCGTTATCGGAGATTCGCATCATGTTAGACAAATCCACATAGAAGGCAGATTCATCACTCACTTCTCCCGATTCAATTGCAGCCATAAATTCGACTAGCCAGAACAACTTGGCAACACTGGCTGGATATCTCAGAACTTTATTGTTGTGCCCCGCATAGGTATGGGCTTTCGGCTGGCTGACATCGACTAATGTAATGGATAGCTTACTGGTGGGTAGACCTTGTTGCTTGGCAAGGTCAACGGCTCCATTCACAATCGTCTGTAACGTTTCACTATCAGCCCAGTCAGGCTGTCGTCTAACGTTGTATCCAAACCCAGACACTGTCTCTGGTTCGGAATTGGACAAGGGAGGAATAAAATTTGTCTCCTTGGCTTGCTGACGATCTGGCAGTACCGCGCCAATCAAGCTCGCTATTGCCCAACCTGCTGTTAACGCCATTGCCCCTACCAGAAAAATCCGTTTGAATTTTAACTGTTTGAATTTTAACTGTTTGAATTTTAACTGTTTGAATCTTAACCGTGGAAAAGAATGTTGGGCTCTGAACTGCACTAGACTTAGACGGTCAAAGACAAACCGGGCAAATTTCTGAGTTCTAGGTCTCGAAACTCGATAGCGCTTGGGGGCAGGCTTTCTAGTTTGAGTTGCCAGATTCCTGTAGAGAAAACGCTTGACTTTACGAAGATGAAGATTCAGATCAGACAGCATGTGTTGAATCCCAGCTCAGACAGTGTTGTATTGCTTCTTAGAACTACTACTCTACCCCAGTTTTGCTTGTCAAGACGAGGATAGCGTGTCAGCAATTCTCATGAGTCACGTTAACCTGATAAGCTGTAACTTGCCACCCCTCAGTTATTAAGATTGCCATGATTCCTGCGGATATTCATCGTTTGCTGAAACACCAATTTGACTCAGCTATGACTCAAGTTGATCTGACCTCTTGGCAGGTAGAAACTAGCGAATTCCGGCTTTTAGTATTGCTTTCAGAAGACCAAAGTTGGTTGCGGATATTAGTTCCGATTACTCCAATCCAGGATGCTCAAGAAATTCTGGATCGGCTGCTGGAAGAAAATTTTGATCGCACCTTAGAAGCCCGTTATGCAACCCATCAAGGAGTTATCTGGGGAGTGTTTCAGCACACAATGGAGAGTTTAACCAGTACGGATTTTCTGCAGGCAATCTCTAATTTAATTGCGCTACATCGGAAAGGAGTTTCTGAGCTTTATAGTGACTTAATTGAACAGCGAATTCTCCAGGTGATCCAGGTTGCCAAACGTCAAGGACAATCTGTTGAAGAAACCATGCAAACCTTAGAACGATTTTATGCTGAGGGGGTGATGGGAGAGCTATCAGGTGGAGCAGAAACCCGCAATCAAACCTTGGCAGCATGGCGATCGCAACTGGAACGGCTATGGCCAGAAATCGAGTAAAACCTTGCATCTTACTCCATCGGTTCGATCAGTTTGGGTGAAAAGTTCCGTACGCGATCAATCATGACTTGCTTTTCCACTCGGATTAATTGATAGCGACCTTGCTGATTGATCACTTGATAATCCTGGGGTTGCAACCCGATTTTACTGAGGTCTTTGGGTCGAGAAATCGCCAGAATAGTTGTGGGTTGAGGTCGATTTTGAATAGAATCATAGAGATAGTAAAGCGGGCGACCGGGCTCAACTTTAAAGAAACTCCTCACATCGAAGAACTGAACCTGACGCTGACTATAGAAAGCAACACTGGGTTTTCTGAACCCAATCATCAGCAGATCTTCACCGGGATATTCAACCTGAGCAACTTGGGTAGAAAGCTCTCTCAAGGGAAGTTGACGCACTGTATCAATCAGGAACAATGCCGGATGAATAACACTGATCAAGAACAGTATAAATCCCAAAAGATTGGCAACAATGATCCAACGCCATCGTCTTTTTCGGTGTAGCAAACCTGAAACAATAACCGCAGTTCCCAACCAAATCGTTCCTCCCCGGATTGGCAATCCAGATTGTTGAATCACTTTCGGAAAATCGACAACGGCAGGATCAGTCCCTACTAAATTAGGACTCCAGAAACAAACCATTGCCAATACCGTGAGCAGTAGAATGTTAAACAAACCACTGAGCCAAAACCCAGCTTGATCTCCCTGACTGAACCCCAAGTTTAGTTGAGAATCTGATGTTAAGGGAGGTGAATCAACCCAGAATTTACTCCAGGCTAAAGCAACTAAAATAGCAGCAGCAGGCATCAAAGGTAATACATAACTGGGCAATTTAGTCACAGAAATTGAGAAAAATCCAAAGATACAAATAAACCAAAAAAAGGCAAAGATTCTCAAATGTTCTGAACGATCCTGGGAACGCCAGAGCGAATATTGATTCAGCTTTAAATGAATGATACTCAAAGGTAAATAGGCTGACCCTGGAAAAAATCCAATCAGCACAACCAAGATATAAAAATACCAGGGTGCAGAATGTTCATTAACTACACGGGTAAACCGTTCAAGATTGTGATACCCGAAAAAAGAGTCAATATAAGCCTGACCATTTCTAAGAATCACAAACACATACCAAGGGAAGGTCATGGTTAGAAAAATCATTCCTCCTGTGAGGACTCTCATTTCCCGAATCACTTCCCAAAACTTTCCAACATACAGGAGAAAACTGCCTAGAATCAGTCCGGCTAACACTAGACCCACAGGCCCTTTCGCAAGTACCGCCAGCGCAGTTAGTCCGTAAAATCCCAAGTATCCCCAATTGGGCAGGGCTTGCTGGAACATCGGCCACTTCTGAACCCAATCCTCCGGTTTGCCTTGCCGCCGACTTTCCCTCACATATCCCCAGAAAAAACATAGCAACCCAGTTCCCAGACAACCACTGAGCACCATATCCGAAACCCCCTGTCGCGCCCAGGCCAGGGTTTGAGGGCTGAATGTCACCAGCGCTGCTCCTAACCAGGCTGAGATCCAAGATTGACGCTGAGATTGGACAGATTTCCGGTCTCCCCCAAACTGTTTTAACGCCAAGAAACAGCCCAGGGTCAAAGCGATCGCTCCCAAAGCGGAAGGGAGACGGACAGCCCATGAATTTACCCCGATCAGCAGATACCCTATCGCCATGAGCCAATAGACAAGCGGAGGTTTATCAAACCGAGTCTCGCCGTTAAAGTAAGGGGTCACCCAGTCCCAAGTTAGAGTCATCTGACGAGCGGCTTCGGCAAAAAGCGGTTCTGTTTCGTCAATTAATCCAGTGCTGCCCAGATCCCATAGAAATCCCAACCCACAAATCAGCAAGAGCCCGACTCCTGAAATCAGCCCAGTTGTGCTTGGATAGTGTTCAAAAGTAGCCCATCCTTTCCTCAGGGTGCTCGCCCACTTTGGTTTTGTCATCGTAACGGTTGTTTTAGACTCCTGCGGCTATCGTCTGGCAATAACCCTGCATTCTAGCGCGTGTCCCTAGATTTTCTGACAAACCCATCTCAAATGACGGAGAGATTGAGGACTTCATTCCCAAACCCCTCCTTTGTGCGAAAACTAGAACACTGTAAGATAGAGCGATCTGACTGGACTCGTGAACTTGGAGTGGGCATCTGCCTGCATAGGCTAGAAGCCGACACCACAGATCTCTCAGAGAGGGGTAGGGACTTCGCCTTCAAGAAGGGAGCAACACCCCTCCACTCCCTTCTCACAAATCATTTGAGATTACTATAGTTACCCTTCTGCTTCCTGAATATGATTCGAGTTTCTAATAAAATTAGCCCTGTTTTTTTAATGGTTGCTATTGGCAGCATCATTTTATTTTTTTGTAGTGCTCTACGCCACGAGCTATTCCAGTCAAATGCCTTTGATTTAGGAATCTTTGATAATGGTATTTACTTAATTAGCCAGGGCAAAGAACCCTTTGTTAGCTTTCGAGGACTTCATATCTTTGGGGATCATGCGGCTTGGATACTTTATCCAATCGCGCTACTTTACAAACTTCATCCTAGTGTTTACTGGCTCTTTGGAATTCAAGCAATCTCCTTGGCAATTGGAGCATGGCCTACCGGGTTACTGGCTCTAGAGGCAGGACTAAAACCTTCTCAAGCACTCGCAATGGCTGGAGTTTATTTACTCTATCCTTTGATTTTTAATCTTAACCTATTTGACTTTCACCCAGAAGTGATTGCTCTCCCACTATTTTTAGTTGCAGTTTTGACAGCTCGTTTAAATCAAGTTATTGGATTTACCCTGGTAATTTTAGTCATTTTAGGATGCAAGGCAGTTTTAGCGCTAACAGTTGTAGCTCTGGGATGCTGGTTGTTTTGGTTTGAACACAAACAAGTCTGTGGGCTAATTGCGATCACCTTAGGCTGCACTTGGTTTCTAATCGCAACGTTTGTCATTATTCCACACTTTAGTGGAGAAATTCCCCATGCGGTCAGACATTATGATGCCCTGGGAAATTCTGTGTTAGAAATTTCAACCAATCTCTTTCTAAGGCCGGGAATTGTACTCCATCAACTCTTCACTCTCCCCAATCTAGAATACATTTTATTGTTAGTTTGTCCTGTGATTTGGGGTCTATTTCCCCGTCATCTAATGCCCCTCATTTGTACAATCCCAACATTAGTTCTTAATCTCCTCAGTGATAGCCAATCTCAGAAAAACCTAACTCAGCAATACTCTTTGCCAATTTTGCCATTTCTCTTACTCGCTGTTATTTCAGCCCTGGCAGCAGGAGAAGGATGGTTCCGAAGCCCTCGAAAAATAATACTTTGGTCATTAATTGCTTTTTTTGCTTTGGCCAAGTATGGTTATTTTTGGTCGAGATATCTTAAGCATTTCGACACTGTTTCAGCAACACGAGCAGCGATTACTCTAGTCAGTACTCCCGGTAGTGTTTTAACTGCTGATCAGATCGCACCTCATGTAACGCATCGTTCTATTGTAATGTTGGCAACTCAAGAGACAAAATTGACACACTTAACTCAATTTGAATACGTGCTATTAAACAGTTCCTATCCGGGATGGGCAAGTTCTCCAGAGTTTGTCATGAACTTAATCCATCAGTTAAAGGCCATGCCTCAATTTAACTTACTTTATCAGCAAGATGGAATCTTTCTATTCAGAAAAATAAGGTAACCTGTAATCTTTATCACATAGAAATCAGGAATAATTTGTGAGATATTTGTGGTGCAGACTGCTAGCCTGTGCGGGCAAGATGCCGACTCCAGATTCACACTTTAAATCAGATTTCTGCATCAGAGATCATGATAAGATTTCCAGATATAGTAATCCTAAATCAATCATGAGAGATCTTAGACAGGGGTTTGGGGACTTCGTCTCCGAGGAGGAGCAATACCTTCTTACCAGTTATTGCTGATTGCTTACAACAGGTTTCGTTTGGTTGTAATGCAGAGTAATCCTTCTGTATCTTCCTTGAAAAGGGAAAACTGAGTTGTATTTCATACCGATTTAAATGTAAGATCTTTAGATAAAATCTTCAGGACTATCAGAAGAATTAATATTAAAAATTGTTGTTTAAAATAGCTTATGTGGGATCAGATTGCTGAACAAATTACCCAGGCAACTGGAAAAAAATTTGAAGTCAAAGATAGACAATCTGTAGGAGGAGGATGCATTAATCAGGGTTATCGGTTGAGCGATCACTCGATTAACTACTTTGTGAAATTAAATCAAGCTTCACACGTTGCCATGTTTGAAGCTGAAGCTCTCGGCATCCAACAAATGTGGAACACGCAAACGATACAAGTTCCACGCCCTATCTGTTGGGGAATAGCAGGAAGTTCAGCCTACATTGTGATGTCATGGTTAGAAATAGGCGGGCGAACTGGCTCTCAGGAAATGGCTGAAATGGGTCATAAACTGGCTTTAATGCATCAATGGCGTGCTCCTAAATTCTATCCTGGTTGGCATCAGTTTGGCTGGGAAATTAATAACACCGTTGGCTCTACCCCTCAAATTAATACTTGGACAGAACATTGGGCTGACTTTTGGGAAGAACATCGAATTGGCTATCAATTTAGATTGGCAAAACGTCAAGGCGGGTCTTTTGAGCAAGCCGAAGAACTACTGCGAAGAATTCCAGAGTTATTGGCAAACCATCAACCGCAACCCTCTTTAGTTCATGGTGATTTATGGGGAGGAAATGCTGCAGTAACTTTAACTGGTGAGCCTGTAATTTTTGATCCGGCAACGTATTTTGGCGATCGCGAAGTTGATATCGCAATGACTGAACTGTTTGGTGGATTTTCACCCGAGTTTTATGAAGGATACAATAAAGTTTGGCCTCTAGAACCGGGCTATAAGCATCGTAAAATTCTTTACAATCTCTACCATATTCTGAACCATTTCAACTTATTTGGTGGGGGATATGGTTCACAAGCCAATCAGATGATTCGACAGTTACTTCACTAAACCACAATCGGGAGAAAAACACTGACTGTTGTTCCTTTTTCTGGCACACTTTCAATGCTCAACTCTCCAGACTGAAGCTCAATCAATTGCTTGATGATGGCTAGCCCAAGTCCAGAACCTTGTTGTTCATATTGCTTGCGATCAAACTGTTGATAGGCTCCAATATTAGTCACCTGTTCTACTGTCATTCCTCGTCCCTGATCAATTACCTTAAGACAATAATACTGATTACTCAATTGAGTTTTTAAGTAAACTTTTTGACCCGGTATTGAGAATTTTATGGCATTATCAACTAACTCTTCAACAATCTTTTTTAAGAAATCCTCTGAGACTTTTATTTCTATATCCGAGCAGAGATCTAGGCACACATCTTGTGCCCTTTCTGGGGAAGCTTGAGAAGCTCGATCGATCACATATTTGACTAAGATACTGGGAGATGGAATCGAACCCAGAGGTAGTTTTTTTCTTCGTTCTGGATCATGAGCTAGAAGTTCAAGGTCAGCATACAATAAAAAGTTACAGATGATTCGATTAAGCCTTTGGGCTGAATATTGGATATCAGTTAACATTTCTTGAACTTCCTCTGTCGGAAGTTCTGAAAGCTCTTCTAGTAGAATTGTAGAAAAACTAATAATTCCATTCAATGGAGTTCGTAACTCATGGGGTAATGCAAACGTAATATTACTCCGGAGTTTATTGAGCTGATCCTGGTTTTTTTGTTCAATGACTTCTTGTTTTTGGATGCGACTGGAAATTGCATTCAACAACTCCTTTCGAGTAAAAGGCTTAGTTAGATAGTCATCTGCACCTGAATCCATGCCTTGTCGGAGATCAGACTTTGTTGATTTTGCAGTTAGAAAAATAAAAGGAATTGTGGCAGTAGCCTGATTTTCTCGTAGAGCTGCCAACACGTCATAGCCATTTAGCTCTGGCATCATAACATCACAAATTACTAAATCTGGAAGAGTTTCCTGAACTAACTGAATGCCTTCTTGACCATTTTCTGCTCCAAGCACTGAAAAATTTTCAGCATCAAGTATGTCTAAAATAATTTCTCGCACATCGAGTTCGTCTTCAATAACTATAATTTGCTTCATCAGAGTCCTGCTCCTGAATATAAAAGAGTGGCAAACTCACTGTAAATATTGTACCTTTTTCGACTTTGCTCTGTACAGTTATCTCTCCGCCATGAATTTCAACAGACCGTTTAACAATGGCTAGCCCAAGTCCTGTTCCCGGAATTGTTCCTACGTTTTTAGCCCGATGAAATGATTCAAATAGATGCTTTAAGTCCTGTGCAGGAATCCCAATCCCTTCATCTTGAACTGTAAATCTAGCCTGATTTTTATCATAAATAAGTTTAAACTCAACTCGACCTCCCTGAGGTGAATATTTAATTGCATTAGAGAGTAAATTACTAAAGATTTGTCTCAGCAATCTTTCGTCCATAAAAGGGAGATTGTCAGAAGAATTAGGACTCTTTTTGGGAGGCAAAAAAATCAGTCGATGTTTTTCTCCAATGCTCAATTGAATTTCTTCAACTAAATTTTGACAGAATATTTCTAGATCCATTGAGGCCGGATTGAATGGTAGTTTATAGGATTCTGATTGGCTGATTAACAAAACATCACTCAAGAGTTCATCCATGTGTTGAACAGTGGTCTGAATCCGATTTAAGTATCTTTGTTTTTTCTCTTCACTCCATCTATAACCATAGTGTTCTAGGGCTTCTGCTGCACCTAAGATCGTCGTTAAAGGAGTCCGAAATTCATGGGAGATCATGGAGACAAAGCGAGATTTTAATTGATTAAGTTCCTTTTCTTGCTGGAGAGCTTTATGAACTTCGGCCTCAGCTTGCTTGCGTTCGGTGATATCTTGAACACCGCCCTCATAGGAAATAATTTTTCCTGTAGTATCTCGCACCGCGCGAACATTTTCTGAAATCCAGATAATTTCACCATCCGCTCGATAGACTTGAGATTCAAATGCTAGAACAGATTCTTGCTGACTAATTAAGTCAATAAACTCTGCCCAGCGATTATAGTCAGCATACATCTGATGACCAATATCAGTGACTTTAAGCATCATTTCTTCGGGTGAATTGTAGCCATAAATATGCGCTAAAGTTTGGTTGACGCTAATAAAGCGCCCTGCAGGCGATGATTGAAATAATCCTTCAACTGAATTCTCGAAAATACTTCGATACTTGGCTTCCGTACTTTCAAGCTCTTGATACGCTCTTTCAAGCTCCTGTCGTGACTTAAAAACTCGACGCTGTAAACGCTCGTAAAGGAAAACAGAAAGATTACAGATCAGACAGACCCAAAACATCTTTAACAAGTCAAAGCTGGGTAAAGATGTTTTGGGATTAATCAAAAAATAGCATCCTAGAACTGTCACTTGTGAGATCAGGTGCAGCCTCCAAGAAACTGGAATTAGGATGGCTTGTGTTAAAAAAGTTAAATACCAATCCGATCTAAAAATTGGCTCGCTATCTAGCATATAGACTGAACTAACAAGCCGTTCACTAATCATCAGCGATGAAGAGAAGCCAATGAAAATCCAACTCAGATGGCGTTTTCCCCAAGTGGTTTGTAGTGACGAAAGACAGAAAATTAAACTTAGTAATCGAACAATTGGACTGATCAGCTCAAGTAAAATTTTCTCTTGTTTCCCATGTAAAAATAACTGTCCAATACGAAAAAAAACTAGGGCGACATCTTTACAGATGGCCAATTCAAAAGCTAGATCTAATCTGATTTTAAAGATGCGTTCTCGCCATGTTTTATAAGAAACCTGAGTCAGGTTGTTATAGTATTCAGGAAGCGCATTCGTATCCTTCAAAGAGGTCAGAATAGTCCGAAGTGGAGAAATTTTTTGCAGCATACTCGACCAGCACGTTTTCATTAGCTCATCTCAAGTCGATTCATTGCTCCTAGAGCCTGAAAGATTCTATAGTTAAAACTATAGCTTTATTTATCTATCGTAATCGGCTCTGAATTTTGAGACTTTAGGATAGGATTTTTGCTCTGTCTATCTAGAAAGACGTGCTGAAAAGAGGGCAAGATACTGGCATTCTAGTGGCTGAATATTCAAGACTGCTGAAGTTGCCCGAATTGATGCTCAGCAATTGGCCTCCAATTCTTCAGATCGAGGTTTTACGGCAAGACTCGCAAGCCAGTTGAGGATTTCCTGATTGACTTGTTCAGGACATTCATCATGGGGACAATGCCCTGCTTGATCCAGTTCAATCAATTTCAAGTTGGAGCTATACTGCAAATACTTTTTCGGTTGAACAAACTTGAGGGGAATCAATCGGTCTTGGTTGCCCCAGATTAGCAAAATTGGAATCTTCAGTTGCGGCAGTAATGTTTTTACACCCGGCCCTAACCGAGGATTTCCCATGGCCTTGAACAGAGCACAAAAGGCTCGGGCAGCGCCGCGATCGCCCGTTGGTCGAATGAAAATCTCCAGCAGTTCCTCCGTCACCGCCTCTGGATTTTGATAGGCAAGCTTAGCCCACTGTCGTAAAACAGAAGGACGACGCACCCAGTAAAATACAGGTCTCAAAAGCAGGGGAGACGCGACTAAGCTCTGAATCACTTCCACCAACGGCAGCATCCAAGCTGGAATGGCTTCTAGCTGAACCGATGGGTCGGGCAAACTAATCATCACCAGACCTCGAGCTAGTTGGGGATAGGTTGCAGCCGCAACTAAGCCAATCAAAGATCCGATGGAATTCCCGACTAAGATGGCGGGGTGGCCAATGAAAGTTTGCCAGAAGTCATAAACGAGTTCTGCCCAAAGCTCAGCATTGTAGGGAGCAATAGCTTTTTCTGAAGCTCCAAATCCCAGTAAGTCCAAGGCATAGACAGGGTGAGAACGGCTGAAAACGCTGAGGTTTTCTCGCCAGTGGCCAATAGAAGCTCCAAAGCCATGGAGAAAAATAATCGGGGGATTCGAGGTAGCAGTTGCCCCATTCTGAGCCGATCTAAAATAGGTATAGCGAATCCGCCACCCCCGCCATACCCAATCTCTTTGGTTGCCAATCCGTTGCTGCCAGGGGACTGAGTTGATCACGCCATACCTTAGCTTTACTCTGCTTAAATGATAGCTAGTTTACAATCTTTAACTCAAATCTACCATTCTTAGAATTTAAGTTAAGTCTTGGCGGAAATAGAGTGAGGCTGAGTACAATATTCACATGTGAGACACGCTAGATTCAAACTAAACATTTTCGGACTTCCTGCTTAATGTCTGTCATTGAAAAGAAAAAAAATCGCAATTTACCCCAAATCAACGACAATATTCGATTCCCCAAGGTGCGCGTTATTGATGCGGACGGTGCTCAGCTTGGAATCCTTTCTCCTCGAGAAGCCGTTCGGTTTGCGGAGGAGCGAGAGCTGGATTTAGTCCTCGTGAGTGACAAGGCCGATCCACCGGTCTGTCGCATTATGGACTACGGCAAGTACAAGTTTGAACAGGAGAAGCGGGCTCGGGAAGCCAGGAAGAAGCAGCATACGGCTGATGTCAAAGAGATTAAGATGCGCTACAAGATTGGGGATCATGACTACAACACGAACGTGAACAAGGCCAAAAGTTTCCTCCACGATGGGGACAAGGTAAAAGTGACGATCATGTTTCGGGGTCGTGAAATTCAGCACAGCAACTTGGCAAAGGATCTGTTAGACCGAATGGTGATTGATCTACAGGAACATGCAGAGATTCAGCAGGCTCCCAAACAAGAGGGGCGGAATATGACCATGTTGTTATCCCCCAAAAAGTAGTTGACACCAAATAGTTGACAAAAAGTAGTTGACAAAAAGTAGTTGATGACTTCAACCCTTCTCTGCCTTACAAATAGAGCTTCAGAACCTACAATTGAGAAACAGTTATTTCAACGGGTCTCATCACTGAATGGATAAGCCAGTTGCTAGCTCTACTGCAGTAGGGCAAAGGGTGCTTCGAGGGCTAAACTTACGTTCGGAGGAGATGGAGCGAACATTCTTACTGTTCGCTGTTTATACTCTGACCTCTATCGGCTTGGTTTGGTTAGAAATTAGCACGGTTGGTTTATTTATCGACCAGTACGGTGCTGACAAGCTACCCTGGATCTACATTGCCAGTGCGGCAATTGGTTCAAGCTTGGGAGTTATCTACTCTTGGCTCCAGAGGGTTCTACCCCTGCGACAGGTGATTGTGGTGATCTTGATCCTGATGGCAGTTCCCCTGTTTCTTTTTCGGTTTGGACTGGGGCTGAGCAATATTCAAATTTTGGGGTTGAGTATTGAATTTATCACGCTGTTTCTGATGTGGCTGTGGGTCGAGGCTTGTTATCTCCTGAACGACCTCAATAATTCAATTACATCCAACCAACTGTTCAATATCCGAGAGATCAAACGAACCTACCCTATTGTGAGTAGCGGGTTTTTGGTTGCTGGAGTATTCAGCGGTTTTTCCCTGCCGATTGTGCTCAAGCTTGTGGGGCTGAATAATGTCACGATTCTGTCAGGAGTGATGGTTTTGGCTGGGGCAGGGATCTTGTTTTATCTCTCTAGGCGCTATCAACAGTTTTTCCCTGACTCTTCTCGGTGGATGCCAGAAGACGAACAGCCCGAGTTTAGCAGCCGCGATATCAAGGGCCCGTTACAGGGATATGTAGTGCCCTTGATCGGCTTTTTTGTGATGGCAGAGGTGCTTTATGTGCTGGTAGATTTTCAATTTTTCAGCCAGCTTGAATATCGGGGAGAAGGCGCAAGTAGTATTGTCAGCTTCTTAGGAATTTTCGAGGGTATTCTCAGTACATTTCAGGTCGCGACCCAATGGTTTGCAGCCAGTCGTTTGGTAGAACGGTCGGGGGTATTTGTCACAGCGATAGTCTTGCCAGTGGGCATTGCTCTGTTGGGAGCATTTTCATTGATCGGCGGTCTCACGGGCTTGTTTTCGGCCTTTGTTGGCTTTGCAATTCTGCGGTTCTTAGATGAATTATTTCACTACACCCTGATTGAAACTACAGGAGCGGTTTTATTCCAACCGTTACCAGACAATACCCGCAGCGATATTCAAACCTTAGTGAATGGTGTATTTGAGCCCCTCTCAACGGGCTTAACGGGCTTTGGAATCTTAGTCATTCTTTGGTTCTGCCGATGGTTCTTGCCTGAGACCTCGGAGCGCATCTTTCAGAATCAGCAGAGCTTAGTATTCATCCTGGTAATTATTGCTCTGGCTTTAGTTTGGATTGGAATTGTCTTGGTGATTCGTTCTCAGTATGTTAGTTTGCTGGTTCAGAGTGCAGAACGGGGCCGGTTGGGGACAACAGATGTCAACATCCGACGCTTGAAACAATCTGTAGCAGAGACTTTGCAACAACCCAAGCCAGAGGCCGACAAGCGCTCCTGCATTGAGCTACTGACTCAGTTCGACCCTAAAAATGTTGGTGAGACCTTGGTGCCTTTGTTGGGAGAGTTGTCCCCGGCCCTTCAGCGCCAGAGTCTAGAGGTGATGCTGAACCACCCCAATCCAGCTTATTTGGATGCTGTCCGAGCCTTGACTCAACAGACCCTTTCTCCAGAAGTTCTAGCCTTGGCCCTTCGATATATCTGGTTGACTGAAGCTGCCCCTGATGTTGAACAGTTGCGCCCATACCTTCAGCCTCAGGTTGATCCGATTGTGCGAGGAACGGCGGCAGCCCTGATTTTGAAGCGGGGCGATCGCGAACAAAAAGCGATCGCAACTAATACGATTCGGCGCATGATTACCTCTCCCCATGAACGAGAACGAGTCATGGGGACACGGGCATTAGGGGAGGCGGACTACCTGCAGGGGTTGCGGCTCTACCTCAATACCTTACTTCAGGACGAGTCTCTGCGGGTTCGCTGTGCGTTGCTAGATGTGATTGCAGCGACTCAGATGGAAGAGTACTATCCCTCGCTGCTTAAAGCCCTGTCCTATCGATCAACTCGGGAGGCATCCCGGCAAGCCTTGGTACGGTTAGGCAATGAGGCAATTCCTCTACTGGTGCAAATTGCAGAAGACATCTACAAACCCGAATTGATCCGTCAGCAAGCTTGGTCAGCCATTGGAGAAGTGGGGACTCTAGAAGCATTGGATACATTGGTCAATTATTTGATGACCTCTTGGGGCATGACCCGCCGGAATATTCTGCGGATTTTACAAAAGGTGCCGGATGAGGTTGGGATTGATCGGGTTCTGGATCGGATGGGCCGCAGTGGCCTAGAGACTTTGATTGAGCAAGAACTCATGTTTATGGGTCAGCTCTACAGTGCTTTGATTGACTTAGAACTCACCCCAAGCTTCAAAACGACTGACCTCCTGACGACAATGGCGGAGGAGCAGTCCCCACAGGATTTACTCTACCGGGCGCTCTTGGGCCTAGAATCCGACGCGATCGAACGCTGTTTTCTGCTGATGAAATTTCTTTATGCGGCTAGCTCGATTCAGGCTGCGTCCTTTAATATTCGGTCTGGGACATCATCGAATGTGGCTCGTGGCCTGGAAATTCTAGACAATACCGTTGATATTTCTAGTAAGCTGGCCCTGATTACGGTACTCGACCGCCGTTCTGAACTAGAAAAACTCCAATCCCTGGCCTCTCTGATGACCTATCGGCCCATGCAGCCCAATCAGCGGTTGCGTCATCTGTTGGAACTGCGCCATTTCTTATCTGATTGGACGCTTGCCTGTTGTTTTCATCTCGCTCGTTCAGCTCGGTGGAGCTTAACAGCAGAACAAACGTTGATGTGTTTGCGCCATCCGACGGGTTTTGTGCGGGAGTCAGTCTTGTCTTACCTGGAGATTGCATCACAGCGCGCTCTGGTAGAATTGTTGCCAATGCTGCAAAAAGATCCTGATCCGCTTGTTGCTGCTCAAGTCGAGCAAATGATGGCTGAATTTGGTGTGAGTTTAGCAACCTAACGAGTATTAAAACCTAGGGTTGAGCTGGCAGCGCTCTTGACTTTGGTTTTAATTCCTTCAAATCAGATATGAATTATGCTATCCAGCGTTGAACGTTTACTGTTTGTTCGTGATGTCTCCATCTTTCAGGAGTTGCGAGATGACTTTTTGGTGCGTCTGACCTCTGTCATGGATGAACTGTCCTACCCCACCAGTCATACTATTTTTACGGAGGGCCAAGAGGGGCGATCGCTCTATGTAGTTGTGTCAGGTCAAGTGAAGGTTCATGCTGGGGGTCGAGAAATTGCTCAAATGGGCCAAAAAGCCTGTTTTGGAGAAATGTCCCTGTTTGATGCCCAACCCCGTTCTGCCTCTGTGACCACCCTGGAATCCTGTAGCTGTCTGATGTTGACCCAGATGCAGCTTTATGATGCCATTGAGGAAACTCCTGGTATTGCGATCAATATTATTCGAATGCTGTCCCGGCGGGTGCGAGACTTGAACCAGAAACTGAATGAGAGATCAGTTCAGGTGGCCTCTCAAGAGTCTGAACTTGTTGAGCTGCAAGTCACCCAAGGCTAATGAGTGAGTAAAGAAACGTTTAAATCAACCATGCAACCCCAGGATAACAACCGGGATAAAAATTGGTTTCAGCTTGCCTTACAAGTTCGGGGATCGGTTATTCCAGAAATCCTGCCCCGTGTTATTCTGTGTAGTTTTTTTGGCTTTGGTGTTTCAGCATTGCATAGTCGGGGTGTTCCTATCCCCACTCGAATTTTTGATAATTTTATTCTGCCTAACCTGGTACTGGGCTTGCTGCTCGTCTTCCGCACAAATACCGCCTACGATCGCTTTTGGGAAGGTCGGAAACTCTGGGGGAGCCTTGTTAACACAGTCCGAAACCTGGCCAGACAGATTTGGGTCACCATTCACGAGAGTAATCCTCAAGAGACCCAGAAAAAAATTGCCACCCTGAGATTGTTAGTGGCCTTTGCCTTCGCAATGAAACTCCATCTTCGGGGTGAAAAAATTGATATTGAACTTGTGCCATTAGTCTCGCCAGAGCAATATGATGAATTGCAGTCCATCAACAATCCACCCCTGAGGATCGCCCTCTGGATTGGCGACTATTTACAAAATCAGTATCGTCATCATGATTTCAATATTTATCAGCTCACTGCAATGTTTAAATTGCTAGATGTTATGGTTGATGCTTTAGGGGGCTGTGAGCGGATTATTAAAACGCCAATTCCCTTAGCCTACAACATTCATCTCAAGCAAACCATACTCATTTTTTGCCTGGGTTTACCCTTTCAAATTGTTGACGATTTGGCTGGATGGACAGGAATTGTGGTTGGCTTTATCAGCTTTCCTTTGTTTGGCATTGAAGAAATTGGTCAGGAACTTGAAAACCCATTTGGCTATGATAAAAATGACTTACAACTAGAAACAATTTGCGCCACAATGCTTAGAAATATTGAAGATTTGATTTCCATTCCACCGAGTGTTCAGTCCTATTCAGAGTACTATAACAGCAATCCCAAATTCCCCCATTCCGCCGGTTGATTGGCAAGCCAGATTATACCTTTGACCAAGCGCACCGAAAGCTGTGATCAACCCCATCCAGAACAAATACCCCGATACCTGTCCCCAGTCCGAACCGGAAATTATCGTAACCCTTGAGTTGTGGAGATCCAACTCTCCCAAGCCAATACTCTCAAAGGCTGGTTGGGCTTCACTTCATTCTACCTAACCGACAGAACTATAAAATTTGTTTAAATAAACGACTAAACTTAAAGTTAAGCATTGGGTTTAAGGTTGTTTAGGAGCAAGTTGCATGAATATTTTCGGGATCGGTCTACCAGAAATGATGGTGGTTTTGGTTCTAGCGTTACTGGTTTTTGGCCCGAAGAAGCTACCGGAAATTGGTCGCAGTTTGGGGAAGGCAATTCGGGGATTTCAAGAAGCATCCCGCGAGTTTGAGACTGAAATCAAGCGAGAAGTCAAGCAGTTGGAGGAAGGAGAGGCTCCAGAAGCTCAGATGAAATCACTTTCAGCGACATCTTCAGCAGTACCGGCTGAGAATTCTACTGAGAGTTAGAATCAGTAGTTCTCCTAACAGTAGTTCTCCTAACAGTAGTTCTCCGGAGTTATGGCAGAGGCATTATCGAGCAACGAACGGATTATTCCTCGGTTAGTCGTTGGTTTAGGGAACCCCGAATCCAAATACGACCAAACTCGCCATAATATTGGCTTTGCTGCCATTGATACCTTAGCCAAGATTTGGCAAATTTCTCTGACTGAGCAACGGAAATTTAATGGTTTTGCCGGAGATGGCATGGCGATTCCAGGTTGCAAGATTTTGCTGCTAAAACCGCTTACCTACATGAATCGTTCTGGACAAGCGATTCGAGCCGTTTTAGATTGGTACAAATTGCCCCCTGAGTCAGTAATGGTGATCTACGACGATATGGACTTGCCGTTGGGGCGAATGCGATTGCGCTTATCGGGTTCGGCGGGGGGGCACAACGGCATGAAGTCGGCGATCGCCCACCTTGGAACTCAGGATTTCCCTCGGTTGAGGTTGGGAATTGGTAAGCCCAAGGATGCTACGACAGAGTCAAATGGAGAAACCATCTCCCACGTTTTGGGGAAATTTGCTTCCGCAGAAACTCCAGTCGTTGAGAAAGTGCTTAAACTGATGGTAGAGGTGATGGAACTGAGTCTGCGCGAAGGGGTAGAGAAAGCCATGAGCCTATACAATAATCGCAATGTCATTTAGAGTTTCAGCTATATTTTCAGTGTGGGTTCTAGTCACTTACCAGAAACAATTGCTCATATTCGGGTGACTCGCCAATCTTGGCAGAAGGGTATTCTAGAGGGGGAAATTAGTGCTGGAGCATTTGAATGGCGCTTTCAATGGCGGTTTCGATCCACTAAAGCTCTAGTGATTCAACCGTCTCAAGGGCGAGCGTTGATTCAGGAGCCACTAGGTCGCTTTTTGGAAAAATGGGATTACCAATTAGAGCCGGGGGGAGATTATTCCTTCACAATCCGAGCTAAGTTCTAATGGTTTGTCTGGATCGATTTTGTCGGTTGGGCTGACATTAGGAAACCCAACAAGCCTTGAAAATGGGGGTTTGAGAGTGTTCCGCTCACTCGATACCACGTCCACAGCCCAGTCAAGTCTGACAAACTCCTAGGATGTAGCTTCTTTGATCTAGTTTGATCTAAGTTTTATGGGACTTTATGGGACAACTCTTTATCCCTGAGCAACTTCCCAAGCAGCTCAAAGCACTGGCATTTCGGATTCTCCAACCGACTTCTCCCAAAAATCTTGCTATTGTACAGGCTTGCATCATTGGCTTCGTTTCTGGCCTAGCAGCCTTTTGTCTCCGGGAGGGGGCGGGGTGGCTAGGATCACAGCGAGTTCACGGTTCCCTGAGCACCCAGATGCCTGTTTGGGTATTTCTGCCCTTGGTTGGAGTCATTGGTGGATTTTTAACCGGATTGGGCATTGAACGGTTTGCTCCAGAAGCGACTGGTAGTGGTATTCCCCAGGTTAAAGCAGCTTTGGGAGGATTGCCAATTTCCTTGGATTTGCGGGTGGCGATCGCCAAGTTATTGGGTACCATGTTTACCATGGGCTCAGGTCTGACCTTAGGGCGGCAGGGGCCAACCGTTCAGATTGGAGCAGCTCTGGCTGCGTGGATTAGTCGCTGGGTGCCAACTTCCCCCAACTACCGTCGTCAAATGTTGGCCAGTGGTGCGGCGGCTGGGCTGTCGGCGGGATTCAATGCGCCGATTGCTGGGGTTTTATTTGTGGTTGAGGACTTGCTCCACGACATTTCTGGAGTGACCCTAGGCCCAGCAATTATTGCATCCTTTATTGGATCGGTCGTGTCTCGGTTACTGGGGGGTCGAGATCTCAGCTTTAATCCTCCCTCACCAGAAGCCTTGGAAGCCTCCTACCGTCAATGGTTAATCGAGATTCCTGAAATTCCCTTTTACATTATCCTAGGCGTTTTAGCAGGAGTATTGGGAACCCTATTCAGTACGGGGATTGTTAAATTCATTCACTTCAATCATCACGTTTTAAAGTTAAGTTTGCCTGCCCGCATGGCTCTGTCTGGATTGCTGTGTGGGTTAATTATTTCTGGCTTACCTGTTGATTTTCGCAATAATTCTGGCTTACGAGAATTTATTCTCAATGGTGATATTTCCTGGAAAATTGCGGCCCTAGCCTTTGTTGCTCACTTTGCCCTGACGACAATCGCCGCCAGTTCTTCGGCTCCGGGAGGACTATTTGCCCCGTCCTTGGTATTGGGAGCGTCTCTTGGAGAACTGATTGGGCTGTGGCAATCAGCCGTTATTGGCTTGGAGCCTGCAACAACCTTTGCATTGGCGGGGATGGGAGCCTTTTTCTGTGCGGTGTCTCGGACTCCAATTACCTCAGTAGTGATTGTGTTTGAGATTACAGAGGATTTTAATCTGGTTCTGCAACTGATGATCTGTTCGATTGTGGCTTTTTTTACGGCAGAACAATGTCATTCTCAGTCGCTTTATGACCGCCTATTACAGTTAAGTGGTATCCAGTTGAAGCCCGATCAATCGGTGTATGAAACCCTGAGTAATATTCAGGCTAGTGATGTGATGCAGCGTCATGTAGAAACTTTGGATAGCTACTTCACGTTGGATCAAGCCCGGTTGGTATTCTCTGAATCCCGACACCGAGGATTTCCAGTGGTTAAAGATGGCAAACTCGTGGGCATTTTCACTCAGCAAGATTTGGCAGATATTGCTAAACGTCAGGTTTCTGGGGACACTCCGATTAGTCAGTTGATGACCCCCCAACCGATTACCGTTAATCCCAAGGATTCCTTGAGTCAGGTTCTGTATATGCTGACCAAATATAGGCCCAGTCGGTTGCCTGTGGTCGAGGGTCGCCATTTAGTGGGTATCATTACCCGTAGTGACATTATCAAGGCCGAGTTGGGTTATCTGAGTGGAGAGGCAACTCAGGTGGGCCCCCATCCTCATCCCTCCTATGTCGTCTATCAAACTCGGGCTCCTCAGGTGGGTCAGGGTCGCTTATTGGTTTCAGCCCATAATCCCCAAACGGTGGCTGCTTTGCTCCAGATTGCGGCGGCGATCGCCAGAGAACGTAACTATGAACTGGAATGTTTGCATGTGATTACGGTTCCGCTCCATCGAGTTCCCTCAGAAACCTCTGTAAGATTGAAAAAAAGCCGTCGGCTGTTGCAACAGGCTGATCGGGTTGGGCAAGCTTGGCAAGTCCCGGTTCATACTCAAGCCAGGGTTTCCCACGATGTCGCCCATGCAATTCTAGAAACGATTAAGGAGCGTCACATTGATTTGGTGTTGATGGGATGGCAGGGGGAACCCTCAGCCCCCAATCGAATTTTTGGCAACGTTGTGGATACGATCGTTCGCCAAGCGCCTTGCGAAGTGATGTTAGTCAAATGGGCTGAACAGTCCGCTGCTGCTAAATCTCCGGGAGGATATCCGCTGAGCTGGAACAGATGGCTCTTGCCCCTAAGGGGAGGAGAACAACAGTCCCTAGCTCTAAAACTGATTCCTGCCTTTGTGCGGTTGAGTGTGCGCCCTGAAGTTCGGCTGTTGCGAGTCGTTAAGCGGCGGGTTGCTGACAATCGCTTAAGGATATTGGAACAAGTTGCCGAGAAACTCCAGCAGGAGCTAAAAATTAGCGCAATTTCAACTGTTGTTTGCAACGATTCTATTGCTGAAGCCGTCATTGATATGGCAGAAAAGAATCAGTGTGACGTAGTTGTTTTAGGGGCAAGTCAAGAAAGTTTATTACAACAAGTGATTCAAGGAAATATTCCAGCAGCGATTACCCGAGGTTGTCGTTGTAACGTGTTTTTGGTGCGTCCGGCACTGCGAAACCCGACTTAGAATTTTGATAAAATCTTGATGCCAAAATCCTTGCGCCTCGCTACAACACCTTGACAGGGTTATGGAGGTTAAGGCTATACTTAATTTGCAATAGTGTGATGTGCGTAGTCTGATCGGATTGCCAAGAAGTTGTCTAAGAGCTAGTTTAGAGTTAACTTAGAAAAAACTATAGAGAAACTTGGATTGGGTTTCTCAAATGCCTTGGGGGTGAAATTCTTCTTTACTTAGCAAAGTTACTCAGTTTAAAGGTTAATATCAGGTTTGGTTTCATTCCAAGCGCTAAAAGGTCGAACCGGCAGCACCAACCTCACCTGATTTTCTAGCAGATAAAACCATCTAAATTACCCAAAGTGGGTTAAACAGTTTTTATGAGTGTGTCATAGGCTAGCAGAGGCTTCTAAGCTTTCAATTGGTAAATTGAAGGCTCTGCTGGTATGAAAATTAGAATTTGAAGGTCTGGAATTTTAAGAATAAATTCTAGGCAAGCTTCTGCTTTATTAGGGTTACGTTTACAGTGGGGATTATGGCGGACTCGGAAAGCATCTAGGAGTTGCGCGATTGTCCCTAGTCCTGGATATTAACCAGGCTTAATTTCAGTATTTTTTGCCAGTTTTGACATCTAATCATTCTTTTTGGAGGACTATCCAGCTTACTGGATAAAGCTTTTTATGGCGACTTTAATTCTTCGAGCCTATCAGGAAACAGCGGATTTTCGAGCGATCGCCAATCTGATTAATACCTGTGTAATGTTTGATCAGTTTGGAGAGGATACGTCCCTCTCTGAATTTCAATTTCTACTGCATTCTCCAGAGATTAACGCCAGCCAAGATACTTGTCTAATCGAAACCAAAACCGGTCAATGCATTGGGATTGCCCTCATTCAAATTCAAGCTCTAGCCACTGAATTGGAGGGATACCTTTGGTTATTTGTTCATCCTGAATTTCGTCACCAAAGATTTGAAGCAGACTTAGTCCGTTGGGGAGAAAAACGGCTGTGTCAAGCCCAAGAGCATTCTAGTCAAGTTCCGGTTTTGCGGATTTATAGTCGAGCCGATCAGCCTCATTGGAACGAGTGTTTAATGTCCTACGGATTCACCCTTGAACGCCAATTCTCAACTCTAGTCAGAGAAACCCATTTGTCAAGTCCAACGCCTGAGCTTCCGGCTGGGTTTACCCTGGTTGATCAATCTGTTAATCCCTGGTCTTCATCCAATCTTCAAGCTTGGGTAGAACTGTATAATGAGTCCTTTACTGACCATTGGAATCATCATGATTTAACCGTTGAAACCCTCAAATATTGGCAGGAGCAGCCTGATTATCAGCCTGAACTTGACCTGATTGCTGTTGCTCCCACTGGGGAACTGGCTGCATTCTGTAGCTGTCGGCTTAAACCTCAGAACCTTGACCATTCGACGGGTTGGATTGAATGGCTCGGATCTCGTCGAGGGTTCCGTCGCCTAGGATTGGGCCGAGCGGTCTTGCTCGCTGGGTTACAGCGTCTTCAGGGGGCGGGGGCGGATTTGATCAAGCTCAGTGTGGACGCTGAGAATTGGACTGGCGCAGTGCGGCTTTATCAATCGGTCGGGTTTCATCCCCTAGAAACCTGGCTGTCCTGGGCCAAACCCCTCGGCACTAAGAGACTGTTTTAGTCTAGTATCCGGTCGCTGAACGCCCCTGTCGTTTAAACTTTACCAATACAAAGTAACTGAGGAAGGCGACATAAAAGATGAGACCCACTAACCCTAGAAAGCCAAGGAACTGAGGGGTTAGATTCGGATGAAAAATCTCACGGTACATCCAGGGAGCATCTAGCCAAACGCGGCAACTTGGATCTTGAACGAGTTCCCTGGTTTTTAAAAAGGCACATTGTACCGATGGCAGGAACAACAAGGCTCCAAGCAAGTTGTATCCTGTCATTGCCCAGCGCCATGCTGTAAAGCCAGTTCTCAACGGAGAAGGCTGCATCTCTCGAATTTCTTCATTTAGATCGACCCAGAACCACAGGCAAATCGGAATTAGAAGCCGGGAGGCGATCGCAGCTATAAAACCGACGGGTATTGCTGCAATCATCAAATAGACTGTAATGGCCAGTAAACTAGCAACCCGCCAATAAATGATCAACAGTTTTTGGATTGCCTCTATCCGGCTGACAAACGCCCAAATCAAAAGGATTAGAGGAATAATCACAGAGAATAGGACAGCCAGTCGATAATCGGCCCAAGCCCAAGCATTGAGTCCAGGAAACGTAGCGATCAACAAGGCATTTAGCATCAATTCAAACCACCTAATCCAGCATAGAAAAAGGCAACTGGCTCAAGTTAATCACATTCCAGTTGCCTTCATTAATCATACAAGCTCTAACCCCCAGTACCACTAGGATCAGAGCAATCTAGTCTTCGTAAAGTCTACATTCAGCCGCGTCTGGATTATCATCGCAGTAGACTTCAAAGGAATTCTTGGGCTTGGTCTGTTTTTGGTGTGATGCTTCTGCCTGCAATTCTTCAACCACGTCCCAAGCTGCAGCACATTCACCAGAAGTACCCCCTTGAGCATCACAAACTGCACGGGCTTCTTCCCGCTCCTGCTCAATCAATTCCTCGATTTGCTTACCTGTCATAACCATTTCACCTCATTTAATACATCACAACTGCTCTCTGTCTTAGCTCAGATTCGAGGCGAAATACCCACCTCTTCTGATCTTTTAAGGATTGCTAGCTCAGCAAACAGTTGCATAGTGGCCAGTCTTTATCAGACTTCATCTACCATTAATAATGCTAGCATACCCCCATAATTCTGGGACGCATACGCCCAACCCTAGAACTTGCAGGGGATTAGCAATAGACCTCAGGTATGAATACAGCGCCTAAGTCAATTGTGAAAAAACTAGGGAGGGTTCTGGGGCTTCGCCTTAGGAAGGGGACAATGCCCCCTTCATCCTTACGTTTCAAATCGGTTAAGTTGGCTGACTTTTGTTGATCTCCGTAATAAACTGCTCTACGTAGGCATCAATCACACCCCGATGCTTACCTGTGATGAGGTTGTTATCAATCACAATATCTACGGTTTGGTCGCCATTGAATATGATATCTGCCCCTGCCGCTTCTACGTCACAAATAATATTGTGGGCACAAGTTACCTGCCGTCCTTTTAATAGTTCTGGTGCCGCACAAAATAGCCACAATGAATGACAAGAGGAACTCGTCGCCTAGATCTCAACCCGCCGAAAAATGCCAGAGACAACTCAAGGATGAGGGATTGAGTTTGATGTATGAATCATGTCATGACTTAAACTTCAAGTCTACTCACTCAGGCTGTGGAGACACCCCTAAGATTTTCTCCAAGAATATCTCATGGGCCACCGGTGCAATC
>JBOFUV010000128.1:0-15931 GCA_051652765.1 Microcoleaceae cyanobacterium | reverse complement strand
ACCTCAATAAGATTGAGCGGTGTTGGTCATGGCTCAAGAGCCGCATTCGTAAGAGCTTAAATGAGTTCGATACGTTGCGAGAAGCGATGGAGCACGTTCTCAAGACAGCATCCTAACCTTAGTGGCGATTGCTATACCTTTGGTGGTCATTCAACCGTTCCCGACATTGCAGTTTTTCTTTGGAACCGAATTCCCCGTGATGAGAATGGGGAGGTTGCCAATATATTTCCTACTGCACCAGATTGGACAATTGAAATCCTGTCTCCTGATCAAAGCCAAACAAAAGTGACGAAGAATATCCTTCACTGTCTGCGGCATGGAACCCAAATGGGTTGGTTAGTCGATCCAAATGAACAAACCGTATTTGTCTATTGTCCAAAGCAAGAACCTGACGTGTTGGATGAGCCAGATGAAGTTGTTCCTGTCCCATCATTTGCAAGCGATTTACAGCTTACAATCGAGGATTTGTTTGATTGGTTATTGGAGTAAGACTTGAGTAGTTAGCCAGCTAACACTGTGTTGGTGCGGACGGTACAAAGGTTATCGGTGAGAGTTCAAGGTTATCTGCCGCCGCACGACTTCACCGTTAGGCTACTTCATTCATGGATAGGGACGGTTCCTTAATGCTGTCTGTGAGTCTATGAGGTTGTGATAGACTCAGCATCAGACGAGTAGTCTATGCAAGCGATGCCTGTACAAACGAAAGCTCAAGTGCTAGCTCTCCTCCAGGAATATCAACAGGAGCTACATCGCTATGGAGTTAGGCGTTGTGGCGTTTTTGGATCGTTTGCCCGTGACACTGCAATTCATGCTCAAAGTGATGTCGATATTTTGGTTGCTTTTGAGCCAGACCAGAAAACGTTTGATAACTTTATACACCTATCCTTTTTTCTAGAAGATCTTTTTGGCAGGGCAGTTGACCTCATCACTATCGAGTCATTAAGTCCTTACATTGCTCCGCATATTTTGGATGAGGTCGAGTATGTCTCCGTCGGCTCGTGAATATTTACAGCACATTCTTGATGAAACGATTTACATCATGATGAGTTCTACGAGTTTAGACAAGACAAAATTTGTGCAAGATGAAACATTGAAACGTGCTTATGTTCGTAGTATTGAAGTCATTGGTGAAGCTGTTAAACAGCTACCGGATGGGTTGCGTCAAAAATACGATGCTATTGAATGGCGGGCTATGGCTGGGATGCGCGATCGATTAATTCACAACTACTTCGGCGTTGATTACGATATTGTTTGGGATGTTGTGGTCAATAAAATTCAATAAAATTCCTGCATTGGATGCTGAAATTAGGCGAATTCTTAAGCAAGAATAGTAGCCGATCCTCCATCTAGATTGATCACCCATTCCTCAATCTCAGTCTCCCTCTCTAGAAATGTGAGCTAGGAGAGCAACTCCCTGCCTGCTCTATTCTGATTAGAATTTGTTCTTGTTAGAATTCGTCCAAAAAATTATTCAAACAATTTATTTGAAAACTGTATTAACTGTATCCTTTTGTAAAAGAGTTGTATGCAGTGTTTCTACACAGTTTTTTATTCTTATAATTTGTTCTTATAATCTATTAGTCTTGATGTGTATTGTGTAAGCTAGTGTCAGACTGGCAAGACCCAACAATCCTTCGAAGAGGTTGGTTTTTTTAGCATCAACCCAACCCACAAAGCTTGTCTAGATAAACCAGTAGAACAAGAGTGAATTATTCAACTGAGTTTGGTATTATAAGTGAATTCTAGCTAGAGCAGAACTTTTATGCGTTGATCTGATAATCTAGCTTAAACAAAGATTAATTCTATTCAGAAATACTATGACTGTCGCCAGCGAATTTAAACCCGGTTTAGAAGGTGTTCCTGCTACTTTATCCAGTGTTAGCAGTGTGGATGGACAGAATGGAATCTTAGAATATCGGGGAATTCGGATTGAAGAACTTGCGAAAAAAAGTTCTTTCCTAGAGGTAGCTTACTTGTTGATTTGGGGCAAACTCCCTATTGAGGAAGAGTTAGAGAGTTTTCAGCACGAGATTCAGTATCATCGCCGCATCAAGTATCGTATCCGGGATATGATGAAGTGTTTTCCTGAAACGGGCCATCCAATGGATGCTTTGCAAACCTCAGCAGCAGCTTTAGGATTGTTCTATTCTCGGCGCGCCCTAGATGATCCTCAATATATTCGGAAGGCAGTCGTGCGTCTCTTGGCCAAAATTCCCACAATGGTTGCGGCATTTCAAATGATGCGAAAGGGAAATGATCCAATTCAACCCAGAGATGACCTGGATTACTCCGCTAACTTTCTCTACATGCTGAATGAACAGGAGCCCGATCCTCTTGCTGCCCATGTGTTTGATGTTTGTTTAACCCTGCACGCCGAACATACAATTAATGCCTCTACCTTTTCTGCTTTGGTGACTGCTTCTACCTTGACCGATCCCTATGCCGTTGTGGCTTCAGCGGTAGGAACCTTGGCAGGGCCGCTCCATGGTGGAGCCAACGAGGAGGTTCTATTAATGTTGGAAGAGATTGGTTCCATTGAAAATGTGCGGCCTTATCTTGATAAACTTATCGATAGTAAGGCGAAAATCATGGGGTTTGGGCATCGCGTCTATCGAGTCAAAGATCCCAGGGCTACTAGTTTACAGCAGTTGGCAGAGAGATTATTTGAAAAGTTTGGTCATGATGAATATTACGAAATTGCCCTAGAACTAGAAACGGCAGTGGAGGAACGGCTGGGTCACAAAGGTATTTACCCAAACGTAGATTTTTATTCTGGGTTGGTTTACCGCAAATTAGGCATTCCAGATGACCTGTTTACGCCCGTTTTTGCGATCGCCCGCGTGGCAGGATGGTTGGCGCACTGGAAAGAACAGCTCACGAAGAATCGGATCTTTCGTCCGACTCAAATCTACACGGGTGCCCACGGCGAGCCTTATATTCCCATCCATGAGCGGGCTGTTTCTATAGATGATATGTCTTTGCAAAGAAGCTTAGAGCGCAACGGCAACTGATTACAGTACGGGTGGCCCCGATCGCCTCATCCTCAATCTGGTTCTGAAACTGGCTACTCTGGGCAAAACTCCTCTCTTCCTGCCCTTGCCGAGGCTACGGGTACAGGTCAATTTGAGCAATCCTTCGGATTAGCTATATGTTGGAGACATATAGTTATAGAGTTTATCTGATGCAGGCAGAAACCAGATGAGGATTAGATTACAGGTTTCTGCTCTGGGAATCTTGAGAAAAAGCTGATCCTGTTTACACCTTCTTCAGTATGGCTACAATAAAGAAGATGTCGATATCAACAGAATCCTTAGACTATTCATGCTTTAGACTATCTGACAGCATCATGAGTCCTAAAAAGTTTGAATTCAAGTTCAACTTTGACCTTGGTCAGGTATAGACATCAATCTTGACTAAAGAGGTACTAGCTGTCAGGATTAATCTGTATTAAGTATAGAGTACTCAGTGTAGGTTACTCAATGTTGTCCATCAAACCTTCTTCCAGTATTTTTGTTGCCTTGCCTAGGCCGAGTTAAAGAATGAGAGATTCTGAAGCACCCACAAGAATGGAAACTTTTCTTGGTCACATTCTAAGACCATTTTCTGCATTTTTGACGGGAATAATTACAGGATCTTTGGTGACTGTTTACGGGACATTGACTCATGTTGACTTGTTTGATTATATCGAGTCAGATCGTAGCGATTTACTTCGATTCTATGGAGACTTACTCGGAGTTTCAGGCAAGTTTTTTCAAAGCAAAGAACAGTTTGATGGCTACCTCAATCTTGGAATCAGTGCAAATGCAGAGACATTAGAAATTTATGCCCTACCCAACTCGGTCTGTAAGCGAGCAATTGTTCCCGGAGACCGAGCAGTGATTCAAGCTCAAGGTTCAAGCTCTCTGCTACCAGATCCTCAATCAGTGAATCAACAACCGCCGCTAGAGCAGTTACGAGCAAAACTCGAAAAGATCTCAGCAGAAGGCGTGGGAACTCTGGAGATAACTGGAACTCAGGGCACTGCAAAGCTTGAGATTAATTTATTGACAGAAACCCAAACCTGTATTCGAAAGTCCCAAGCGATTCAACAGTTAGAGCAATTATTAAAGGCCAAACGTTGGAAAGATGCCGATCTGAAAACCTACGAGATTATGTTAGCCGTAACCAATCGTAAAGCAGTTGGATATTTAGATAAAAATTCAATTGAAACGTTCCCCTGCGCTGAGTTAAAAACAATCAATCAGTTGTGGGAGCAGGAGTCGGGAGGACTGTGGGGTTTCAGGATTCAAAAAGAGATTTATGAGAAAGCGGGTAATAGCCTTGTTCAAGAAGAGTTGAAACTTTACAACTTGGATGCTTATGTACAGTTCAGTGATCTTGTTCGTTGGATTGAGTCTGGCAGCAATGGCAAGGAAAATTGGAAACCTTATGATAAACTAACCATTTCTTTAGATGCACCAGAGGGCCATCTTCCTCGCCTAGAAAAGCTGGAAGATGGCCTAGAAAAAACTCGGCCTGGTTATAGGCTTATGTCCTCAAAGGCTCTACCTTTATCCTCTCAAGAGATTCAAGCTAGAAATCTGTTTTTTGCACGAATAGCAGCTTGTGGGTTGTAGCTAAAATCTTCTGGTAAAGTTCTTCTGGTAAAGTTCTTCTGGTAAAGTTCTTCTGGTAAGAATCTTCTGGTAAAATCCTGAAATCATCGCTAAAATCGGGGCGTGTAATTTTTAGTTGACCTAAAAGCGCCAGAACTATGATTTCAGTCAGAACTTCGGAGAATGATCCAATTGTTGTGGATTTTCTGCCTCAGAAAGTGGTTGGGATGAAGGGCAGACTGGGCATGACGTTTGCTCCTGGAAAACAACATCAAGGGATGCATTTTGTCTGGAATCGGGATTTATTTCAAGATTTAGACCGCTTGCAAAGCTATTACAAAGTGAATTGGCTGGTTTCACTGATTGAATCCCTGGAACTTACAGCGGTTAAGATTCCTGATCTGTTTTCTGAAGCTCATGTCAGAGGGATGCAAACGCTGTGGTTACCAATTCCTGACATGCGAGTTCCGCAGTCGATGCCAGAGGTTGTGCAACTGGTTCAGGATATCTTGGAGTTACTGAAACAAGGCAACACTGTCGTTATTCACTGCATGGGCGGATTGGGTCGCACAGGGGTAATTACCGCCTGTTGTTTGATTGCCTTTGGCTATCCGCCGGAGGAAGCGATCGCCCTTGTTCGTCAAACTCGCCAATACACCATTGAAACCCAACAGCAAGAAGA
Source organism: Microcoleaceae cyanobacterium (assembly GCA_051652765.1). Classification (GTDB taxonomy): domain Bacteria; phylum Cyanobacteriota; class Cyanobacteriia; order Cyanobacteriales; family Microcoleaceae; genus JBHJGO01. The sequence goes on along the minus strand of JBOFUV010000128.1, from coordinate 10,654 downwards.
ATTTGTTGCCCAGTTTAAACAGGCATGGACACCTGATTCAGATCTTCAATCTCCTCGCTTAATGCTTTCTTAGCCAGGGTTCTGGCAAAATCTGCGAAGAGGACGGCGCTCATCCAGATTCTTAGAGGATATTTTAAACGGGTTGGTCATGCATGATTTTCAGTACGTACCGCTCCCCTCTAGCCCACCTTAAAAAGAGGAAATCAGCATCAAAGTCTCCCTTCTTAAGGGGGATTTGGGGAACTCTAAATCATGTCACTGCCCACAATGAGAGTTTTTAAACATCCTCTGAAAGAGAGGGTTGCATGTTAAGTTGAAAGATACTTTTCAAATCAGTTGCAGCTATGGTCAATCCTCACTTCTCTAACGATTCTTCTCAGTTGTACCGCTCTGATCGATCTGATCGAGTAGATATCTTAACGACCTACATCGATCAAATATTGGCTGGCATTCTAGATTGTCAGACTTCGCCCTGTGTAACCAACGTCACTATTTTGGGAAGCGATCATACAAACTTGATGACTATGATCCAGGAAGTTCAGGAGCAAGGTGAGCCTTTGACTCCGGCCCTGTTTGCTACCTTAGAATTGATTTTAGGTCGAGAAGATTATGCTCAAGCTCAGTTTCAAGCGGCCTTAGAACATTATGAAAATAGTTTAAAATTTTGGCGGGCTCCCATCACAAACCCCAGTCTACATTTAGAAACCTCAGAGCATTTTTCACCAGACTATTTTTTGGAAAGATTGGGGGTTGTGCTATTTCATATCGGGTTAAATTATGTTCGTTTGGGGGAGTTTAATCCTAAAGATCAAGTCCAAGATCATAGGCAGGATCATTGGCAAAGTGCCCACACCAATTTACAAGGTTGCTTATCAGCTTTTGAGCAAGCCAATCGTCTTGATTTAGTCGCTAAGTTTATCGGAAGTTTAATAGACATTCTGTGTAAACTAGAAGACTGGGAAAAGGTTAAACTGCTTGCTCAACGAGCATTAAATCTTCATCTTTCCTACGGTTCAGCTCAGCAGATTGCTCAAGATTACGGCTGGTTAGCAGAAGCAGCCCTGAATGAATTTCAGTGGTCTCATGCCAGTCAACTGGCGGAGTTGGCTTTTGAAATTCAACAACAGTCTCTTTCTAATTCTTTTGTGATTTTTGCAGAAGATAGCCCTTATTTACTTTTGTTAGCTAAATCCAAGCAAGAGTTGGTAGATCGCATCAAAACCACAGATCAGTTAGAAGAAGCCCTACAAAATACTGCACTTCAAAAGGATACTCAAGCCTATGTACAGGTTCTGAAAGCACTTAGAAAGCTCTATTCTGAACAAAGTGAATATGGCAAAGCTTCGCATCTCAAAGAGGAACAATTACGGGTTGAATATCAATATCAGTTACGATCTTTTGTGGGAGTCCGTCAATTACAACCCCAGGTTCAGTCGGGTAAAGAAAAAAGCAATATTGCTAACGAAATCTTGCATTCTGATCGATTGCTAGATGTTTATACTCTGGTTAATCGGATTCAAAGTCGGCATCATCGATTGATTGTATTGCATGGCCAATCCGGAGTGGGTAAAAGTTCACTTTTGTCAGCAGGTGTAATTCCTAGCTTGCTGCATCGCCAGTTAAGTGAGGAAGGAATTGCAATCCCTGTTTTACTCAGAGTTTATACAGATTGGCTACGAGATCCTGATTCAAATACTTGGAATTTGCGTGAGGTGTTTAAACTCCTAGAAAAAAATTGTGATCGTCAATTGCCAACTGTATTAATCTTTGATCAATTTGAAGAATTTTTCTTGGTTTGTACTGAAATAAGTCAGCGCCTGCCTTTCTATCAATTTCTAAAACGTTGCCTATCTCTAGAATTTGTGACCGTGCTATTGGCCATGCGAACTGATTATCTGCATTACCTGTTAGAGTGCGATCGCCGAGTTAATTTAGCAGAAATTCTTCCATTTGAGGTTCTCTCTCAACACGTTTTGTATGGATTAGAAAATTTTTCTCTTGAGCAAACCAAAAAGTTCATTCAGAATCAAATGGCAACCAGTTCTATTCAATTTGATCAAGATTTAGTCCAACAGATCGTTCAGGATCTTAGCCATCCGCTAGATGAGATTTGTCCCATTGAATTACAAATTGTTGGATCTCAACTACAGACTAATAAGATTACCACTTTAGAACAGTACCAACATTTAGGTGACTCTCCTAAACAGACTTTACTCAACCAATATCTGGATCAGATGATTGAAGATTGCAGCTACCAAAATGAACGAGCTGTTATTTCGGTACTCTATGCTCTTACCGGTGAAAATGGTGCTCGGCCTGTAAAAACCTATCCAGCACTCCAATCCGAATTAGAAATTATCTCCCATAAACTGGATTTAGTTTTGGAAATTTTGGTAGAGAGCGGCCTAGTATTGTTATTGCCGGATGTTCCAGATGATCGCTATCAACTTGCCCATGATTATCTCGTAACATTAATTCGTCAACAACAGGGAGAGCGACGTATCACCGAACTAGAGTTTGATCGGAACAAAGCTCAACGTCAGGTACTAGCAAAGAAGCCCAATAGTTTGGTTGATCGAGCCATTAGTTCTGTTCTGAAATGGGTAAAGGTAGATTGAAACGATCAAGAATAATCCGCTTTCTTCCAATTTGAGCTCTGGTGTATAAGGAGATCTGAATGAGTAATACCATACAGTTTAATCTTCCTAAATTTCTTTTGACCCTTAAAAAAGAGGACTGTGAATCAATGATCTCAGTTCTCCCCTTTACTCAGATATATATTTGGTGTTGAACTTGATCTATCGAACTATTTTGAACAAATCCTAGAATCGTATTGGATTCAGTTTCTCGGATTAGAACTCCTGGGGTTTGACCCAAGATCAAGAATTCAAAACTGAGACGTTCCAATGTTAAATCTTCCGTTAATCCGAGAAAATCTGTAGGGGTAAAATCAGTAATTTGATCTGCTTGATTAGGGTCAATACTTGTTGAGTCACGGTTTAAAATGAAGACATCACTTCCCAAACCTCCACTCAAGAAATCTTGCCCTAAATTACCGCTAAGGGTATCTTCTCCTTCACTTCCAACTAAAGTATCCTGATCTCGACCACCAAACAGTTGGTCGTTGTCTAAACCTCCCTCAATCCAGTCATCTCCCTGATTGCCATTTAAACTATCTTGTCCCTCATTCCCATAGAGTTCATCATTGCCTTGGCCGCCAAATAACGAGTCATTTTGAGCAAGTCCTTTGAGGGTATCATTGCCTTGATTGCCATTGAGGAAATCATTGCGAGCATTTGTTCCTAGGATTAAATTATTACCTTGATTTGAGATGGCAATTGTCTGTTCAATCCAGTCTGCATAAATAGAAACTCGTGTATCACTAAAAAATTCACCAAAGCTAGTGTCATTATTCTCAGTGACACTAATTCCAGATTGGGACGGATTTTGACCAAAGGAACTTAATCCTGCAATTTTGCCTCCGATAAAAGCAGGGGCTCCTGAATCTCCAGCGCTAATGCCAATTTCTTGAGTTCCTAATCCTAAATCTACCCGGCCATATTCAATTCCAAAGGCATCATTTTGGGGTAAACCATTATCAAAATCATAGGCCAATTGAGTATTTGGTAAAATGTTGCTATTTGGATCGGTGTTGAAAATTTCACTGAAGGCATCGTAGCGGTTTTTTCCAATTCTTTTCACTGACGTTGAACCGTCAAAGTTTTCTCCAGTTTGTCCAGTTCCTTCTAAGCCATACCCCACTTTAATAAAGACTTGACTGACTTCATTTGACTCTGTATAAATATCATATCGATCTGCTGTTTCCGGTGCAGTTTGGGTTAACTCGATCATTGCAATATCATGATTGTTGTCAAAATCTGATGTCCATTCTGGATGGACAAAAATTTGATTTGCGGCTACAGTGAATCGACCATTAGGCAGGTTAAAAACGATGGTGTAATCATTGGGATTCGGATTTAGATTGGGGATATCACTCTGATCAAAACAATGGGCTGCGGTTAGAATATGCCGTCCTGTGTATAGTAATGCACCTGTACAATCAATTAAACCATTTTGGCCAAGACCAACAACTCCATCAAAGCCTGTCCCTGGCTGCACAATGTAGTTAGGATCATTAGGACTTTCTGTCGGAACAACAATGCGTGATCGCCGTGTTTCAGTAACAGTAAGATTCTGAGATTTAGTTAAGTTTTGTTCCATAGAGTTGTTGTACAGGAAGAATAGAATTTTAGAGAATATTGGAGTAGTCGATGATGACGTTTTTGATCAAGCAGATCCCTGGCTTCACTCAATTCTAGCAAGCTTATCTTAAAAACTACTTCTGGGAGTTATTGAGTGCGATTAGGAAAGAGCCGAAACATTTTCTTGCATCGATTCGTCACAGAGATAACTTGGGATCATCATATATCAAGTCTGTTAAAACCCCATTAACTCTATTAAACTATGGAGCGCTTTAACGTTGAATCTATGAGTCACTTCTGTCAAAAAGAAGCTGGATAAAGTGTCCTGAATATACGTTAAACTTTCTGAAATAACCACTAATGTTTGCACATGAATCACTACAGTAATTAGGAATGATTCATGAGATGTCTATTGCTATCTATTCAAGTCTTGACTTTTGGAGGAAAAAAAGTTCTATGGTCTTACGCCATTCTTGCTTTATGCCTTGGGGTTTACTGACCGCTTTATCCCTGGGTTTGGCTATTGCCCCCTGTGTTCAGCCGCTTCCAGCTCAGGCCCAGGAACAACAGACGCGGGTAGTAACGGTGACAGGTCAAGGGATAGTGAATATTCCAACCTCCTTGACTCAAGTTCAGCTCGGTGTAGAAATTCGGGGGAAAACGGCTGAGCAAGTCCAACAAGATGCTGCCCAGCGATCGAATGCGGTTGTTGAACTGTTAAAGTCCCGCAATGTTGAGAAATTGCAAACGACTGGAATTCGTCTCAATCCGCTTTATGATTATCGCAATGACCGCCAGGAATTAGTGGGCTATATTGCTACTAACACTGTCAGTTTTCAGCTAAAAACAGGGGATGTTGGGACGTTACTTGATGATGCCGTTCGGGCTGGAGCAACTCAGATTAACGGGATTAGTTTTATTGCCAATGAGACTGAGCTGGTTGCAGCTCAAAGACAAGCGTTACAACTGGCAACTCAAGACGCTCAACGTCAAGCTGATGCCGTTTTGGAAGTCCTCAATCTCACTCGGCGTGAGGTCATCAATATTCAGGTGAATGGTGCCAGTGCGCCCCCACCCGTCCAATTTGATGTAACCACAAAACTTCGGGGAGAAGTCGCCTTTGCAGCAGCTCCAACTCCTGTCATTGGTGGAGAACAGACGGTTCAGGCTTCAGTCACCTTACAGATTCGCTATTAAACCCGATTGAGATTGCAATCATGAGGAAATCTGGTCAGGCGATCGCTGTATTCTCCAACAGCAAACCTTGAAGGAACCTGAGTAGTTGTTGAATATCAGTGTTGAGTACAGAACTGTGATGAGAAACTTTGATGAAAAGTTTGACAACTGTTCAAATTGAGACGGTAAGGCTAGTTTTAAAACCGATTACCTTAGATTATGCAGCGGGAATTTTTCGTGAGTTTACTCCTGAAATTACCCGTTTTTTGCGTTCCAAACCTTGTGAAACCCTAGAACAAACTAAAAATCTGATTCGGAATTTTATTCAACAGCGGGAAATCGGAACCGACCTACATTTAGTAATCTTAAAAAAAGATGATCTTAAAAAAGAGAGTCTACAAAAAGATAATCTAGAATTTATAGGCATGACTGGGTGTCATCAATTGGAAACTCAAGTTTTTGGCCTAGGAATCTGGTTAAAAAAATCAGCTCATGGTCAGGGTTTTGGTCGAGAAGCAATTCATGGCCTTAAGACTTGGATTGACCAAAATTTAGACTATCTCTATTTGGTTTATCCTGTTGATCAACATAATATTCCCAGTCGAAAGATTCCTGAAAGTCTTGGCGGAAAAATTTTTAAGAACTATCGAGAACTCAATCAAACAGGTTATATTTTGAACTTACTTGAATACAGAATTTACCCCAGAAAATAGCTACACTAGAAAACAAGGAACACAGGGCTGCTTCAAGCTATAGTCATACTCTTGCTGTTCACAGGTTCCATCTAGGTGTGTGAATCTCAGCCGAATTCTCCTAATTTTGTAAACCGCTTCATCTGGACAAAAAATAACCCAAGTTTCTCGCTCCACTACTCCAATACTGGGGTCGCAGTATTGCAACTTGTGGGTGATATTCCAGTTGGTCTGACGATAGTAGCAAGACTGATCCACTTCGGGAATATGACTAAAACTATAGAATGGATTCCGTTTATAATAGCTTACTCCAGTTCCAATAAAAACACGATCCTGTTCCGTAAAATAGTTAGTCAAAACTTCCAGGGTCGTAATCCAAGACTGTTTTAATCTAAAGTCCAAAACATGTCCCAACTCCTTCATGACGGACTTCAGATAGGTCGTTGTTAGGTCATCAGGGTGACAGGTTAACAGTTGGGCAATTTGTTGTTTGATACTACGGAGTGACATTCAAAAGAATTGCTGCATCAGCTTTAGGATAAGTTGATTTTATCAACAAAATCAATAAAATCAGATTTTAGTCAATAGAGTTCCCTTGTGGTACATCAATTTTAATTTGGTGGGTAATGTCTGAGTTCGCAGTGAGCACTTCAGGGTATCTGGCCCTGACCACAAACTCAGCAAAATTAGATTGATAGGCCATTAGTCAGGTTTCCAGTGATCAGGGGAAGGTTAAGGAACGTTCTCTAATTGCTGGAACAACCCGTATTTTCACGGAATACTCTTAAAACTCACTGTAATTTTTACATACTTAGAAGTCGCAGATCAACGGATGCAAGGTCAATCATAAACCTGTTAGGGTTGGATCAATTCAAGCTCAGGCTAATGTCTTGAGAAAATCACCTCAAAGGAAATATTAATGATGCTAATTCTTGCTCTGCTCACTAAAGGTTACTTCCTGGTTACTTTTTTTACCTTGATGACCTACTTGATAGCTTTTCTGAGAGACTCATCAACCTCAAAGGCCGACCGCCAATCGTGGCTGGTAATCGGACTTGCGGCTCTCTTCTGGCCAATAGTTTTACCTCTTTCCTACTTGGAACGTCGAGCCAACCGGGTCAACCTTAAATCCTATGAAATGACTAACTTGGATACCCTCATCGTGAGCCAGTATTCTTTTAGTTACTCCCTGTCGAATTCTCCCATGTCTGAGCATCCTGAGGTGGGTGTTTGAGCAGAAATTCAGTTTATTTTCTAAGTTTAGAGTGGTGCTTTAGGGGGTTGTGTACTTAAATATCAAGGTGCAGTCTGCCGTTCCTTACCCTTGATCCAACTGTTATCTAGTCGTTATTTAAACTGATTTGATTTTCAAATCCAGATTAAAATTGATTAACTGATTGAACACAACTTTTTAGCTGGGTTTATATTGTTAGTCCTTAATATTTCTGGACATTACTTCCAAGCATTAACTTCCAAATATTATTTCTAAACTCACAAGTTTCTTCCAATAGATCTGAGTCCTAAGGGATATTGTTTTCAAACTTTAGAGTAGTACTGAGTTTATCACAGTCTCTCTAACTTACCCCAGGACAAAGTTCACTCACACAGGCTTCATATGGAGTTCATTACTTCCCATCAAGCCTTGTAAATCATCTATGAGAGTCAGTAATGATTTGTGAGATAGCTATGGTGCAAGGCTCCAGCTTGTAGGGTCAAAATGCTCACTCCACATTTACCGTTCCAATCAGATCGCTCCATAGAGAACTCTGTAGATAAGTCTGTAAATAAAACTACAGAAGTGAAGTGATTTTGAATGATTGATCTTGAATCTACTCTGACAACGGAATCTGAATTGTAAACCAAGTTACGAAGTGCGTTACAAAGTCAATCTCAGGGAGAATTGTAGATCCAATAAAGTCCAATTTCATGATAATATTATGGCCTAGTTTGGCTTGCAGAAATTTATTTTGTGATTAAGTTGGACGTAGATTTGGGTCAGACTATCAATTGGTCTGCCGCAGAACTTTTGTAGCCTCTACCGCGTTGTACCTGGAATTATGGCTGATTCGATTCGTTTTCTGATGTGTTCTCCAGATCATTATGATGTGGATTATGTGATTAATCCCTGGATGGAGGGTAATATCCACAAGTCTTCCCGCGATCGCTCCGTTAAACAATGGCAGCAACTTCATCACATCATCAAAACTCATGCCCTTGTTGATTTAGTTCCGCCTCAGAAAGGTTGGCCAGACATGGTGTTCACGGCCAACGCGGGATTAATCCTGGACAAAACCGTTGTTTTAAGTCGGTTCTATCACAAGGAACGCCAAGGGGAAGAACCATATTTCAAGGAGTGGTTTGAAGCGCAAGGGTTCACCGTTCATGAGCTACCGAGGGAACTGCCGTTTGAGGGAGCAGGGGATGCCTTATTTGATCGGGAAGGGCGACATCTCTGGGCAGGGTATGGATTTCGCTCGGAACTAGATTCTCATCCTCTGTTGGCAGAATGGCTGAATATTGAAGTGCTTTCTCTGCGCTTAATGGATGAACGGTTCTATCATCTCGATACCTGTTTCTGTCCTCTCGCCGAAGGCTATCTCCTGTACTATCCGCCAGCTTTTGACAGCTATTCTAATCACCTGATCCAACTCCGAGTTCCTCCAGAAAAACGGATTGTCATCTCCGAATCTGATGCCGTGAAATTTGCTTGCAATGCGGTCAATATTGATCAGACCGTCATTTTCAACCAAGCCAGCGACACCCTAAAAACCCGACTGAACGAAGCAGGTTTCCAAGTCATTGAAACTCCCTTGAACGAATTTCTCAAGGCAGGAGGAGCTGCAAAATGTTTAACCCTGCGGGTTACAGAACCGATCCTCGAAGACCGACAGGCTGTCGTTCAGGTCGAGACTCGCACCATTCGGATGGATGGCCATTTGCTAGATGCCGGGTTAATCAATCAAGCTCTGGATTTAGTCATTGAGGGAGGGGGCAGCTTCCAGGTTCAGCGCTTTGACTTAGGAGAACAACGCCAAAGCACTTCCTCAGCTCAGATTCGGATTTCTGCACCTTCCCATGAGGTGATGGAAGAAATCATGAGTCAGCTCATTGATATTGGCGCAGTTTCTCTCGAAGAAAATCTCCAGAATGCCAAGCTGATGCCTGTTGAAATCGACGGGGTAGCTCCAGAGGAGTTTTATGTCACCACGATTTATCCCACAGAAGTGCGAGTCCAAGATCAATGGATTCAGCTCCAAAATCAGCGGATGGATGGGGCGATCGCCATTACCCATTCCTCAGAAGGAATCACGGCTCGGTGTAAAATTCTGCGGGATCTGAACGTGGGTGAACAGGTGGTTGTAGACACTACGGGGATTCGCACGATTCGGAAGGCAGAGTCCCGCGAACAACGCAATGCTCAAGAATTTAGCTTCATGTCAGCTGGGGTTTCGAGTGAACGGCGAGTCGAACTGATCGTGGAACAGGTTGCTTGGGAATTGCGGCAGGTGCGGGATCGGGGCGGCAAGGTCGTCGTTACTGCGGGGCCTGTTGTCATTCACACCGGAGGGGCTGAGCACCTCTCTCGACTGATTCGGGAGGGATATGTGCAAGTCTTACTGGGAGGCAATGCGATCGCGGTTCATGATATTGAACAGGCGATGATGGGAACGTCCCTTGGGGTCGATATGAAACAGGGAGTTGCCGTTAAGGGGGGCCATCGTCACCATCTCAAGGTGATTAATACGATTCGTCGCTGCGGCAATATTTCCCAAGCGGTGAAACAGGGAATCCTGACTAGCGGCGTGATGTACGAATGTGTGCAACATCAGGTTCCCTTTGTGCTAGCAGGGTCAATCCGGGATGATGGCCCCTTGCCAGATACTGAGATGGACTTGGTCAAAGCTCAAGAGCAATATGCAGAGGTTTTACAAGGAGCTGACATGATTCTGATGCTTTCCACGATGTTGCACTCAATTGGGGTGGGTAATATGACTCCGTCTGGGGTAAAGATGGTTTGTGTCGATATCAATCCCGCCGTTGTTACTAAGCTCAGCGATCGCGGTTCTGTAGAGTCCGTTGGAGTTGTCACTGATGTTGGACTCTTCCTCAGTCTTTTGGTTCAGCAGCTAGACAAGCTCACCCGCCCCTATCAGACCTTCCAAGAACTGAGGTAAACTTGACTAGCAGGTCAGCAAAGTTCATTCAATTTGGAACATGGTGTAGGCATCTGGCCGTCAGCTAGAAGCTTGCACCGCAGTTAATCCATAGCAATAGATCAGTGAATATCTTACTTAGTTGCTCAAGTCCTGCTTTTTCTAGACGGGAAGCGGCTTCTTGTTAGAGTAGAAGGATTTGGGGAAAATCATTCCATATTACACCCCAACAAAAATGGCTGTAATGTTAACTGATGCTTAGCAAGCAGTGACTTCAGAACAGCGATGTTCTGCTTTGGCTCTAAAACACCTAAGAAAATGCCCGTTCCCGAGCTAGACATTCACGGGACTCTTGGCGAACTTGGCCATCCTTGGCAGCAAGTTGAAGCTTTACAAATGCATCAAAGTCTTCCCGTCCATACTTTGTATT
>JBOFUV010000127.1:0-10826 GCA_051652765.1 Microcoleaceae cyanobacterium | reverse complement strand
TAGACTTGGATTTGTGCTGCTATGCATCATCATGTTGTCAATCTCTACGGGCTGTCAAGACCGAGTCGGACAGAACTCTGAGGTCATCCATCTCACCCTATGGCATGGGATTAATCCCCCTCCCAATCGGGATGTGTTTCAGACCTTGGTGGATCGCTTTAATCAAACCCACCCAACAGTTCAGGTTGAAGCGCTTTATATTGGCCAACCCGATCAACAATTGCCCAAAATTCTGACGGCTGTGGTCGGAAATGCAGCCCCCGATATTTTGTGGTATAACCCGACCCTAACAGGTCAACTGATTGAATTAGGGGCCATTCAACCCCTGGAAACCTGGTTCAATCAACTGCCTTTCAAATCAGAAATTGATCCAGTGTTGTTGGAGGCGATGGTACTGAACCAACACCTCTGGTCAGTGCCAATGGCGACGAATAATGTGGCCATTTTTTACCGCCCGAGTTTATTTGAGGCGGCAGGGATAAACGCTCTACCCCAAACTTGGCAGACATTTCAAGCCGTCGCCAAACAACTCACCCAAGATCGGAATGGGGATGGCAAGATTGACCAACATGGACTAATGTTACCCCTAGGCAAGGGCGAATGGACGGTGTTTACCTGGTTGCCGTTCCTGTTTAGTGCTGAAGGTCAGTTGATTCAGGACAACGCCGTGAATGTGTTCAATCCGGGAGCCATTGCCGCCTTGCAGTTTTGGTCAGATCTCGTTCAGGAGGGATCTGCGATCCTGTCAGAGCCTGAACGGGGCTATGAACAGGACGATTTTATTGCGGGCAAGGTAGCCATGCAAATTACGGGGCCATGGACACTAGAGTACTTGGAACAAGCAGGGATAGACTATGGAGTGATGCCGATACCTGCCCAAACCCAACGGGCAACAGTAGTCGGGGGCGAGCACCTGTTTGTGATGAAAACCACTCCCGAACAGGAACAAGCCTCGCTCCAGTTTCTAGAATATATTTTGAGTCAGGACTTTCAGGCCCAATGGAGTTTGGGAACGGGATATTTACCTGTGAACTTGCAAACTCGCCAAAGTGAGCAATATCAAGCCTTTGTGGCTCAACAACCCAGTTTAAAAGTCTTCCTACAACAGATGCAGTGGGCGCGATCGCGTCCCATTATTCCTGGATACACTCGGCTATCAGAAAGTTTGGGTCGCTCGATTGAAGCCACACTGTTAGGAGAGGCTCCCGAATCAGCCTTGAAAAAAGCCCAAAATCGAATTGATTTGATTTTTAACTAGGAGTTTGTCAAACTTGAGCGTGAGTGAGCGTGAGACTCTGTTGTTTGAGTTGGGTCGAGACGTTTCAGTTTTCCATAGATAACCTTTGATAGGGTCTATTAATCTGGTGCTATGAGCTACTGTGTTAACCCTGGATGTGCCAACCCCAGCCACGTAGAGACAGCTCAATACTGTCAAAGTTGTGGAGCTGTTATTTTGCTGCAAAATCGTTACCGTCCCCTACATCCTATTGGTCAGGGGGGCTTTGGTAAAACCTATTTAGCCGTTGATGAACACCTGCCCTCCAGACCTCCCTGTGTGATTAAACAGTTTCAGTTTCAAAGTCAGAGTATCGACAGTTACAACAAAGCTGCTCAACTTTTCAAAGCCGAAGCAGTACGACTTGATGAACTGGGAAAACATCCCCAAATCCCTCAGCTTCTCGCCCATTTTGAACAAGACCAACAACTGTTTTTAGTCCAAGAATATATTGCCGGAAAAACCCTAGCTCAGGAGTTAGAGGCAACAGGAGTATTTAGTGAGTTTAAAATTTGGCAAATACTTCAGGGACTGTTGCCTGTTTTAAAGTTTATTCACGAGCATCAGATTATTCATCGAGATATTAAACCTGCCAATATCATGCGGCGATCCCCTCAAGCCCCCGTTCTACCTCTGCCGATTCAAGATGTTCGAGTGCATGACAATCCCCCAAATTTAGCGGAGATGAAAACTAAAATTCTAGAGGATGTAGAAGCCATTCAGGGTCAGGCGGTGGTTCGGGAGCTATTTTCAGCTCCGCCTGCGCCAAGCCCTAGATCCTTCACCTCCAACAAAAATAGCCCAATGGTTTTGATTGACTTTGGCGTGGCCAAGCTGTTTACCGGAACAATGGCGATGCAGACGGGAACAATTATTGGCAGTCCAGAATTTATGGCTCCTGAACAACATCGGGGCAAAGCCTTTCCAGCTAGTGATCTCTACAGTTTGGGCGTGACCTGCTTGCATTTAATGACGGGAGTTTCTCCCTGGAATTTGTATGATGTGGTGGCGGAAAAATGGGTTTGGCGACAGTTTCTTACGGGCGATCGCAGTGTGAGTTCACCCTTGGAAGAAATTTTGGATCGGTTAGTCGCAACTCAGCTCAATCAACGTTACAGTTCCGCTACTCAAGTCTTGGGAGCCTTGACAGTCCCCCATTCCCAAACCCCAAAATCACCTGCGATTAATCTACTGACTCCTCCTCCTCGTAAAAAAGTCTCTGTTACTCAACCTCCTGCATCCAGGATTTCTACAACCCTGGGGCGCTGGATTCCTGGATTGGGCCAGCATCCCAAAGATCAGTTGATTTCTGCCGTTGGAGTTGACTATACTCTCCTGCAAAAATTCCTCGCGAGCCGTCGATGGAAAGACGCAGATACAGAAACCTGGGCGGTGCTCTGTCAGACCCTCAAAAAGTCCAGAAATCAGTATCTCCATCCCAGAGAATTGCAAGATTTACCCTGTGAGGATTTGAGAACCCTAGACCGACTCTGGGTGAAGTATAGCGGTGGACGGTTTGGGTTCAGTGTTCAAGCCCGGATCTACCAAAAGTTTGAGGGAGATTACGGTGCATTTTGCGATCACATCGGTTGGTTGACTTACAATCCGCATAATCCCACGGATGGATTTAAATTTAAGCTCTCTGCTCCAACGGATCATTTGCCTTCTCGTATCTGGGTGCAAACCAATGGAAAGTGGTGGCAACATGCGGATATTATGGCCGCTCAACTAATAGAATGCCGGATGATTTAATCCGGTGACAGTAAGTTGAATTCTAGATAAAATAAAGTTGATAGAATCAATTGCTCTAGGATTAAAATATTAAGGTTTATAAAGAAATATCGATATATTCTTAGAACTTCTTTAAACAATTCCTTTGATTTTCAGGATTTATCAAAATTTTTTCTGATAATACAGGCCGATCCCCCCTGAGGGGATCGGCCTGTGCTGTTGATGAAGCTGTTATACTGAGCGAAGTAAAAGCATGGTAATCCGATTCAAGTTGTAAAATTGAAGAGGTGCAGTTTTGTTTGTTTCAGTAAAGTGCTGACACTTCAATTTTTTATACATCATTTAGGATTGCAATGCGGGGCTTCATGATTGCATTGAAACAAGTTTATCAGGCTAAATGTTGGGTGTTGTGACTAGCTAGTTTAGGAAATTTATGACTTCAGTAATCTTTAACTAAAGAGGCGTATGATACCGCAGTGCAGTTAAAAGGTGCTTATATTGAGGTGAACAGTAATCGAGCAGGGTTGGGTAGGTTCCGAAATGGGTTGGCTTGGTTTCCGAAATCTAGGTGCAGGATTGTAAATGGCTTCTGATGAGAACTCCAAGTTTTATGCTGTGAGTAAGGCTTATGTCAGGTGTATCCGTTGGTATTTTGCACTCCCTCAGCGGGACAATGGCCATGAGCGAATCTCCCTTGCGAGATGCGGCTCTGATGGCGATCGCTGAGATTAATCAACTTGGAGGAGTTTTAGGCTGTTCAATCAAGGCCATTGTTGAGGATGGTGCTTCAAACCCAGCTTGCTTTGCTCAGAAAACAGAAAAGTTAATCTTGCAAAATGGAGTTTCAACTTTATTCGGCTGCTGGACTTCTAGGGATCGGCTTGCGGTCAAGTCCGTTGTCGAAAAGTTTAATAAGCAACTTTGGTATCCGGTTCAATATGAGGGGTTAGAAGCTTCACCTAACATATTTTATACTGGACTGTGCGCGAATCAGCAGGTTGAGCCTGCGGTGAACTGGTTGCTCCAGCATCGGGGATCGCGTTTTTTTTTGATTGGTTCGGACTACACGTTTCCCCACACGGTGAGTAGGTTAGTCAAGCTGCAACTCAAAGCTCATGGCGGAGAAGTCGTTGGGCAAGCCTATCCTTTTCTGGGAGCTCAGGACTTTGGCTCGATTATTGCCCGGATTCGGCAGGCCCAGCCCGATGTTATTTTCAATACTATCAATGGGGACAGTAATGTTGCCTTTTATCGCCAGTTCAAGGAATCGGGCTTGAGAGCGGACGATATTACAATTCTGGCAACCTCTGTCTCCGAAACGGAATTGCACAGTATTGGAGATGCCGCCGCTGGACATTTGAGTTGCTGGAGTTACTTTCAGAGTTTGGATACATCTGAGAATCTGGAGTTTGTCAGACGGTTCAAGGCTCACTATGGCGAGGATCGAGTCACCAGCGACCCGATCGAGGCTGCCTATATGCAGGTTTATTTTTGGAAACAGGCCGTGGAGTTGGCCCGTTCCTTTGATCTGGATCGAGTCCGGGCAGCAGCTTATGGATTGTGTTTGGCTTCTCCTGGAGGGTTTGTTTGTTTGCAGCCGAATCAGCATATCTCAAAAGTCTGTCGTATTGGTCAAGCTCAATCTGAGGGTCAATTTAACGTGATTTATACTAGCCCAGAACGAATTCGGCCCTTGCCTTGGTTGGGGTTTGAGGAAAATCATTTCAACCCCAGAGAGATGGTGACTCATCTCCTGGCAGAAGTAAGTCAAAGTATTGAGCGAGCGGAAGAACTGGAGCAAAAGTCGATTGAGCTAGAAGCGGCAAGGGCGCAGTTGCAGGCAGAAATTGAAAAACGGCAGCAGTATGAAACAGAACTGGAAAAGATCAATCAACAGCTAGAGCAGTTGGTTGAAGAACGAACGAACCATCTAAAAGTGACCAATCGGCAACTGCTGAAAGAAATTATCGAACATCAGCACGCCCGTGAAGAATTGCAAATCGCCAACATGCGGCTACAAACTGTATTGAGTGCAGTGCCCGGTACAGTATCTTGGATTCGTTCGGATTTGCACTACATCGAGGTCAATCAGCGGCTAGCCGATATTTTTGGCTTGCCCCGTGAAGACTTTTCAGGTCAGGATATCGGGTTCTTGGGCACCAGTTCTGAGTTTAGTGATTTTGTCCAAGATCTGTTTGAGAGTCCAGAATTAGAAGCCAGTCGCGAAGTCTTTACCAAGGTCAGCGGCGGGGAGATGCGTCATTATCTGGTTGTGGCGCAGAAATATGATCACAATCAAGCGGCTTTTATTGTTGGAATTGATATTACTCAGCGTCGTCAAATCGAGGAGGCGTTGCGAACTGCCAATGCTCGATTGCAAACCGTGCTGGAAGCGGTACCTGGGACGGTTTCCTGGGTGCGTTCAGACTCGACCTACATAGAGGTAAACCAGCGACTGGCAGATATTCACGACTTACAGCGAGAACAATTCACCGATCAGCACATCGGGTTCCTTGGGGGCGGGTTCCAGTTCAATCAATTTATTCAACATTTGTTTGCCATTTCAAACCGAGATGCATCCCAAGAAGTGACCGCTTTGGTTCAAGGAGAGCAGCACCATTACTGGATCATTGCCCAGAAGTATAATCAAGATCAAGAAGCGTTTGTGATCGGGATTGATATTACTGCCCGCAGAAAAGCAGAAGCGGCCTTAAAAGCCTCTCAGGATCAACTGAAAACAATCCTAGAGGTGATTCCTGGCATGGTCTCTTGGATTAGTTCAGATTTGTGTTATTTGGGGGTGAATCAATATCTGGCGGATATCTTCGATCTTCCCCCCGAAACATTTATTAATCGTTATATTGGCTTTTTAGACAGCAGTCCCCAGTTCAATGAATTTGTCCGGGATTTCTTTTCTAGACCCGATCAGGACAGTGATCGGGAAATTCTGTCTTTAATCAATGGTCAACCCCACAACTTTTTGATTGCGGCCCACAAATATAACAATAGTCAGGCGGCTTTTTTTGTCGGGATTGACATTACCAAACGCAAGCAGGCTGAAGAAGCCCTGAAGCAGACTGAAGCCGATTACCGCAGTATCTTTGAAAACGCGATTGAAGGGATCTTCAGAACAACTCCGGATGGTCGCTATCTCCGTGCCAATCCGGCCTTGGCCCATATGTATGGCTATGACTCCCCTGAGAGGATGGTTGAAAGCATTGTCAATATTGCTGGACAACTCTACGTCAGTCCGAATCGACGGCAAGAATTTATTCGCCTGATTGATGAACACGGATCAGTTATGGGCTTTGAGTCTCAGATTCGCCGTCAAGATGGGGAGTTGTACTGGATCTCGGAGAATGCCTTTGCAGTTCGCGATCGCGGCGGTCATGTGCTCTACTACGAAGGCAGTGTCATCGACATCACAGAACGCAAACAGGCAGAATTGTCCCTGCAGGAGGCCATGGATGCTTTAGAATTCAGAGTTGATGAACGGACTGCCGAGCTAGTTCGAGAAATCACTGAACGGAAACGGATAGAGGCAGCCTTGAGAGCTTCGGAAGCAGAACTCCGAGCTTTATTTGCTGCCATGACAGACGTGATTACAGTCTTTGATGGAGAGGGACGGTATCAGAAAATTATTACAACAAACTCAGATGCACTGTATAGTCCAGCATCTAGCTGCCTTGGGAAGACTGTCTTTGAAGTTCTTCCTACGACTCAAGCCTGCCTGTTTTATCACCATATTCTGAGAGTTTTGGAAACGGGCAAAACTCAAACGATTGAGTATAGTTTGCCTCTTTTCAAGCCGTATGATGAATCCAGCCAAAACCCGTACAATCTCCTTGACTCTGGGACTGACGAAGTTACCTGGTTTGCAGCAACAGTTTCTCCCCTGCCGGATGAGCGGGTGATCTGGGTTGCTCACAACACCACAGAACGCAAGCGAATGCTGGACGCGCTGCAAGTTGAGCAACATAAGTCAGAACGACTGTTGCAAAACATTCTGCCTCAGTCAATTGCCGAACGGCTCAAGCAAGATGTGCAATCAATAGCGGATCGCTTTGATCAAGCCACAATTTTATTTGCAGATATTGTGAGCTTTACAGAGCTTTCTGCCCAAATTTCACCTCAAGAGTTAGTCGATTGGCTGAATGAAATTTTTTCCGTTTTTGATGAACTCGCTCAAAAACATCACCTTGAGAAAATTAAGACCATTGGGGATTCCTACATGGTTGCAGGCGGCATTCCTGACCTTCGCAGTGATCATGCCGAAGCTTCAGCAGAAATGGCTTTAGAGATGCAACATGCTATCACCCGCTTTAGTCGAGTCGATGGTAAGCCTTTGCAATTGCGGATTGGGATTAATACTGGGCCTGTTGTTGCAGGAGTGATTGGAACCCGCAAGTTTATCTATGATTTGTGGGGAGATGCAGTGAATGTTGCCTCTCGCATGGAGTCCAGGGGAATTGCAGGCAAAATTCAAGTGACAGAAAACACAAAACGCTTACTTGACCACCGCTATTGGTTTGAGGAGCGAGGGGTGATTGAGGTGAAAGGAAAAGGCTACATGAGAACTTATTGGTTGGAAGGTCGGCGATAGTCCCTGGTTTAATTCCTCGTTGTAATCACTGGATCATCACTGGGTTAATCTTTGCCGCAATTCTCGAATCGCAGCCCCTGAACCCTTCTCGCTAGCGGATTCTAAGCACTGCTGGACTAGACAATGCAAGTCGATTTCAGGGAAAAAATGGCTCATCGTTTGCAATTGATAAGATTGCTGTTCAGCAGGGTCTTGTTTTTGACTCTGTAATTGATGACTTTGTAATTGATGGCGTAATTGATGGCTTTGGAGTCGATGAATGGTCAGTTTATCTTTTTTAAACAACCAGACTTCTGGCACTCTATAGGGTAAGTAATCCTCTGCATTTGTATAACTTGTCACGTCAATTTCAAGCACTAAATCAGGGGGAGGATCGACTTCCCAATTCAATCGATCTCGCCCAACAACTTTTCCCCAATTATCAATGTAAAAGCAATAATCCGGTTCAATTCCTCCGGCTTCTTGGAGTTCCATTGTAATTGGAGTAAAGGCTTCATAGTTGCGATTCTGACTATCCAATAAAACCTTAATGATATCACCCAAAATATTGGCGTTACGACCATGAACTGGCAGTGGGTTCATCAGTAGAACTTCTCCATCATGATATTTCATCCGAGGAATTGAACCGTCGCCCCGACTTTCGGCCAATATTTTATAGTCCTGCCAAGAACACAGCATTCGCACAACTGTTCCAGGGGGAAGTTGAATCTTTTCGCGGGAAATTAAAGCGTACATTAGTTTAAGATTAAAGGCTATATTTTCTTACTGGTGCAGATTGGAACTGAAGGGGGTATTGTCTCCTTCCTGGGGCAAGCCCAGACCCCCTCCTTTCTAACAATTAATTGCAACCATTTACTTATTCCAGGCTTTTGATCACAATAATGACAAGAAAGCCCAATAAGGTAGATAATCCGACAATTGAACCTCCCTTGGCATAGGCTTCTGGTAGCATGGTTTCTGCAATCACAGTTAGGATGGCTCCAGCCGCCGTAGACTCTAGTAATGAAATCACTGATTCTGATGCACTCGCAAACAGCACACTACCAACAGCCGATAAAATCCCAGTTAATAGCATAATAGAAGTCCACATTGTCAAAATCTTGGAGTTAGAAAAGCCTTGCTCTTTCATTCCCCTTGAACTTGACAGCGCTTCTGGATAGTTGGCGATGAATAGCCCAGCCAGGAGTGAAGTGCTGATGGGATGATGGGACAGTTGCGCTCCAATGGTTAACGCTTCAGGAATTGAATCCATGAGTAAGCCTAGCCAAATTGACATCGGGGCGTTGTTATGGGAGCCAATATCCTCAGACATCGTTGTTACCGCAGGCATTAATTGCCCTGCGTTCATATTTTCCAAAGCTTGCCTGACCCATTCAGTAGTCTTAGTCGGATCAAAGTTTTGTCGCTTTTGAAGATAGTCCTTGATTCGGGGAGTTTCCACAAAGGTCTTGACACTCTCTTCCAGGTTTTTAGACTGCTGCAGGACTTCGAGAAAGTCTTGCCGTCTCAGCACCCATACCGCTCCATCTGTTTTGGCGATCGCGGTTACAGTATGCAGCGCGCAGGTAATGAAGGCTAGTTCTCCAAAAGCATCCCCAGCGGTCAAAACTAGAGAAGGGGTGTTCAGATGATTTGGATACAAAATCTCGACATGTCCCTGATGAAGCAGGTACAAACGATCAGCCGCTTCACTCGGTTGAAAAAAAGCATAACCACTTTCTATGGGCCGATAGATTAAACGAGCCGCAATTTCTTCAAGGTCTTCTTGCGGCAAATAGCTAAACACAGGGAATTGGCGAATCTGACGGGCTAATCTCAGAAATTCAGCTTCTTTCTGCTCTATGGCCACTGCTGGCGGAATTTTTCTGTCCTGACGGATGGTTTTGATGGCTAGATTGACCCATGCTTGAACTTCAGTTGCACTTAATCCCTGATGCTTTTGCAGATAATCGGCGATTTCCTCCCCCTGGATATATTGTTCAGTTTCATCCACTAGATAAGGAGAAGTTTCTAATAATTCTTCAAAATTTGAACGAGATAAAACTGCTAGTTTAGTCTCGTCCATCGCAACAGCACTGGTTTGATGAGGACTCCCAGTAAAAAATGCGAATTTACCAAATAAATCATTGGTTGTGAGATGCTTTAATGAAGACAATTCGGCTTGCGGATCTAATAAATCTATTTTCCCTTCATCAATAATATAGAGACTTTCACTCGGATCGCCTTGACGATAGAGAGTTGTGCCTTTGGGATAGCTCACAAACCATAGAAGCTGAACCAGTTTTTGTTGTACCTCTTGGGGCAAATCTCGAAAGAACTCCAGCCGTTGTAACTGACCCATTCGCTGTTTAAAGCTACGGCTTTTTTGTTGATTTAGGTGAGTTAAAAGAGTCGATGGCTTGCGTAAAAAACCTCCTGAATTATTCACGATTTGATTGACTAGAGTGAAGAACAAACTCCCAATAATTGAGCCAATGATCAACTCTAAAATATGGCCTTTTTCTTTAACATTGCCAACTAGATCGATGACTATAGCAGCCAGTAAAGCTCCTCCTCCGAATGCAACCAAAAATGCCAATACTCGCTTTCTAGGCTGCCAAAATAGGGAAGTTAACGCTCCTAACGGCATTGAGCAAGCACTGATGATCCCAGCGACAAAAGCACTCCAAAAAACGGTTTCAAACATAACAATAAGCCCTCAAATGATAGAGATAGGTAACAGGGCAAAACCCTATCGGCTTGACAAAAGTGCCTGAAAGCGTTGTCAGAGAGGGTTTTTGGCCCTCAGAAGCTGGAGAGTAATAGAAAGCTAGAATTACTAATACTGGGCTACAGCTTAAAACCAATGCACTATCTACGTCAACATTCTCTCTACTGGGGCCTGCAAGCCCCGAAGTTTTGACTTCTATGTTTGTTATTTGTTGGGTCAATTTCAGGGAATGGGATGCTGTCAAATAGCAGAAATTTGAGGAATTGTATCTGATGACAGCGTACATTTCCATCTAACTATTCCATCTAACTATTCCATCTGAAATTCAGTTGAAAAATTGGCACGAGTACTCGGTTGAGGAATTTCCAATCCCTCTCCTCCCAGTACTTTTAAAGGTTCTCCCTCAACAGAAATCCAAACTTTTGCTTCAGGATTTAGGCTTGTTGCAGTATAAATCACCTGCCCTAAGCGACTGATCATCGAAGTACTTCCCCCCCCCTGAACAA
>JBOFUV010000126.1:0-6729 GCA_051652765.1 Microcoleaceae cyanobacterium | reverse complement strand
AACAGCGGAAAAGGCATCTGCAACAGTATCTACATTGACAATTTGGTTCATGCGGTTCATCTGGCAATGATCGCACCCAATGCAGACCGACAAGCTTTTTTAGTTGGCGATGCAGAAACAGTAACCTGGGCAGATCTGTATCAACCGATTGCTAAAACCTTGGGGATTGATCTCTCTCAACTGCCTGATATTGACTGTTCTAATTTCAAGCCCAGTTTGAAGGAGCAATTGCGAGAAAGATTAAAAAACTCTCAGATCTTGGGCAGCACTCTATATTTCTTGAGTCAGCGCCAGAAAAAAGCTCGGCAAACTCCTCAGCAACCCCCACTCAATCAGGAAATGGTAGAACTCTATCAATGTCAATATAAACTTCCTTATCACAAAGCAGAAGCAATTCTGAACTACTCCCCCATTGTGTCTTTTGATCAAGCCTGTGACCGCACTATGGAATGGCTCACCTCACAGGGCTAAGATGGTGAACCGTTCAAAGAGCTTTAACTGAACTAGGTTTTCATTGCAGATATTTTAGGTCGCCTATGATAGGCTATCAAGAAGAGTACATATTATAATTAAAGATCTTGACGTGTTAAGTAATCCTACTAGCAACATCTAGACAACATCAAGGTTAAATTAGTATGAAAAGCTTGACAACAAGAAAGATTAGTATTGGCATCATGGCACATAACGAAGCTGCCTTAATTGGCCAAATGCTGAGTTCTCTGCTACAACAGAGTGTTTTTCAGGCTCCTTCGTGTCAAGATGATTTCTCTCAATCAAACGATTCTCTTCATAACACCCTGACAATTGAGATTATTATCGTCCCCAATGGATGTACTGATAAAACTGCAGAAATTTCCAGGTCTATACTGCAACAGTCAATTAACTCAACCACTAGCCCCAATATCGACTGGAAAGTTTACGAGATTGAAGAGCCAGGAAAATCTAATGCTTGGAACGCATATGTTCATTCCTTATCTGCCCGCGATGCTCAATATTTGTTTCTGATCGATTCTGATATCCAAATTCTTGATCCACAAACGCTACATTCCATGATGGAGACATTGGAAACTAGATCTGAAGCTTGGGTTGCGATGGATCAGCCTATTAAGGATGTCAGACTAAAAGAGAAAAAAAATCTGATGGATAGACTGTCTGTTGCTGCATCAGCCCTATCTGGAAGCGCTCCAAAACCCGGAGAAGCAGCTTGGATTTGTGGTCAACTCTATTGTGCTCGAGCAGAGATACTGCGTCAGATCTATCTGCCAACAGCTCTGCCAACCCAAGACTTTTTCCTATCTAACATGATTACAACAGCCGGGTTAACTTCTCCTAGAGAACCAAACCGGGTGATTTTGTCTGATTCAGCGTCCCATGTTTTTGAAAGCTACACGACAATTGGCCGCTTGTTGCGCCATGAAAAGTGGTTGATTACAGGAATTGTGCTTAACGAACTAATTTATCGTGAACTCCAGCCTCAAGTGACTCACTTTAAAGACGCAGGTTTAATCATTAAGCAATACAATGAGCAGAATCCTCAGTGGCTTAATCAATTAGTAGAAACGACAACAAAGCAAAGTTTGTGGCTAATTCCTCAGTACATCTTAACTCGTCGCTTCCGAAGCCTTCAAAGAAAATCTTGGCTTAAAGCGATCTCATTTTTTCCGTTGGTAATACTCGCCTTTATCATTGATTTATTAGTATCAATTCAGGCAAATCTTGCACTGCATCAGGGAAGAGCCCTAGGTTATTGGCGGCAATCTGCCCAATAGTTTTTACTTCAGTAACCCTCAATGATCTATAGTCTTCAAGATTTTTATCGGAACCAACATTTTGCTAAGAAATGCCAGTTCGGGTTAAAGATTATTCTCTCATCCGAAATCCCTGAAACGTCGCGACTGCCTTGATCGCGTTGCTGATTTAAGAGCGATAGAATTCAAGCTTCAGCATATCATTAATTTACACTAAGAACATGTTTGGCTGATGACCACACATGTTCTATACATTTTTTCTAGTGTATGAAATGTAAAAAAAGTAATAGATTTAAAAGATAGATATTTCTAAACTACGCTTTGAAGATGAGCAGCTAATTGCTTTGAAAAAACATCTAAATTAAACTTCTCCTCAACTAGCTGTCGCCCTCTACGTCCCATCTCCTTTGCGATTTCTGGATTCTCCAAAAGATACGAGACTGCTTGTCGCCAGCCTTCTACATCTCCTAGCTCAACAGTTAATCCAAGGCCCTCTTTTTCCACATCGATACCGATATATTTACTCCTCGTAATAATTACTGATTTTCCCATAGCCATTGCTTCTAGTAAACTAGTAATTCCAAAAGGATTACCCGGTTTATCTGGATCTATACTTAAGGGAATTGCAATAGCATAAGCATTTTTGATTTCATCTAAAACTTTCGGTGTAGGGATAAATTGATCTTTACAAAGAATAATATTCTGTGGAAGAGTAGGCGACTGAACGGCAAGCGAGCTTCCAAATCCCAATATTTTCAGGTGATAGTCAATGGACTCGAACGCTTTAATTAGTGTCTCATAATCTCTATTTGTTCTGCCTGAAGTTAATATATAACCCTGGCTCTGTGCAGACTCAGAGATGATATTGTTTGATTTGAGCGAATCATAGTTAATATCAATGCACCAATTCAGTAAAGCCAGCTTTTCCTTGGGCACATTGAACTTTTCTCTTAGATCATTGAGAGTTTCTTCACTTAGGCACAACAACTTATCATTGCCTAGAACAAATAAATTTGTAAAGAACTGAGTGATCAAATTTTTTTCAAACGTGCGGTGTATCACCACAACTAATGGCTTTCTAAACACACCAATTCGACGTAGGAACCCTAGAAGAGCAGTAGTCATTTGATGAGCCGAGTAAACCACATCATATTGATTTTGACTTGACAAAATTCGGATCTGTTGATCTAAGTCTCCTAAAAACTTAATTTTATTGCTAATCTTCTTAAGAAAACCGTATTTTTCATAAGGAAATATTTCTAAATCAATACCATATTTATCAAGCTCAGTTTTACCCCAAAGATGATGAGCAGAATGTCCTTCTTCTTGCCACTCTTTTAAGATAATTTCCAGGTCGAAGTTAAATACAAGAATAGCCTTCATTTTCTCTTCCCCCTTTGTCTAACACTAAACATTAAGCACCTAAAGGAATCAACCCTTAATTGATCAAAAAATAATTAAAGCGAATTTTCAAGAAGATAATTGAGACAAGGCATGAGCAATCTTTTCATAGATCATTTCTGGATTGTGTTGGGCTTGGAAGTATTCCCAAGCAGCCACTGATAACTGCCGACAGGTTTCAGGTTCATTCAGGAGTTGAAGACAACTGTCGGCAAATTCATCAGGTGCATCAGTAATGATTAAATGCTGTCCATTATAGACAGACAACCCCTCGGCACCGATTGAGGTACTCACTACAGGTACACCAAAACCAAATGCTTCTAAAACTTTAATTTTCGTCCCTGCTCCAAATCGAAGTGGGACGATCGCAACTGTTGCATTCTGATACATGGGTTTTAAATCAGGGACATTTGCATAAAGTTTGATGCTATTTTGATTGGCGAGCTGAAGAATTTGAGGACTAGGATTTAGACCTACAATGACTAACTCGCAGCTTGACTTTTTGTTCAGAATTCTTGGCCATATATGTTCCACAAAGTACAAAATAGCATCAATATTTGCAGGTACACTAAGATTACCAACAAATAATAAGTTTGAGGTAGCTTTTAAAGATAGTTTAGGAGGAGTTGTAAAGCTATTGGCAACATTAGGAATTACAGAAATCTGTGGCGTTGCTCCTAATCTTTGCCGCTCTACTTCTGAGCAGACAAATGTCATTCCCACGTTAGCGATGCACTGCTTCTGATAATAAGCAATTCGATGGCTGTCAAGATTTTTGACAAAGGTCTCAAGTTCAAAAGATTGATTTGGGTTTAAGTTCTGTTCTCTTTTCTTCAGAGTTACATGACATTCATCTAAATCTAATAAGGTTCGCTTCCAAAACTTCTGAGGTACAAGTGCTAAGGATTCTAGTCGGGAAGCATGAATAAAGTCAGCACTTGCAATTGCCTCATGAATTGTTGTTGAGAATTCTGGCTTGATGGCTACTGTACTAAAAAAAGGTTTTGAAGTACATAACCTTTGTAATTTAATCATCCAACTGGAGTTGTTAATAAATTCATCTCGTTCAAGGATCTGAACAGATTTACACTTTTCATTCAGTGAAGTGAGTTCTTTTTGATAAAATTGTAAATTACTAAAGTTGCAACAGATCAAGTCAACTTCTGCCAATTGAGTGTATCCTTTCAGAAAGCCGAATGCTCTTTGCTGCCAACCTACACCGTTGGATTGAGGAATACATGGAGAAATAAAAAGAAGGCGCATTGATTCAGTATTCTCCCCAGTTTCAGATAATTAACGAAACGAACCGTATTATCTCAAGCACAATGCTTAAACTTCTCTTTAAGCTCTTGTTATATGAAATTATTCTAGACTGAAATCATTGAATTCAGGTTAACTAAAAAGTTCTCGATTACTGAGTCTCCAAAGAGAGAATCTAGCAAGCTCAGATCAGGAATTTGAGGAGAGTCTTCAGTCAAACATTCGATCACTTCTTCAGCGAAAGATTGAGCATCTGTTGCAACTCGAAAGCACTGCTTTGCTTCTTCTGGTAAGCCGTATAAGCCCTTGGGCAAAGTAACAATGGGTTTGCCAGCAACTAACATATCAATCGATTTAACACTGACACCGCTTCCAGTTGCAACCGGATTAACCAAGACATGGCCCAACTTATAAACTTCTATGGCTAACGCAGGGTTAACAGATAAATCTACACCTTCAGTTTCTTGCACTAGCTTTTGCACAATTGAAGTTGGATATGAGCCAGCAATTAAAAGCTTTATGCTGGGAAGTTGCGCTTTTAGAATAGGAAGAACTTCTTCCACAAGCCATACCAAACCAGCGATATTATTTTCTGTTCTTAAGTTTCCTAGAAAAACCATATCATAGATAGGTTGAATTTCAGTAGAGTGATCTTGACTAGAACAGTCATTTGTACTTTCTTCTTGAAACTCAATTAGGGGAGGTAGAAAATGTCCGTTGGTGAATCCTTGACTTTCCCAAAACTTCAGGTCATCTGCTGAAATATCGTAAAAGGCTAAACTCTGACCTAAAATAGATTTTTCGTAGCGCTCTAAGTGATTGATGGAGAGTAATCTAAGTACTTTTCTATGACCTCTAGCCAACTTAAGTAAGTAACGATAATGAAGATGTTCAACATCATGGGAACGAACAATCATAGGAACATTGAGTTCTTGGCTCAAGGGGAGAGCAACGATTCCACAGTGAACATGATCTGCGATAATTACATCAGGCTTGAAGGTGCGAACAGCATTCAAAAGATCATCCCACTTCTTTCCTTTCAAGATACGAGATGTAACCTCTAAGGGATAGGAGAGTAGATCAATAGCTCGCTGAAACATTGCAGTAAATGTGCGTTCATAGGAGATCAAATAAAACTTTTGAACATACTTTTCAATGACTGCTAAACTTTCTACATCTGGGGTTTCACGAGACCAACAAATGAGTTGCAATTCAGTTCCTTGTTTTGCCAGAGCTTTGATCCTACGCCAGATATCAACCCTACCGCCGTGGATCGGAGGATAGGGTATTTCCATCGCAATAATTGTAATTTTCATGAAGCGTATATTACTGAAATCAATTTATTTTATCCAATAAACTTTGAGAGTAGTTTAATATAAGAACTTTGATAGTAAATTCCTGGCTCAGTGATTTCCCAGGAGTTGACCGGATAGGAATCATTCGTATCAACATAAGCCTTCATCGGGGGTTGAGTTTTGACAGCAGTGATTGAACCTGTATAAGACTTGTTAGGGCCTCCCGTTAAATAGCCTGGAGCAGGGCCAGATTTTGACGTGAGGGCATTGTCATAGATTCCTTTGCCTAACCAGGAATGATACATTTCATTGGCTGAGTTCTCGGCTCTATATTGATACATATTGGTCAGATAAACTATGCCTAAAGGATTCACACCATGAAGATAATGTAAATGGTCGAGGGCCCTGATTTCATAACTGTTGCGATGGGCAGAATCCACCCCGAAAGCTATGGCATCAAAGTTTGTATTCCCATAGTTGGCCTTCACCGAGTTGCTGCCCCAGTGATATTGGGGATCAGGCATGTAGGCTCGATAGGGATCAAGGGTGCTGCTAAACCCGTAGGAGTCTTTGTTGTTGGTTACCATCTGCTGGAACCTCTGTAGAATCTGAGTTTTTAAAGCTTGATCAGCTTGAGGAAGTTGAGCATAAAATAACAACGCATCTCCTTCTTGGGGTCGATACCGAGACCAAGTGTCATCTAAGAAGGGTCGGGTCGAGTTGAGATGCTGCTGAATGTTGACGGTGTACTGCGGATCTGCAGTCAGGGCCAATAGGTAAATCGCTGCGACCACAGCAGTTCCAGTCTGCTCTTCAAGGCTCTGATCAGCATCCCCCGACTGAATTTCCTGGGAATCACAGTCTGTTTTAGAAGGATTCACTTTGTACCATTGCCATGCCTGCAACGCTCTTTGTTCTAAGTCCTTGGCATAGGATTTTAAGGCAGGAAACTGCTGCAAAACCAATGCTCCATGGGCAAACATACTTGCTGTAGAAATCGTTGCCGATGAACATTTGGGGGCATA
>JBOFUV010000125.1:0-19867 GCA_051652765.1 Microcoleaceae cyanobacterium | reverse complement strand
TTTACCTTGGGAAAGGTTCTTACCAGTAAGAGACATATCATCCTTGACTCTATCATTAATTTTTACAACTTACCCATGAATCAAAAACCAAAACGCTCACTTAAACTAATTCTATCAGTCTTTGGCATCAGTTTAATTTTATTTGTTATTTTATTCTGGCTCAATACTTACGTTCTGCCCTCTCGTCAACGTCCTCCTCGTTCCGCAAAAGAGACTCAGCTTTTCCCAGGGATTTCCTATCAGCGAATTCCTCGTTCAGAGCCTCGTCGGTTGATGGTTCATATTGTTGAGATTGATTTAACTTCACCGGGGATTGAACTGTTTGTCACCCCTGGAGAACCGAAGGATGACAGGATGGAAATTGCTGCCCAGACTACTCGTGAATTCTTAAAAAAATATCAAGCTCAAGTTGCTATTAATGCCAGCTTTTTTTATCCAATTCATACTCGAACTCCCTGGGATTACTTTCCAAGAACTGGCGATCGCGTCAACGTTGTCGGGCAGGCCATTGCTAACGGAAATCACTATTCTGATCCCGACAAAATCTGGTTTGCATTTTGTATTTCTAATAAAACTAAGGTTCAGATTTTACCTGAGCGTTGCCCAGAAAATACCACTCATGCTGTCTCTGGCAATGTGCTCTTAATTAAACAAGGTCAGCCTGCTAGGATTAGGCGCTCGGATAAAAATGAACTGTTTCCCCGGACAGCAGTTGGCGTTGATGCCTCGGGTAAAACACTCTGGCTCGTGATCGTTGATGGTCGTCAAAAAGGCTACAGCGAAGGAATAACCTTCAAAGAATTGCAAAAGATTTTCGTAGACTTAGGAGCAGAAACAGCTTTGAATCTAGATGGCGGCGGATCAACCACATTGGTCATGCAAAACCGCCGAGGAGCGAAGATCTTGAATTCACCCATTCAGAGTGGCATTCCCATGCGTCAGCGTCCTGTTGCTAATCATCTAGGGGTTTACGCCTTGCCTAATCCTTGAAGTTTAAAGTCAAGTTGGCTTTAACTGGATACCTTAAATAACGGCTGGTTCTAACATTTGAATCGTTCCTCGACTCCCATCAATTTCTACCCGAATTCCGATGGGAATAATAAATTGATTTTGAATATGACCCATCATCGATCCATACCAAGCTGGAATCCCTAAAGGTCGAATGTGATCTAGCAACACTTGCCATAGGGTGAGGGTTGGAGAGGGATCGGTTTCATCCAGGCAACGGGTACATTGAGAAAAGATAAATCCAGAAAGTTGGTCGAGAATTCCAGCCAGTTTGAGATGGGTTAAAAATCGATCAATACGATAAACATCTTCTCCTATATCCTCAACAAAGAGAATTGTATTTTGCCACTCTGGTAAAAAAGATGACCCCACCAATCCGGATAAAACCGAGAGATTTCCGCCAATTAAACGCCCTTGCGCTTGACCTGGTGTAATGATTTGAACTTGAATATGAGGCAGGTTTTGAAACGTAGTGGCTTCTCCTTGGAGTAGAATTTTTTCAAAGTATTCCAAGGAGTAAGGGTTCCAACCAGCTAGTCCTAATAATCCATGAAATGTAATCAGTTGAGATCGACTATAGATGCCCAGTAATAATGCAGTAATATCACTAAAACCAAGAATAACCTTAGGGTTTTGGCGGATTAAATCATAGTCTAACAAAGATAGAATCCGACCGCTGCCCCAGCCTCCAGTAGTTGCCAGGAGAGCCTGAACAGAATCATCGGCAAATAAGGTGTTGATATCTTGGGCTCGGTTCATATCTGGCCCAGCCAGGTAACCGTATTGATCTAAAACATTGGGTGCTGATTTCGTCTGAAATCCCAGTTCATTGGCTTTTAAACTAATACGTTTTAAGTCGGATTTACTGATGGAGCCTGCTGGACTAATTAACCCAATCGTATCTCCGCGTCTGAGGCGAGGAGGCTTCAGAATCCCTGAGGTTTGAGCAATAACCCTGGGAGTTTGAGTCAACAGTAAACTTGTAAACCCCAGCCTGCATAACAATTGACGACGCTTCATGAGTTGAAAATTAAAAGTTGAGCATTATAAAGTTGAATATTAGTTGAATATTAAGTGTAGAAGACCTCCTGTAGTCTCCCTTGATCAGGGGGAAGGCGATCGCCAGGGGTTAGGCAAAGGCTTGATGTTCAAATTGATTGATTCTACCGACTGACTAATTGCGATAGTATCTTGAGTGAGAACACGGAACTTGCAGCTAACCCTTGAAATTATCAAACTTGCAACTATCAAACTTGCAACTATCAAACTTGGAGCTATGTCAAATCAAACCTTAGGCTTGCCGGGGCATCTTTACGATTATCTCCTATCTGTTTCCTTGCGGGAACCTGAGATTTTACAGAAGTTACGGGAGGAGACGGCTTCCCACCCTCGGGCAATGATGCAGATTGCCCCAGAACAAGGGCAGTTTATGGCGTTGCTGGTTCAGCTCATCAATGCCAAAAAGACTTTAGAAATCGGCGTTTTTACGGGGTACAGTTCCCTCTGCGTGGCTCTGGCTTTACCGGACGAGGGACAGGTCATTGCCTGTGATGTGAGTGAAGAATTTACCGCGATCGCCCGTCGTTACTGGCAAATAGCTGGGGTCGATCACAAGATTACTCTGCATTTGGCTCCTGCGATGGAAACATTGGATCGACTGTTATCAGAAGGTCAGGCCGGAACCTTTGATTTTGCTTTTATTGATGCGGACAAGGAAAATTATGAAGGGTACTATGAACGCGCCCTACAACTGATCCGTTCAGGGGGACTGATTGCCATTGATAATGTCCTGTGGTCAGGGCAAGTTGCGGATTCAACGGTACAAGATAGTCCAACAGTTGCCCTTCGCAGGTTAAATCAAAAGCTGCACCAGGATGAGCGGATCAGTTTAAGTCTGGTTCCGATCGCTGATGGGTTAACCCTGGGGATGAAACGTTAGGGCGTGCTGGAGTCAGAGTATTAATCTGCTAAAGCATGAAAACAGCAGAGATTTCTAGGGAAAAATATGATATTCTCCAAGTGTTCAAATTAGAACTGGCTTGAATCATCCCTTCTCAAGAGCTACCAATGAAACGCACACACTTGTTCACCTGGTCTGGAATTGTTCTCCTCTTGGGCATGTCCTTATTTGGAACTGCTGTCGCTCGTGAACTGAGTGCGGAGGAAAAAGCGGTCGTCTGCAAACTCAGAGACGTTGCTGAAGAGGCCGGAAAAGACGGGTATGATCTGGCATTTTGGCCTGTTGTCCGAAAGGGGCCTGCTCAGGTTAGTGCCCCTCTGACAATTCTGCTCGATCCCTCCGTCGAGTACGTTTTTGTTGGTTATTGTGATGAAAACTGTAGTGATGTCGGTTTGAGCGTGAATACCCTGGCCGGAGAGGAACTGAGATCCGAGCAGGATGACCTTTCAGTCCTGACATTCGAACCTCCCTACACAGAACGGTATGAACTGCGGTTGAAAATGGCAAACTGCTCAACTGAGGGGGGGTGTGTTTTCGGTCTCGGCATCTTTGCGCCCAAAGGAGCCACCGTTCCCAATGCTTCAGTTTTACCAAAGGAGTTGGCGCAGTTTGATCTGTGTGATTAGGAATTGTGATTAGGAATTGTGATCAGGGATTCAGTTAAGCAATGTCAAACTGAGACTTAAAGATTAAGCCAAGGTTAAGCCGAGTTTTAACCGAGTTTCAACTAAGATTCAACGTTAAAAGGGTTATGAGTTAGAGGATAGCTGTCCTAGCCATTTCAGTCAGGCAAGATGCTTGATCACAAAATTTCAGGAGTGATTTAATTCTCATTCCTCAGGCTGTCCTGAATTACCCTCAACCGGGTCAGGACTGAGCGGAGGAGTCTTTGGGAAGCCTCCAGATCCATTCAGAGTAGCAGATACGAGGGCAAATCCTAAATAAGCAGGTAGTACAATTGCAATTAAAAATGCCAAGGCTGCTAACCAAGACGTGAAGTTTACAGAAGATCCATAGTAGGAACGATAGGGATCAAAGCGCGGCAGTTCCGAACTCATTTGTTCGAGGGTGCTAATTGGTCGTCTGAACCGAACGCGCCGATCATCCAATTTTTCTAATAAGATCCAACCCACTTCCGCCTCCTCTCGACACAGCTTTTGAAACACAGCGGGATTGCGAAACAGATCTCGATTGGCTCGAACGATTTTGTACTCCCAGTCTGACTCAGGGGGGGTTCCGTCTTGAAGGCCGCCGGGAACTTCAGCCGGGGAAGACTGGGCTAAAGTGGATGGTTTATTAGGTGACTCGTGCCGGGTCAACGTCTCCTCCTCCTCAAATTGATCTTCCAGGTTGATCTGATAGGCATAGAGCCAACTGCCCAAGAGTACAGCTTCAACTCCCAGGCTACTCACCAACAGGCTGAGAAAAACGATCTCCATCAGATGTTCTCAATCGCTGGCACTTCATCCCTAGTTTAGAATGGATTGCCGAAGTCAAGTAGGTTATTTCTGACTGTTCTGGCCGAAAGCTGGCAGATATCCTTCAATCAAAAAATCCGATCCAATTCGATGCAGTTGAACTCTTTCTAGAGAGAGTGCCTGGGTCATCTCCTGAAAGCCGAGTTCTCCAACGGGGGAGGGCGCAAGCCGCCCGCCAATAATTTTGGGAGCAATAAAGGCTAGCACTTTCTGGACTGTCCCCGCTGCGATCGCCTGGGCTGACAAGGCTCCACCACATTCCCACAGTACCGACAGACACTGGCGTTGATAGAGGTGGGTCATCACCGTCTTGGGGTTCAGCGGGGACAACTCAACCACACCAACGCCTTTTTGTTCGAGCAGGCGTTGCATCTCTGGACGAATTCCCCATTCTGTGAACACCAGGGTTGGAGCCTCGCCAGTATTCCACAGGTTGGCTTCAGGGGGCAAATTCAACGTTCGGCTCATCACCACGCGCAGGGGATTCGGTTCCCCAACGCCATGGGTTGTCAAGGATGGATTATCCCGTCGAACGGTGTTCCCGCCGACAATCACCGCATCGCAACCCACCCGCAAATGATGCACATACTGCCGAGCCTCTGAACCAGTCACCCAAGCACTATGTCCTGTTCGGGTAGCAATTTTCCCGTCAAGGGTGATGGCATATTTCAAAATTCCTAGGGGTTGGTGATGCAAGATGCGATGCACAAACCCCTCATTCAAACGTTGACAAGACTCCTCGGCAACCCCAACAGTGACTTCAATCCCAGCATCCCGTAACCGCTGAATTCCCTGTCCTGCTACCAACGGATTTGGATCGACCATTCCCACAACGACCCGAGCCACTTCAGCTTGAATCAAGGTTTCAGTACAAGGAGGCGTGCGTCCATAGTGATTGCAGGGTTCAAGATTAACATACACCGTTGATCCCTTGACCTGTTCTCCGGCATTCTGGATGGCGAAAACTTCTGCATGAGGTTCCCCAGCCCGAGGATGAAACCCCTCTCCCACAATCTGTTCTGCCTGTACAACAACACAGCCCACCAGAGGGTTGGGGGAGGTTTTCCCTAGGGCACTCTGTGCCAACTCCAGGCATCGATCCATCATTTTTATCTCAAATTCCGTTGCACTCATCTGCGTTAGGTGATTAAAGGCAATTGGTTAGAACACAGTATAGTATTTACACCAATTGTTCCTTGGCCACTCTTCTGGATGAATCTTTTCAATTTCCCAGACGCAATTGTGCAGGAAATTCAACTGGCTCTATTAGAGGTTATTTTGAGTCGGAGATAACCGCCAAACATCAGTATAACTCTGGGAAGAATCGTCATTGACTGAGCCAACTTCACAACTGTAATAGTCTGTATACTTTTTGTCAGTAGAATTAAGGATGATTAAGATATAAACTATGAGATTGAGTCAATGAATTTACGGACTTCTGCACAACATCAAGTTATAAACCAATATCAAGCCATAAACCAATATCAAGTTATGAACCAATATCAAGTTATGAGTCAATCTTCCAACTCAGCTTACTCTGGTTTAATGATGTTTCACTCAATGGGGGGTGGCAGCAGTTGGGAAACTGACCCAATGCCCCTAACATTAAATCATCTAGCGCCTACGGCATCCCGAGAAGGCAGTAACGCGCACTTTGGCTCTTTCTTCAGTAACCTCTTGTCGTTCTTCCGCGCTCAAGCGCCAACCCCTGATGCTGCAAGCTCAGCTCACGCAACCTATGACATCATTCACCCGTTACCGTTTTAGTTTGATTGATAACTATTTTTGCTGATTTAGCCTCCATTCCCTACATCTGACTCCCATTGTGTTGGAGGTCTATTCAGATAAACCTGAATTTTGAATTGGTGAGATCAATAAATAATGGCAGGGAAACTCTGGCGCAACGTTTGGGATATCCTGAATACTGAGATCAAGCTCTCCCCCTCCGAAACCGTTAAGGGGGGAACTGAAGCTGCCAAGACAGTCTCAGACTTAGCAAAAGCCCTCAACGAAAATAAGAGCGCCAGTGAACTCAAACCCCTCCTCGAAAACCTGGATTCTTTGCTCGAGGTCTTAAACTCGCCCTTGATGCAAGTGGTAAGTTCAGCCCTACCCTTTGTGCCTATTGCTACAGGCATCCTCAATTACCTTGCCAAACAAACCCAGAGAGAACCCTCCCTCGCAGATTCCGTTCAGCTTGTGGCCCAAGTTGCTTATCTGGAAAGTTTGCGACAATTTTTGCAGCAACATCCTGAATTGGCATTGAGAGAAACCCCTGCTTCAGAACCTGTAATAAGACAAATTAGACGGTTGGGAGAAATCGTAGAATTTGAGGGTCAGCCTATCCAATTTGAGGATCAACTTGCCCAGAAAACCTTGAATTGTTTCCATAATTCTCCGCTAGCAAAGGTATTCAATAGCATCCTATTCGTCAGATTTCAAGAGTCTGGTTTGGCAGATGATGTAGCCCAACGAGTGACTGAACGGATTTCTCGCCAAACTCATCGTTATATGAAAGAAGCCGTTGCCCAAGTCAAGGATTCTGCACCAAAATTAGCTGCAATCTATGGAGAGGGATGGCTACAAGACTTAGAAACTTATCAAAGTATTGATCATTATCTTCAAGAAGCGATCGCCAAAAAACCCAATCGTACAGTTTTTAATAGTCAGTTAACCTTTCGTCAGATTTATGTGCCAATGGAAGTAAAGTCGGTTAATTCCGATGGCGAAATCGATCAAAACGCTGAACCTCAAGATATTGAAGCGTGGGCAAAAACGATTCTGTTCGATGAGCGCAAACACGGTCAAGTAATCTTTATTCAGGGTGGCCCTGGGCGCGGGAAAAGTACGTTTTGCCGAATGTTTGCCGATTGGGTACGACAGGAATTACATCCCATTTATACTCCAATTTTGGTTCGCCTGCGAGATATTCGGGCCTTCGATGCGAGCTTTGAAAAGACTTTAGAAAATGTGATTGGCTGGGATTTTGTGAAGAGCGATCGCGGTTGGTTGACGGATTGTAATACTCGCTTTTTATTTTTGCTGGATGGCTTTGATGAGTTAATTCTAGAGCGAGGAGCCAGCAATGATTTGAAGCAATTCTTAGAACAAGCGGCTCTATTTCAACAGCGTTGTGCTGAAATCCCCGAGCGTCAACATCGTGTATTAATGACAGGCCGACCGATGGCATTGTATGGCATTGAACGGTTAATGCCACCCAACTTAGAGCGGGCAGAAATTACGTTGATGAGTGATAAAGTTCAGGAAAGATGGTTTGAGAAATGGGAACTCATTACCAATTCTCGCCTGTAAGATCAGTTAATAGAAATTAGTTAACAACTATATTTTAGTTTACGGACAACAGTCCTTAAATGTTCGGAATTTCATGACTAAAATCTTGACCTTTAATAAACCGATAAGGCCCGAGAAGAGCACCCCAGATTGCTTTTTCTGTCTTTGGATCAATACCGCGATCAAAACTGAGGAATACATCGGGACTCGCTTCAAATCCTAGATCAACCTGATAATTTTGACCTTGATAATTAAAATTACAATAAGTATTTTCAGGAAGATTGGCTTTGAAACGGTAAGTTGTTTGCCCAGAAGATAGCCCTAAAGATTGGCAAGTAACAGTTAACTTGCAAGTCGGTAAAAGTTCCAACTGATCAGATATTAATTGCTTCAGAAGTTCAGGGCGACTCCCCGCACTTCGCACAGCAGCCAAGTCTTTTGGTAGGTAATATTGAGCAGATAAAAAGTTAGGATTTTCTGGGGCTTGATACAGTTGAATTACCCTGGGACGATAAGCTTGATTGGGTGTTAAGACATTTGCTTGCTCGGCAAATAAAGTAATACTCTCTGAGAAAATTGCAATTGGCAAAGGACGATTCCACAGCCGTAAATGCACATACCAGACTGGGTCGGCGATCGCCTGTTCTTTATTTTCAAATTCACCTGCCATGAAGTGAGCAAGGGCAATTAATTCAGTCGAAAAAGCCATAAAAACCAATGAAAAACCAATGAAAAATAACTCATCACCAATGCATTAACCCTCAGGCCAAAGTTCTCGTTCAACCAAAAATTCTCTGTTAAATAATTTTGACTGATACCGCGCTCCACCATCACACAACACTGTGACAATCGTATGACCCGGCCCCATG
Source organism: Microcoleaceae cyanobacterium (assembly GCA_051652765.1). Taxonomy (GTDB): domain Bacteria; phylum Cyanobacteriota; class Cyanobacteriia; order Cyanobacteriales; family Microcoleaceae; genus JBHJGO01. The sequence goes on along the minus strand of JBOFUV010000125.1, from coordinate 11,261 downwards.
GTTTGAGCAAGGGCCACCGCTGCCCCAACGTTAATCCCAACGGAACCCCCCATAAATAATCCATCTTTTTCTAGCAATTGATAGACAACTTGAACTGCTGTTTGATCATCGACTTGAATGGCATCATCAATCGGGACATTTTCCATGTTGGCCGTGACTCGACTGTTGCCAATTCCTTCGGTAATTGAACTGCCTTCCAGGTGAATTTCTCCCGTTTTAATATAACTGTAAAGACCACTTCCCATGGGATCAGCCAGTACCGTTTTGATCTGAGGATTCTTTTCTTTTAGGAATAAAGCAACTCCAGCAAAGGTTCCTCCGGTTCCCGTTGCTGCAACCCAAGCATCAACTGTTCCATTGGTTTGTTCCCAAATTTCTGGGCCTGTGGTTTCATAGTGAGCTAACCGATTAGCCAAATTATCAAACTGATTTGCCCAGATTGCATTCTCCAATTCTGCGGCAACTCTGCCAGAAAGTTTGACGTAATTATTGGGATCTCGATAGGGAACAGCAGGAACTGTGCGAACTTCTGCTCCTAGGGTTCTCAATAATTCAATCTTTTCTTGGGATTGGGTTTCAGGAATAATAATTAAGCACTTATAACCTTTTGCATTACAAATATGAGCCAAGCCAATTCCTGTATTTCCGGCTGTTCCTTCGACAACTGTTCCACCAGGTTTGAGCAATCCTTTTGCTTCTGCGTCTTGAATCATATACAAAGCAGCTCGGTCTTTGACAGAGCCGCCTGGATTTAAAAATTCTGCTTTTCCTAAGATTTCACATCCAGTTGCTTCACTAAAACTATTGAGCCGAATGAGCGGAGTATTACCGACTGCTCCGACAAAACCGCTTTTGATATCCATGGGTGATTTCAAGACTAACTTCAGGTATTCTACCGCCGTTGTTACTGGTTTCGCCCGACTTGTTGAGCTCCCATGCCCTATTTCCAACGTCTGACTCCCCATCTCGTAGGAGGTTTATTCATCTGTAAACTTTATCTGTAAACCTTATCTGTAAACCTTATTGATTAACTCTGTCTGCAAACTTTACCTGTAAACCTGAGCTGCAAATTGCTACCAGTCCTAAGTTCGCTGATAGCGCATTCCGGGCAGTTGTGTAATCCATCCCAACAGTTCAAGCTGTAACAGAGCACCTGAAACAGTTCCAGCATCTTGCCCTGAGCGTTGAACAATCAAATCAAATGCCATGGGTTCAGGGGTAACAATCTCAAACACAGTTGCCAGTTCTGGATCTAAAGGCACACGTTCGACGTTCGACGCGATATTCAAATTAGGTTGAGCCGAGTCAGGAGCCGAATTGAGCAACGACAACTGTTGACCAGAAGTTTGAGTCGAGCTTTGCCCTGAACCTTGCTCTGAATCTCTCCAAGACTCCTGGGCCGAGTCCAACCCTGGCATTGCACCCAATTGCTCCAGTAATTTCTCCAAATCGACCGGAATGATTCCGGCTCCTCCATCAATTAGCTTCAAACAACCATAGGATTTTTCATCGTCCAATCTCCCCGGCAAAACGTACACGTCTCGACAGAAATCATTGGCAATCTGAGCCGTGATCAAAGCCCCTGATTTTTCCCCGGCTTCCATCATAAACACCGCCCGACTCAAACCTGCAACAATCCGATTGCGGCTAGGAAAGTGTTGCGGACTGGGCTTAGTTCCTGAAGGATATTCACTCAAGATCAAGCCATGGGGAAGTAATTGTTGACAAAGCTCCCGATTTTCTTTGGGATAGACGATATCAATCCCAGTGCCGAACACCGCCAGGGTTCGTCCTCCCGCCTCCAGGCAACTGCGATGGGCCTCGGTATCAATTCCAGTGGCCATACCAGACACCACCGTGAACCCTCTTCTCGCCAGAATTGAACTGATCCGCCGAGTCCAGCGACGGCCATAGTCTGTGGGGTTGCGAGTCCCAACGATGGCAACGGTAGGAATTTTGCCTTGATTTTCGGCAGACTCAACTGTTCCTCGATGGTACAACACCGGGGGAGGCGTTGGAATTTCTAGCAATAATCGCGGGTAATCTGGGTCAACCGGTGTCCAAAAGCTGGGATTTGCTTCCCTATGCTGCTTGAGAAAGGAATGAAGATCAAACTGCGATCGCTGTTCAATCACCTTCTCAACGGTTTGTGGGCCAAACCCCTCAACACCAAGTAAATCCTTTGAAGACGCTGTCCAAGCTGATTCTAAGGATGAAAAATGCTGATTTAGACGTTGGAGAGAGATTGGCCCAATCCCTGAAAGCTGCGACCAACTCACCCAGTAATCTCGTTCCTCTAACACGTTGATTTACTGTGGGCCTTCAACAGGTGGGCCTTCAACAGACTGAACGGGAGCGGCTCCGCCCTGTTGTTGCTGCAGGCGTTCTCGTTGCTTGGTTCGAAACTCAGCCGCTGCATCTTTGATACTTTGCTGTTGTTGCGATTGCGCGGCATCATAATCAATATTAAATCCCCCAGTTTGCATCCGATGGATCAGGTCAAACATGGTACGAGAGTCGATGCCATCATTCGTGCGAGAGTCCTGTTCATAAGTGTCAAAGCCCTCTAAAGGATCAACCTCATTATTAGATTGAGCAAAACTGGGTGTCCCTAGACTGGCAAATACAGCTAGGGCGAGGAGCGAAATCTTTGCAGCCATAATCTTTGCCTTTATCAAGGTGTTACAGATTTTCAGTTGAAGCTATTGTAGCGCTTGGTTGAACGCAGCAGTAACCCCTTAAGTTTGACAGCCTAGATAGCAATCTGATTTGAATCATAAACATGAATCGGTATCTCGCCAGGGCAGGCTAAAACCCTATACCACAAATATTTGATGAAATACTTTGATGAAATATTTGATGAAATACTTTGATGAAATACTTTGATGAAATATTTGATGAAAGATATTTCATCAAATATCCTATCAGTCATGACTGATTGCTATAAAGCAGTGCTCAAAACCAATCTTTCTCAGGCAAATCGACGGCGCAGCAGCGGCTGAATCACAAGTAGACAAGCGATCGCAAATCCCAACAAGACCAGCAAGGCACTCCTAAAGGTTACCGTTCCCACCGGCCCATCCATGACAACAGAACTCCATGACCAATCGCCGTGCAAATAAAGGTAACGAATTGGCTCAATGGCATAGCTAAGGGGGTTTAACATCGCCACAACCTGCAACCAATTTGGCATAAATGACAGAGGAGCTAGGGCCGTACTGGCAAATAATACAGGCAAGTTGGTCACAAAAATTACTGCAATCAACTCCACATGACCCGGCAAAGCAAACGTCAATCCCAAACTTAGCCCCGTTACCCCCAAAACCAGAAGCAAGACAATTAACCCAATCATGCTTAGCCCGCCAATTCCAGGCAGTCCTGCTCCTAGAAGGGCTCCTACAATCACAATTGCAGTGGTTTGAATCAAACTCAAGGCCACAATATAAATCGCAGAGGCGGTCACAATCGAAAACCGCGAGGCCAAAGGAGCAACCAACAAACGATTTAGGAAACCAAACTCCCGGTCAAACATCACAGGCAATCCCGCATTCAACGCTCCGGCAAAGGCCGTGAATACAATCACCCCTGCTCCGAGAAACTGAGCATAGTTTTGGCTCTCTCCAAACAGCCCTTTGGGAGCATTTTGAAACAACGCCCCGAACAGAATTAGCCACATCAGAGGCTGAATAATTCCAGCAACAAGGCTAGAAGGACGACGCTGAAGTTGAATGAACAACCGCTTGGTCAAGGCAGTGGTTTCCTGAATAAAATCTGCAATCCAGGAAGAACGGTTCAGTCCTGTATGACTGGGCGATAAATTCATTTCTGATGGAATCGGAGTAATTGTACTACTCATAATTAAACTGCTCCTCAATTAATCATTTAATTCTCTGGATTTGATCATTAACTCTGTAACTTTAAACGCTGTAACTTTCGACTTGCAAAGCATGACTTTGAAGGCATTACTTCGGGTTTTACCGCATACTTTGTTTCTTTTCTGCCTTGGGATCGCGAGTGCCAACAGCAGCGAGTTCAGCATCCATTAACGTTCGACCTGTTGCCGCTAGATAAACATCATCTAAACTGGGGCGAGATTGAGCAATCCCAAAGGTGGGTAATCCAGCCCCTTTCAACGCTTGCTGAATGGTTGACAAGGTATCTGGCTGAGAGTCTACCACCAAGTTTAAAACCAAGTTTAAAGAATTTCCCTGGGCACTGTTGATAATCACTTCCTGTACAAAAGGCAAGGGTTGCAACAGGTTCCGGGCTGTTTCTGCTTCCTCCAAGGGAGAAAACTCTCGAATGCGAAGGGTAATGCGATCGCCCCCAACCCGATCCTTGAGTTCTGAAGGAGTTCCCATGGCAATCACAACTCCTTTGTCGATAATTGCCACCCGATCCGCCAACGCATCTACTTCCTCTAAGTAGTGGCTGGTGATCAAAACCGTTGTTCCCGCAGCTTTCAACTGCCGCAGAAAGTCCCAGACGACCACTCGACTTTCAATATCTAGGCCAACCGTGGGTTCATCCAACACTAAAACATCCGGTTGGTGCAGCAGCCCAGCCGCCAAATCAAGGCGTTTGCGAATTCCACCGGAGTAAGTCCCACTCTTCTGATCAATCCAGTCTGCCAAACCCAAAAGGGTGATCACCTGATTGATTCGACCCGGAGCTTGGGCTCGCGGCAGGTGATACAGAGCAGCCTGAAGTTGTAGGAGTTCTCGGCCTGTTAATACCTTATCAAGCGCAACTTCTTGGGCCACATAGCCCAATCTTTGCCGTGCCAGACGGGGATTCTGCACTACATCAATGCCTGAAACCTCTAGTCGTCCAGCATCTGGGGTAATCAACGTACACAATGCTCGTAGGGTCGTGGTTTTGCCCGCACCGTTGGGGCCAAGCAACCCAAAAATTTCTCCAGGGTTAATCGCCAGAGAAACATCTTTGACGGCTTCAACAGAGCCATATCGCTTTTGCAACTTTTCAACGAAGACGGCAGGAGTCATGGTTCAATTCCCTCGGAGACTGCCCTTGTTTACATTACTCAATATTTTCACTCTTCTATTCTAAGAGATCAGCGACAAAGGGGCAGGACAACTCTGAACTTCACACCCCAAAACTCACCACGGATTGCTGAAAGCTAAAGCAGATTTACTTATAATTTCAACGGAGGCAGAGGCAACTGAAAATTCTGCTGGACGATTCAGTTTATCGTGGAGCCCCTCGTCATGGACTTTGTTTCTGATCCCCCAATTGCAACCAAGATCAACAAGATGAAGCAACGGGTACGTTGGCAGGAGGCATCCATTTGCCAACGGGGAATTGATCAAACTCGATTGGAGATTGATGATCAGCGAGCAGACTGCTCAGAATTTTCTTTCCTAGTAATTGGTGACAGCGGTACAGGCTATCACGCCACCCACAGCCCCCAGCGAAAAATTGCCCAACTGTTGCTGGAGCACTCTCAAGACTCTCGGTTTTTGCTACACACTGGGGATGTGGTTTACCAAGTGGGTTCAAGCGAATATTATCCGTCTAACTTTATTGCTCCCTATCGGGAATTTCTGGTCAATGGAACAGAGGGATATCAAACAATTGCCTATGACCGCATGGTTTTCCAATTTCCAGTCCTACCTGTCCTGGGCAATCATGACTACTATGATCTACCGTGGGCCTTTGGCTTGTTGTCCCAGATGACCTGGCTGCCCCGACGGTTGTTGAAGCGCCAGATTGATCTGGATGTCGGTTGGCATGGTTCTTACCAGGGGGAAGCCTATGCCAGAGCCTTTCTAGACTATCTTCAAGCCCTTGATCCCAATACCTTAAATCAGCATCTAGACACCCACTACACGGCAAAGCTAGACACGGGGTGCTGTTTGCGCTATACCCCAGGCCAATTTACCCGGCTCCCAAATCGTTACTACAGTTTTCGCTATGGTGGGATTGACTTCTTTGCCCTGGATTCTAATACCTTTAATGCTCCGGCCCCTATTCCTAAGACTCCAGCCGGAGAGATTCTTCGGCAGCAATTGCAAAACCGTTATCAACACCTCGAACAGCAGCAGAACCAGTTGCAAGAAGAAACCCTAGGGTTAAACTCAAATCATCCCCAAGAGGCAGAACGCTTTGACGATATTGTTGCCAGGATTGAACATCTAGACGAAAGCAAGCTGGATATTGAAAAGCGTCTGCAGACAGACACTCAGACTGCAACGGATCAAGAACAACTGGACTGGCTGCAGCAACGGCTAATTCAGTCCTGGGAAAACACGGCAGTGCGAGGACGGGTGTTGTACTTCCATCATCCTCCCTATGTTACAGAAGCCACAAAATGGGAGCAAGGTCAAACCTTGGAAGTTCGGTTTAACTTGCGTCAAGTTTTAGATGGTGTTGCCAGAGCCGTGGGAGAACTAGCAGGCGATCGCCCCCTTGTAGATCTTGTGCTCAATGGCCACGCCCACTGCTTAGAATACCTTCAAACCGGAGCAACAGGCCATGGGGATGCCAACATCCATTGGTTGATCTGTGGAGGAAGTGGCCACAGCTTACGACGACAGCGACCTGAAGGGCCAAATCTTGAAGAGTGGGGAATCGATGGCAAACAGCAGACTGTAGCGCAATCCCATTTGTTTATTGGCCGTCATGGTCAGGGGAAGCATAAATCCCGCCCCTACTCAGCCGTGCGGATTGATGTACAAGGGGGACAACCGCTCAGGTTCCGAGTTCAGCCCTTAGTGGCAGAGCGGGTTCAAGAAGAATGGAATTTACCCCAGCATAAGGCGTTTCTGATTCAGCCCTAAACAGTTTCAGCCCGAAGTGTTAGCCCGAAGTATATTGAATCCTGTGAGATCGCTGGCACACTGTTCTCAGTTGGGCAAGATACCTAACCCACAAAATTCTAGTGGTTCCTTGAGCAGGTCTATCGAACTTCCTCCTAGCTAGCCTGACGTTCTGGTATCTCCTCCGGATCACGGAGAATACCATAGGTGAGAAAATCATAGGCCATTTCCGTATTGGGAAAAATTGCCCGAGCCTCCTTAAGCAAATCATCCAAAACAATTGGGTTCCCTGGAGCGTAGCGTGGGCTAAAATGAGTCATGATTAACTTTTTTACCCCAGCAGCTAGGGCCACCTGAGCCGCCATAGTAGACGTTGAATGTAAGCGTTGAAACGCCATCTCTGCATCTTGGTGGGCAAAAGTTGCTTCATGTACTAAAACATCTGCACCGGCTGCCAATTCCACAGCCCCCTCACAAAAAACTGTATCGGTACAGTAGACAAACGTCCGACCAATCTGGGGGTGACCACACAATTTTGCCCCATCAACCCTGCGGCCATCGGGTAAAGTAACTATCTCTCCCTGCTTCAACTTGCCATAAATCGGCCCTGGAGGAATACCCAACTCTTTTGCCTGCTCTACGTCAAACCGTCCGGGCTTATCCTTTTCCGTTACCCGATACCCCGTAGCAGGAACTCGGTGCTTGAGTTCCCCGCAACTCACAATATAGTCATCATCTTCATAGATCACGCCGGGACGACTTTTATAAACTTTGATGGGATAGGAGAGGTGGGTCTGAGAGTAGCGCAGACAAGTATGTAGGTATTCTTCTAGTCCAGATGGCCCATAGAGATCAACCCGCTTTACATTCCCCGCCAAGCCACAACTGGCCAATAGTCCCAACAACCCAAAAATATGATCGCCGTGCATGTGGGTAATAAAAATCCGAGTCAGTTGACTCACTTTCAAATCACTGCGAAGAAATTGATGTTGCGTGCCTTCTCCACAGTCAAATAGCCAAAGTTCAGCCCGTTGCGGTAGACGGAGGGCAATACTTGAAACATTCCGCGATCGCGTTGGAACTCCAGAGCTTGTACCCAGAAACGTGATTTGCAAAGCTTAAACTCCTGCAATTTTGCTTGACAGAGTGTGGTATAACTCCATAAAGTAAATGGTTACCTAAATCTTACTCAAGTTTACTCAAGATTTTACTAGGACAGGTGGGGTGATCCTCACTTCTACTCAAAGAAAGACCTTGTAGATTTGTGTATGCATTGAATTGCCCCCAAGATCCCTGACAGAGCCTCCCCAGCTATTGCCGTTCTCGTTGACAAGGGAAACTACAGGATTAAGTCCGCCGAGGTTACGATGATCACTTCAAGGCCAGTTCTTTCAACCTTAATTTTTTCAAGGCCAGTTCTTTCAAGCCCAATGTCCTGGGTTCATGTTTTTACTTCGGCGCTGCGAGGGACGAAACGGTATGGGTTCGTGTCCCTACTGAGTTGGTTGGTCATGGTGGCTCCAGCTCAAGCTACGTTGTTGCTGAGAATTGCAGTTGAGGACAATTCCAGCCAAGTCAAGGTTGGCAGTTCGACCCCAGCCGTTGTTCGAGACAACTCAGGCCAAATTCTGGCAAAAATTCCAGCCAAAGGGGGTGGTGTGGCGCTGTTCAAAAATGGCAAAGTCGCCTTCAATCAACGCCAAGCCTCTCAACTGTGGGTCGAACCAACAGGCAATGGCTACGTCTGGATTGGCAACAACTGGTATCGGGGACGGGCCTTGATTCTCCCGAAGAACCAGGGATTGATTGCGGTGAACTATGTTGATCTGGAACAGTATCTCTACAGCGTTTTGGGGGCCGAGATGGATGGGAATTGGCCCCAAGAAGCCCTAAAAGCCCAAGCGGTCGCTGCCCGAAGTTATGCCCTATACAAACGGGAGCGCAGCAACGGCACCTATGACCTAGGGGATGACCAATCCTGGCAAGTCTACAAAGGCGTTAGCACAGAATCTGTAGGCACTCAAGCCGCTGTCAATTCCACTGCAGGCCAAATCTTGACCTATAGTGGACAGGTCGTTCTCGCCGTATTTCATTCTTCCTCTGGTGGTCACACCGAAAATGTTGAAGATGTTTGGGAAAGTCCTCTCCCTTACCTCAGGGGCGTACCCGACTATGATCAAAAATCTCCTGTGTTTGAGTGGAAAAAAACCTTTTCCCAAGGGGATCTCAGTCGGCGGATTTCTGGAGTAGGTCAAATTACAGCGATGAACCCGGAACGAACTTCTGCCCACGGCAGTATTATTTCGATGAAAGTCGTCGGGAGTTCGGGGAGTCGAGTCATGGACGGAGAGGCGATCGCCAGAGCATTAGATCTGAGAAGTACTCGATTTCGGGTGGCTCGTCAACCAGGGTCTAACAACTTTGTGGTCACGGGGCGGGGATTTGGGCACGGTGTTGGTATGAGCCAGTGGGGAGCCTATAGTTTGGCCCAACTCGGGTATAACTATCAACAAATTTTGCTGCACTATTATCAAAAAACAACCCTAGCTCGGATTCAGATACAGTAGCTGACACAGTAGCTGTTATCTTTCTAGTTGCTGATTTGAAGCTGAATTGAGAGACTGAGGAGACCTCTCTCTATTGAACGCTTGGTCGGTGATTCTTATTTAAGGATCAGTAATTTTTTATAAAAGTTTTTTATGAAAGTTTTTTATAAAGAATTTTTATAAAGAATTCTTATAAAACAAAGTTCAGTGTCAAGGGCGCTTAGCTAAAAAAATCTCCCTTCCCTTCCCTCCTGGATTTCTAGTAAAATTTAGAATAACTTAAGAATTTGTCTTAAGATTGTTTTAAACTGAACCATCCAAAAACTTACGGAACACGTAACCAAGAGGAGATTTTATGGCACTCGTACCCATGCGGTTGTTACTCGACCACGCCGCAGAACACGATTATGGTATCCCTGCATACAATGTCAATAACTTAGAGCAAATCATTGCGATCATGCAGGCTGCTAACGAAACAAACAGTCCTGTAATTCTGCAAGCTTCCCGTGGCGCTCGTAAGTACGCAGGGGAATATTTCCTGCGCCACCTGATTCAGGCTGCTGTTGAGAGCTATCCTCACATTCCGATTGCGATGCACCAAGATCATGGCAATTCTCCTGCAACTTGCTACTCTGCTATGCGTCATGGCTTTACCAGCGTCATGATGGATGGTTCTCTAGAGGAAGATGCAAAAACTCCTGCTGACTTTGAGTACAACGTTGCTGTCACGGCTGAAGTTGTAAAAGTTGCCCATGCGATTGGTGTCAGTGTAGAAGGAGAACTCGGTTGTCTCGGATCTCTAGAAACTGGAATGGGCGACAAGGAAGATGGACACGGTGCAGAAGGAGTTCTCACCAAGGATCAACTGTTGACTGATCCCGATCAAGCGGTTGAGTTTGTTGAAAGAACTCAAGTTGATGCCCTTGCGGTTGCCATTGGAACCAGCCATGGTGCTTACAAGTTCTCCCGCAAGCCGACTGGCGAAATTCTAGCCATCAGCCGGATTGAAGAAATTCACCGCCGCCTGCCCAATACTCACCTGGTTATGCATGGTTCTTCTTCTGTCCCTGAAGATCTGATTGCGATGATCAACCAATACGGTGGCACCATCCCTGAGACCTACGGTGTTCCAGTTGAGGAAATCCAAAAGGGCATCAAGAGCGGTGTTCGCAAAGTCAACATTGACACAGACAACCGTTTGGCAATCACCGCAGCAATCCGTAAAGCAGCATCAGAAGACACTGCCAACTTTGACCCTCGTCACTTCCTCAAGCCTTCGATCACTATGATGCAAAAGGTTTGCGGCGATCGCTATCAGCAGTTTGGGACAGCGGGTAATGCAGGCAAAATCAAGGTTCAAAGCCTGGATGAATTTGCAGCCAAGTATGCGAAGGGCGAACTCAGTGCAACCTCCAAAGCGACGGTTGCAGTTTAAGAAGTTTAAATTGAATAATATTCAGGGTAAGTTTTCCTTACTTTGATCAGAGCACCCAGTGATTCACTGGGTTTTTTATTCTCCTCGCAACGCTTTCACTGGATCGAGCTGACTGGCTCGGAGAGCAGGAATAAACCCAGCACTCACCCCAACCAACACGGCTGATCCCAAAGCAATTAAGGTGGTGCGACGATCAAACTCATAAGGCAGCTCAAACTGCTTGGCAATCGCTGTGGTCGCGCCATGAACCGTTGCCACGGCCACCACCCCCCCAACGAGACTGAGAATCGCTGCTTCCAGAATGAACTGGAGCATGACATCAAACTGGGTCGCTCCAATGGCTCGCCTCAGGCCAATTTCTGGAGTCCGCTCGATTACTGATGCAATCGTAATATTGGCAATGCCCACGCCCCCAACCAGTAGGGCGATCGCGCCGACCACCAGCAACGCCTTGGACACAGATTCCAAGGTTTTTTGTTGCGTCAGAATATCCTCAACCGT
>JBOFUV010000124.1:0-15738 GCA_051652765.1 Microcoleaceae cyanobacterium | reverse complement strand
TTAGAAAAGGTTCGTCAGGAACCTGTTTTACCCAAAGAGCTGGACTACGCTAAAGATTCAACTCTGAATTCATTTATTTTCAACTTTGAAAGTCCTAGCCAAACCTTGTCACGATTGATGCGGTATGAATATTATGGCTATCCAAAAGATTTTATTTTTCAATATCGCCGGGAAGTTGAAGCGACAACACTTAAAGATGTTCAGCGGGTCGCAGAGCAATATTTGCAACCCCAAAATATGGTCACCCTTGTCGTTGGCAGCGATACTGAAATTCAACCCCCGTTGTCAAGCCTCAGCGATTCACAAAAAGTGACTGCGATTGACATCACAATTCCAGCAGAGCCCAGTTAATTTTCAGTTAACTAGCAACTAGGAATGATTTGAGAGGTCTGTAGAGTAGGTTGTTTCTAGCCCGGGTGGGTAAGATGCTCCACTGATGACTCAAATCAGATTGCCCTATTCACATCCTCCCAACTTCCCCTTACCCAGGGAAGGTTGGAAGGGATTGCTTAAAGTCATCTGCTTAATAAGTGGGGGGTTCAAGAGGATGCAACGTCAGTTCATGTCGCCAGACTCCCTTGAGGAACTGCGCCATGGCCATTCTGTTCAACAGCAACCAAGGAGCGACCGTAGTAAGCATCCAGCAGTAGTTGCTTCAAGTCGCTGATCAAGGGATAGCGGGGATTAGCGCCCGTACACTGATCGTCAAAAGCTTGATCAGATAGCTCATCAATTTTTGCCAAAAACTCCGCTTCACTTTCTTTGATCACATTTTTAATTGCGAGCGGAATGCCAACCTTTTGCTTCAGTTCGTCAATTGCCAGAATTAATCGATCCACCTTTTCATCTTCTGTTTCACCCCCTAGGGTCAAGTAGTCTGCAATCCGAGAATAGCGCCACTTGGCATTGGGATATTTATACTGAGAAAAGGTTGCCTGTTTGAACGGGGCATCGGTGGCATTGTAGCGAATCACATGGGGAATCATCAACGCATTGGCTAACCCATGGGGAACGTGAAAAATTGCCCCCAACTGGTGAGCCATCGAGTGACAAATTCCCAGGAAGCCATTGGCAAAAGCCATTCCTGCCATGGTTGCAGCGTAGTGCATTTTTTCCCGCGCCTTTTGATCGTGGGCTCCATTTTCGTAGGCACTGGGCAGATACTTAAAGATTAACCGGATCGCTTCTAAGGCTAAACCGTTGGTATATTCCGAGGCCAGGACAGAAACATAGGCTTCTATCGCATGGGTGAGGGCATCAATTCCCCCAAACGCGGTCAACTCTTTAGGCATATTCAAGACCAGTTCAGGGTCAATAATCGCCATATTTGGGGTGAGGGCGTAGTCTGCTAGGGGATACTTAATATTGTTGGCCCGGTCGGTGACAACGGCAAAGGGAGTCACTTCTGATCCCGTTCCTGATGTGGTGGGAATTGCCACCAGGATTGCCTTTTCCCCTAATGGAGGCAGCTCGTACACCCGTTTGCGAATATCCATAAACCGCATCGCCAACCCTTCAAACTCAATTTCTGGATGTTCGTACATCAGCCACATGATCTTGGCGGCATCCATGGGAGAGCCTCCACCAATGGCAATAATCACATCGGGTTCAAAGTTATTCATCAACACTAAGCCACGGTAGACGGTATCCAAGGAAGGGTCGGGTTCCACATCGTAGAAGATGTCATATTTCAGACCAATTTCTACCAAGACTTCCTCTAGAACCGTGGTCATCCCCAATTCGTAAATGGGCTTGTCCGTGATGATAAAGGCTCGCTTTTTACCTGCCAATTCCCGAATCGCTGTTGTTAGAGCGCCATATCTGAAGTAAATTTTGGGAGGAACCCGAAACCAAAGCATATTTTCCCGCCGTTCTGCCACTGTCTTGATATTCAACAAGTGGTGGGGTTCGACGTTCTCACTAATGGAGTTGCCACCCCAAGTTCCACAACCCAAAGTTAAAGACGGATCAAGCCGGAAGTTGTAAATATCCCCAATTGCCCCTTGGGAAGAGGGGGTGTTAATCAAGACCCGCGCTGTTTCTACGGTATCTTCAAACCGCTTGATATGGTCAGTGTTACCTGGATCGGTGTAGAGCGCCGCTGTATGTCCCCGTCCTCCAAACTCAACCAGTTTCTCTGCCTTTTCTACCGCTTCTTCAAAGGTTTTGGCATGGTACATCGCCAAGATCGGGGAGAGTTTCTCATAGGCAAAGGGTTCGGCTGTGCTAATCTCTTCGACTTCGCCAATAATCACCCGTGTATTGTCAGGCACTTCAACACTGGCTAATTCTGCAAGTTTTTTCACAGGCTGACCGACAATTTCAGCGTTGAGGCGACCGTTCACAATCATTAGATTCGCCATCCTTGTCCGTTCTTCGGGAGTCAGAAAATAAGCCCCCCGAGCCTTAAACTCTGCCTTGACTTCCTCATAAACTTCCTCAACGACCACCACAGATTGTTCACTGGCACAGATCATGCCGTTGTCGAAGGTCTTACTGTGAATAATCGAAGAAACTGCCATTTTAATGTGGGCAGAAGCGTCAATCAGGGCTGGAGTGTTCCCAGCCCCAACGCCCAAGGAAGGATGCCCCGAAGAATAGGCTGCTTTGACCATGCTGGGGCCCCCTGTCGCCAAAATTAACTTGATGTCAGGATGCTGCATCAACGCCTGAGAGAGGGAAACGGTAGGTTCATCAATCCAACCAATGATGTCTGGGGGGGCTCCTGCCTTAACGGCGGCCTCCAACACAATTCGGGCGGCTTCATTGGTGCATTTCTTGGCCCGAGGATGGGGAGAGAAAATAATGGCGTTGCGGGTTTTAAGGGCAATCAACGCCTTGAAAATCGCCGTTGAGGTTGGATTTGTCGTGGGGACAATTCCCGCTAGAATTCCAACAGGTTCAGCAATCCGTTGAAACCCAAAGGATTTATCTTCTTCAATGACACCGCAGGTTTTTTCATGCTTGTACTTGTTGTAAATAATTTCTGAAGCAAAATGATTTTTGATTACTTTATCTTCAACCACTCCCATTCCAGTTTCTTCTACGGCCATTTTGGCGAGCGGAATTCGGGCAGCATTACTGGCTAGGGCTGCTTTTTTGAAAATATTGTCTACTTGCGCTTGAGTAAAGGAGGCATACTGAGTTTGAGCTGCTTTAACTCGCTTGATCAAGTCCTCTAGCTCTGGGATATTTGTAACTCTATTAACCATAATTTAACCTAGGACAATTTCTGCGGAAGTGTTTATTATCCTAGTACAAATTATCTAAATCTGAGTGAGGTGAGGTTCCCTATTTCCGGCGTGAACGAGGTGATCTAGAGTGAGGTGATTTGGATTGAGGTTGTCGCAATAATTTGGCTTTTGCTAATAAAGAATCGGCAAAAGCGATCGCCTCTTGGGCAGAGGATTGTCCACTCGCAAGCTGGGCCAACTCTTCTCGGCGTTGCATATCATTCAAGAGAGTCACTCGAACAACGGTTCGTTCCGTATGACCCACTCCATTCATTGAGGGTTTAGGTAAAGTTTCCAGTGAAGTTTCTAGTGAAGTTTCCAATGAATGGGGACTGTCTGAATCTAGAATCACTTCTTTTCTCACCTGAAAATGGCGATCGCCCATGGCTGCCACAATGGGCTGGTGAGTCACGCAGAGTACTTGATGAGCTTGACTGAGTTGATAGAGTTTCTGGGCGATCGCGCCAGCTACTTTGCCAGAAACCCCCACATCAATTTCATCAAACACCAGGGTTCCAGACCCTTCTACCTGAGAAAAACAAGCTTTTAAAGCAAGTAAAAATCGGCTCATCTCTCCCCCCGAAGCGGTCTCGCTCAAGGGTTGCAAAGGCTCTCCAGGGTTGGGGCTAAAGCAAAATTGAATCTGATCGGCCCCCGATGAAGTTGGAGGCATAGGGGTAATCTCAACCTGAAACTGCACTTTATCCATGGCCAATGGCTTCAGTTCTTGGACTAAGCTGGTTTCAAGTTGGTAAGCCGTTTGCTGACGCAGGTGAGTCAAGACTTCACAGGCTTGGGTGAGTTTCTTCTTGGTTTGTTTGTAGGTCTGTTCTAGAGCCTCCAGAGACTGTTCGTGATCTTGCAGTTCCGCTAGTTCCCCCCGAATATTTTCCCCATAGGTCAGCACCTCTGCCAAGGTTTGTCCATACTTACGACAAAGCTGCTTCAGTTCTTGAATCCGATCCTCAACGTCTTGCAACTGTTGGGGGTCAGACTCCAACTGTTCTCCATAGCTGCCGATCTGCCGTCCAGCCTCAGTGATCTGGGCCAAGGCTTCTTCTACCATTGCCAAAATCGGTTGGAGTTGGGCATCATACTCAATCAAATCAGTGAGGGTAGCTTCCGCCTGACTCAGCAAATCCGCTGCGGCATTGCCGTCCTCCCGCTGGTACAGAGCTTGGTAAACTTGGTAACTTTGTTGCTGTAGCTCCACCACATGACTGAGTCGTTGCTGTTCTTGTTTGAGGATATCCAGTTCATCGGCATCCGTTAGCTGGGCGGCATCCAGCTCTTGCACCTGATGCTGTAACAAATCTAGCCGTTGCAAACGGTGCTGTTCCAGTTGGCGGCGATTGTCCAGGGCCGCCTTCGCCTGTTGCATCTGGCCATAACACTCAGCAACGGTTTGTCGCGCTTCGACAATCGCTGGCCCCCCATAGAGATCGAGCCAGTCTTTTTGAGAGTCTGCTGCTAATAGTTGCACGGTTTGACCTTGGGCCGTAATCTCTAGCAGGCGATCGCGCAGTTGCTCGATCAACTTACGATTGACTAAAATTCCATTCACCCGAGAGCGGGTGCGGAGTTTCCCCTGAACTTCAGAAATTTCTCGGCTACAAACAATCAGTGTGCCATCGACTAGGTCAATCTCCTGTTGGGTAATCCAGGCTGCAACCACTGGATTGACTTCAAATGTAGCTTCTAAAATAGCTCGGGTTGCCCCTGTCCGAATTGCGCGCCGCTCTGCTTTACCACCCAAAACGGCATCAACGGCATCAAGGATGATCGATTTCCCTGCCCCTGTTTCTCCGGTAAAGACGTTCAGGCCCAGTCCAAAGTCAAGATCGAGCTGATCAATCAGAGCAAAATTTTCAATCCGAAGGGACAGCAGCATCTTGGCCCCAAACGCTTAAAGGTTATAAAATCGAATGACTCTGAACTATAAATTAACAACTACAAATTAACAGATTAACTCCCCGTCTGGTCTTGAACTTGCAACTCTTCAGGGGGCTGTTCACTGGCTTTTTTCCGATCGACAACCCGCCGCAGTACTCCATTAATAAACCGATAACTTTCGTCGTCTCCATAACGCTTGGCCAATTCTACAGCCTCGTTTAGGGCAACTTGTTCTTGAGTTTTCAAGTAAAACACCTCCGCAACCGCAATTCGCAGAATATCCCGATCCAGTCTGGGTAAGCGATTTATCTGCCAGTCTACCATCGCGTCGCTGATCCGCTGGTCAATTTCTGCGCGGTTGACATTCACTTCAACTAAGATCTCAATCGCGTAGGCGTGAATTTCTGCCTGCCTGGACAGTTGTAACAACTCTGGCAATTCAATCGCCGTTCCGACGCGATTGATTGCTGCCTGGGCAAGTTCGATGGCATCCTGAACCATGGATTGTGCGGTGGGTAAATCACTGGCCCGAAACTGACTAGCCAAGAGGCGATCGCTGCCCCGTTGCAATTCTGCCATCGCTGCCTCCAGAGATTCATAGCTCTCAGCAACAAGACTCCGCACTGCTGCGATCACAATATCCTGAATTTGTTGAACTTCTACCCGTTCAGGAGTTGTAGGAAGTTGACTGATGCTCAAAAGAGCGAGTTCTCGGGCACTTCGACGAGCTTGCATAACCCTTATCTAACCTTGTATGTAACCTTGCTAATCAAGATGAAAACTGTTGTTGACCACTGTTATTGACCACTGTTATTGACCTTGGTAATACCTGAGTGGTTTGTCAAACTTGATTGAGTTATGTTAAGTAGGTGTGGAGCTTGCGAAACTCAACAAGCATTTAAGACTGTTGGGTTGTCCAGCGTCAACCTCATCTAGACAAACCACTAGTAAAGATATCACTCTTCTGTTTCAGGAGGAACCGTTTGTAGCCGACGTTCATTCCCAAAGAAAGATCGTTGAGGTTCCCCTTGGGATTGAGTCACTGCCGGTTTAAGAGGAGGGTTGGCACTCACAATTCCACCCGACACAATAATCTTAAAGGCATCTTCGACCGAGAGGGAAAGATTAACCAGTTCATGACTGGGAACGACTGCGTACCATCCACTGGCTGGATTGGGCGTGGTCGGAATGAACACACTGACCATCTCATCCGAAAGGTGAGACTGAATCTCGCTATTCATTATCCCTGTCACAAAGGCTAGGCTCCAAACCCCATGTCTGGGATACTCCACTAATACGACTCGTCGAAACCGATCATTAGAGTCCCGTAAAATCGTCTCCAAGAGCTGTTTGAGGGTTCTGTACACTAGTCCAGCAAGGGGGATTGCCTGCAAGATCCTCTCCCCTACATCTAGCAACCATTGACCTGCAATATTGCGGGCCATTAAACCAATAAACAAAATACTCAGTAATGGGACAGCCAACCCCACAGCAACATTGAGCAGGGTGACCAGAATAGGATGTAAATCATTAAAAGGATTGAGCTGCTTCGGAATTCGAGTCAGAAACTCAATCACCGAGGCAGAAATGGTCAAGGTCAACCAGATCGTGGTTGCTAAAGGAATCACGACTAGCAAGCCTGCAATCAGGTCATTTTTTAAATCCTGCTTGATGCGCTGGAACACAGGGGGTATAATCTCCTCTTTCAAAGGACTGCCTCAAATTGCTAACCTTTCAGAACTAGCCTCAAGGGGCTATCGTCCATGCTTGACCCGACCCTTAGGGAGTTGAATATCTCTTAGTGATAAGCCTTTATATGAAGGCAAATTTGAGAACATTCCTTAAGGTAACACATTGCCTTTAACAATTCTTTACAACTTTTAAAGGCAAACCTAAGCTTCAACCTATTTTGCCCTAAGACGCTGACGATATCGGGCCAACTTAAACTAACTAAGTCAACGATTCCATGTCAACTCATTGTATATCAGTGAACAATCATGTTGAGGTCTAGAACACTCTATGTTACAGGTTGTAAATTCAAGTGAACGCTAAAGTGTTTGACTTTGTACTACAGAGGAGTCAGATTACTTCTGCAATTGCTTCACGGCTTGAATCAGTCGTTGCAGATAGGGTTTAACCAACTCCCGATTCTGCCGATCGAGTTCAATCACTTGCTGATGGATCAGTTCCAACCGAGCCTGTAGAATTAACCCATCAAGATGGGGCTGCGAGCTTGATTCAACTGCAGATTGAGATGATCCTAACAATGGTTGTGTGACCTCCAAATCTTCAGCAGCATGGGGCTTAAAGTCAGCACTCGCTTTCAAGTCTGCAATCGCATTCTCCATCATCAGCTTGAACTGCACATTCATCACCTCCCAGTCCTGCTGACGAAGGACATCACTTTCCAAGCTCTTGGTGACTCGCTGCAGCTCGGTCAGTACTTGGGTCATAGAATCCAGTTCTCCTGAGTCTGAAGCTTGAGCGTGAACCTGATCATGCAGAGATTGCACCACAGTCTGAACATCGGCGATCGCTGCGTCTGTGCGATAGTGAGTTTGCTGAGTGCTTTGCTCTAGGCGCTGACGGTTAATCAAGTTCAGAAATAGGGCCACACTCATTGGAGAAGCTGCATAAAGAATTTTCCCAAACCAGGCCGCCGCCAGGGAACCAACAGCCGCACTAATAACCGCAAGGTATTCCAAAAGCCTCAATAAATCCATAGAACTGTTAGAGGGTGTAGAGTGTTCATCTCTCAACATAGGAAGTAACTCGGAAAGAATTTAGTAAAAAAAGTTCAGTAATAATGTTCTAGAGCCATGCTAGCGCAAAGTCGGTTCGCAGAATCATCCAAGCTGCGACGCAGGGTCTCTAACTCTTCCAGGGTAATATTCCACTTCAAGGTCTCAGAGGTCAACCGATCCAAAAACTGTTCTAGCTGACGAGGAGATTGGAGTGATAAATTCTTTAAATCCAAAGCCGTTCTCAAGGCTAACTACATCGGATCACTTCCAGTAGAACTTGAGCTTGCAGAGTTGTTGAGCTTGCAGAGTTGAGAGGGTCTCAATATAGGGGGCAGGCAAAAGATCGGGCCGCGTGCTCAGAAGCTGACTCAATTTAACGTAAACTGGGCCAAGGTCTACTCAAATATTGCGAAGGACAGCAGGTGTGGGTAAGTTTGGCTCTCCTGGTTTGCCTTCAGTTAGAAGGCTACGCATGTAGTCCCAACCATTGCGAAAAACAACTTCAACAATCTGGCTTGGCGCGAACCTCTTTGGGTCAAGCTAGAGAACACAGTGCCTCCTGCAAGGTTAAATCTATTTGTTATTGCATTGTAACTGCTGGCTCATGTGGCAATCAGGAGCAATTTACGGGATGTCTGTGGTGTAGGCTTCGTTCACCCTTCAAAGTTCACCCTTCAAGACTTTAAACCAGAAGATTCAACGCTAAATTTACAGATCAAAGCTTTAATTTTCAATTTCTAACTATTAACTATTAACTTCAAACTGTTAAACTTCCTCTATGGATCTACGACGACTTAGCTTGTTTTTCGACCCTTCAGCTCAAGAATGGGGCTTTGAAGCTCGGCTACTGCGGTGGCTAACTTTTTTTTGGGTCTCTGTTGGCTTGATCATTCTGTTTTCAGCTTCCTACCCCGAAGCGACCCTTGAACATGGAGATGGGTTGTACTATATCAAACGCCAACTAATCTGGTTGGTCATCGGGATGGTGGGATTTAATGTGATTGTCAGTACCCCCCTTCGAGTGATGATGCGCCTCGCCCGTTGGGGATTGTTCTTTGTCCTAGGGTTGCTCTGCCTGACATTGGTTCCCGGCTTAGGAACAACGATTAATGGAGCCACCCGTTGGATTTCTCTAGGGCCTATTCCACTTCAACCTTCAGAATTATTAAAACCTTTTTTAGTCCTACAAAGCGCTCGATTTTTTGCCCAATGGGATCGGCTGAGCTGGCCATCAAGATTTACCTGGCTGGGAATTTTTGCCTTGATCTTGGCCACGATTCTGCTGCAACCCAACTTGAGTACAACGGCTCTCTGCGGAATAACCTTGTGGCTGATTGCCCTAGCGGCGGGATTACCCTTTTCTTACCTAGGCGGTACAGCTATTGGTGGACTATTGTTGGCGACGGTGAGCATTAGCTTTCAGGAATATCAGCGCAAGCGAGTTTTATCCTTCCTGAATCCTTGGGCTGATGCCTCAGGGGATGGCTATCAATTGGTTCAGAGCTTGTTGGCCGTGGGTTCTGGCGGGATTTCCGGGACAGGACTGGGAATGTCACAGCAAAAGTTGTTTTATCTCCCGATTCAATATAGCGACTTTATCTTTGCAGTTTATGCTGAGGAATTTGGCTTTATCGGTGGGATCTCTCTGCTAGTGATGTTGGCCACCTATGCTACCGTTGCCCTGCGAGTCGCGGCGAAGGCCCGCCGAGTCGAATATCAGCTAATCGCCATTGGGTCAATGGGGGTCATGGTCGGGCAATCCTTGTTGAATATTGCGGTGGCTACAGGAGCGATGCCCACAACTGGGCTGCCGTTTCCCTTGTTTAGCTATGGGGGGAGTTCAATGATTGCGAGTTTAGCCCTATCTGCACTGTTAATTCGGGTGGCCCGCGAAGAAAGTGCAGCCCAGGTTTTGATGTTGCCCCCGTTAGAGCCGCCAACATCAAAACAGCCTAGAGCAGCCAAACTAGGTGAATCAAAGTGGCTCAGCCTGCGCCACAAAAATCAAGAACTGTAGTAGCAAACCGGTTGAACCTGCTTTGTGGCCCCTGAGACCATCGAGAATATCTCGGGAATTTAACACGGATTTTAGATCAGCTTGAAATCTAGATCGCTATGATAGAAAAAAGAACGATTTCATTGAAATTGATCCGGGTTTAGGGTGAGTTTGGAGTAGCTAGGTCATCATCACAGGGACTTAAGAATGCGATCGCGAGCAGTGCGAGAAGGATCAGTTGGACTATTAGCCCTGGCAGCGCTGGGTCTTTTTGGGGTTGCGGCCCTCTGGCTCAAGGGCGTGAACTTTGGGAGTCAGAGCTATCAGTTCAGCATTGAATTTACGGATGCGACTGGGTTACAAATGGGGACTCCCGTTCGATATCGGGGAGTCAATGTCGGTCGCGTTGTGGGAATCCAGCCTCAGACTAACAACGTTAAAGTGTTTGTAGAGGTCAGTCCTCCAAACTTAGTGATTCCCCGAACGGTCGGCATTCAAATTAATCAGACGGGACTCCTGAGCGAGGGGTTTATCGACCTCATGCCCCCCGAGACACCTCTTGCTGCAGCAGAACTAGCGGCAGACCCCCTCAGTTCCTCTTGTCCTCAAGCAATTATTTGTGATAACGCTGAACTTCAGGGACAAGTAGGAATTAGCCTAACCCGGCTGCTCAATTCTATGCAGGAATTTAGCGACCTCTATACTGATCCCAAGCTGTTTGCAAACATCAACATGGCAGCCCAGAACACAGCCATGGCAGCTCAGGAAGCAACCCAACTCACAGGCAAAATGTCTGAGTTGGTCGATGTTGCTAAAACCGAACTGAGCGGCTTAAGTGGCTCTCTGGATCAAGGGATTGGCGTTTTTTCCACAGAAGTCACCTCAGTGTCCAACGCCCTTCAACAATCCACCAATGGCATTACTCAAGTCGCCGTAGACTCTGCAAAGTCAGTGAATCAGGTGGCAACTCAAGCCGGAGAGATTGGCAAACAAGTTGAATCCTTGATTGAAAGCAACCGGGACGGCATTGTCTCGACCCTGAACAACATTAACCAAACCACCCAGGAACTCAACACTGCGATTACTAGCCTGACTCCCGTCATTGGCCAAATTGAACAAGGAAATCTGATTCAAAACTTAGAAACAGTCTCGACGAATGCCGCTGAAGCGTCTGCAAATCTGCGGGACTTGTCCAAGACCGTGAATGACCCAGCTAACCTGATCTTGTTGCAACAGACCTTAGATTCAGCCCGTTCAACCCTACAGAATATTGAAAAGATTACGACTGACCTCGATGACTTGACTGGAGATCCTCAATTTCGGGACAGCTTACGGAACCTGATCAAAGGATTGGGCAACATTCTAGCTTCAACTCAGGTGTTAGAGAAACAAGTTGCTGAGGTTCAGCCGCCTAAGGGTTCATACGTCGCTCTCCCTGAATTAAAACTAAAACTGATTGAGCCCAGCCAACCCCTTGATCTCGTGCTGTCAAAACCAGAGGAAAAGCTGAGTGTTACTAAGCCTTTCTAATCAGCACCTTTTTAATCAGCATTAAGGGCATGGGCCTTGAGATCAGTCAGATTGAGATATTCTAAAGCCAAAGCATGGGTTGAGTTCAACCTTACCGGAGGAGCAACCCCTGCTTCTAAGGCTTCTTGCCATCGGAGCACACACAAACACCAGCGATCGCCCGGTTTCAGTCCCGGAAATTTAAACATTGGATTCGGGGTGATCAAGTTGTTTCCTTGAGCTTTAGAAAATTCGAGAAATTCTTGGGTCACCTGGGCGCAAACAAGATGCGCCCCTGAGTCTCCAGCACCCGTATTGCAAACGCCATCCCGATAAAATCCAGTCATCGGATCAGTACAGCAGACTTCTAGGTCACTTCCTAGGACGTTCTTTGCAGTGGACATAGACAAAATCACAGCATAGAGGTTTGCAACCATGGTAACGCGACAGGCCGAACTGAAACTTTTGGACTGATCGCTGAAACATTGAACGATTCTAGCAGCAACCTTGCCTTTCCTCAAGGGCAGGGATCTTCGCCTCAGCCCTTCACCCTAAACATTGCCAACTTACGATTTCCCTGAACGCCCGACCAGTTTATCTCGCAATAATTTAATCCGATCGCGCAGTTTTGCCGCTGCTTCAAATTCTAAGCTTTTTGCCGCTTCTTTCATTTGAGTTTCTAGCTGCTGGATCAGGGTTGGCAAGTTTTCCAGAGGCACTTCGTCAACATTTTCACAAATTACGTCTAGTTGTTGGGCATTCAAGCGACGGGAGACATCCAGGAATTCTAGAATTGAGTTGCTTGACTTTTTGAGAATTGAGGTTGGCGTAATCCCATGTTCTTGGTTGTACGCTGACTGAATGGCTCGTCGTCGCTCTGTTTCACTGATTGCTTTTTTCATACTATCCGTTAAGTTGTCTGCGTATAAAACCGCCTGACCTCGAATGTGGCGAGCCGCTCTTCCAATAGTCTGAATCAGCGATCGCTCTGTCCGGAGAAATCCTTCTTTATCCGCATCTAAAATTGCGACTAGGGAGACTTGGGGCAAATCCAACCCCTCCCGCAAAAGATTTACCCCGACCAATACATCAAATTCTCCTTGCTTCAGGGCCTGGATAATTTCAATGCGTTCAATGGATTGAATTTCAGAGTGTAAATAGCGAATCCGAATGCCCCGATCTTGCAGATATTCAGTCAAGTCTTCCGCCATTCGCTTGGTTAGAGTGGTGACTAAGGTTCGTTCATCCCGATCAATTCTTATCTGAATTTCTCCAAATAAATCATCAATTTGCCCTTCACTAGGACGCACAAAAATTTCTGGATCAATCACACCAGTCGGGCGAATAACTTGTTCAGCAACGTGACCTTGAGATTGTTCTAACTCCCAATCTCCGGGAGTCGCTGAAACAAAAATACACTGATTTGCTTTTGACCAAAATTCTTCCGCTTTCAGGGGGCGATTATCCGCTGCACTGGGCAGACGAAAGCCATGCTCAATCAGGACTTGTTTGCGGGATTGGTCGCCATTATACATGCCTCGAATTTGAGGCACACTCACATGAGATTCATCAATGACTAATAGCCAATCATTGGGAAAGTAATCGATTAAACATTCTGGAGATTCCCCAGGATTTCGTCCAGCCAAATGGCGAGAATAGTTTTCTACTCCATTGCAATAGCCGACTTCTCGCAGCATTTCCAAATCATAGCGAGTCCGCTGTTTTAAACGCTGTGCTTCTAATAGCTTCCCTTGCTGTTCTAGTACTTCTAAACGCTGTTCCAATTCCTGCTCAATTTCATCACAAGCGACTTCCAGCCGATCTTTCGGAGTAACAAAGTGACGGGCAGGATAGACATTTAATGCGTCTACACTTTGTATGACTTCCCCGGTCACCGGATCAAGGTAACGGATTGCATCAATTTCATCGCCAAAAAACTCTACTCGAATCACTCGATCTTCGTAGGCAGGGCCAATTTCTAAAACATCGCCTTTGACCCGAAACCGTCCTCGAGTTAATTCGACATCATTGCGAGTGTATTGAATTGAGGCTAAATCCCGCAACATTTGACGCTGGTCAATTTCTTCTCCAACTTTTAAAGGAATGGAAGCATTCAAATATTCTGCTGGGATTCCCAAACCGTAAATACAGCTAATAGACGCAACTACAACCACATCTCGCCGTTCAAATAAAGACCGAGTTGCAGAGTGGCGCAACATATCAATTTCATCATTAATAGACGCACTTTTTTCAATATAGGTATCTGTAACCGGAATGTAAGCTTCTGGTTGATAGTAATCGTAGTAACTAATAAAATATTCGACTGCATTATGGGGAAAAAACTCCCGAAATTCATTGCAAAGTTGCGCGGCCAATGTTTTATTGTGGGCCAAAACTAGAGTGGGGCGACCCAGCCTAGCAATTGTTGAAGCAATCGTAAAGGTTTTCCCAGTTCCCGTTGCTCCCAACAGGGTGATGAATGGGTTGCCAGAGTGAACGCTATCTAGGAGCTGAGCGATCGCCTTGGGCTGATCACCCGTGGGCTGAAACGGGGCTTGCAGGTGAAATTGCGCCATGTTTATCCCTTGCATAGAGCTTCAACTCTTGATAGTAACATCTCTAATTTGGATTGATGATGACATCCGGGATGAACCCACCTATATTCCCGGCATTGTTCATCTTTTGCCAAAAACTCAATATCCTTTGCTTATCTTTGCAAAAAGATATCTTTCTTTATTTCCTATTTACTTAAAGACAAGTACATTTTATAATTTATTTAGGATCAGTCGTAGAAAATTATTTCTCTTGATCTTTGAGGGAATGAGCTGAGTATTTTGAACTAGACGTTTTTGAACTAAGTGTTTTAAAACTAAATGTTTTAGAACTAAATGTTTTTAAACTAGGTGTTTTTAAAGGTTGCTTTAGAACTTTGAAAAAGGTTTTGAGGCTTGACCGCAGCCTCAAGATTCAGGTTTCCCCGTTAACTCAGCAAGGTATTGAATATGGCTGCTAGCTCTTCCCCACAGAGGAGAACGACTTCCAGCAGACGGACTCGTCGAACAGTACAGAAGTTTATTGATCAGCAGGATGATAGTACTATGAATAAAGTTGAAGATATTGACAATGGCCAAGGAGCAGAGATCCTGAAGCCCGTTAATTTAGAAGTTGCTCCTGGATCTGCAAGGGCGGAAAAGGTTGCACAATCTGCATCCACTCAGATTCAGGTACGTACAGCGATGATCATGCCCAATCGTCCCATTGGAGAAAGTCACCTAGAAATTGTGGGGACATTAATGGGGGGCCACCGGCCGATTATGAGAGCCAGTAGTGTTTCTTCTGTAGTCTTAGTTGACTCGGAAGACAGTGTAGGTTCTATGGCCAATCGTCCCATTGCAGCAATTGATCTTCACGTTACAGGGATGTTAATGAATCGTCCGGTTGCTTCAAATGAAATTGATGACCCGTTTCTTTTAATGGGCTATTTGGACTAAATTTGACTGAGTCTTAGGTTTGGCCCAAGGGTTTAGCTTAACGGTTTTTGTCAGATGTTCAGAAGATAGGGTAAGCGCTGCTTACCCTATTTTTTTGGGATCGGGTCTTAGCGTATCTTGCACACAAGCTAGCAACTTGTCCCTAGCAGCTTGTCCCTAGTAACTTGTCCTAGGATTCTTAAGGTTTTCTGTCTTTATGTTTGCTGTCTTGCAATCCAGCGCAACGTTTGACCCCACCAGACAGTATCGCTATTTGCTCTGGCGAGGCTGGGATGTGGAACGCCCCCCAGTCACGTTTGTGATGCTCAATCCCAGTCAAGCGGACGAACAGAGAAACGATCCCACCCTGCGGCGCTGCATCAAATTTGCCCAAACTTGGGGTTATGGTTCCCTAACGATTGTCAATTTGTTTGCCTATTGTGTCTCCTGCCCCCAAGGGTTAAAACAGACGATTGATCCCGTGGGGCCTGAGAATAATACCTATCTTCTTCATGCCTTCACTGAAAGGACTCAACTGATCCTTGCTTGGGGAAATCAAGGGTTGTGGCTGAATCGGAGTCAAGCTGTGCTAAAGCTGATGCCCCAGAGCCTCCAACCCTATTGTTTGGGAGTAACTCAAATGGGCCAACCTCGTCATCCGCTTTATCTCAACTCCACGGCAATTCTCCGGCCCCATCCTAAACCTTAACATTGGCTGCCGATCCCCTTTGGTTCTCCTTAAAACCCTTGGTTCTCCCTAAAAAGGGGGATACCGGAGGTGGGGAGCTTGATCGGTAGCCGGTAGAAACCAGAGCCGAACAGGAAATACTTTCAGTCTCTTGGAAAGTCTAGAATTAGAATGTTAGTCCCAGCCAAACCCATGCTGAATGTCC
>JBOFUV010000123.1:0-25822 GCA_051652765.1 Microcoleaceae cyanobacterium | reverse complement strand
GGGCAACCGAGGCAACGCAGCAGGGCTGGTTGCATAAGGAAATCGTCCCGATTGAGGTCAGCGGCAAGCAAGGAGTGCATCTGATCGAAAAAGACGAGGGCATTCGTGCCGACACCACCATCGAGAAGCTGGCTAGTCTTAAACCCGCGTTCAAGCCAGATGGGGTGTTCACCGCTGGCAATAGTAGCCAAGTCTCTGATGGAGCCGCTGCCCTAGTGCTGGCCAGTCCAAAAGCGGTTGAAGAGCATGGATTACAGCCGATTGCTCGTATTACCAAGGGAGCATGGGCGGGTGGAGAATCCTGGCGCTATCCGGAAGTTCCTATTTACGCGGTGAAAAAGCTTTTGAGTAAGCTAAAAATGGAAATTACCGATTTTGACCTGTTCGAAAACAATGAGGCGTTTGCCCTCAGCAATGTCTTGTTTAACCGAGTTTTAGGCGTTCCATATAGCAAGCTGAACATCTTTGGCGGGGCGATCGCCCTGGGACACCCGATCGGAGCCTCTGGAGCCCGAATCCTAGTAACATTGCTGAATGCCTTGCAAGAAAAGAATGGACATCTAGGACTGGCAGCAGTCTGTCATGGCACCGGGGGTGGAACAGCGATCGCAATCGAACGACTGGTTTAAGCCCAGAATTCAGAACCTTGCAGATATCAAAAGCCTTATCCAGATTTGGAGTTCCACAATGAAAAACTTGGGCCTGGAAAACAAAGTTGTTTTAATCACCGGTGGCAATCGCGGCATTGGGGCAGCAATCGTTAGTTTATTGACAGAATTGGGCACTCAGGTTGCGTATACCTGCCGCAGCCAATCGGAGAGTCATAACGGGGCTTTGGCATTGCAAGCGGATGTGACTGACCCCAACGCGATGGCCCAGGTTGTAGAAACTGTGGAGCAGAAATTGGGGAATATTTATGGTGTTGTCGCCAATGCTGGGATCACTCGAGACAACTTTTTCCCAAAATTGGCAATTGACGACTGGGACGCAGTGATCGAAACCAACTTAAAGGGAGTTTACAACACCCTGAAACCCGCAATCCCTAGGATGTACGAGCAACGAGAAGGCGCTATTGTTTGTATCAGCTCAATTTCCGGGGAACGAGGCAACATCGGTCAGACGAACTATGCCGCGTCCAAAGCCGGAGTGATTGGACTGACCAAGGCATTGGCCCTAGAGGGGGCAAGGTACGGAGTGCGGGCAAATGTCGTCGCACCCGGCTTTATCGAGACGGAGATGACCGAGGCGATTCCAGATAAAGTCAGAGAAAAAATCACGGCAGAGATTCCGTTTCGGCGCTTTGGGAAACCGGAGGAGGTCGCTTGGGCGGTTGCGTTTTTGCTTTCCCCAATCGCCAGTACCTTTATCACTGGCACAGTTTTGCAAGTGAATGGTGGACATCACACCTAGGTAGTATCCATCTAGGCTATTTCTAGTCGTACCTGTCAACAAAATCTTTCACTCAACTGGGTCAGGTTTAAAGACAGGGATTTGCCGGTAATAATAAGGATAAAAACAACTGACCCTATCTTGTTAAAGTGACTGTTAAAATTAAAGCGGCCAAGGATTAGAGCAGAGTTTTAACGGTTAAAACCTGGGGCGGAACAACATCTGGTGGGTAGCGGAAATCAACTCGAACCCGGCGAGTTTCTTGGGGCTGCAGCTTTATTGTAGCTAAAGGATCAACCAATTGTCCCCGTCGCTGCCAGAGATGAACATAACGGGTTAAGTCCTGGCCAGAATCATTTTTGTATCGCAGTCGTACCGTGCCCCGAAAGTAGGGGAAATCCCAAGGAGGCTGACGAAACATCAACCCATTCTGGGAGAGTTTGTCCTCCTTCATTGGAGTTTCGATAGTGATAGCAACGGTTTGAGGTTGAGTAGTTGGGTTCAACAATGGCAAGGTCAAGTCATAGTGCACCCCATAATTGGCATGGGATTCGTAGGCCGTATCTGGATAACGCACAGCCAAAGGCGCTGACTGAACTTGCTGAGTTCCTAGGGTTCCCGCCCGGACTGTGCCGATCACATAGGACAATCCGGCATCAGACTGGGGAATGGTCAAGGTCGTCTTCCCTGTATCCGTTAAGTCCGATTGCCACCGAGAACCAATTTGCACCCCTGCAACCCGACTGTAAATCAGTTCTCCTCCAACTTGATTGGGCGGAGTGGGGGTTTTGTCACGGGGCAGGGCTAATTTGCCCTGGGTGAGTAACCCTTGCCAATCCGTCAAGGTTGGAGCAATCTCTTGGTTTTGAGGGTTTCGCTTGGCATACATGGCCAAACTTGCAACATAAACCGTTGCCGGGGCATTTGAGGAATTTCGACTCTTCAAGCGCATAAAGGTTGAACGCCCATTGACTGGACGCTCTAGCCCTGTCACTGGAATTGGATGGTTCATCAGCATCCGACTTTCTCCCGGAGGAATCGTCAATTGAGCTGAAAACCCTGCCTGTCGTTGTCCCCGCAGGACGGTATCAACAGCCCGAATTCCAGGGCCAGAATAGATCTTGCCATCGGGATTTTCAGACATGACGGGTTGCTGTTTGAAGGGGGCATCGGGCTCCATCAAGTAACTGGCTGCTTCTAACACGTCCACGGTTACGGCTTTGGTTCCGGGGTTCTGCACCAAAATGCCAATGTATAAGGTTTTTGACTCGGGCGGCGTATGGACAAAATGATGGGCAAATAGTTCAAATTCACCCTTGAGTGGAAAATTTAAGTGCGCTGCAGGTGTGGCTTTCCCTGATTGGGGAAATGTTGACAGTAGAATTCCTTCTTGCTTCACCCATTCTGGGCTATTGCTATTAAACATGGGAATACTGTTCAGTTTTCCTGGCAAGGGGCGGACTTCATTGGGTTGAATCACAACCTGCGGCACTCCTTGGGGCGCGATCGCCTGAGCCGTTTCCAGTTGAGTTTGGGGTGATTTGAAGAATATTGCACAACCCCCACAAAAGGTTAATCCTAGGATCAATGAATGAATAATAGTAGTAACTGCTTGCTTTCTCATAAATGTATTTCAAATGTATCTCTAAAAAATTAGATGCCTTGATTCATCGGGCAATAAAGTGTTTTTTCCTAGAGTTTCTGAGGAATTCCGCAAGGTTCTATAAACTTTCTATAAACTTTCTTCCTGTAAACTTTTTAAATGCTGTTCAATCGTTGATATGAATCTTTCGCAAAGCCACTGAACAGCAAAAAGTGAACACCATATTCTAACTGAAGTAAAGACCACCGTTAGAAATATGATGTTCACCTGCTTTTCTGACTTCGCCTTAGGCTTCTAGGTTTGTTCCAGAAACTACCGATCTACTGAACCCATAATGATGTCAATGCTGCCCAGAATAACAACAACATCAGCCACTTTTTGGCCTTTGACCAGTTCCGGTAAGATCTGCAAATTGTTAAAATCGGCTGCCCGGATTTTGAACCGCCATGGGAATACATTGTCATCGCCGATGATGTAAATTCCCAGTTCGCCCTTGCCGCTTTCTACCCGAACGTAATGTTCACCCGCAGGAATTTTAAAAGTAGGAGCGATTTTTTTGCCAATAAACTGATACTCGAAACTGTTCCATTCAGACTTAGGCCCGCCCGATATCCGCTTGGCCTCCAAGTTTTCGTAGGAGCCACCCGGAATACGATCCAGGGCTTGTCGAAGAATCTTCACCGATTCCCGCATTTCGCGAATTCGCACTAGGTAACGAGCCAGACAATCTCCCGCCGTTTCCCAGTGAACGTCCCAGTCAAAGTCGTCGTAACATTCGTAGTGATCCACTTTTCGTAAATCCCACTGCACTCCAGAAGCCCGGAGCATGGGGCCAGATAAAGCCCAGTTAATCGCTTGTTCGCGGGTGATGATGCCTAACCCTTCAATGCGGCGGCGGAAGATCGGGTTATTGGTGATGAGCTTTTCGTATTCGTCAATCTTGGGCTCGAAGTAGGTGCAAAAGTCCTGACATTTATCGACCCAACCATAGGGCAGATCGGCGGCAACGCCCCCGATGCGAAAATAATTGTTATTGACCATCCGGTATCCGGTGGCAGCTTCCCAGAGATCAAGAATTAACTCGCGATCGCGCATCGTGTAGAAAAACGGCGTTTGAGCCCCGGTGTCTGCCAAGAAAGGGCCAAGCCACAGCAGATGGTTCGCAATCCGGTTAAGCTCCAACATGATTACCCGGATGTACTGAGCCCGTTTAGGAACTTCAACATTGGCCAGTCGTTCTGGTGCGTTGACAGTAACGGCTTCATTGAACATTCCAGCCGCATAGTCCCAACGACTGACGTAGGGAACGTACATCACATTGGTACGGCTCTCAGCGATCTTTTCCATCCCGCGATGAAGATAGCCTAGGACAGGTTCACAGTCCAGAACGTCTTCTCCATCCAGGGTCACGATTAACCGCAACACTCCGTGCATCGAGGGATGGTGTGGCCCCATGTTGATCACCATGGGTTCGGTGCGAGTTTCAATACGGCTCATAGGGAATACTGTTATTGATTTTTTTTACATTCTCTAGCCATTATAAAAGAGTTGCGGGAAGTTACGCGCTGGGTATTTGTTGCAGCAATCTAAAATTTGGGCTTGACTCTCCAGTCGAATGGAGAGTTTAAACTTTAAGTAGTTTAGTCTTCAAAAAATTTAGATTATGAACAATATAAAGCTCCCCAGAACTTTCCTGGTTTTCATGGGAACCATTCTGCTTTTTGTCATTATTGGCGTGAGATCTCCTGCAACTATTGCATCCCTCACTCCTCCCAACCCAAATTTGAGCGCTCCCGAACCTTTTCTAATGGCTGCTACTCCTTCCCCAGAATTAAAAGTGATAGATTCCAGTGCAGGCAAACAATATCAGTTGCACATCATGGACGCATCTTTTGAAGTAGAGGTTCACTGTCAGCAAGGCACCCAACCTGAAATGCACAACCATGATGGTTTACATGCATTGCATTGCAACAAGTAAGGGAATTTTGTCGGCTGATTGAGCGATCGCAAGATTTAACAGATTTAACGATGTTACCTGATTAGATTGCGCCATAAAAAGCTTCTCCAACAAGCTTTAATCTAACTTGAAATTTGTAGCTTTTTCCTCGAAATTACTTGGGTTTTTCGAGTTTTAGAAACGGCTTTGTGTTTTCTAGAAAGACTCTGAAAAACTCATTCTAAAACATTTCTAAAAAAACGTTTCTAAAGGTTGAGATTTCTCAGCCTTGCCTCAGCAATTAGATCTACTTTAATAGTGGCGGGTATGATCTAATTTCATTAGCGTTACGTGATTCAAAGTTAAGGAGATCAATTATGAAGTTCAAGCTGTCTAGAAAATGGATATTTGGCCTGAGTGCGATTGCAGCATTAGCAGGTGCTTCAGGACATTTTATTGCTATGGCTCAAGGTCAGCATCACGAGGGTCATGGGGAATCTTTGGCCACAGCTCAAACGTTACCACCCGTGCCAGAAAACTTGCCCAATTGGATGGTAAACAAAGATAAAAACCATATTTATCCCATGCGTGGCGTATATAACAATGATGTTTACAATGTTAAGTCCTTGGCATTAGATCTCAATGCTGTTGCTGTAGGTCATGCCTTTGCTTATGAAGATTTGGTCACAGGCAAGGCTAATGAGTTGGAAACAAAAACCTTTGAACGGATTAATCAGGCACTCAAAAATCCACCTCGATTTATGCCAGATGAGGCCAATATTTCTCCTACCTTTGGCCGAAAATATGGCGTGTTGGAACAGGTATTTGATTGGGCACATATTCTTCATGCTCAAACTGTGGATGTGTTAGCCAGTACAGACCTAACGGATACTGAAAAAGATACAGAAATTGAGCGGCTTTACCAGTTTTATGTGGAGAAGGTTCCCTATGCAATTACGGGACTACCGATGAATATGGGGTATCTCGATTCTCAGCCTTATTCCAAAGCATTTCGTCAGGAATATCCGAAAGTAAACGGATTATTCTGGGGCTATCACTGGTTGCAAGGGTCAATGTATGACCTGCTCTATAAGAAACCTCTAGATGAACAGAACGCTGCCTATGTCACCACGGGCAAGCAATATCGCGAAGTAGAACTGTACCGCACTGATCGTTCCTTCATGCCCATGTTTGCCGAGGGAAGCCCTGACTTTGCCCAACGGTTCCCTCAGATTTCTAACACCTTCGACAACTTGCACATGCTGCACGACATGGTCAACGATATTTTGGCTTCTGACTGGATGACGGCAGAGCAACAAGATGAACAAATTCAACGGGCAATCTGGCTGGTCATGGCGGAGAACCACAAAGACATGAAGCCGGGAGAAAACTATGGGGGCGATGGCTTACACGATCACCGTTTTATGGACGGAATACCAGGAATGGGCTTGATGCCAGAGGGTTCAGGACATAATCACGGTCAAAGCTCTAGCCCAACTCCTAGTCAATCGGGTTCAGAGCATCAGAATCATCAGAAACAATAATGCTGATTGGGTTCAGGGTCGATGGCGTGCTGAACTGAGGCATGAATCTGTCTGTAATGCTCTGCCCCCTAAATCCCCCAATCTTGGGGGACTTTGATGGTCTGGTTCCCCCAAAATGGGGGAACGAGGGGGGCGACTATACCGCTACTAAGCAACGCTGGGTCTATTTTGGATTCATTTCAGGTCAATTCAATGAGCAACAGAGGGAAATTTACATGAACCAAATGAGTTTTTGGGTTTGGGGTGCTGTGGTTGGAGGCATTGCATCGGTTGTCCTAATCCTGCCAGCAAAGGCAGTTGACCACAACAACTTAGATGCTGGTCGTCCTCTATCCTTCGATGATGCTGAAAGTATTGCTGAGGGGGAACAGTCCCTAGAAGTCGGAGCTTCAGCCCTGATCACAGGCGATCGCAGTGTGGGTGGAGAATTTGAGGTGGAGTATCTCTACGGCTTTGCCCGGAATACCCACTTTGTGATTGGGATTGATCCGAGTGTTGGGGGTCGGGTGGATTCAGAAGATACCGATTTTGATGTTGGCAATCTCTCAGTCGGTGTGTTTCATAACTTTAATCGGGAGTACGATAATACCCCCGCCTTTGCAGTTCGGGCTGATGCCGATTTCCCCACAGGCAATGATGCCCAAGGAGTAGACTTTCATCTACGGGGAATTGCGAGCAAAACCTTGAGACAATATGACCGCTTGCACATTAATCTTGACTTGGAAGTGAAGACCTCTCCTGAGGAAGCAGAACGTTCTGTCATTCCTGGCTTGATTCTGGGTTACTCCACTCCTGTTGGCTATCCCCATCGCTTTGATCAAACCTTTTTAGCTGAAGCCGGGGTTCGGCTAAATGAAGAAACGGATAACGGTGCAAATTTTCTAGTCGGAGTCGGGCTGCGACAACAAATCGGGAAACAGAGTGTTTTGGATGTTGGCTTGGAGGGAGACATTGCCACAGATGATCGGACTCAAGTGAAGCTGACTGTAGGGTATTCTATCGGTTTCTAAGGATTTGGCTCAAGTCGCCTGAATCGTTAACCTCTCAGTTGAGAGCTTTGCGAAACGGCCTAGACAAAAAGAAATCCCTCTACAAATTGCAGAGGGATATTGACCAGGGTGCATCTACTATTGATGTCTTCCGCTTTTCCCCTGGGTATTCCGGAGAGTTTTCAAAAAGATTCTTCAACAAGACTGGGGCTGGGGGGCCAAAGAATGCTTAACTACGTAAGTCCTAAAGACTTTTATAAAAACTCGAGTTTGATTTTATAGAAAGTTTAAGCTGAGTTTAGAGTAAGTTCAGCTTGAAGTGTGAGTAGCTCTAACTTGAGTTTAGGGTAAGATCACGCTCAAGTTGATCCATCATCAACCTGAACATGATGTCAACTCAGCGGGAAAGACGGAGAGGTTTAATCTAAAATCTTCACGATTGGATGCTAATCCAAATATTGCTGTGTTTCATCGAAGAATATCCGGAAAATTTCAGGGTAATCCTCAAATTTAGGATGTATATCTAGAAAGTTTCAGTGTAATTGCACTGTCAGGGTGGATTATCTGGAAAGTTTCAGGGTAATCATCCCAAAAGCGTTGGTTATGAAGAAAATTTCAATATAATAACTAGTTGTGCCGCTCGTATTCCGGGTTGTGGTAGTAGCTTGAAATCTATCTGTCAGTCACTCAGCATCACGCGATTTGGAGATTGTCGATGTGGGTGATGAGGAAAGGGAACGTCAAAGCAATATGTAGATAGCTGTTCATTCACGGTTGCGATCAAGAGTCAGCACATGAGAGTTTATGCTATCGATCACGTTCAACTCGCAATTCCTCCGAATAGCGAAGATCTAGCAAGAATATTTTATGGGGAAATTCTTGGACTTAGAGAAAAGCCGAAGCCTGAACATCTAGTCCAGCGGGGAGGCGTTTGGTTTGAGCAGGGCGACTTAAAGCTTCATTTGGGTGTTGATCGTAATTTTTGTCCAGCGACGAAAGCTCATCCTGGGTTGCTGGTTGAAGATTTGGATGAACTTGTCAGTCGATGTGAGTCAGCCGGATATAGAATTACGGTTGGTGAAGAGGTTAAAAGTTACCGTCAAGTTTATGTGATAGACCCGTTTGGTAATCGCATAGAGTTTCTGGAGTTTATTGGTGAGTGATCGCAGCACAACAACCGTGTTGGAGCGGATTTATTCAGTTTTCTAGTGCATTGCGGAGCTTTCTGGCAACCGCTCAACACGAACGTTAGCCTGCTTAGAAACCCTGTATTATCCAAGATTTTCTAATTTAGGGGCGGTAACTTCAGGATGTGGAAACGAAGAACACTCCATGAATGCGCTGAGGAGTTAGAAGTACTCAGCCAAGACTTTAGAGACGCTTACATAAACAAATCGAAGCTAGATCAACAAATCCGAGAGAAAATATTACAGGAATCGTCTGAAAGAGGTATTGAAATATTGCGGATGCTAGCTCTTTCAATCCGCTCAGAATAGGATGTTGGCGGCATTCCTCCTATTCGTACAACTGTTGGTGCTTTGAAACGCTCTGCTAACACCAGTGAAGTCTCGGCTACGTTAAATAGCTATCGACCACCTTACAGTGGGAAAACTGGCTTCGAGCCTCTTCCACTTAGAGAGGCATTGAACAAAATCGCCCATGCAAATCCCTGTAGGACTGGCTTTTTTGCAGATGATGCTGTCCATGAACTTATTCTCTCTGGCAATCACGGATCTAACACTTGGATAGCCATTGTGTCGATCGCCGATCTTTGTCGTGCGGTTAAATCTCTTCCAGATCAAAACGTACAATCAGTTTAAGTGAGTAGCGATACAATAGCTTTATGCAGTTTGACTGGGATGAAAACAAGGCAGAACGCAATCTATCAAAGCATGGAGTCTCATTTGAGGAAGCAAAAACTGTTTTTGATGATCCTCTCTATGTTGACTTCTACGACCCAGACCACTCTGAGGATGAGGAGCGTTACCTTATCGTCGGGCAATCGAGCCGAGGACAATTGTTGATTGTGTCGTATACCGAAAGAGGAGATGCAATTCGCCTCATCAGCGCAAGAGAAGTCACACGAACCGAACGAGAAGCTTATGAAGAGGGATAAGTCAGAAATGGAAGATGATCTACGGACGGAGTACGACTTCAAGAGCCTCCGAGTTAGAAGGTTAGGTTCTGGAAGAAAAAGCTTTGGTGGAACCACTGTACGGTTAGAACCTGATGTCGCAGAGATGTTTCCTAATGCTGATGCGGTTAATGAGGCGCTAAGATTCTTGATTAGAGTGATGCAGGATAATCAGGTGATCGCTCCAACGGCACAGGCTAACAATTCAAATGCAGCGGACGGTTGATAGCTACTGGTGCATCGCGAAGGTTGTTAGCCGCCGCTGATTGGGGACGCTAGTATGCCAGCGCAGCAGAGATTGTTGGCGAGTTTGAGTCAGCAGTTGCCTGTCGATTCGTTATATTTCTATGCAAAACAATTTCATGATGCCAGTTTATGAATGCTTTTAACCTGGCTCAGGCGGGCTGCAAAAAGCAGAACAGCAAAAATATCAACTGAACAGAAAATCCTACATCCAGTAAACACCTTGCAAGGCAATGTCCTACAGTATGAAGAACCGTTTGAACCTGTAGCGTCCCCTGATAATTGGGAGATATTGAAGTGGCCTTATCAGGTTTTTGAAAAACTCTAAGGCTTTTTATAAAAACTCAAGCTTTATTTTATGGAAAATTCAGGGCAGGTTTTATGAAAAGTTCAAGTTGAGTTTAGAGTAAGTTCAGCTTGAAGTGTGAGTAACTTTAACTTGAGTTCAGAGTCACTTTAGCTTGAGTTCAGAGTAAGTTTAGCTTGAAGTGTGAGTAACTTTAACTTGAAGTGTGAGTAAGTTCAGGTTGAAGTGTGAGTAACTTCAGCTTGAAGTGTGAGTAACTTCAGCTTGAAGATGACCTGAGATCACGTGCAAGTTGATCCATTATCAACCTGAACATGATGCCAACTCAGCGGGAAAGTATGCTAAGTTCCAACGTCACGCGATGTGCAACTTTCCTGATTGCCCTCACCCTAAATCCCTCTCCCGCTCTGGGAGAGGGACTTTAACCGATTCTGGCTCCCCTTCTCCTGCCTTGGGAGAAGGGGCTGGGGGATGGGGGATGACGTTAGTTGCACATCGCAGAGCGTCAGAATTTTAAGCAACACTTAGCGTATTTTCTAACTGACCTGAACGAATATCCTGACCTGTTAAAGCCCGAACCTCCAAGAGATAA
This sequence comes from Microcoleaceae cyanobacterium, assembly GCA_051652765.1. Lineage (GTDB taxonomy): Bacteria > Cyanobacteriota > Cyanobacteriia > Cyanobacteriales > Microcoleaceae > JBHJGO01. The sequence goes on along the minus strand of JBOFUV010000123.1, from coordinate 15,085 downwards.
TCTCCATTTGTGAGGGTGCCTGGATTCATAAACATCAAAGTCGAAGGTTTATTTTGCCCAACCACAGTGGCTCGAGTTTCTACACCATTTGAACTTGGACTTGGCAAGACTTAGGAAATGATCCAACCATACTTTGATGCACGACCGAGCAGAACACCCTCACGAAGGCATGAACATCACCGCAGCCACCAGCTTAGCTACTGCCCAGGAGCAAGCACTCAAAGCACTGGGGGCGATCGAACATTGAATCGTCATAACTTGACACGATAAAATCTAGGAAGAAGATGCAGATAGACGATTGTACCTAGCAGTTCCATTAGATATTTATAAGCGATTCTTCAAGTATCCATTTATTCAAACTGTGATCCGGCGCAACCAAATTCCGTTATTAGTGTATGACACAGAAAAACAGGAGGTTTCCCAATGGATAAGTTGAATTTGTATCGTCAATTAATTCAGGAATCACTAACAGAGAGAGCAAAATTGCGCTCTCCCAGTGATCCAATCAAAAGTCAGACAATTTTTGATCGAGAGGGTGATCACTATCAACTTGTAAATCTAGGATGGAAAGATAGCAGTACCCGAATCTATGGTTGTGCATTACATGTTGATATTATGAATCGCAAAATTTGGGTGCAACATGATGGCACTGAAGATGCAATTGCCGATCAATTAGTAGACAAGGGAGTGCCGAAACAAGACATCGTGTTGGCATATCAGGCACCTCATGTGCGACATTACACAGAGTTTGCTGTAAGCTGATGCAGCAATGTAAAGTAATTTGTACTAGCCAGCCAGCTAACAAGTCATTGGAGAGGCGAATGAAAATTTCTCGCTTCGTCCTTATTCCAAGCATCAAGTATTGGATATTTGACCAACACCAGTTACGAATGGAACATTTGGAGCACATTAACTTAACTGGATGGGATCAGCTATTGCAGAGTCGCGATCAATACATTGGATTCATTCCAATGGATGGCCACATCTCTGAGAATTGAAAGAGCTGAACTTACAGTCCCTTAGACTTGGCAAGACTTAGGAAATGATCCGACCATACTTTGATGCACGACCCAAGATTTAAGCGCAACCTAAGCCGTAATGGTATCTGGCTTAACGTCAAATACCACAATAGTTATATTCCGAACAGAAATCTTGATTTTCTGAGCAAGGCGCATTTGAGAAACAGGCTCCCTCAACAGTCCTTTGGTTCTTGAGATTGATTCTGCTAAATCTTGATTCATGCACTGGATGTGTAGGATTCCCCATCGTCTAAAAACTTTACATTTTCCTAACAATTTAAGCTGCTGTAATTCTTCTTGATTCTCACGATAAAAATCCCAGATCAACCGTGTTAGTTGTGAAGGCTTTCTCATAATGACCAAAAATTTTTATTAAAGTTAATCAACCAATTCCCACTGACATTCCAGTGCTACTCTCTAGTATGGAGCAAGGCAAATCGTAACTGACTGTTGTATGAGGGAAGATGAAACAAGATTTAATATGCGTTTATCTGTTGCAACATTACAATCCCGATCAAAAACTAGGACTTGCCACAATATACGATTAAATCAATTTCCACATTTCCTTGCCCTGCCAATCCCAACACCCCAACCGTTGTCCGGCAAGGCAAGCGTTCTGCTATAAAGTAGGAAGAATAAATTTGATTTACTAATTCGTAGTCTCGAAAATCCGTAACAAAAATTCGTGCCATTACCACTTGGGCAAAACTTGTTCCTGCATGATCCAAGACCAGTTTTAAATTTTCCATCACTCGCAGGGTCTGTTCTTGAATGGTTCCTAAAACTACTGCTCCCGTGGTTGGATCTTCAGCCAGTTGACCTGTTAGAAATAAAAAATCTCCTGCCCGAACAGCATGGGAGTAGGGAGCAACGGGCGGGAGGAGATTATTCGGTAGGGTAATGTATTCCAGCATGATTTCGGATTTACTGAGTCTTGCTAACGTTGGAGTCAGTTTTATTCGCTAACTCAACCTCTGATTGAGTTCGAATGCTCAATAAAGCAAACAGGGTTAAAGGGATACTGGCAACGACAAGCAATGCTAGAAAAGCAACACCTCCTACAAAATTTTGGCCCAGCTTGTCAAGATAAATCCGATAGGAATCAATATTAGCAATAGGAGTTGTAGTTTTGGAAAACATTGTGTTTACTCATCAAATCCTACACTTCTATTTATACCCTAAATTTCAGGAGCATCAAACCAGAAAAATCAGTATTTTTCCAGACTGTAAACGGTTATTTCCGGCCCGTCTTCACTTCAATAACCTGATTCAAATCCCTGTAAGTATCCCTATAAGTTACGAAAAAATCAAAGCGGGATTCAGGATTGTCGTATTCCAATCACAATCCTGTCAGAGTTTGACACTACAACAAACTATGTTGTAACATAGAGCTATCACATAGCAATGGTGGGGAGCGTTATGGCTCAAAGACTCAAAAGTTGGGAGTCTCCTCGTCGCCAAGGGAGAAACCAAAAGGGGAAAGGCGGTTCAGCCAGAGCAAGGCAGCTTCGCAAACGGCAACAGACTCTACGCAATCAACTGAAAGCTCAAGCTCAACAAGAGGGAAAGGAAGGTAACAGCTCCTTTCCTTTTTTTGATCCGGTATTTTTACCCAATTCTGAAACTAGTGATCTGTTTAGATCAATTTTGTAGGCTGGGTTAGTGCTAAAAAACCAATAAGCCTTCGAGAATGTTAGGTCTTACAATATTAGATCTCATATTCACACTAACTGACACGATCCATCAAGGTTAACCAATCCCTAGGTCTGTAGGTTCGGGCAAATAGTTTGGGCGGCTTTATGGGAGGAAGGATGATCTTGCCAATGGTTGACCAGATCCTGTAACTCCAAGCGCAACCCTTCTAGGGCCTCTATTTGTTGGGTAATCGCCTCAATCTTGGTATTCAAGCGCTGCTTTACCTGATCACAAGGCAAATCTCCGCGATCGCGAATGATCAGAATTTCTCGGATCTCATCCAAACTTAGGCCCAGAGACTTTGCCCGCCGGACAAATGCTAAGCGATTTAGAACCAGAGGATGAAACAGACGATATCCAGCCTGCGATCGCTCTACCGTTGGGGTCAACAACCCAATACTTTCATAGTAGCGAACTGTTTTCACCGAAAATCCAGTTAGCGCAGCAACATCGCCAATCTTTAATCCTTGAGTGATGGTGCGGATCATGCCAACCTTATTCAGACGGGTATTGTCGGGAAGATAATTGCGGGAGTTTGGGTCGGGAGGAACTTGGAGGTAAGTAATATTCACTCACGGTTTCAGGTTCCTCAATTCTAGAGCGCTGGGTTTGCCAGAGACGAATCACAATTGCCAAACCGACCGTTCCCAGTCCAAAGCTAAACAAAGACCAGCTTCCACCAACACCGCCAATTACCGCATCTACAGCTCCAACCGTCACAATGAAGCTGGCAATCGGTTCGCGGCGGTAAGAGGATCTTAAAAAACGTAGCCACAAAGCGTTCATCACAGTTCGTTCAAAATTTGTTAAGGAAAATTCGTTCAGGAACGTCTGCCCTCTAACTGGGGCTACGCTAAGGTGAAAACAGAGCGAATCCATCCATAGATTAACCCCCAGTCATGCCTTCAAAGTCTGCCGGTCATTCTAAGACAGTCAAGGTCTACAAAAAGTTCACCTCAACACACTTAAGCACCTTTGAAGGATTTCCGACCCCTAGGTCAGGCCCAACCAAACTAGCAATCCCTGTCCAGTAAAATATTCGATTGCTACAGCTAACACAAAGCCGACCATTGCAGCCCGACCATTTAAACGCTCAGCATACTGGTTAAATCCAAACTTGGGTTCTGGTAGATTTGGAGTAACTTTGGGTTGGGGTTGGATATTTGCCATGACTAGAAAAACCTCAATGTGCTATCTAATTCTATTCTACGCCGTGAAATTGGTGTACTCCGGTTAGTCACTTCGCTAAAACGCTTTAACGCTTGATTGGGTCAAGTGGCTAATCAAACCGCAGCCACTTCGAACCCTTATTTTCCTGTTGCACCTGATAACTTAGTTCAGCCGTTCTTAAATCTGTTGCTTCAAAGGAAGCCTCTGTAAAATTTGTATCCTCTTCGGCGGTGGATTCAATCCGAATATTTTTAGTGATCGAATGCTTAAAACTCACGTTGGCTAGGTCACTATCATTCAAGTTTGCTCCAGAAAAATTTCCTCCTTCACAGGATGCCATCCTTAGGTCACAATAACTCAAGTTGGCATTTGTTAGATCGGCCTCGGTTAAATTAGCCCTATAGAGCTGTCCTCGCCTGAGATTGGCATTTCTAAGGTTTGCTTTAATTAAAATCGCCTGATTCAACAGCACTTTGCGAAGGTTTGCATTCAACAGATTTGCCCCGGTCAAGTCACTCATAAAGTAGGGATGATCTGAATTCACTTGATAGGGGTTAAAGTTGGCTTTTCTGAGGTTGGCTTCGGTCAGATTGGCATAAAGCAGGGAAGCTCCTCGAAAACTAGCACGGGCCAAGTTTGCTGACTTTAAATTGGCAAAGTCTAAACGAGTTCGCTGATTGGCATCACAAGCTAAGTTTGCCGAGTAGAGACAGGCATTTTCCAGATCCCCTCGAATTAAACTGCATCCTTGCATCTGAGCATAGCTGAGATCTGCCCCTCTCAAGCTAACCTCTGTTGCTACTATCCCTTGCAGATTCGCCTTCCTCAAATTTGCGTTTCTCAAGTTGGTTCCGCTGAGGTTGGCTCCTTTTAGATCGGCCTCTTCTAGATCAGCCCCTTCAAGGTTCAGGCCAGCAAGATTAATACCGGCAAGCTTAGCCCCTCTCAACTCTATGTAGCGTAAGTCATGAACTTGGCTCTTGTCCAAGCCCAATCCCTGGGCAATTTCCTCAGGGCTCGGAGGTTGAATCCTTGGGTGAACATCGGAACTAACATTTGCCAGTTGAAGAACCGTATTGCCGCCGGGATTTTTATTCAAGGTCTCCAAAGTTGATGGGTTAAATCTGCCATTCATACGTATTTTCCTAGTGCACCCAAGATACAGATCAATCAATTGATACAGCACATTCAAGCTAACATATTTCCAAAATGAAGGGGGTGACGCTGTATGGGTTTCACCCCAAAATTACAGAGATTTTACAAATGGAGTGAATCGTTCATGCCAGCAATATTGAAGTCCTTGCTCAGAGGTCGATCTGTCAAAATGACTATGGCAGACTACTAGAGTTAGACCTGCTGTCCTAGTTAACCTGCCCTCATGAAAATTGCCATTGTTCTACTAGCTTCGGTTTTTTTTTGCTTTCAGAATGTCATTGTTCGAGTATTGTTTAACAAATATACGCTTCTGGGTGGGTTTGAAACGGGTGGATTTGTGATCCCAACTCTACACAATTCATTTCTTCTATTATTTATGCGGATGCTTCTGGTCGTGCCTCTGATGGCCGTTTTGATGCCTCAACTTCACCTAACGTCTTGGCAAGACATCCGTCAGCTAAAGTCTGAAAGACATCGCCAACTCCTATTACAAGCTTTGGCAGGAGGGGGACTGATGTTTCTGTATCTGGCTTTGCTTTATGTTTCGATTGGCCTCATTCCAACGGGTGTTGCCATGACTCTGTTCTTTACTTACCCTGTTTTTACAGCCCTGTTCTCGTGGCAGTTATTTGGCGGTCGTCCCACTAGATTTCGCTGGGTGATGATGGGATTAATTTTATGCGGCAGTTTTTTGACAATCCCTCAAACTCAGGCTATGGGCCAAAACTTTAATATGCGGGAAAATGTGTGGGGTATATCAGCAGGCGTTGCCGCCGGAGTTGCCTATGCACTCTATGTCGTCAACGCCCAGAAAAGCTTTGAATCAATGCATCCCATTCCCTTTACTTGGATTAGCTTTGCCACGACATTGACATTATCAACAATCAGCTTGTTGATATGGGGTCAATTAACACCCGATATAGCCTGGATTCCGCTTTGGATCGGTGGATTGCTCTCTGCCATTGTTACTTTTGCGGGTCACGTTCTTAACAATATTGGCATTCGTCAGATTGGAGCAACTTCAGCGGCAATCGTTGGATCAACAAACCCAGCACTGACAGTCATTTTAGCAGGGTTAACAATTCATGAAACCCTTGCAGGAGTACAGATTGCGGGAGTGCTATTAGTTACACTGAGCGTAGCATTGCTGAGTTTTGTTAAGTCTGATTAGACCGAACCAAGGCCCCATTTTTGCCCTGAGTATTCTGGCCAAGTTGGTAGACAGAGGCGACTAGGGGGAGATCAATCACAAGGTCATTAGCCTCGAACAAGAAACTGTCATCCAAATCAATATCCTGTAAATTGTCCGCTTTTTCCTCAGCGATCGCCGCCAACCGTTCAAACATCCTGGCCAATTTTCTCAGCTTTACCTGCTCCGAAAACTGACTCGAGTACTTTGGCAAATTCTTGCGATCATGTTGCTCAATTTCTAAGATCACCAGATTGAGCTGGCTGTAAAGTTCATTCAGGCTCATGATTAGCACTCCCGTTCAGCTAAAAAAATATACGGTTTGTTAGCTTATACTGTCCACTGCTACCGCATCTTTTCATTTGACGATTAGCTTGATCTATAATTCAATATAGCAGTTTATTCTGAAAGATCAACATGACCTTCTGCATCAACTACTCGGGTTCTATCCGCAAGCGCTTGATCATCACGACTATGATTAACCCAGTGCTATGGTGTAAAATTGAGGCGTAAGTCTAAGCGCCCTTGGCCGATTGGGGAGGCAGCGAACTCATAATTCGCCTTCAGACTGGTTCGATTCCAGTAGGGCGCAGTTATTTAGAGCCATCTTTATAGAAGAGATGATTTAGCAGAGATAATATTGATGTCAAGCCTTGGGCAGATCAGTCGCATCTCAGTTATGCATTTAGGTTCCAATACATAAGGGCGCTCCTAAGAACGCCCCTATGGGATTCGGTTCAGGTTCAGTCATGGAAAACTAGAGTTGCTGCATTTCAGCTTCTAGGAGCCGCACTAACTCTTCATTTCCTTTAGCTTTGGCAACTGCTAAACGATGTTCCAGTCTTTTCTGAATGTTGGCGCGGTGGGTTTCAGAGACTTGCTTGGCAGTTTTGCGGATATTTCTATTCATCATGGATCTTTTTATCCTTTTATTAATTAGTGTTCCTTATCTCAAGGATAACTTATCCTTGTCAGGAGAGCTTAACATCAGGGTTTAGCTTCAAAAAATGTAACGTAAGCTACAGCGGAAACTAAAACCATACAGGGAATGCTGTATTTCCAACGTTCAGTGGGCAGGGATCAAGAGCAATCAAACTTCATGCCTGACTGATCCTATCTGCTCACTGAATGTCAGTCGGAACGCTATGCGTGGTGTACAGACTCAGCAGGGTTTAAACCAATTTCATCGGCCAGACGACCTAACATCGATTCGTCCCGCTTTAGGGCAGTCCGTCCGTGATTCAGCATCAGAGCGCGGGCTTGTTCGGAGATTGAACAGGGCACTCCAGACTGCTTAGCTTCTGAAAATGGAGCATTAGAGTACTTCACACCCCGATAAGTTAAGGCATGGGTAGGCTGCAAGACAGGGGGCTTTTTGAGGTTGCAAAACCGCCAATCTAGACCCCGATACTTTCCAGTTGCTTTCCCAGTCAGATTCTCAACTTGGGGGGGGTTGTATTCGTAAGTCATACCACGATATTTGAGTTGCATAATCGCCTCTCCTTAATGTGTAAAGAGCTGTAAAGTGAGGCGCGTTCCTTCAGGAGAGTTCCTTACTTCCGTCTCCTCTATCTCGACGATCTGGAATGCAATCCAGGCAAATCTTGAAGAAAAAAGAGATGAACGATTTGTTTTTCTGTATTCATTGTTACCGTTTTTAGGAAAAATGTCAATGTCCGTCAAGATTTTCTGCATAAATCCCTGAATTGATTCCCGCGACTCAGGGAAAAGCCTCACTCTAGGGAAAACGAACGTAATCCCAAATCTGGTTGGGAAAGTGGCACTACTCCAGATAACTCCTCTGCCGTAGGCGATGAAGGCTAGTACTGCTGTGCCGATAGGGTTGAGTTGGCCCCTAGATGAAAAGCCACGGGTGTTCAGCCGTAGGAGTATGTCAATATGAAGTTAGAGATTCATGAGTAGAGATTAAGGACTGATGAAAAAGCGAGTGACGTTGACTTTTCCTCGGCGCTCGATTCAAGTGCCCATCACCTATCGATTGGCCAAAGACTTTAATGTAGCCGCCAATATTATCCGAGCACAGGTGGCACCGAACCAGGTTGGAACATTGGTTGTCGAGCTTTCTGGGGACATTGACCAACTCGAAGAAGCCATTGATTGGATGCAAACTCAAGGGATCAATGTCTCTCTAGCGAACCGCGAGATTCTGATTGATGAGGCAATTTGTGTGGATTGTGGTCTCTGCACAGGGGTCTGCCCCACAGAAGCCTTAACTCTAAATCCTGAAACTTTTTATCTGACGTTCACGCGATCGCGCTGCATTGTTTGCGAGCAATGCATTTCTGCCTGCCCTGTCCAAGCAATTTCAACCAACCTCTAGGGATAGTCAATGCCCTGAAAACAAAATTGCTTCTAGGGCAGTTAGAGCAGCATCTAAGTCATCATTCAGGACTTCAACATCAAATTCACCAGCTGCCGCAATTTCTTCTTGGGCCCGTTGCAAGCGACGGGCGATCGCCTCATCTGAATCCTTGCCCCGCTCCCGTAGCCGCCGTTCTAGCTCTGCCATCGAAGGAGGATGAATAAAAATTCGCTGGGCTTGAGGAAAAATCTGTTGGACTTGGCGTGCCCCTTCCAGCTCAATTTCCAGCACAATTGACTCCCCGGCTGCGATTCTCTGCTGAACCGATTGCCAGGGCGTTCCATAGAAATTTCCGGCAAACTCTGCCCACTCCAGCAACTGACCCTGTTCGATCATGTGTTGAAAGTGATCGCGATCCACAAAATAGTAATCTTGGCCCTCGACTTCATCTGGGCGGGGAGGCCGAGTCGTCACAGAAATCGAAAGATTCAACTCGGGATGGCGCTGGAGGAGCGATCGCACTAACGTTCCCTTGCCAACGCCACTTGGCCCTGTAATCACAATCAGTTGACCCGGCCGTTGATCGGGTTGTGACTTCCCCGGCGCTAAGGTGGGTGGGTGGGTTGTTGAGAATTGTTGAGCAGGCATGAACAAATTGTGTTTAGCATGTTAGTATAGCAACCCAATTTGAATTTTGAACTAGAATCTTTAAATTGTTAGGGTGGCAATCCTGTCCGCGCCAGGAAGATACCGAGCTATTCAGAGCCATTTTTGCTAACTACAAATCGATGAGCAACGGTCTCAGGTTGAATGGCCGAAAGGATAACATGACTGGAGTCGGTAATGATTACAGCCCGAGTACGGCGGCCATAGGTCGCATCGATTAGTTGGCCCCGATCCCGCGCATCGGTAATGATCCGCTTGATCGGTGCAGATTCAGGGCTGACGATTGCAATCACTCGGGTGGCAGACACAATATTGCCAAAGCCGATATTGATGAGCTGAATGTCCATCTAGAGACGAATGTTTTAGGTCAAGGGAGTTTTACAGCCTTTCACTTAATGATAAACAAGGGTTCCTGAAGTTTGTGGGTTGATTTCACGGTTTAACCAGATTTTTGCCAGAATTTTCCCCTCTAGAGATCAATTCAATAAAGTTCAACAAGATTTTCTGGTGGGGCAGGGCGATCGCCTGTAACCCGGCTTTTGAGGAATAGCACTCTCCCCGTTGAATTTGTTCTGGAGTAACCAACGCCATGTCCTGCCCTTCCCCCAGCACCAATTCCTCTATGCCGACATTGAGAGGACTGTGAAACACATGACGAATCACATGGGGTTCTGTATAGGAGCTAAACTTCACAATTTGGGGAACCTCGTATCCAATTTCCTCCTGAACCTCCCGTTTGAAGGCAACTTCAGGAGATTCCCCAACATCAATATGTCCCCCAAATAGCGCCCAAACCCCCGGATAGGCAATCCCCGGCAGATCATCGCGTAATTGCAAGAGAAATTTCTCCTCTCGATAGAGAATTGCTAAGGCAGCTTGAATCGGTTTCATAGTAAAGTTTCAGCCCACATTCCGCACTTCCAACTGACACATTGATATATAGCAATCACAAATGATTTGTAAACAAGGGGTGAAGGGGGCGCTGCCCCCTTCTTGGGGACTGCGTCCCCAAACCCCGCTCTAGTTTTTCTCACATCTAATGACTGATCGCCATACAGCAGTTTTTGTTTAGAGAAGATTTTAGCCAAAACCTACGATAATTACTGGCAACTCTACTGACACCTTTACTGGCAAATCTGTTGCAAGGTTTCCACAAACTCAGGATAGGAAATGCTGGCGGCTTCGGCTCGATCAATTGTTGTTGTTCCCTGGGCGGCTAGGGCGGCGATCGCCAAACTCATGGCAATCCGATGATCGGTATGGCTATCGACTGCTGTACCTCTTAACGGATGGCCGCCAGTAATCTCTAAACCGTCCGGGAGTTCTGACACCTTTGCGCCCAACTTCGTCAGTTCAGTGGCCATCACCGTGATGCGATCGCTCTCTTTGACCCGCAGTTCTACCGCATCCCGAATTACCGTCGTTCCCTGGGCAAAGGCGGCGGCTACAGCCAAGATGGGCACTTCATCAATCAAGCGAGGAATCAAATCACCTTCGATCGTGCAAGCGTTCAACGGGCTGTGGCGCACCCGCAAATCTGCAACCGGTTCCCCAGCCACCTCCCGTTCTTGCTGCCGCTGAATATCAGCCCCCATTTGTTCCAGGGCCTCTAATACCCCAACGCGGGTGGGATTGACCCCAACGTTTTCAATCACCAAGTCTGAACCAGGAATAATTGACCCAGCCACCAACCAGAATGCAGCGGAACTGATATCCCCTGGCACAATCACGGTTTGTCCTTGGAGTTGAGCTGGCCCGGTAATCGTAACGCTGTGGGTTTCAGGGTCAAGGGTTAATTCGGCCCCAAAAGCCCGAAGCATCCGTTCGCTGTGATCCCTGGACAGGGCAGGTTCCGTCACCGTTGTCTGGCCCTCAGTAGTTAACCCAGCCAACAGAATACAGGATTTTACCTGGGCTGAGGCAATCGGAGAATTGTAGTGCATCGGCTGTAACCGTTGGCCCTGAATGGCAAGGGGAGCCAGAACTCCTCCCTGTCGGCCCCAAATCATGGCTCCCATTTGTTGCAAAGGCTGCACAACCCGACCCATGGGTCTACGCCGAATCGAATCATCTCCAGTCACGGTGAAGAATCGCTCTGGATGGGAGGCCAAAAGGCCCAACATCAAGCGCATCGTCGTACCAGAATTCCCAACATCCAAAACTTGCAGCGGTTCTTGGAGCTTCCCGAGACCAATCCCATGAACTTTAACTCGTTCAGAATTTAACTCGGAAATCTCTGCCCCCAACTGGGTAAAACAACTGGCAGTGCTGCGGGGATCGGCCCCCAGCAACAATCCTTCAATCACGGTTGTGCCTTGGGCGATCGCCCCCAACATTAGCGCTCGGTGGGAAATCGATTTATCTCCAGGCACTCGAATCCGTCCTTGTAGTGAGATTTTGGCAAGATCCGAAGTAATTGTTAAAGTCTGATGCTCGGCCTGAGTTGTAGAGATGATTACGGGTAGCATAAAATAATGGCATAAAATGGTGTAGGAAGAATGCCCAAGTTATCGTATCAGCTATCCTAACGTTTTCTCTGTCCCAACCCCCAACTCCTGGCAATAGAGTCTTTGCAAACTGGCCCTAAACTATGCTTACCCATTATCGCAAGCCTGTTAGTTTGTCTTTAGTCTCAATTGATTTGCCTGTGCGATCGCTGATTGAGACGGCAGCGACAGTTTATCAAAGAAATCAGGAGCAGTTTCATCTATTGCTCCATGAACCGGGAGTAATGGATTATCAGCTTGATCCATTCAGTTCTGAGATTCCAGGCCCATCCTCCCCTAAACCTCGGTTGCTGTGGTTGGAAGTCTCTCCCTACCGGGCGGTGATGACTATGCAAGGAAATGGTCAGTATAGCTACCGTCACCTCTGGCAAAAAGGGATGTATGGCCTTAGTCGTTACTATCTGCAAGGAGATTCTAGGGGAATTCCTCAGCAGTTTCGATTACGAAACTTTACCCGAGAACTTCAATTCAGCGGGCATCCCATGCCAGAATACTTGCGACTGGAATATGAGTTATGGTGTCAAACTGTCCAACTTGGGCGATATGTTCTGAGCCTTGAGATTCATCATTAGGGTTTGCTTCTCAGAGATTATGGGCCTAAGACATGACAGGTTCTTCTGGTTTCAATAATCCCGTTAACAGTTCTGCAGGTGGATTATTGTGAGGCCAAGCAAAAGCATGGCGAAATGCGGCCCTTTGACAGGCTTGGAGTTGCGGAAAGTCAATAATGTCCAAGGTGAGTAAACTTTCGTACTCAAAGGGCAGGCGAACGTTGTGTAGCCCTGCGTTGTCTGTGCAAATGGCAATATCCACCCCAACTTCAAAACAGCGGTCAAACACCCCTTGCAGTTCTTTGATACTCTTAAGCGTTCCTGTTTTAATATAGGTTGTTGGACAGACTTCCAAGCACTGATGGTTGCGAGCGAGTTCTGGGAGTAGCTCAGGATATTTCAGTGGAATCTGAATCCCGTGGCCAATTCGCATCAAGTAAGGCAGTAGCTCAGGATAACAGCCATTGGGAGTTTCATAGACATGACCTGTGGTTTTCAAGCCCAGCGATCGCCCATATTTATACAGTCCCACAAACTCGTCTAACCGTTCTGCATAATGGGCATCTCCCCCCGCTAGGTCAATGGCACAGACGTACTGAGGCTTACTCGCAGCCAAATCTACAATGGCTTTATTGACTTCGTAGGGCAAGCGAGAATGCATACACAAAATTTGGCTGGTAACAATCGGGTACTCGTTCAACTGACTGGCTCTGCCAACAATGTCCACAATGTCGGCCATAAGCTCAATCCGTTTAGATTGACTCAACTGTTCTGGGGTGCGGAGATAAGGGGTATAACGCAATTCCAAATAGGCTAAATTCTCAAAGGTATAAGCCCCCCGCATCAACCGATAAATGAAATAGGGTAGGGTATCAATAGTTTGAACCTGTTCTACCATCGTGTGCAGTTCTAGGTATTCATCCAGGGTATTGCGAGGCTTGGTATAAAATGCTTCAAAGTCAAGATATTGGGGAAATCGTTCCGCTAGGGCAGAATCGTGACGTTGGAAGTAACGCCACAGGATGCGGGGGACAACGGAACCTCCCAGGTGGCGATGCAGTTCAGCATGTAAAGTCATAAAAGCTCTTGCTTGGTTAAGTTGGAGATCAGTTAGAACGATTGTAGTGCAGGCATCTAACCCGCAGGTTGCAAAACCGCCTAAAAGGGTAAAAACTGATCTGAGAATGTTACAGATATATTTAATCTTAACAAATCTTAATCATTCAGGATTTTTAATGTCCTAAATTTGACAGGAATAATCTTCCCTGGGGATAATCAAGAATTGGATAAACTCAAGTAGGGTGTACAACTTCCTTGGCTAACGTAATTGTCATTGGTGCCCAGTGGGGCGATGAAGGAAAAGGTAAGATTACTGATCTGTTGAGCCGCTCAGCAGACGTTGTTGTTCGTTATCAGGGCGGAGTCAATGCCGGTCATACCGTCGTGGTCAATGGCCAAACCTTTAAGCTACATCTGGTTCCCTCGGGCATTTTGTACCCCAACACAGAGTGTATCGTTGCGGCTGGAACCGTGATTGATCCCAAGGTGTTAATTGGAGAACTGGATCAGGTCGAAGCTTTGGGAGTCTCTACTCAGAATTTTAGAATTGCTCAAGCCGCCCATGTGACCATGCCTTACCATCGCTTGATTGACCAAGCCTCTGAGGAACGGCGCGGCAATCGCAAAATTGGTACAACGGGTCGAGGAATTGGCCCAACCTACGCAGACAAGTCAGAACGCACGGGTATTCGCATGGTTGACCTGATGGATACTGCGGGGCTGCGATCGCAACTGGAATGGACAATTCAGCACAAAAACATCGTCCTAGAAAAGCTTTACAACTTACCCCCTCTCAATCCCCAAGACGTTTACGAAGAATATTTGGGCTATGCCGAACGGTTGCGACCCCATGTGATTGATGCTTCCTTGCGAATCTATGAAGCCACTCAACGCCGCGCCAATATTTTGTTTGAAGGGGCTCAAGGCACCTTGCTTGACCTGGATCATGGGACTTATCCCTATGTCACCTCTTCTAACCCCATTGCTGGCGGGGCTTGTATCGGAGCTGGAGTCGGCCCAACTATGATTGATCGGGTGATTGGGGTGGCGAAAGCCTATACCACTCGGGTTGGAGAAGGGCCATTCCCAACCGAACTAATCGATGGCATTGGAGAATATCTGGGCGATCGCGGGGCAGAATTTGGTACTACCACTGGGCGAAAACGGCGCTGCGGTTGGTTTGATGGGGTGATTGGGCGCTATGCTGTGCGGGTTAACGGACTAGACTGTCTGGCGATTACAAAGCTGGATGTGTTAGACGAACTGGAAGAAATTAAGGTTTGCGTGGCTTACAACATTGATGGCGATCGCTGCGAACACTTGCCCACTGACCCGCGAAAGTTTGCCCGTTGTCAGCCGATTTATGAAACAGTACCGGGGTGGAAAACGTCTACTTCAGAGTGTCGATCATTGGATCGGTTACCTCAAGCGGCCTTAAATTATTTGAAGTACCTGGCTGACCTGATGTCAGTTCCGATTGCGATTGTGTCCTTGGGGGCCAGTCGGGATCAAACGATTATTATTGAAGACCCGATTCACGGGCCAAAACGGGCATTGCTGAGTGCAGAGCGTCAATCTCTTTAAAGTTAATAGTAGGTTTTCTGAAGGGTTAATTCTCAACAGTTCACTCTAGAATCTCAACGGTTCCGTGATAACCATCGACTCGAACCTGCTGCCCATTTTTTAGGTACGTTGTTGCATTGGCAATATTCATCACCGCCGGAATCCCATACTCTCGGGCGATAATGGCT
>JBOFUV010000122.1:0-19089 GCA_051652765.1 Microcoleaceae cyanobacterium | reverse complement strand
AGAATACTTTGTTTGAGGATGGAGAGGGTGCAAACACCTTCCGAGCTTTCGAGCCGACTCAAGCAGAGGAGACCTATTCGATGGTGACTGCAAACCGATTCTGGTCACAGATTTTCGGGATTGCATTTTCCAACAAGCGATGGTTACACTTCTTCATGTTGTTTGTCCCTGTGACCGGCTTGTGGATGTCTTCCATTGGTGTGGTGGGTCTAGCGCTGAACCTACGGGCCTATGACTTTGTGTCACAGGAATTGCGGGCAGCGGAAGACCCTGAATTTGAAACCTTCTATACGAAGAACATTTTGTTGAACGAGGGGATTCGTGCGTGGATGGCACCTGCGGATCAGCCTCATGAAAGTTTTGTATTCCCTGAGGAGGTACTACCCCGTGGTAACGCTCTCTAATCCTTCCTATGTTGGAGGCCGTGACCAGGAATCCACCGGATTTGCATGGTGGTCTGGAAACGCGCGCTTGATTAACCTTTCCGGTAAGTTGCTGGGTGCTCACGTTGCCCATGCTGGACTGATTGTCTTCTGGGCAGGGGCAATGACACTGTTTGAAGTGTCTCACTTCGTTCCTGAGAAGCCCATGTACGAACAGGGCCTGATCTTGATCCCCCACATGGCAACCCAGGGTTGGGGTGTGGGTGCAGGCGGTGAAGTAATTGACATGTTCCCCTACTTTGTGATTGGGGTTCTGCACCTAATTTCTTCTGCAGTTCTGGGCTTGGGCGGGATTTATCACGCGGTTCGTGGCCCTGAAGTTTTAGAGAATTATTCTTCCTTCTTTGGCTATGACTGGAAGGACAAGAACCAGATGACCAACATTATTGGGTATCACCTAATTTTGTTGGGCTGCGGTGCGTTCTTGCTCGTGTTTAAGGCCATGTTTTTTGGTGGTGTCTATGACACTTGGGCACCGGGTGGTGGAGATGTGCGGGTGATTACGAACCCGACCTTGAATCCTGCAACTATTTTTGGCTATTTGGTCGGCTCTCCGTTTGGGGGTGATGGCTGGATCGTTGGTGTTGACAATATGGAAGACATCATCGGGGGTCATATCTGGATTGGTTTCATCTGCATTGCAGGTGGAATTTGGCACATTTTGACTAAGCCATTTGGTTGGGCCCGTCGTGCCTTTATCTGGTCTGGGGAAGCATATCTCTCCTACAGTTTGGGTGCCCTGTCCTTGATGGGCTTTGTTTGCTCCGCTTACGTTTGGTTCAATAACACGGCGTATCCGAGCGAGTTTTACGGCCCAACTAATGCTGAATCCTCCCAGGCTCAGTCCTTCACCTTCTTGGTACGTGACCAAAAGCTGGGTGCTAACATTGGTTCTGCCCAAGGCCCAACTGGTTTGGGTAAGTACCTGATGCGCTCTCCAACAGGTGAGATCATCTTCGGCGGAGAAACCATGCGCTTCTGGGATTTTCAAGGCCCTTGGTTGGAGCCCCTGCGTGGCCCTAACGGTCTTGATCTGAACAAGCTAAAGAATGACATTCAGCCGTGGCAGATCCGTCGTGCCTCTGAGTATATGACTCATGCACCCAACGGTTCGATTAACTCCGTTGGTGGAATCATCACTGAAGCTCAAGGATTTAACTACCTTAATCCTCGAGCTTGGTTGGCAAGTTTCCACTTTATTGTTGGTTTCTTTTTCCTGATTGGTCACCTCTGGCACGCAGGTCGTGCTCGTGCGGCGGCGGCTGGATTTGAGAAAGGAATTGATCGGGAGACTGAAGCTGTACTCGTAATGCCAGATCTCGACTAATTTTTGACAGAATTCTTGACAGAGATTTCGGTAAATGTGCTTGAACTCCGCCTAGGAATAGGCGGAGCTTTTTTGCCTTTAAGGATTCACGTCCTGAACTGACCAATTTTGATTGCAATCCCGTTGGTAGAGGCAGCGACTTTGGGGAGTGCCCCGCAGTTCTAGTTGATCGACTCGTTCTGGATCAAGGAGCAACAAGCAGAAGTTGCCGGGTGACACTTCAGTTTCGATTTCGGGTGGATTGAACGTGATTGCCTCGGCCTTGGGTTGACCCGGAACAGGCCAATAAAACTGCGATCGCCCGTTGTCAGAAAAGTCTTGCCACATTAACTCACGGGCTTGGGTCAAGGTTGGATCAGAATAGTGTTCTCCAACGACTGTTAATTGACCCAACAAGCGAAACTGTTCCCGTGTTTTAGGAAAATACCAACAGGCTTCTCCCCAGGGGAGTCCTGCGATCTGCTCCACCTTTTCACTGCGCTGATCCGTGACAAACTTTAAAGTATTAGTTCCCTCTAAGAACCCCCGAAATACAACGGTGCGGTTGGCTGGGCGTTGATCCAGACGCACGGTTGCCAGTTGTAGATAGCGGGTATAAACTAAGCTACGGTTTTGATGGAGGGCACGGGCTAGGGGCGATCGCCAAGGGGCAAGAGTCATCGTAATCAATTAAACTGAGAAGTTGTCTGCATTTCCTGAACCTATTTCCTGAACCTATTTCCCTGAACCTACTTTCTGAACCTATGTTCCTGAGCTTATGGTAACGTTGTTCATTCATCAAGTTTCTGTCTTCAAAGCGGGGAATTTTGCTGGCTTTTGCTCGGCGATCGCCACAATCTGTTGGATTTTGGGATGGTCTACAGGCTTGGCCCATAGCGCCGCAGACTTTAACCCCATGATCAGAATTGGGGTTGTCCAGCAGTTTGGCAAGCATCCAAACGATACGTTGGTACTCAAGGCAAAACCAGAGGACAGTTTAACCCTGAGATTTTCCTCACCTGATGGGGAAAAAGTGTTGCAGACCCAGAGTGTCACCCTCAAAGTTGAGATGCAGCCCTTGGCAGACCCCTTGATTGATGAACGGATTGTGCTCAGTAGCCACCGGAGTTATGAGAATGCAGAAGAAGCGGCCCAGGTATGGCGGGCCAAAGGTATTGAAGTCGAGCTGACTCAACCAGACTTGTGGCAAGTCTGGGCCAAACGCAGTACTTACAGTACTCCCCTGTTGCGGCGGTGGTTACTCCAAAGTATTCAGGCCCAGGGCAGTAAAGTGGCTCATTTAGAAACCCAGATCATCAAACAGAAACTAACTCCCTATTGGGTGTTGGGAGGCTATCGTTACAATCGCCATGAACTCACGATCACTGCCAAACAAAAGGTGATTCAGGTGAGTAAAGGCCCAAAAGATCAGAAGCCTATGACCTATGGGGGCAGTTTGCAACTGCAACCGGATGCTTATAACGCCCATACCTTAGTCAATACGATTCCCCTAGAAACTTACTTGCGAGGGGTTGTGCCCCATGAGATGGGGGCTTGGCCCCCTGATGCCTCGATAGAATCCCAGGCGATTTTATCCAGAACCTATGCCCTCCGAAACCTACGGCGATTTGAGGCTGACGGTTATCAGCTTTGTGCTAATACAGACTGCCAGGTATACAAAGGGCTAACGGAAGTCTACCCTTCCACAGACCGGGCTGTGACGGTAACCCGGGGACTGGTACTGACCTATGCCGATGAACTGATCGATGCGGTATATTTCTCGAGTAGTGGAGGCGTTACGGCCAATTTTCAAGATATTTGGAACGGCTCAGAACGGCCTTACTTGAAGTCAGTCTTGGATGCCCCCCAAAATATTTGGGATTTAACCCAAAACAACCTGGCAGATGACAAAAATTTTCGTAAATTTATGACTTTAAAAAAGGGATTTACGGAAGAAGGCTGGCTTGATTTTCGCTGGAAAGAAACGGCGAGTTTACAATCTTTGACTCAACATTTAAGGTATTATCTTCAACGGACAAAACGGGCTACAAACAACTTTAAAACCATCAAAGAAATTAAAATCACTGAGCGATCGCCTTCCGGTCGGGTGTTAAAAGTTCAGGTTCAAACAGATCAAGGAAAGCTCGAAATTCACAAGGATGAAATTCAAAGTGCTCTCTGGCCACCGATTAGCACGTTATTTTACATTGATCCAATTTATGACAAAAAGAAAGTCCTGAAAGGTTATACGTTTGTCGGTGGAGGCTTTGGTCATGGCGTAGGTTTGAGTCAGACTGGATCTTACAAATTGTCAGAACTGGGCTGGTCGAGTGATCGCATTTTGGATTTCTACTTCCCAGGAGCCCAATTACGCCATGTGAGTGAACCGATTCGATTCTGGCAGCAACCTGAAGCAAACCCTGCTCATGGTTGATTAACGATTGATCACCCTTTAAATATTCGTTATTAAGTGCTTATTTTAGGTATTCATTCGTTCGTAGATTGCTGAAGTCGCTGGCGAATATCGAGTCAGATAACTAAAGATCCAGAATTTAACACAAGCGTCCAGAAATACAGGAACCGTTGCAATAAAAGTATTAATTGCAGCCCTATTTTCTGGCAAGCCAAAATGTCGAGCCGTTCCCTCCAGCAACACATCCCAACCCTCTGCTGAGTGAAACCCAACGAATATATCAGTAACTAGAATAAATAAAAATACCTTAGCTGGATCACTCAGGTCTAAAAAAGTACGATTCGAAAAACTGCGAATACTATCAACTTTGTTGCGATTGAAGTAGATCAGCCCTGCAAAGGTCAGGATTGCCACCCCATCCGACAAGACATTTTTTAAACCACTGAGTTCTCTATTCCGACCTTCTTGCCACAACTCAACAGCATTTTCTTTTAAGCGTTCCTGCCGTTCCTCCTGAGTTAATGGCGGAATAATTCCTAGAAGTTCAGCGATCTCAAGTTGTTCTCGAGATTCATTAAATTCCCGGAACAGACTTTCTTTAATTTCCTGATTGATCTCAACCTTGTCAGGATTCTCGTTACTATAGTTGCCTAGCAAGGGCTCAAAAACAAAGTTTTTGACCAAGACTTGCACCAGAAAAGGGATCAGCAACAAAATTACCAGCCACCGGAGTGCAGTTTTGTCTTGACTGCGTCGCCAACGCATTTCCTGAACTATCCGTTCTTCATAGTTTGGATTGAACTCTTTCCTCAGACCAAACAATCCACCTCGCGAACCACTCACTGATGGACTTGGAGGGTTAATCAATTTGGCTTCCTGGCTTAGGCTTGAGCTAGACTCAACCCCTTGCTCAGAGGAGTCTAAAGATGGGGTTCCTGTTGGAGAGATCAGCCGTTCAAATTCATCTTCATCTCGATATTTGCCAATTACAGATTCAATCAAGTCTAGTTTTGCAATGAACTCAGCTTCCTTTGGGGAGTCTACTGCTTCTAGAGATGGGTTTGAGAGGTTTGAAGACTTCCGATCTAGGAAAAATCCCCCCGCTTGAAACTGAGCAAGATTGACCCGAATTTTGAAAAGTTGGCGATCGCGCAAACCCTTCACATAGTCAAAGAGCGTTTTGCTTTGACTAAAAGAATAAGCAATTTTGTCCCCCTGAAAATACTTCTCCTCCAAAATTTTAATTTCCTGGGCAGCCCGACAAGCATCCTCTAGAAGACGAATTTGTCGCTGTTCTAACCATCGACTTACAGGATTAACGCTCGGTTGGTTTGGATTCATACCTTAATACCCAATCATAAATTCAAACATTAGCCTAGCAGTCCCTAATAACCTGTGGGCTAGAGTTGCCAAAGGCTACACACTATCTGTATCTTAGGCCATTGTACCGCGTTCATTTTTACATCTATTTTAAGGTTTTAGGGATTGACTCGAACAACACAATATTTGAAGTATCTGCAAAAAATTCGAGAATAAGTACATAACAGAGCTATGAACGAAGTGCTTGCAAAAACCGTGTGTAGAAGAAAAAACTAATGCCACTCTCAGCGTTCTTGGACTTGCAATGTGTCTGTTTTAAAGGATTGTTGATTTTGGATGGGAATTTGAATCAAAAATTCTGTCCCCTCTCCGAGTTTTGAAAAACAGATTAACTTACCTTGATGTCTCTCCGTGATAATCTTATAACTAATCGACATTCCCATCCCAGTTCCTTTGCCGACAGGTTTTGTTGTGAAAAATGGATTCAAGATTTGTTGTTGAACTTGCTCAGACATGCCAGTCCCGTTATCAGCAATAGAAATCTGTACCCAGTTAGAATCAACAACTGATGTCCGGAGAACAATTTGGCTGAGATGATCCTCAGTTTCCTTGGATTTTCGCTTAGCACTTCCATCTTCAATTGCATCAATTGCATTAGTCAAAATATTGATAAATACCTGATTAAGTTGCCCTGGATAGCATTCTACCAAAGGCAACTCGCCGTAATCTTTTACAACTTGAATAGTAGGAGAAGTATCTTTCAAGCGATATTGTAAAATTACCAAAGCACTCTCAATCCCTTCATGAATATCTACCATTTTTAGATCAGCTTCATCCATGCGTGAAAAGTTACGAAGGGATAGGACAATTTCACGAATGCGATTGGTTCCAAATTTCATGGATTTCAAGATTTCAGGCAGGTCTTGTTTGAGAAACTCTAAGTCAATTTCATCAGTACAATCCTGAATCTCGGGTTCTGGATTTGGGTAATACTTCTGGTAGAGTTGGGTCAAATCTAATAAGTCTTGAGTAGATTCTTGTAAATGAATTAAGTTACCATGAATAAAGTTAACGGGATTGTTAATCTCATGGGCAACTCCTGCAACTAATTGCCCCAGACTTGACATTTTCTCAGACTGAATCAATTGAGTTTGTGCCTGCTGCAGCTCTGCCATCGTAATCTCCAACTCTTGATTTTTCCTCTCTAATTCAATTTTTGCAAGATAAATTTGACTAAACTGAGCCAACAGGTCAAAGCTTCTGTAAAAACTCAAAAACCGGATAGCAACAATGACTGTTGTCAAATCAATAACAACTTGCCAAGTCATAATATGAGGAAATCCCCACATCCCTATACTATGCAGCGTGTGACCTAGGGCACAGCTAAAAAATATGCCTGCAACGACAACAACCAGTGCATCAATTCCTGCTTGTCGATTGCGCCAGATGCCGTAGCTAATCCCTGATCCAATCGCAAAGTAACAGCAGGCAATGAGCAGGTTTTCACCGCCCATTAGAACAGGTAAATATGGGGTTAGAGAGACGTTCATACTGTACAGATCATTTGATTACCGTAAGCGTTCATGATGACACTCTGCTTCACTTAGAACATTTTAAGACTTACTCCAGTTAAGTATAAAAGTTACTCCCTCAAAAAAGCCCATACCTTAACACCAATTCTGATTTTGACTAGAGTGAGCTTTAGAAGCTTTTGAAGTTTTGAGCCTCTCGAATACAATTTGACAGCAATGGCAGGTCTTTGCTACTATGATAGTCTGTGACACTTTTAGAGTTGCCGACATAGCTCAGTGGTAGAGCACCCGCCTTGTAAGCGGGCGGTCGTGGGTTCAAATCCGACTGTCGGCTTTTAGGTTTAGGGAAAAGTTTGAAAATTTAGAGGCGGTTTTAGCTACTTCTTCAGTCATGGGCTAAGGTTGTTATATTGAATCTGTCAAGCTAGTTCTTCTAGCTGCTTAGAGGCTCTGCCCTCAGTCAGTTCTTGATGATGCTTATTCTCCCTTAATCCATGAAAGTTAATCAATGAAAGACTTTCTTAAATACACGACTGCCAGCCTCCTCGGAAATTTATTGGCCCTGATTCTAACTTTGACGGCAGGGATTGGAGGGCTAATTTTTTTAATCTCTAGTGCTGCAAACCAAAAATCCGAGCCCTTGGTCAAGGAAAAATCGATTTTGGTACTGGATTTGTCCGTCAATATTACAGATTCCGAAACGGAGTATACGACGAGCCAGGTTTTCCAGCAGACGTTGGCTGAAGCAATTCCTAGCCAGCTTCAACTCCGGACAGTGCTGAAGAGTATTGACGAAGCTCGGCAAGATGAGCAGATTGTCGGGCTTTATATTCAAGGCGCTAGCGTCCCCTCTGCCAGCGGGTTAGCGAACTCAAAGGAAGTCCGAGAAGCCCTACAACGATTTCGGGACAGTGGCAAGCCAATTATTGCCTACGATACTGACTGGACAGAATCGGAATATTATTTGGGCTCCGTTGCGAATACCTTGGCCGTGAACCCCTTAGGCTCAGTGGAGCTAAATGGACTGAGTTCTGAAATTATGTTCTTGGGGGGAGCATTCAAAAAGTATGGTGTCGGGGTTCAGGTGACCCGCGTTGGCAAGTATAAATCTGCAGTTGAGCCATTTCTGCTCAGCAAGATGAGTCCTGAAAATCGAGAACAAACTCAAAAACTGTTGAATGATCTTTGGGGGGAATTTCTCAGAACAATTGGTAAAAATCGTAATCTTACCCCTGAGCAACTTCAGAAAATTGCAGATAGTCAAGGAATTTTAATTTCTGGAGAAGCCCTGAGTCAGAAGATTGTGGATCGAGTGGCACATTTTGATGAAGTAGCTACCGAGTTAAAGAAACTCACGGAAGAATCTGACAACAAAGAAAAGCCCTTTCGTCAAGTCAGTCTTCAGTCCTACACTAAGACTCCAGAGGTGGTAAAAGTAGGCCAGGGAGATAGCAGGAGCCAAAACAAAGTTGCGGTTGTCTATGCCGAAGGGAATATTGTGGATGGACAAGGGCTAGGCGGACAAATTGGGGGCGATCGCCTTGCCAAAGAACTGCGAAACTTACGATTCGACGAAGATGTAAAGGCTGTAGTCTTACGGGTCAATAGCCCTGGGGGAAGTGCGACAGCATCGGAAGTCATTGGTCGCGAAGTCGAGCTTTTAAAACAGAAAAAACCCGTTGTTGTTTCAATGGGCAATTTTGCCGCATCCGGAGGCTACTGGATCTCCATGGAAGCCAATGAAATTCTGGCGGAACCCAACACCATTACCGGGTCAATTGGGGTGTTTGGCTTATCATTTGACCTTCAAGCAATTGCCAACAAAAATGGCGTGACTTGGGACACTGTTAAAACAGGGCGCTATGCAGATCTCAATACTAATTCCCGCCCCAAAACCCCTGAGGAACTCAAACGGCTGCAAAAGAGTGTTGATCTGATTTATGAGAGATTCCTGACGCAAGTTTCTGAGTCTCGTCAGATTCCCCGAGCTAAAGTGGAGGAAATTGCCCAAGGTCGGGTCTGGTCTGGCACTCAGGCAAAATCTCTAGGCTTAGTGGACAACATGGGGGGCATCGAAGCGGCGATCGCCTCAGCCGTTAAGCGAGCAGAATTAGGCGAGGACTGGAAACTGGAGGAGTATCCCAAAGTTCGAACGTTAGAAGATCGGATTTTACGAGGGATTTCAGAAACAAGAGTGGACTCTCTGCCTAAGCTAGATGCCCTCAGCCTAGAGTTAATTCGGTTGCGGGAAGAGCTAGAACTGTTCAAAATCCTGAATGACCCAAGGGAAATTTACATGCGTTTACCCTTCAATCTCGACATTGAATAGCTGAATGGAATAGCTGCCTTGAATGGTTGAGGTCAAGTTCCTTTAGTCAGTTCTAGGACTTACCCAGTTAAGCATTGTTTAGCCCCCTGCCCCCAAGTTTGGGGGCAAGTGCGTAAGTCCTGAGTCCCGTCACTCTAAACTACCTGGACTGTTGTGGATTAGAGATTTTGTCTGACTCAATTTGTCTGACTCAAACAGTGAGGCACTGGATCACGATGTCAGTTAGGGCTTGGGCAGCTCCGGGTTGGCCCCGCACCTGGCATAAACGATTCCTGATTGTCTGCAGCCTGTCTGGATGTTCAAGGTACTCTAACACCAAGTCAGCCACCTGTTTCGGGTCTAATTTTCCTATCAGTTCTGGTACGATTTCTTCTCCAGCCCAGATATTCGGCCATGCAAACCGCTTGCCCTGGCGCAAAACCAACCCATTAATTCCCTTGGCAAACAGGGAACCGAGAACAGGCAGATTGGCTAACAATCCGGGTATGCCATCCCAAGCCCGCATGGCATCTAGCTGTTGAGTCGGCACTAACACCATCATCGGCACGGCTAACGACCCCAATTCCGCAGTATTGGCTCCAACGGTCGTAATACAGAGGCGACATTGGGTCAAGACATCATAGGCTGGGTGCTGAGTGACCAGTTGAATGTTCAACCCGGCTGAAGTTTGCAGATAGGGCCTAGTTCCGGAGTGTAGCTTCGCCGTGATTCCCCCCATCTGACTCAGAAGCGGATTATGGTTTGGGTCAGAAAATTTCTCTAGGGTTTGCAAGTCTAGGGTTGGGGCCACTGGAATTACAAACTGAGTTTGGGGTCGTTGGAGCTGAAGGTGATGGGCGATCGCCAAGACTAAAGGCATTCCTTGAGCCAGCTTTGCAGATTTCGACCCCGGCAGCAATCCGATCAGTTCCCTCGGGTTCTCTGCCTCAGTCCAGTCATCTGGCCGAATTTTGTCCTCTAGCCCTTGATCCCAACGCACATCAGCGATCAAATCTCCAACGACTGTGAATTTATGAATATACTTTTGAGGCACAGTCGCCATGGTTTCTGGCTTCATAACGCCAAATCGATCAATCCATCGCCACCATCGAGTCTCCCACTCCCCATAAATCACGCTGTAATACCCCAAGCGCTTGGCCATAACCCCAGTAAAAAATTGATCTCCCCCCAGGAAAAGCACCACACCGCGAGCAGACCAAGTCCAGTTCTCTGCTGTTTTTCCAGTCAACAAAAATGACCAAAAGTGTTCTGGCCCTTGAACCCGATCCACTTCAGGATAGGAACGGGCCAAGGTCACTTCTCTCTCCGTTGCATGGGGACAAGGAGAGAGAACGACTGAAATTCGAGCATTCAACCCTGTTCCTGCCAATTGTTGATGCAATTTTTGCACAACAGGCCGCACCCAGGTTGTCAGTTCTCCCGGCCCATTAGAAAGAATTAAAATGTCAACTGATTGGGTCACACTAATGAAGTCACACTAATTGGGTCACTGAGCTACGATGTACAGACTCGAACCGATTCTCCTTTAGCCCTCCTGGAAACAGGGGGGCCGAGCAAATGGAGCTATGAGGCTCCGCTGCCGAGAATATATAAACTTAGCAACGTGCCACTGTTCCATAAACTGTGCAAGAGCATCGAAGACAACAGGTTCCGAGAACGGGTATACACCGTTCCTAACACAATTCCTAAAGTCATCAACGGCATCACTTCTGAAACATTCAGGTGAGCAAGCGCAAACACCAAACTACTCAGGGCGATCGCTCCGGAAACAGGAACGTAACGAGTCAGGGACGGGAGCAGAAAACCTCGGAACATCAATTCTTCAAACACAGGGGCCGCAATGGAAGCCGTAATAAAAAATAGAATCAAAGCCACTTGATCCTGATTTTCTAGGGCAATCGGCAGAATCGGGTTACTGCCACCCTGTCCCTTCCAGAGCTGTTGATTAATCAAAGACACCAGAATCACAAGCGGTAGGGCAACGGCATAGCCCCCCAGTCCCCAAGCCAGCCAGTTTCCCTTCCAGTTCACCCGAAACCAGTCCTCGGGTAGGGGAAAGAAAGGTTTGATTGAGAAATAAAGCACCAACAATCCTCCCAAAGCCAGCACCCCATAGTTGACTAAGATCAGCTCTGCTTGGGAACGCGCCGCCAAATTCCCTGGCTGTAAATTCAATCTCTGCAAGCCCACTTGAAACAGGATCGGAATCACCACTTGACCCAGGAAGAAAAATCCCACCACAAAGACTTGCAGAATCGTCTCGGCTGTCCAAGGCGTTGTCCAGGCAACATCGGCATTCTGGGCAATGAGAGCATCCTGGCGTTTAAAAAACCACTGGGCTCCCAGAAAAATCAACAACACGATCCCAACCACCAGCCCCAGCCCTGGAATGGCACTGACAATCCCCAACTTGAGCAACGATTCCTGGGCGATCGCCTGTTCCTTTGCATTCAAGCTTTCAACAGCATCCCGGCGCTGCTGCAGGGTGTATAAACGCGACAGCGCTTGGTATTGGAACCATCCGTCTAAATGAGTGCGAATGATCGATTCAGCATCCGGCAAAATTCGCACCGGATCGCTCCAAAGACCGATTAAAACCTTGGCTGTAACCTTGGCTGTATCCGAGGTAGCTGTTTCCGGGTTGACGATGTCCAGAGTGGAGGTCGTCAGGTCAGGTTGAGTCGTTTGAGTTAACTGATCCCAAGTATTGAGGGCAGGGTCAACTTCTCCCTGATGGGCTTGTATTAGTCCAATCTGGATGGACAAATCTCGAGAGATCTGCTGAAGCTGATCAATCGATTGGGATGAGGTGACCACTTCTACACCTGCTGAATCTTCTGCTGAACCTTCTGAAGCACTTAAACGTTGAGCCTTGTCTAAACTCGCCCGAACCGACTCTTGAGCCGCTTCATATTGTTTTAAGGCGGAGGCAACTGCATCTTGACCGAGTAAGCCAGTTTGTAGAGTTTTAAAATTAGCTGAATTGGCTTGATCTGTTGAACTGCCTTGCCATTCCGCAGCATGAAGTACCAAATTCGTCTGATAAAGTTCCAAACGACTTTGAATTTGGGGTTGCGTCCAACTGGCAATCAGCGAACTGCCGACCACCGCGATCGCCACCAAGGTCAAAAATAGTAAAATTAGTCGCCTTAAGGTCATGATTATCCAGTTATCTTTGATTAAAACTGCTTAAAGTTGCACTACTAAAGTTGCACTACTAAACTAAAGTTGCACAACAGTCATCAGGAATAGTTTGTGAGAAGGAGTGTTGGCCTTTCTTGAGGGCCTTGTCCTCAAACTCCTTTCTGGTTTTCTCACAAATGATTTACGACTACACTAATAGGTTGCACTATATAGGTTGCACTACTAGATTGCACCGTTAACTTGCACTCTTTAAGATGATACCGATTAAGATGATATCGACATAGAAAAACTGAAGTCGTCAAAAACAGATCGCAAATCCCCATCAACAGGTATTGTTGTCATAAAGGTTTATTTAAGTGTGAGCTGAAGTAGAGTCCCGTGAAGGTTTTAGTGGTCGGTAATGGAGGGCGCGAACATGCCCTTGTCTGGAAACTCCTCCAGTCTCCCAATGTGAAACAAGTCATTTGTACTCCTGGTAATGGGGGAACAGCAACCCTCTCTGGATGTTCCAATCTGTCTGCAGCCGTTGAAGACTTGGAGCAAATTGGCCAAATTGCCCAAGGGCATCACGTAGATTTAGTGATTGTAGGGCCTGAACTGCCCCTTGCCTTGGGAATAACGGATCAATTACAGGCTAAGGGTCTTACTGTATTTGGGCCAACTCAATTAGGAGCCCAACTGGAAGCCAGTAAATCTTGGGCCAAGGATCTGATGCAGCAAGCCGGGATTCCAACGGCCCAATCTAAAACCTTTATCGATGCCAATGCCGCCAAAGCCTATGTGACCACTGCGCCCATTGTTATTAAAGCAGATGGGCTGGCGGCAGGAAAAGGAGTCACCGTCGCCACGAGTGTGGCAGAAGCTCATACCGCAATTGACACAATTTTTGCGGGAGAGTTTGGTGTTGATAACCTGCGGGTTGTGGTTGAGGAGTATCTCACCGGTCAAGAGGTGTCTGTCCTAGCTCTAACCGATGGCTTGACCATTCGGCCCTTAGTTCCAGCCCAGGATCATAAACAAGTTGGAGAAGGAGACACAGGCCCCAATACCGGGGGGATGGGAGCCTATGCCCCGACCCCAATTGTGACCCCAGAGTTGATGGCACGAATTCAGTCCCAAGTCCTAGAACCCACACTCCGAACCTTGCAAGCTTGGGGAATTGACTATCGAGGAGTGATCTATGCGGGCTTAATGATCACTCCATCTGGAGAACTCAACGTCCTGGAATTTAACTGCCGCTTTGGTGACCCGGAAACGCAAACCGTGCTTGCCTTACTAGAAACTCCATTAGATGACCTGCTATTGGCCTGTTGTGAGCAGCGTCTGGCTCAACTGCCCCCCCTAGCCTGGAAACCGGAGGTAGCAGTCTGTGTTGTGTTGGCTTCTGGGGGGTATCCAGGGGTTTATCAAAAAGGCAAAGTGATTACTGGGTTAGAACAGGCTGAGGCTCAAGGAGCAATTGTGTTTCATGCTGGAACCACTCTGCATGATGGCTTAGTGGTGACTGATGGCGGGCGGGTCTTGGGGGTCACTGTCGCTCGACCTACCTTTCAACAGGCGATCGCCGCTGCCTATCGGGCTGTGGACTGCATTCAGTTTGAAGGAGTCTACTGTCGCCGAGATATTGGGTTTCGAGTGGCTCGAATGATTACGAATTAGTGGTAAAACTTGGGGAAACTCGCTAATATATAATATGAGTATATTAACAAAACTTAACTTAATCGGAGTAACTGCTGTGTAACGGTTCAAATAATTCATTCAGGGCTGCTGCGAAGATGAGCAGCAT
Organism: Microcoleaceae cyanobacterium; assembly: GCA_051652765.1. Taxonomy (GTDB): domain Bacteria; phylum Cyanobacteriota; class Cyanobacteriia; order Cyanobacteriales; family Microcoleaceae; genus JBHJGO01. The sequence continues at coordinate 4,816 of JBOFUV010000122.1, read as the reverse complement.
AGGCTAGAAGTTTGAACTCAGTTTGAGAGCAGAAGGGGTTACTAGTTTATTGAATGGAATAGATATGTAGCAATCAGTCATGATTAATCAGGTATCCAGAGCACAGGCTTGAAGCTTGGGCGGGAATAATTCTTACTCCACGTTCGAACTTCAAGTCAGATTGTTGTAGATAGCTGTCAAGTTGAGTGATCAAGTCAAATTGCGGGCTCAGAACGTTTTAAAATGCTGGCATTTTTTAAAAGAATTAGTCAAATTGTTGCAAGTTGGTGGTCTGAGTTCACCTTGCAGACGCGTTTGATGGCAGGGGCGACCTTAGTGGTTTCTTTGCTGATGAGTGGGTTGACATTTTGGGCTGTTAATACCATCCAAGAAGATGCTCGGATGAACGACACTCGCTACGGTCGGGATTTAGGGCTATTGTTGGCCGCAAATGTTGCACCATTGGTGGCTGAAGATCGAAAAGATGAGGTGGCCCGGTTTTCTCGCCAGTTTTATACCAGTACGTCCAGCGTGCGTTATATGCTCTATGCTGATCCCGAGGGTGATATTTACCTAGGATTACCCTTTTCAGACTCGGCTGTCCAAAGCTCCCTCACGTTGAGACGGCGGATGCAACTGCCAGAGAATTTTTTGGCTAGTGTTGAATCCGGGAATTTTGCGTCGATTCCAATGGTTCGGCAGCACTTGACTCCTGCGGGGCAGATTACGGATGTTTTTGTTCCCTTGATGCATAGTGATCAGTATTTAGGAATTTTAGCAATCGGGATTAATCCCAACCCCACGGTTGTCATTTCTTCCAATCTCACCCGTGACGTGACCTTGGCTGTTTTTGTCTCGATTTGGGTCATGGTGATTTTAGGAGCAGTATTCAATGCCCTGACCATTACACAACCGATTAAAGAGTTGTCTACGGGGGTAAAGAATATTGCGGATGGCAACTTTAAGCAGCGAATTGATTTGCCTTTTGGGGGTGAACTGGGCGAACTGATTATCAGCTTCAATGATATGGCAGAGCGGTTGGAGCGCTATGAAGAGCAGAATATCGAAGAATTGACCGCAGAGAAAGCCAAGTTAGAGACTTTGGTGTCAACCATTGCCGATGGAGCAGTGCTTTTAGACGCTCAGTTGCGGGTAATTCTGGTCAATCTAACTGCACGGCGTTTGTTCAACTGGGAGGGGAAAGATCTGATTGGAAAAAGTGTGTTTGAATATCTGCCGATGCCGATTTTGCAAGACATCTACCAATCGCTCCAAAAAATTGCGACCGGTCATTTAGAGGGCGGTGAATTTCGCTGTTCTCTCACGGAACCGAATAACCGCACCCTGCGAATTTTAATCAATACTGTTTCGCTGAACAAATCTCCCGGTTTGGAACCGCTGTGCAAGAGTTGTACCTATGACGGTGATGATACCTGCAAGCTGCCTGACCGTCCAAATGTCAAGGAATGCGCTGTTTATCAGCAGAATAAATCTCGAAAAGTGGAAGATAGGTACCGGGATGTTCTGAAGGGAATTGCCATGACCGTTCAAGATATTACCCGTGAAGCTGAATTGAATGAAGCAAAAAGTCAGTTCATCAGTAATGTCTCTCATGAGTTGCGAACTCCCCTATTTAACATCAAGTCTTTTATTGAAACATTGAATGACTACGGTGAAGATCTGACTGAGGAACAGCGCCGAGAGTTTTTAGAAACAGCTAACAGTGAAACAGACCGCCTGACTCGTTTAGTCAATGATGTATTGGATTTATCTCGACTGGAATCCTGTCGGATTTATCATTTTGAGGCAATCGATATTTTTCTTCCAATTGAGCAAACCTTACGAACCTATCAACTGAATGCTAAAGACAAAGGCATTGAATTAAATCATGTGGTTGAACCCGATTTGCCTTCTGTCTTAGGTCACTACGATTTATTGTTACAAGTCTTTGCCAACCTGGTTGGGAATGCTCTTAAGTTTACTGAATTGGGAGGGAAGGTAATGATCCGCGCCTATCTGTTAGAAGATGAGCGTCCTGATCCCATCAGTCAGAATTTCATGTTAAACGAAGTTAACTTAAGTAAAAATGAAGTCAACTTCAATGAAGCTGATTCTCATGCCGGTTGGACAATCGCTCACTCTAGTGAGCGGGGCTTTCTAGCTCAGCCCTCTTTTCCTCAATTTGTTCGGATTGAAATTTCAGATACAGGAACAGGAATTGCTCCTGAAGATCAAGACTCTGTGTTTACGCGATTTTTTCGAGTGGAAAATCGCGTCCATACCCTCGAAGGCACGGGATTAGGATTATCCATTGTCCGAAACATTATTGAAAAGCATCATAGTCAGATTCATTTAGTCAGTGAGTTGGGAGCTGGAACCACATTCTGGTTTGACCTTGCCGTTTATCAAGCTCTTAAAGATGTATCTCCTGAAATTGAGCTTCAGTCTCCTGAAACAACATCACTTCATCTGGGCTAATGATAAGCAACAAAAGAATTGAAGGTACAATCAAGAAAAGCTCTAGTTTGTTTCTGTGAGACTCTGTGACCCAGACCAACGCCTTACCTGACGGATTTCAGTTTGATTCGATTGAATCTGCCCTTGCTGAACTCAAGGCCGGACGCTGCATCGTGGTCGTTGACGACGAACATCGAGAAAATGAGGGCGATTTAATTGGGGCAGCTCAATTTTCTACGCCAGACGTGATCAACTTTATGGCAGTTCATGCCCGTGGCTTGATTTGTCTGGCACTCACAGGCGATCGCCTTGACCAGTTGGATTTGCCCCTGATGGTTACCAATAATACGGATCTCAATCAAACTGCCTTTACCGTGAGCATTGATGCAACTCCAGAAATCGGAGTCACCACCGGAATCTCAGCAGAAGATCGAGCCCTAACGATTCAAGTAGCCATTAACCCTGGAACACGACCTCAAGATTTACGACGACCAGGACATATTTTTCCGCTGCGGGCTCGGGATGGCGGAGTCCTCAAGCGAGCAGGCCACACAGAAGCCGCCGTGGATCTGGCCAGATTAGCGGGGCTCTATCCAGGGGGCGTGATTTGCGAGATTCAGAACCCAGATGGCTCCATGGCGCGATTGCCCGAATTGATCGACTACGCCAAGCTGCATGAGCTGAAGCTGATCAGCATTGCCGACTTGATTGGTTATCGTTTAGCCCATGATCGGTTTATTCAGCGAGAAGCCATCGCTAAACTTCCGACCCAATTTGGGGAGTTTTTGATTTATGCCTATCGTAATCTCCTCGATCAATCGGAACATGTGGCGATGGTCAAAGGCGATCCCCAAGACTTTCAGCATCAGCCTGTAATGGTACGAGTTCACTCCGAATGTTTGACTGGAGATGCTTTTGGCTCATTGCGATGTGATTGTCGAATGCAGCTTCAAACTGCCCTCAAAATGATTGATCATGCCAAGTCTGGAGTCGTTGTTTACCTGCGCCAGGAAGGGCGAGGCATTGGTTTAACTAACAAGTTGAAAGCCTATTCGCTGCAAGATATGGGACTTGATACCGTTGAAGCCAATGAACGATTAGGATTTCCGGCAGACTTGAGAAATTATGGCATGGGGGCCCAAATCCTGAATGATATTGGGGTGAAGAAAATTCGGTTGATTACCAATAATCCCCGCAAAATTGCTGGGTTAAAGGGTTATGGGATTGAAGTCGTAGATCGGGTACCTTTGTTAATTGAAGCAACTGACCATAACGCGGTTTATCTAGCGACTAAAGCTAAAAAACTGGGTCATTTGTTGCTACAAACTTATCTGATCACAATCGCCTTGCAATGGGATGAAACTCAGGATGTTCAGGAGAGGCAACAGACCGCCCAGCAAACCTGGTCTACTCCCTCAATTTTGCACTCGGTCGCCCAATTGTCCGATCGCTCAGCCTGGTTGGAGAAATTGACCCATTTAGCCTCAACCTACCATTTACTACTGCAAGAAGAACAGCGACCTGTGGCGATCGCTCTGTTTGGTCAGAGTTCTCTGATTGTTCACCTAGGTTCAGATCAGCCCTGCTTGGAACCCATCAGTTGGTATCAAAATCCGGAACATCCAAATCGACAGGCCATCGGCAAAATCCTAGCGCAAGTTGCAACTTGGCCCAATTTGCAACAATTAGAATTTTTGGTAGCAAATGGTTGTGATCCCCTGACCAGCCTAAAAGTGCAACTTGATCGCCAGCATTTTTCATTGCCAGACTTCCCGTCTTCCCTGGGCGATCGCCTCGAAGCCCAAACCATTTACAGTTTCTCTTAACTGTCTCTAAATCGGCTCTAAGCCCAGATTTTAATCTTGGCAGTTGTCAATCTTTAACTTCACCTTCTGAACCGGAGACTGGACTGGAGATAAAAGTGCTGAGCGACAAACGTTGTAAGCTAGACCTCTGTATTTTGCAAAAATTCTTGTTTCAATGACTGGGGTGGAAATAAAATCAACAGCATAGGAAATCCCACGATAGGTGAGCTGAGTATGTCGAGACATAGAGGAGAACTCCTAGCAAATGCGGCTAATGTTTGCATCTATATAGAGATAGGTCTAGCAACTTTAGATTTATGCACTGCCTGATTGCTAACGGATGAAAATTGCTCAGTTAGTAGGCTCGATTCACTCAAAGCTAACTGACTTCAGCCTAACAAAAATTCAAAACAACTGTCATTAGTGCTATGTTAGATATTTGCTAATGGAACTTTACTGTTATGACTGTTTTTGTTCAGGTGTCATCCTGAGTGATCCCCCTAAATCCTCTTAAAAAGGGCTAAGATGTCCCTTACTAACTTAAGAGCTGACTTAAGAGCTGACTTGAGAGCTAA
>JBOFUV010000121.1:0-26032 GCA_051652765.1 Microcoleaceae cyanobacterium | reverse complement strand
ACAGCCTAATCAGCGGTGCAGCCCAAGCCGTGTATTCCAAGTTCCCCTACACCACTCAAATGCAAGGGCCAAACTATGCGGCTGACCAACGGGGTAAGGACAAGTGTGCTCGGGACATCGGTTACTACCTCCGCATGGTAACCTACTGCCTGATTGCAGGCGGAACTGGCCCCATGGATGAGTATCTGGTTGCAGGGATTGATGAAATCAACCGCACCTTTGATTTGTCTCCAAGCTGGTACGTCGAAGCCCTGAAGCACATCAAGGCAAGTCATGGTCTGAGTGGAGATGCGGCAGTTGAAGCCAACTCCTACCTTGACTATGCGATTAACGCTCTCAGCTAGATAGCTACTGAGTTCTGACCCGGAACGCCAAATCGCTACTGGCTTCTACAGTCAAAGGTGATTTGGTGGTTCGGGTTATGTTTTGAGATGGGTATTGGTTATGGTTAACTTTTAACTGACTTCACACCTGAATTGACAATTGAACTGAATGGATTTCTCTGATCAGGCATCTGCCCCCAACATTCCTGAAGGCAGCGAGTCTTTGACCGTAGAGCAGGCGATCGCCCATTTACGCCATGAAGAATTGGGCCGTCGTTATTATGCCGCTTGGTGGCTGGGGCGATTTAGGGTTACAAAACCTGAAGCCGTAGAAGCGTTGATGGCTGCTTTAGAGGATGAGTCTGATCGCACAGAGGATGGAGGTTACCCCCTACGGCGCAATGCAGCGAGAGCCTTGGGTAAGTTGGGGAACCAACGAGCGGTTCCAGCCTTGGTCAAGTGCTTAGAGTGTGAGGATGTCTATGTCCGAGAATCAGCGGCTCAATCACTAGAAATGTTGGGAGATCAGAGCTGTATTCCAGCGTTGTTAAACTTGTTGGTTGGAGGGGTTGAAGCCGCTCAAACTGTTCCGGGGAAACCCCATTTGGTTCAGCCCTATGGTGCAATTTTAGAGGCCCTAGGAACCCTACGGGCACTGGAAGTGATCGCCGACGTTGCTCCCTTTACTGAACATCCTGTTCCTCGGGTTCGATATGCGGCCTTGCGAGCCATGTATCAGCTCACTGGAGAAACGAGTTATGCCGAACGATTAATCCAGGAGTTGAAGGCCACCGATCTACAGTTACGGCGTTCAGCATTGATGGATTTGGGAGCCATTGGCTATCTCCCGGCTGCAACCGCGATTTCTGAAACGCTGGCTGAGAACAGTATGAAACTGATTGCCTTGCGAGGTATTTTAGAACATCACCTGCACGCGACGAACCATTCTGAACAGTCTGATTTAGAGCTGTCTGAAGCTGCGATTCAGGTGATGAATTTGATGGATTCTCTGTTATAACTGCTGTTATGAGTCATTCAGCTTTTGATGAAAATACTTGAACTGATTCGTGCTGTAGAAGAAGCTGATTCTGCAGAAGGCTTGTTAGATGCAGTAGAAGCTCTTGCTGAAGCTCATTCGGAAGAGGCTATTTCAACGCTAATTACGGTTCTCGGCTACAACAATCCGGGTGCTGCTGTTGCGGCAGTTGATGGGTTGATTGCCCTGGGGGAGCCCGTGGTGACTTCCCTGTTAGAGCAGTTAGATGGATACAACTATGGAGCAAGGGCTTGGGCAATTCGAGCCTTGTCTGGGATTGGTGACCCTCGTAGTTTGGAGGTTTTGTTAGAGGCTGCTGCAACTGATTTTGCCTTGAGTGTGCGTCGGGCCGCCGCTAGTGGATTAGGGACAATTCGTTGGGAAAAGTTGCCTGCTCCTGAGGTTGCCAGTGCTCAATTGAGGACTTTTCTAGTGTTACTCAAAGCCTCGGAAGATCCAGAATGGATTGTGCGATATGCGGCAGTGGCAGGATTGGAAGGACTTGGAATAACTTCTACTGCTGAGTCTTTCTCCTGGTATGAACAGCTTTTGGCACGGTTGGTTCAAATCCTCGAAACTGATGAGAGTTTAGCTGTTCAAGCGAGGGCAAAGTTGGCACAGAAGATTTTACGCTGATTGCCGGTGATCGGGGAGGTGTGGAGGCTTCACCTCTACGAAGGGGGCTGGCCCCCTTAACCCCCTTTTTCTGCGGTTATTCAAACGGATTTGATATTATTAGCCTTAAAAGAGGTGGCCCTGGCAGAGTTGAATTAGCTCTGGAATCAGCTCGGTGTAGCACTAATCGGTGTAGCACTGAAGATCTCCCTGTAGGACATTCATCGTGAATATTTCCACAGGGAGCTGAATTGGATGGGCTGAGTTGAATGAATTGAGTTAGATGAATTAAGTCAGATGAATTAAGTAGGATAGATAGAGGAATCTTGTCTCGATGACAAGCGGTGAAGCGCTAATCGTTTAAACTGCCCACACTGAGGGGAACCATTTCCCCCTGGAACGTCAGGCCCAATAACATCGGTTCATGAAGTTGAATCGTTTTTCCAGTCAGAACACAGCATTCTTCTTGTTGCGCGATCGCCGAAAAGCTGGCCCGAATATCATCTCGGGACAATTGAGGTCGATAGTCTCCTGATTTCTGCTGAACATAATTCCAGAGAATATCTCGAATCAGGGCCTGATAACCCTGGTTTTTTGCTAGATCTTTCAGTTTTTCCTTCAGTTCTCTCTCCAAGCGGATGCTGGTGACTTCCATTTCAGTGGTCGAAGTTCGGGGTAAAGTATACATGGCTTTTTCCTCCATTCAGAGTAGACATTGCTGTAATACTTAGTGTAGTATAAACAAAGTCAGATTCAAAATTGATCAAGTGAGGTTTAGCCTTCCCGTGACATTTCTCTCCATTCTCCTAACATCTTCATTCAGTCGTCATAGATTTAGAGGCTTCAGTGCGTTCCGGTCGGGCAGAATAGCTGTGCTGGCGGATCATGAGGTTGAGCGGGGTGGCTATGGGATTGGGAGTCAAGGGATTAAGCTAAGGATAGGGAGTCTCAAAACTCATCCATTAGCGATTTTAGGGTTCGATTGGCAGTTCGTTAATTTACAGAGTTTGAATTTAGTTTTGAATTCACTTTTGAGTTCAGGATTGCACAGCGGGGGGGATAGCCATGAACTGGCCGTATCCACCTAGTCAGAAAAGCTAAGTCCTTTTCTAACCCCCGCTTCAGAATTCTCGAAGCGGGGGTTTGTAGTGATTCAGTCCAGACAGAAGACGATTAACTGGGGAGGAATGCCGTGACCAGCAGTACAACTGACATATTGAGGCAATCTGTGGTGGTGTTTTCAAAGAACTATCTGCCCATGAGTCGGATTAATATTAAACGGGCGATCGCCCTGTTGGTGACTGGCAAGGCTGAGCCGTTTGACTGCGAAACAGCGGGTTCTGGCTGGCTCGTTCATTCTCCCAGTGTAGTGTTGCATGTCCCTGAACATATCCGTTTGACCATGACGGGCAATGAACGACTTTGGAAAGTTCCCCCAGTTAATCGTCGAGAAATCCTGCGTCGAGATCATCACAAATGTCAGTATTGTGGCACGACCAAGCATCTCACCATTGACCACGTCATGCCCCGATCTCGCGGTGGGACTCATACCTGGGACAACGTTGTGGCAGCCTGCGAACGGTGTAATGCCCACAAAGGAAACCGCACCCCAGAGGAAGCTGGGATCGCTTTACGAGCCAACCCAAAAGCTCCGTTACATCCAGTGGTAGCCTTTGCTGAACAGTTTTGGCGAGGACATCAGGAAGAGATTTAGAAGGAGATTTAGGAGGTCAGAATTGGAGATTGACTATTCCTAAATTGGAGAGGAGAAATCCCTGAAACCGATCTCTAGCGATTGATAGATTAGACTTGGAATCCAAAATTCAGTGATTCGGAGCTTTAGTGCATTCCGAATTTCACAGTATCGTATACACCCGGTGAAAGGGGACGGATCACCAATGTTGAAGTTGACCTACGCTGAAAATATGTTCTACATGGAGCGTCTAACTCAGGCTCCAGAGCAAATCGTGTCCATGCGAGTCAAGCTAGCAATGCGTCTGGGTTGCCGTGTTTACGTTCAACCCAGTACCGCAGGGTTTTTATTGCCGCGTCACTTTCCCACAGTTGCCTTGCTGGAGGAAGCAATTGAGTGCCAAAATTCTGAGGCGATCGCTCTCTGTATTGCTGATGCTGAGACCTTGGAAGTTAGCCTGACAGGAACCTGGATTACCGAGGCAATTGACTCAGAAGATGGGGTGTTTGTGACGGCACTGAATCTTTGCACGGAACACCTCGTCTTTAATCTGTGGCAAGCAGCTTATGCTGGAGCCTCAGCCCGATAGAGATGTGGAGGGAAAGTCTGGGAGGCGATCGCCGCGAACCCATTGGCAGTGGTAGCAAGATTTAACGGCATTGCTCTGTAACTGATTTAGGATTGCGACAGAAGTTCTCCTCCCTGAATAGATTGACGAAGCCAACTCAGTTGAATATTCTGCTTCTCCGGCTCACTCAAAGCCCATTGTATCGCTGACTCTCGTAAACGTTTAGTCAGTTCATATAAGCACAAGGCAACACTCACTGAAATATTCAAACTTTCACTAAACCCAAACATCGGAATCCATACCAAACAATCAGCTTGAGATTGGGCAAATTCAGAGAGTCCTGTGAGTTCCGTACCAAACATTAAGGCTGACTTTGGAGTCATTGAGAGTTGTTCAAGCGTCATCTTTTGTTCATGGGGAGTTGTTGCAACAATTTGATACCCCAGAGATTTCAATCGGTCAATACAAACTTGAGTATTATTAATCTTAGGCTGACTATAGCGATATAGAGTTAACCAACGATCTGACCCCACACTGATCTCTCGATTGAGATCAAACAGGTTACGATTTTCAATAATATGAACATCTTGTACTCCAAAACAATCACAACTTCTGAGGCAGGCACTCACATTTTGCGACTGATAAAGATCTTCTAAAACAACTGTAATCTGCCGAGTTCTCTGCTCTAAAACAGTCTTAATTCTATCCCGACGTACCTCTTCAACAAATTGACTGAGATATTCAATTTGTGCGTGCTGATCTTTTGGTGGTCTCATCTGCTGATCAGTAATAATGCTCTAAAGTGATAACGATCTAAAGCGAACTGTATTTTTTGAATGATCTTGAAATGACTAAGAAGATATGGCCTGCCTGTATCCGTCTTGCCCCTGCAAAAAAGTAACACAGCGATCGCCCTCTATCTTAATCCCTTGATCTGTGAAAACCATAAATTCTTGACTAAAATTCAAGTCTGATTGAAAAGTCTCAAAATTTTCACTAAGATTCACGGGATTTTTACCGAGATTTTTGTCATCATCATCTATGAGTCTAAATTGTTTGAGTATTTTTATTGAGCCATAGTTTTAGTTTAAATTGGCTCAACGAGTTAAAAAAAATCAATCCATTTGTTGACCCGATTGGATGAAGCACTTGCTGCTGTAAAAGGGAATAATAAAAGTGTCATTCAAAACGTGAAAGCTTGAGGGCCAATTTAACTCCGAGGGATTCGCTGGAAGTAGATTCTGACGATTTCTCGGCTGTTTTCAAGTGATCTAATCTAGGGAGAAGAGTATGATGCACCCCGTAATGCCACCGCTAGCAACTCAAGTCATGATCGTCGAAGATGAATTAATTGTGGCTGAAAATGTAGCCAAAAATCTGAAAAAATTTGGCTACGGCGTGACTGCGATTGTTGATTCTGGAGAAGAAGCCATTCAAACGGCCAAAACTGCTCGTCCAGATATGATCTTGATGGACATTATGCTGCAAGGAGATATGGATGGAGTGGAAGCAGCGGGACAAATCTACAATCAGTTCAAAATTCCGGTGGTGTACATGACGGCCTATGGCGATGATACAACCCTAGAACGCACGAAGAAAACAGAACCCTATGGTTACCTGCTAAAACCGTTCAAGCCTCAGGATATGCGGGCAACAATTGAGACGGCCCTCAACCGCTATCGCGTTGAACAGTCTGCCCTAGAGCGACTCAATACCCAGATGCAGTTCCGCCTCCCTCACCCTCAGCAACCCAAGCCCGCCTTGTCGAAATCATCCACCTCTCTACTCGGTCAATCTGGCATAGAGGCAAAGCTGCGTCAGGCGATCGCTCATCAACAGCTTCATCTCAATTATCAGCCTCAACTCGACCTAAAAACAGGGGCAATTATTGGGGCTGAGGCATTACTGCGGTGGTATCACCCAGAAGAGGGGATGATTCCTCCCACGGTCTTCATTTCTCTCGCCGAAGCAACCGGTTTGATTTATGAACTAGACGAGTGGGTCTTGAAAACCGTTTGCCAGAGAACACTGCTACTGCAACGCTTGGGGTTTGAGTCGATGAGTATTGCCGTGAATTTATCTGGGCATCAGTTCAGTCGGCCAGACATGAATCAACGGCTGATCCAAATCGCTCGAGACACCGGACTAAGCTTACCATTCGTTAACTTGGAACTGACCGAGAGTGTTTTGGTCAAAGATATCGATATTGCCATTCGCAACTTAACCGAATTAAGTAACCTGGGAGTCCACATTTCCATTGATGATTTTGGCACCGGTTATTCTTCCCTCGGCTATTTACAACACCTTCCCTTTAACACCTTAAAAATTGATCAATCCTTTGTACGAGATGTTGACCAGAATAACAAGCATCAAGCCATTGTCAAAGCAATGATCAATATGGCCCATCAACTGGGTCTTCAGGTGATTGCGGAAGGAGTTGAAACCAAGGCTGAACTTGAATTCCTCCGCCAACATCACTGCGACGGAGCCCAGGGATACTTTATCAGTCGTCCAGTTTCCTGGATTGAATTTCAGATGTTTTTGACTCAATATCGAGATGGAGGGTTTTTTCAAGCATCCTAAATCTTAAAGGAGCTGATGACCCGCAAGCTCAAGAATGTTTGTTCCTCCGCCTCAAATTAAAGCTTTGGTTTTGCTTTGTGCCACTCCGTTGCCTGTTCGTAGGCATAGGCCACTTCAAACAATTTTGCTTCCCCGAGCACATTGCCAATCAGTTGCAGTCCGATTGGAAGCCCCTGATGATCAAAGCCGCAGGGAATACTAATTCCCGGTAGACCCGCTAGATTAACAGGAATTGTCATCAAATCTGACAGATACATACTGAGGGGATCAGCCGTTTTTTCTCCCGCTCTAAAGGCGGTGGTTGGAGACGTTGGGCTCACCAGAACGTCCACTCTGGCAAAGGCAGACTCAAAATCTTGTTTGATCAGGGTGCGTACCTTCTGAGCCTTGATGTAATAGGCATCATAATATCCGGCAGAGAGGGTATAGGTTCCCACCATAATCCGGCGTTTTACCTCGGCTCCAAATCCCTCGGCCCGAGTTTTACTGTACATTTCGACTAAGTTATCGGTGTCGAGACTGCGGAAACCGTATTTTACCCCGTCATAACGCGCTAAATTGGCTGAGGCTTCCGAAGGGGCAATAATATAGTAAGTTGGCAATCCATAGCGAAATCGGGGACAGGAGATCGTTTGAACCTCAGCCCCCAAGGCTTGCAAGACATCCACGGCTTTAATGACCGCCTGTTCAACAACAGAATCCAGCCCCTCGCCAAAGGTTTCTTGAATCACCCCAATCCGAATTTTTTTCTTCGGCCTTAACGTGGGCCTGAGATCCGACACGTAATTCGGAATCTCAACCTTGAGACTGGTGGAGTCCCTGGGATCATAGCCAGCGATCGCCTTTAATAAAATTGCCGCATCTTCTACCGTTCGGGCAAAAGGCCCGATTTGGTCTAAGGAAGAGGCATAGGCGACCAAACCATAGCGAGACACCAACCCGTAGGTCGGTTTCATGCCAACTACGCCACAGAGGGCTGCAGGCTGACGAATCGAACCTCCCGTGTCCGAACCCAGGGCAACCACACATTCTTCGGCAGCCGTAGCTGCGGCTGAACCCCCCGAAGACCCCCCCGGAACTCGCTCTAAGTCCCAAGGGTTATTGCTGCGACCATAGGCTGAGTTTTCCGTTGAACTCCCCATGGCAAACTCATCCAGGTTGGTTTTCCCCACCATGACTGCCCCAGCCGCTTTCAATTTCTCGGTCACGGTGGATTCGTAGGGAGGAACAAAGTTTTCTAAGATCCGAGATCCACAAGTCGTGGGAACTCCAACCGTGCATAAATTGTCTTTAATTCCTATAGGAATCCCAGCGAGCCAGTCAATCTTTTCCCCAGCAGCAATTTTGGCATCGACCTGACGGGCTTGTTCTAGTGCCTGTTCCGCAGTCACACACAGAAAGCTGTTGACTTTTGGCTCTAGGGTTTCAATCCGGTTCAAAGCCTCTTGTGCAATTTCTAGAGCAGACCGTTCTTTCTTGACTAACTGTTGATGTAACTCGCGGATGGATGCCATTCCTTACCCTCGCTGTAATTTCATTCTCAAAGTGTATCAAACGGGTTCCCTGGAATTACAGATGAATTGAATTCAAAGCCATAGATTTGGCTTCAATTCATTCAGGGTATTCAAAGTTTCCCATTACACCTAGCTGAATTGTGCTCAGTTCTACAGTTGTCAAGGTTTTATGCGCCCCTTTGGATTGAGTTAAGCCTAGGTTCATTTGCATCCCTCAAGACCTTGAAGTTCAAGACCCGGAAATTCACCATGCCACTCAAGCTTTCAGGTCTGGGATAAAGTTCTGATTTCCTCCGGATTTCCCCGCAGACAGCGGATAGATCAATTAAGTAACGTGCCGGATTTAAGCGTAGATATGCCACCTAAAGCTCATCTCGAACCCCATCTCGACAGCGAAGATCTCAAAACTCGCTACCGTCAAGCGAGAGACACGACTGAATCTCGTCGTTGGCATTTAATTCAACTAGTTGCCAGTGGTTGGACAATCAAGCAAGCTGCTGAGGTAGTAGGACTCAACTACGACTATTCCAAGGAGATTATTCGACGGTATAACCGTGAAGGCCCAGACTCAGTTAAAAATCGCAGCCGTGATCGCCAACCCCCAGTTGCCCGTTCCCTGTTGACTTCTGCCCAACAACAGGAGCTTGTTCAGGCCCTGCAAGGCCCTGCTCCAGATGGTGGAAGTTGGTCAGGCCCCAAGGTAGCTGATTGGATTGCCCGAAAAACGGGTCGCGAGCATGTTTGGCCCCAACGAGGCTGGGATTATCTCAAGCGGCTAGGCATCACCTGGAAACAGATGAAACCAACCAATATTGAATCCCGGGGATAGCAGGGTTTAACTGCACTAAATGCATTAAATGCAAGTTCACATAATGTACAGTGCTGCTATTTTTGTCAAGATGGCAGCATTTCAGTGTGAATGTTTTCGAAAGCCAACATTCCTCAGATTAGGGATCTTGAGATTGAAGAACTTGACAACATTTTGTCAGTTGACCGATACTAGGAACTGTAGACTATTTTTCGAGGGAAAATAACCCCTGTCCACTTTCCTCAGCGCCACTCAAGTTTCTCACAAGCTTGAATATCCTCCCCAGCCCGTTCAAGAGTTGCAGCGTTCGACTTCAACAGCTAAAGCCCTTAGTTTTTTTACAGGGGCCATGGGGTTGGATCTGGGCTTGGAAAAAGCTGGCATTCAAGTCATCCTGGCCTCGGAAGTTGACAAGTGTACCCGTCTAACCATTCAGCACAATAAACCCAATTGCCCTTTAATTGGTGATATTCGAGACTATAGCGCTTCAGAAATTCGAGAAGTTGCTGGATTGACCTCTAGAGAAGATGTTGACTTAGTGGTTGGCGGCCCCCCCTGTCAAGCTTTCAGCACGGCAGGCAAACGTCAGGGGTTTAATGATCACCGTGGCAACGTTTTTCTCAAGTTCATTGATCTGATTACGGAAATTCGCCCTCGATACGCCGTGATCGAAAACGTCCGAGGTTTGCTGTCTGCCTCCTTAATTCATCGTCCCCACAGCCAAAGAGGAGCGGGATTTCCGCCCTTGCTCCCCGAGGAAAAACCAGGGGGAGCTCTGCGTCACATTATTCAACAGCTTGAAGCTCATGGCTATGGCATCTCCTTCAATTTGTACAATGCTGCCAACTTTGGCACACCCCAAGTTCGAGAAAGGGTAGTCATTCTCTGTCATCGCGGCGGCGAAGAACTTCCCTACCTGGAGCCGACCCATTCTGATTTGGGGCAATATAAGTTACCGCCTTGGTCAACTTTTCAAGAGGCTGTTCAGGACTTGCCCCTAGACAACCATGAACATATCGATTTTCCGGAACGTCGCCTGCAATACTACAAACTTTTGCAGGCGGGCCAAAATTGGCGATCGCTCCCGTTTGAGCTACAGGAACAAGCCATGGGCAAGTCATTTCATTCGGGTGGGGGCCGGACAGGTTTTTTTCGGCGGCTCGCTTGGTCTGCACCAGCCCCGACGTTGGTGACTCACCCGGCCATGCCCGCCACGGATTTGGCCCATCCCTGTTTAGATCGGCCTCTATCCGTTCAGGAGTATAAACGGATTCAGGAGTTTCCCGATGATTGGTTTCTAGTGGGGAAAACCCTCAATAAGTACAAACAAATTGGTAACGCCGTTCCGGTAGGGTTAGGTCAAGCCATTGGCAAGTTGATCCTAAAACATTTGAGAGGGGAAACCATTAATACTTACTGGCAGTTCCAATATTCTCGCTATCGTCGGTGTGAGCACAACGCTTGGAAAAATCGATATATGAGTGCTTACGAGCAATTGAATCTGAACTTAAAGTAAGCTTGACGTGAAGATTACAGCAATTTTTAAATCACTGACTTTAAATCACTGACTTTAAGTCGCTGAGGGTCACCTTTCTTTATTCACAGCTTGTATTCTAGGGGTTCACAAAACTCTTGAATTCCAGTTTTCAGGGCATAAATCACAACCGGAGTCACCAAAATCTCAGGGCAGATTTTTTGCTCCAGGAGGAATTCTACAATCCCTGTCATCTTGCCCTGAAGCAAGTCTTCCCGGTGATCAGAATCACAAATGGCAACTCGACAGCGTTTCGCAAGACCGTCTAGCCAAGCCTCTGAAGTCGTTGGGGTTTGTCCAGCATGAATTGCCATTGCGATGGCAGCATCTTCTAGATTCCCTTCGCAGTCTTCAATCTGATCGAGGGCTTCCAACGCTTCAGGATAGCTAGCCAACTGAGAACGAAACTGAGCAATTTCTTGAGAAGTCAGAATAAACATGGAATTGAGCATGGGAAACTAAGAATTTAACGACTCAACGTTCGGCACTTGATTCGACACTTGATTCGACATTTTGAGTTGAGTCACTACATCCGGATCGAACCAAGCCGTTAACGCGATCGCTAGAGCATCGGCAGCATCATCAGGCTTAGGAATATTTTCTAATTCTAATTCTCTGGCTACTGCTTCTTGCACCATTCGCTTTTCGGCTTTGCCATAGCCCGTTAATGCCTGCTTGATCTGGGCCGGAGTGAATTCAACTAACGGAATCTGAAACTGAGCTAGCACTAGCATCAGCACTCCCCGCGCCTGGGCAATCGGAATCGTATTGCTCATGCGATAAAAAAAGAACTTCTCTACCGCTGCCAAGTCAGGTTGAACCTGATCCAATAGAGTATGCAAGTCGTCATAAATCGTACACAGACGTTGACCAATTTTATGCTCCTTTGGAGTTGTAATCACGCCAAAGTCAATCAAATTAGCGGCAGCCTGATCAAGGTGTTCGACCAGAACAGAACATTGAATCACCCCAAACCCAAGAATTGCCAGACCAGGGTCAAAACCAATAATGCGCTTTTGCACAGGCTGTCTAGCTCGCCTCCGCTTCAGGGAGATCAAAAACTGACCGGAACACTTTCTGCACTTTGTAACCAGAATCAATAGATTCTAGGGGGTCTTTCCGCAAACGATGCCGCAAACAGAGGGTAATCACCCGTTGGATATCGTCTGTTGTGACCTCAGTCCGATTTTCAAAGGCGGTCAAGGCTTTTGCCGCTCGATTCGTCACAATGTCCCCTCGGAGACCATCCACATCCAACTCCGAACAGACTTGAGAGATTTTCACCCGTAAATCATGATCCATCTTCACTTGGGAAAGCCGCTGTTGGGCCTCCACAATTCGTTGCTGGAGTTGCTCTTGCTCAGCACTATAACCTTGCACAAATTCCTGAGGATTTTGATCAAACGTCGTGCGCTGTTCCACAATTTGTACCCGCAGATTGGGTTCTTTGACCGTGCGGATTTCAGCGTGCATCCCAAACCGATCCAACAATTGGGGGCGAAGTTCCCCTTCTTCCGGATTTCCTGAACCCACCAATACGAAGCGAGCCGGATGTCGAATGGAAATGCCTTCCCGTTCGACCGTATTCCAACCACTGGCGGCAGAGTCCAGCAATACATCGACCAAGTGATCATCAAGTAAGTTCACCTCGTCAACGTAGAGAATCCCCCGATTCGCCCTAGCCAAAAGCCCAGGTTCAAAGGCTTTAACCCCTTCTGCTAAGGCTTTCTCAATGTCAATGGTGCCGCAGACTCGATCTTCAGTGGCCCCCAAGGGCAGGTCAACCATCTGAACTTTTTGGCGAGCTACCGGAATTTCTGCTTGATGCATGACCCGTTCCCGTACCATCTCACTCATCAAATCAGGGTCATAGGGATCACTATTGAAGGGATCATCGGCAACCACCTCGATATCCGGCAAGAGGTCGGCCAAGGCTCGAATCGTCGTTGACTTGCCTGTGCCGCGATCGCCCATAATCATCACACCCCCAATCTTAGGGTCAATGACATTCAGCAACAGAGCCAGTTTCATTTCCTCCTGGCCGACAATTGCAGTGAAGGGAAAGACAGGGCGACGGGAAAGTTGAACAGACGGCCTTTCAGATGGTTTTTCAGAATTAGCAGCGATAGCAGTAGAAATCACAGTTCAGAATAAATTCACAGTTTCTTAGTACCGTCTTCCAGTATAAAACCTTAAGCCAACGGGTCTGCTACATTCCCTGCAAATCGAGAATGTAGCAGTGAAGGTTCAGGGTCTCTAAACCGATGCAATCCCAACAGATGGCAATCCCAAATCATCATGAAAAAACCAGAAAGGGTTTAGGAACTTTTTCCCAAGCAGGGCATTGCCCCCTCCATCCCCCTCTCACGCAAGAGTCTTGATTGCCATACAGCCCCTTTGTTTAGATGCGATCTAGAGCGTCCTCGAATCTCCTTGAAAAGGGGGACAAACGGTTAGGATGTCACTCAGTGACTTAAAAACTGCGATGGGTACAAAAAAATTAATAAAGAGAGTCAGACATAAGCCGGGTTCTGTTATCTGAGCTAAATTAGCTAAGATGGCAGTTATCTATCTGGGATGCCTGTTACCAAGCACCTCTAGCGGTACACCTAAAGCGGAACGGGAAAAAGACCAACCCTAGTTCCTCCGACCTTGCTCCCAACCGGGGTTTACCGAGCCAATGCCTCTCGACATTGCTGGTGCGCTCTTACCGCACCTTTGCACCCTTACCAAATGTCACCTGTCCCTTGTCATTTGCCTTTTGAGACTTACAAATCACAAATCACTCTTGACCGATGATCAATTGGCGGTATCTTTCTGTGGCACTATCCTCGCGATCGCTCGCACTGGGCGTTATCCAGCAAGTTTGGTCTTTCGGGAGCCCGGACTTTCCTCAGATTCGGTCTGAATCCGCAACCACCTGCGCTGGCTCTCAATTTCAGTCTACCTCACAATTCTCAATAGTAGAGGGTCTTTGCGATGCCACAGTTTTTCAAGCATTGAAGCAAAACCTTAAGCAAAACTTTAGATCAAACCCGAGATAAAACTTTAGATCAAACCTTAAAGGAGGTTTGAAACGGGGTCGGCTGTGACTTTAAGCGCTGACCGATCCCTTGCCCCTTGAAAAAATGGGGAATCAGCGTTATGGTTCCCCTCTCTAAGGATTTAAGAGGAGATCCAAAGGGAGATCTAAATCGTTTTGCGGCTGACCATGAGAGTTTTCAAACGCCTTCCTAAACAAAGTCCCTAAACAAAGTAGTCCATAAACAAAATCCTCAATTAACATTCAACTAACATTCAAAACAGTGCTCAAGAAAACCTCCAAGCCAACCTTCCAGCAAGCCTTCCAACAAACTTGTCAAAGAATCTTTCAAAAAACCTTTCAGAAAGCTCTCCAAAAGGCTTTCCAGCAGAGAGGGTTGAGTGCTGAGGAAGTGCTTAAAACATTAGTCCTGACCTCGCTGTTGACTCTCAGTTTGATCGGAATTCGGGAACTGGGGGGATTTCAGCCTTTAGAGTTAGTTTTATTTGATCAGATGGTTCGGTGGCGTTCTGCCCTCAAGCCCGACCCCAGGTTGCTCCTCGTAGAGATCAGTGAAGCAGATATCCAAGCATTTAATCGGTATCCTTTATCTGATCAAGTTATTGCCCAAGCGATCGCCCAACTGTTGTCTCTTGATCCCCAGGTTATTGGTCTAGACTTGTATCGAGATATTCCCTATGAACCAGGGCATCAGGAACTGCGGCAACAATTACAACGTTCCGAGCAAGTAATTGTGATCAAAAATTTAGGAGATGGAGAAATCCCAGGCATTCAACCCCCTGACGATATCCCGCCAGAGCGGATTGGATTTAATGATGTAGTTCTTGATCCAGATGGGGTGGTGCGTCGCAACTTAATGTTTGCTCAGACTGAGAATGGCACCTTTTTCTCCTTTGCCACGCAACTCGCCTTAAATTATCTAACGGCCCAGGGCATTGAACCCAAAACGGATGACAATCATCCAGACAGCATCTTCTTCGGAGCCGCAGAATTCACGCCCCTGAAAAAAAATTCGGGCGGATACCAAACCATTGATGCTCAGGGTTATCAAATCCTCTTGAATTATCGAGCTGCCCAGAATGTCGTCCCAACTGTCACGATCACTCAAGTGCTCAATCAGCAGGTCAATCCCAATTTAGTCAAAGGCAAAATTGTGCTGATTGGGACAACAGCATCCAGCGGGAGGGATTTATTTCTCTCTCCCTTTAGTCCGACAGAAGACCAAAATCCCAAAATGGCAGGGGTGGTCATTCATGCCCAAATGGTGAGCCAGATTCTTGATGCGGTTACAGGCGATCGCTCCCTATTTAAATTCTGGCCAGAGTGGGCCGAACTCCTCTGGCTGTTTACCTGGGGGTCGATCGGAGCTGGGTTGGCGCGGTTTGCCCGCTCCCCGGTCATCCTGGTCTTAGGGAGTCCCATGCTCGTTTGTCTGTTGTTTGGCGTGAGTTTGTCCCTGTTTTTCCAGGGATACTGGATTCCGATTGTGAGTCCCGGCATCACTTTGATCCTCACTAGCGCTGCTGGCGTGGCCTACCGAGCCATTCAGTCCCAACGTCAGCAACAAATGATGATGCAGTTGCTGGGGCAAAACACCTCTCCCGAAGTGGCAGAGGCCCTCTGGAAAGGTCGAGAGCACCTGATTGCCACTGGCAAGTTACCGGGAGAACGGTTGACTGCAACCATCATGTTCACTGATGTTCGCGATTTCAGTACGGTTTCTGAACAAACCGACCCCGAAAAACTCCTAGACTGGCTGAATGAATATCTGGCCATTCTGACAGAATGTGTCTATCGCCACCAAGGCATTATTAATAAATTTACCGGAGATGGGATTATGGCCGCCTTTGGTGTGCCGATTGCCAAGATCACAGAAATAGAGATTGCCCAAGATGCTTACAATGCCGTTGCCTGTGCTCTGGATATGGGCGATCGCTTGCAACAAATGAATCAAACCTGGCAAGCCCAAGGACTTGCGACCATTCAAATGCGGGTGGGGATTTTCACCGGGCCTATTGTTGCAGGCAGTTTAGGGAGCAAAGAACGCCTAGAATATGGGTTACTCGGAGATAGCGTGAATATTGCCTCTCGCCTAGAAAGTTGTCTCAAAGAGCGACAGCCCAGTATTTGTCGGATTTTGATCGCCAAACAGACCCTCGACTATCTTGAGGGCAAGTTCGAGCTAGAGTCTTGGGGCGAGATTCCCCTCAAAGGCAAACAACAGGTGGTCGATGTGTATCGAGTTCTGAGTAGGACTTCTGGGTGAGAGTCCTGAATCAGCTTTTGAGTCAGGCGTTTGAATACCCTAGAACCCTAACGGGCAATCTGACCCATATACTCCTTCCAAAGACGGGCAGCATCCCCGCTATTCCCTGAGGTCGCAGTGTTGTCATCGTTCCCTAGCCACACCCCAGTGGTGTAGTTTGAGAGGTAGCCAATGAACCAAAGATCCACGTTGGCATCCGTTGTACCTGTTTTCCCCGCTTCTCCCAGTCCTAAAAATGCATTCTGACCCGTACCATTGCGAATCACCCCGGAAAGCAGTTGGGTCATGGTACTGACAACATCAGGCCCCAAAATCAAATTAGGGGTGGGATGCTCTCGCTCGTAGGAATAAATAATTCGACAGGTATTCACATCTTTGACATCCGTGCAATCTCCACTGTCTCGAATCAGTTTGACTCCATGGGAGCGCTGATTCTGCCCCCCACTACCTAGAATACTAAAGGCCCCCGTCATCTCCAAAAGACTGACTTCACTTTGACCCAAAACAAGGCCCGGTGTCGGATTGAGGGGAGATTGAATTCCCATCCTTCTGGCCATTTGGACGACTGGATCTAAGCCAACCTCTTGGGCAATGCGGAGGGCAATCACATTTTCTGACTGGGTCATGCCTTGATACATATCGGTTGACGCAGCCCCTCCACTCCGCTCACAGCCTTGATACTCTTGACCGTCCCAGGATAAAGGAGCACATGAGTAGGTTTGATCGGGAGAAATTCTAGCATCTAGGGCAGCGGCGTAGGTGAAAATCTTAAAGGTAGAACCAGGTTGGCGCAGGGCTTGGGCTGCCCGGTTGAATTGGCTGGCTTGATAATCTACCCCACCAACCATGGAAAGGACTTCTCCCGTTCCAGAGTCCAGGGTAACAATGGCACCTTGAGAAAAATTGGCCTGGGCTCCCACGGTATTGACTGTATTTTTGAGGGAAGATTCTGCCAATTTTTGGATTTGGGGATTGAGGGAGGTTTCAACGATAAAGTTCCCCTCCCGTGCCACCTGTTGCCCTAACAGTTGCTCAATCTCAGTAAATACATAGTCATAAAAATAGGGGGCAATAGTGCTCTGAAATAATTCCTTGGCAGCGGGGTTAATTTCAATCCGCGATCGCCGCGCCCGATCAGCTTCATCCTGATTGACCATGCCTAGGGCCAACATGCGATTGATGACTCGATTGCGATACTCGACCGCAAGCTGATAGTTCTGAATCGGATTGAACGTGTTCGGTGCTGGCAAAATCCCTGCTAGGGTTGCTGACTCCGACAGGGTCAGCTCTTTGGCTGATTTCCCAAAGTAAAACTGGGCAGCATCCTCAAAGCCATACAAGTCTAGACCCAGATAAACCCGATTTAAGTAAGTCAATAACAACTGATTTTTGCTATAAACCGTCTCCAACTTCAGGGCAACGATGGCCTCTCTCAGCTTGCGTCCAGCAGAATCTTCAGTGCCAACGTAGTCTCGAAATACGGTTCGGGCAAGCTGCTGGGACAGGGTACTGCCCCCTTCCCGAATCTCTCCCCCCCGAAAGTTGGTGACAAAGGCCCGGAAAATGCCAATGGGGTCAAGTCCCAAATGCCAGTAAAAGCGACTATCCTCGGATGCCATGACTGCCTTGGGCAAATACTTGGAGACATCGGCTAAGGTCTTTGCTTCTAAATGGGCATTTTGGGTGTTAACAGCGGGGCGCAACGGTTGGCCATCCCCAGAGTAGACGATCACAGGCCGCTGCTCAACCGTTGGCAAGGGGCGCACGGGGAATTTTTGCCACTCCATCAGCACAAACAAGGCCGCAAGACCGGTAATTCCAGTCATCCCCCAAAATCCATACTGGAGTAGTTGCTTGTACCAAGGGGATGGATTGACGTATCTGAGCTGGATGCCATTGGCCAATTCAGAGGGCCCCAAGGTCAGGATGTCTCCATGGCGGAGGGGGAGAATATCAACCCGCCGTCGCTTTAGATAGATCCCGTTGGTTGAGCTTTCATCCTGAATGAAAAATTGCTGCGATTGGCGATCCCCGAATAAACTTCGATGGGGATTGCCCCGGAACAAAGATAAATGCACTTGGCTGACAACGGGGTTCCGGACGACGATATCACAGGACTTGGAGGAGCGGCCTAGGATGTAGCGATCGCCCATCAATGGGTAAACATCTGCAGTATTTGAGTCTGAGTTTTGTACCCAGAGTTCTGGGACTTTGGCGTTGGGTTTGACCGCGAGCCGCGAAAAACTGACCTTATTCAGGGTTTGAACAGCTTGAGTAATCGCACCTAACAAGGTCTTAGGATTTTGGGGCGGGGGAGTTAAACTCATGTTGGCGACTTGTAGAGCGCAGATGCTTGCCTCTTATTCTATCAGGCTTGCTTTATCAGACTTAATTCTATCAACTCTTCCAAAAATTCTCCAAATGGGTCTGTAGGATCACCTTGTTGGACGAAGTCTTGCCCCTATCAATTCTGCGACAGTAAGACTGTACCAAACAGAGGAACATGATTATGAAATTAATTTATCGAGGTGTTCACTATGAGTCTAGTCCTCGTCAGGGTTTCTATCATCAGTGTCAACAAAAAACGCCACCCAATCTTGTTCCTCTAGGTCAAACCTCTGAAGTTGCTCAAGCTCGCGATCAACTGATCTATCGGGGTGTGAAGTGCAGTGATTCCCACTCGGAAAACCGACCACAAGTTCCAATGAATGCCCCTTATCGTTTTTTGGATGAAAAACTCTTAAACCCTGAAAAGATTGCGACTGCTGGTGGTCAAGAGGTGATTTATTCCTATCGAGGTGGGCAGGTTCGCATTCAGTTAACTCCTTCCGGCAAAGAGATTCAAAATGTTTTTGTCCTGCATTAACGTCTGGAGTTTGGTTTCTAGGATTTGTGAGTCCGGATGTTGTTCGGGGAGATGATCCAAATCCTGTTGTAGATTTTCCTCGTTTAACGGAACCATTTCTGACAGTTGGGTTTACAGATGAAACAGTGATTGATGGAGTTGGAGATGACATCTTTAATTAACCTGGATTTCTTAACTCTAGGGTGGTATTATCGACCGTGTTCAAAAAATAACTGAAGGTGAAGAAAATGTCTGAATATTTAGCAGGTAAAGCACCATCTCCAGAACAATTACAGGAGTGGACTGAAGCATTTCATCGAGATGGTTTTCTCGTTATCCACAATGTGCTGACACCTGAGAATTGCGAGTTACTGAGAAATGATTTGGATGAGATTACCAGGAAAATGGAAGGTGAGAATGATCCCCCGTACAAAAGGAAGATCATAAAGCGCATGTTTGAGCATTCCCAACACAATTTAGATTTATTTGCTCTGGAGCCGATCGTGACGTTCGCAGAACACTTAATTGGTGGAGCAAACGGACCCGACTATTCAATGGATGACGGAATTCCTAACGCGAATGTGGTTCATGTCATCCACAATAACTCGTTTACAGTTCTTCCAGAAACTGACGGGTTAGCTCAAAACAAGTGGCACCAGGATGATACACCGCATATTCTCTCCCTTGATGGCCAACCTCTAACTAACATTCGTTTAAATGTTCTAGCGTTTACGGTTAATTATTACCTGACAGACGTGCTGTCTCTAGACAATGGACCAACCCAAGTCATTCCAGGATCACACCTGTTTGGCAAGTTCTGCGATGGTGATATCTCCGAGTATGAAGACCGAATCCATAGTTGCTTAGGAGCAATGGGTTCTGTGGTTTGTTTTAACAATCAAGTCTGGCATCGAGGTTCTAGAAACTCTTCCTCTGTCACTCGCTACGTTACACAGATTACGTATGCCAAGCGATTGATTGGACACAAATATACACCCTTCATGAATTATCAAATGCCTAGCCATTGTTATGAAGGAGCCGATCAGAGATTGAAGCAACTCTTGGGATTTCTCCCTAATGGTGCCTATGGTTAATTTGTCTCTCACAAGCCATTGACCTGAAGGCATGTAACATAGCAATACTGTTGCAGCAAACTGAATCAGGTTACTACTTTAGAGACAAAGGTTGCTAGCAGTCGCTGAACCGCACCGTTGGGCTACTTCGGTTATAGGTGGCGGCAGCCGTTGGGTTGTCTGTCGGTAAGTTTGATCACTAGACTGAGCAAAGCACGTTAGTATCAAGTAGCATTTTTTCAGGTTGTGCTTGCGTGGACTTTGAGATTATTGGCGATATCACTGATGTTGAGGTGATTGCCACAGGAACAGGAATTCGAGATCGTGCCCGATTACAGAAACAGTATGATACGGTTAGCTGAGATCAACTGGTATGAGGCTCATGGAATCGGCAAAAAAGAGTTTAAGCTCAAACTACCGTTTCTAGGTTAACTATGAAAATCGAGCAAGCCCAATCAAATCAATTTGCAGTGTGCCTGAACAATAAAGGCCATGAAGCATCATTACAGGCAGCTTAAGCAAGTAAAATGTCTCGTCAACGCGCACAACAATTAGCGTCAGAATTCCTAGCCCGCGCAGATGCAACAGGATGGTTTGAGGCACTCTATGCTGAAGCTGGAAACAACTATGGTGCTGTACCTTGGGCTGATTTAGCTCCTAATCCAAATTTAATTGACTGGTTCACAAAGCAGAATTTGGTGGGTAAAGGCAAAACGGCACTAACGATAGGCTGTGGTTATGGGGATGATGCCGAATTTTTAGCTGAACGAGGCTTTCAGGTTCTTGCATTTGATATCTCTTCAACCGCAATTTTAGAGTGCAAGCGACGTTTTCAAAATTCTCAAGTGTCCTATCAGGTAGTAGATTTGCTCAATTCACCCAGTAGTTGGTCGCAGAGTTTTGACTTCGTTTTTGAGTCTTATACACTTCAAGTATTGCCACCTGAGCTACGTTTTCTTGCTATCTCGAAAATTAGCAGTTTTGTTGCGCCATCAGGTCAATTACTTGTCATTACAAGAGGCCGAGAAGAATCAGAGCCTTCTGGAAAGATGCCTTATCCACTAACTCAGCGTGAACTAGAACAATTTGAGATTTTGGGCTTAAGCAGCCAGTTATTTGAGGATTATTTAGATAGCGAAATTCCCCCTGTCCGAAGATTTCGAGTTTTATACACAGCTTCAACTAGGCCCTAATAAGGCCCATACATACCGACTGTCGAGCGTTTCAGGTTAGATGCAAGGGCTATTATGATAATTACGTCAGCCCGTAATTCTGCCCTGTGTAAAATCAATGTCCCGTATTTACGACAATATCGAACAACCTCTTCTGCCTGAGTTGCAGGCTTACCTGAAGCAAGCCTACCGTGCTGATTTCTGCGTGGGCTATTTCAACTTACGGGGATGGCGACAAATTGATGGCGATATTGAGCAATTTGATGGGGGTAACGGTCAAGCTTGCCGGTTGCTGGTAGGCATGTATCGCTTGCCGAAGGAAGAGCTACGGGAATCATTGGCGATTGGGGTGGAACCAGAGCGCATTGATCAGGGACAAGCGATTCGACTACAAACCCTGATGGCACAGGAGTTTCGGCAACAGTTAACCTTTGGTGCGCCCAGTGCATCTGATGAGGAGGGGTTGCAGCGGTTGCAACAGCAATTGTTGGCGGGCAAACTTCAGGTCAAACTATTTTTGCGGCATCCTCTCCATGCCAAGTTGTACTTAATTTATCGCCGCGATCGCGCCACACCCATCATTAGCTATGTGGGCAGCAGTAACCTGACCCTCTCTGGGTTGAGATCTCAGGGTGAACTGAATGTGGAAGTCGTGGATCGAGATGACACGAACAAGCTGGAGCAGTGGTTTGAAGAGCGTTGGGACGATCGCTTCTGCTTAGATATTACGGAGCAATTAGCGGAAATTATTGATGAAAGCTGGGCGGGGCGATCGCTCAAGCCCTATCTTGTCTATCTGAAAATGGCTTATCACCTGTCCCAGGAGGCGCGAGATGGGTTAAGCCAATATCGTCCTCCTGCCAGTTTTGGACTGTTGCCGTTTCAGGAAGCAGCGGTGCAGATTGCGGCACGCCATGTCAGTAAACGGAATGGGGTGATCATTGGCGATGTGGTAGGGTTGGGTAAAACTCTGGTGGGAACGGCGATCGCCCATCTCTGCGAGGAAGACTATGGCACCAGTACGTTGATTATTTGCCCGAAGAACCTAGAAAAAATGTGGCAGGGTTACATTGATCGCTATGGTTTGCGGGGCAAGGTGGTTCCCGTTAGCCGAGCGATTCAGGAATTGCCCAATGTTCCAGCGCGGTTTCGGTTGGTGCTGATTGATGAAAGTCACAACCTGCGAAACAAAGAGGGCAAGCGGTATCAAGCGATTAAAGACTACATCGAGCAGAGCGGCAGTCGGTGTATTTTGCTGACGGCAACACCCTATAACAAAACCTATCTGGACTTGTCGGCTCAGTTGCAGTTATTTTTGCGTCCAGATGCTGATTTAGGGATTAAGCCAGAAGCCTATATCCGCAGCGTTGGCGGTGAGATGCAGTTTCGGCGCAGACATAGCACCAGCCCGGTGCGATCGCTCCTGGCATTTGAACAAAGTCCAGAGCCGGAAGACTGGCAGCAGTTGATGAGTCGCTACATGGTGCGGCGAACCCGCAGTTTTATCAAAAATACCTATGCCAGACAGGATGGGGAACGGTACTACTTAGAATTTGCGGACGGGCGGCGATCCTATTTCCCGGCTCGTCGTCCTCGCACCGTTCGGTTTTCGATGGTCGAACCCACCGATCCCTATGCTCGGTTGTATGCCGATCGCGTCGTGGATGTGATCAACGCCCTCAATTTGCCCCGCTATGGATTAGGTTTATACATTGCGCCCCACCCCAGCCCGATTGCTAGTGCTGAGGAAGAGCAATTGTTGGCCAATCTTTCCCATGCGGGGCAACGGTTAATGGGCTTTTGTCGCACGAATTTGTTTAAGCGCTTGGAGAGTAGTGGTGCTGCGTTTATCCAGTCCTTGGAGCGACATATTCTGCGGAATTATGTGTATCTCCATGCGATCGCCCATGACCTTCCCTTACCCATTGGCACTCAGGATGCAGCATTACTCGATGAGGTGGGCAACGATGAGGAGGTTGATCCGCTCTTGAGTCAGGACTGGGAGGAAGACCCTCGTCCCCTAACCCCTTCTCCCTCCTTGGGAGAAGGGGAACCGGAACTTCAAAGTCCCTCTCCCGCTCCGGGAGAGGGATTTAGGGTGAGGGTCAATGAGGGCAATTTTGCTCAACAGGCAGCAGAGATTTATCGCCTGTATCGAGATCAATACCATCGTCGGTTTAAGTGGATTCGTGCCAATCTGTTTCGCCCAGAGTTGCAGCAGAATCTTCAGCAAGATGCCACTGCGTTGATCGGAATTTTGCAACTGGCGGGAAATTGGAACCCGCTTGAGGATGGCAAACTGGTGGCACTGGTAGATTTGCTACAACAGCAACATCCCACCGATAAAGTGCTAATTTTTACTCAATTCGCTGATACGGCTCGGTATTTGGCAAGAGCGCTCGAAGACCAGGGTATTCAGCAAGTAGGCTTAGCAACGGGACAATCTGCTGACCCGACGGCTCTGGCTTGGCGGTTTAGCCCGTGTAGCAATGAGAAACCCATTCCAGCCTCTGAACAATTGCGGGTGTTGGTGGCGACGGATGTCCTGAGTGAGGGACAAAACTTGCAAGATTGTGCCATTATTCTCAACTACGATCTGCCTTGGGCGATTATTCGCTTGATTCAGCGGGCGGGACGGGTCGATCGGATTGGGCAACAGGCGCAGGAAATTATCTGCTACTCGTTTTTGCCTGCGGAAGGGGTGGAGCGGTTAATCAATCTGCGGGGACGGTTACGCGATCGCCTCAACGAAAATCAGGAAGTAGTGGGCACCGATGAAGCCTTTTTTGAGGATGAGCAAGCGCGGGAGATGCTGCTGAATCTCTACAACGAGCGATCGGGGGTGCTGGATGACGCGGAAGAAGGTGATGTGGATCTGACCTCTGAGGCATTGCAAATCTGGCAAAGTGCGATCGATGCCAACCCTGCTCTGAAAGGCATCATTGAAAAACTGCCCGACGTGGTGTATTCCACGCGGGAACATGAACCGACGGGATCTGATCCAGAGGGCGTATTAATGTACCTCCGCACCGATAGTGGCACCGATGCCCTGGCATGGGTAGACAAGGATGGCAACAGCGTTACTCAGTCTCAGATGCGAATTTTACGCATGGCACGATGCAGCATTGATACCCCGCCTTTGCCGCGCCATCCCCAACACCATGAGTTAGTGACACGCGGGGCAGAACTGATTGCCGAACAATCTAAAACGGTAGCAGGAACACTGGGCAATAAGCGCAGTGCAGCGGCTCGAACTTACGATCGCCTGATGGCATACACCCAATACGTCCGCGAAACCACGCCTTTACTGGCAATGGGGACTGAGTGGGAAAACTTGGAACGGGCGATCGAAGAGATTAACCAGCATCCAATGAAACAGAATGCGATCGCCCGCCTCAACCGAGAATTCAAAGCGGGCATTAGCGATGAGCCGTTGGCAAAACTGGTGACGTTTCTGCGAGAGCATGATGCCCTGTGTGTGATCAACCCAGAGGAACGGCGAGACGGGGCGCGGATTATCTGTTCGATGGGGTTATTCCAAAGTTAAAGTAGAGGTAAATCTTTGTTGATCAATGGAGTTTTTATGTCAACAACTGAAACCCAAATTTTAGAAATGATTCGGAACCTACCAAAACCCGCTTTAGATGAGGTGAGAGTGTTTTTAGATTTCCTAACCTGGCGTTATCAGGAAAATTTGCCACAGCCACAGGGAACAGCAATGGTTGCGGCAATGCGAGGGAAAGCCACAGCGGTCATGACAACGGATGCGATCCTGAACCTAACGCGGGGCAATGAATGAGTAGCGTCTTGGTGGATAGTAATGTCATTCTTGATATTTTGACCGAGGATCAGACCTGGTTTGAATGGTCTTCGGGTCAATTGGCTGACTGTGCTGAACAAGGCAGTTTGCTAATCAACCCGATTATTTATGCAGAAATATCGATCGGGTTCACACAACTCGCAGAATTAGAAGCAGCGTTGCCCCAGTCTTTTTTGCGGCGCGAACCTTTACCTTACGAAGCAGCGTTTCTTGCAGGAAAAGCTTTTCTAGCATATCGGCAAAGAGGTGGGGAGCGACGCTCTCCCCTGCCAGATTTTTATATTGGTGCCCATGCAATGGTTGCTGGACATACTTTGTTAACTAGGGATGCAACTCGCTACCGAACTTACTTTCCTGAAATCTCGCTAATTGCTCCTATGTGAGGTTCACACTATGTCACTCCATCGCCAACGCGCCCAGAAGTATCTTCAGAAGTTTGATTTTGAGTCTCTGTTCATTGAGGAACTGGGCTGGGATACGGTCGATCGCGTCACACTTCCCTTTGAGATTGATGGCGAGTTTTTTGAGGTAACATCTATTGCCCAAAAGCGTGGCTTCACAGTGTTCAAGTGCATCACCCCAGAAATTCCGGCGCGTCCGCTCAGGGTAAAGCTCGATCGCCAGTTGACCGACTACAGCAAATCCCACCTGTTGATTTTTGGGGATGAGGGCAAGACGCAGCAAGAATGGTTGTGGCTCAAGCCAGAACTGGGAAAAAGTGCCAGGGTGCGATCGCACTCTTATACAGTGGGGCAGTCGGCTGAACCTTTACTTCAGAAGTTAGAAGCGTTGAGCGTCAGCTTTGCGGAAGAGGGATCGCTGACCCATGTGGATATAGCACAAAAGGTGAAACAAGGGTTTGATATTGAGCGGGTTACGAAGCAATTTTTCCAGGATTTTGAGGGACTACACCAGAACTTTTGTTTAGAAATTAATGGTATTGAATCGGAGGCGGATCGTCGTTGGTATGCCTCGGTGTTGCTGAATCGCCTCATGTTTGTCTATTTTTTGCAGCGGCGCTATTTCTTGAACGATGGTGATGCACTCTATTTGCAAAATAGACTGAAGTATTGTCAGCAACAGGGTGAAACGTTTTATCCTTTTCTGAAAGATTTGTTTTTTCAGGGATTTGCTGAACC
>JBOFUV010000120.1:0-5550 GCA_051652765.1 Microcoleaceae cyanobacterium | reverse complement strand
CTTCTTTCATTTTCTGCACTCCGTTGGCCACGGAAGACCCTGGAGTTCCTAAGGCTAAGTAGGTTTCCCGCAGTCCATTCAGGCAACGGTCATCTAGCACGCTGGCATCTCCAGAGAAGATGGCGTAGGTGACATAGCGCAGGATGATTTCCATGTCGCGCAAGCAAGCGGCCATCCGACGGCTGGTGTAAGCATTTCCACCGGGAGCAATCAACTGGGGTTGCTCAGCAAACAAGGCCCGAGCTGCGTTGGCCACGATGGCAGAAGCGTTCCCGGTGATCCGGTTTACGGCATCCAAGCGCTTGTTGCTTTCGGCAACCATTTGGCTGAGAGCATCGATTTGAGCTGTGCTCAGCATTTCGCCACGAGCGTCAGCTTGAGAAACGACTTTGGTAAACGCGTCAAACATCAGAACTAATCTCCTAATTGAACTTGCTTAAGTTTGTTTTCAAGCCAGAACAGACAGACAACTGCTGCTAACTCTCAGGTTTGTCTACCCTGGAAATTAGAGCTAGGTATCAGCTTTGTTACTAGCTGAGCCTAGATTCCAAATGATAGACATGCTGCCTAATTGTTAAGCAACATCTATACATTCTAAGGAATCTCTAAAAATTTTCACACCTTATGAGAGAGCATTAAGCTTTGCTAATCCATTTAGCAACTAAAACTCGAGGATTAACGCTTTTGCACTTTGCTTTCAGATACCAGTTATACACTGGGGTTGTGCCCTGATTCGTTAAAAATTATTAATTGGGGTGACTGACTTAGATCTGCTTCACTGAAGTCAATTGCTGATGACACCTCGTAAAAACGCTCTAAAGAACGTTTCTACAAATTTTTAACGCTCAGTTGATGACGTTATTAGCCTTCTGAACTTTCAACAGGACGGATATTGACAATTTGGCCTCCCATCTGAGTAATTCGCCGCATTTCTTCATTCATGCGGCTGTAGGGTACCTGGATAAAGGTACTCCCACTGGTTCGGAATGGATAGCTGTTCTTGTCATTCTGGTTGGTTTGGCGCAAGCCCGTGACTTCATAAATGAAGACCCGATTATTCGCAGGGGAACCAGAAATACGCGCGATCGCAGATTGACCTAACATCTTTTTAAGCCTCCTCAGAACTATACAGATCCAGATGTTGTTGAAGCCAGAGTAATACTGGCAACCTTGCCGCCCATACGATCTATCATTTGCAGTGTATTGGACAGCTCGTCGTAAGGAACCATCAAAGCCCGACTGATCCGGCGAACCTTGGGATAGCGGGGCAAGTTCAGACTAGAGACTTCAATCCGGTAAATCCGACTGTCCCGTCCAGTTGCTTTAAAGGTACGACCCGGAGTGACTCCCTTTTCAGAGGCCCGATAAGACCATCCCTCATTGCTCCCAGAAGGCCCAACTACGGCTGAGACTCCATTGCTGCCGAGTTCTGCCGCTAGACGGGATGATTTGCCTTCAAGTTGGGAGCGATCGCTATTGGCATAGCCCCGATAGAGACGGAACATCCGGGTAAAGCCCCGAGTTTTTTGTCCAGTCTGAGTTGAGAAACCCCGATAGTAGGGAACAACATAGTCTCCAAAGCTTTGATCATACTCCGCAGAATCAATGTAGGAATCGATATCTGCCTCAAATCCTTTGGCTTGATACAAGTCCAAATGATAAATGACTTCGGCTTCGTCGTAGGGAGCCCGCCCGAGGAGATGTTTGAAGTTCAACTCAATCACACGGGTTTGGAAGTTGTTGTACAAAAACTTTGATTTGTACAACTCCGACTTGGCAACTGCCCGCACAAACTCCTTAACCGTCAAGGAACCATTACACAATAAAGATTCCGGAATGGTCAGACGCTCAGACTTCATAACGTAGTCGTTGCCCAAAACCTGACGATAAACCGCACGGATAACCGCCTTGGCATCATCCTGAGTCCAGTTAGGACGGAGTTCGACGGGGCTGACATCGCTGAACGGAGCGATACCTAAACGAGACGCTGCTACGGTAACGGCCACTATTTTCCTCCTAGGAATGATTAACGTCTAAGGACTGAAATGTTTAGGATGGGACAGATTCAGCAGGTAAACCGCCTTGCACTAGTAAGAATCGGGTGCAAAGATTGGGTGAAAGTTACAGCCGTTCTTATTGAGATAGGATGCAGGGCCATTCTCCTAGATCTCCCTACTCTAACGAGAAGCCGCTTCGCGCCTAGAAAAGGAGGACTTGAGAGACTGAGACATACCTTACTGATCTAAAAACTGCTGTATCAGGTACAAGTAATTGCAAGCACTTGACACCCTCGCTGATTCAGGGCTTGTAACGTTGCTGACAGCCGTTCATAGGGGACTACAAATTCATCGATACCCCGACGAAGTTGTGGGGTACGTCCCCTTGCGGCTTGGCTAACGCGCAAGCGATAGGATTGACCCTGAGTTGTTGCCGTGGTTCCGGTGAGGGACTGTCCGCTGGTTGGGGTTCGGACGGGAGTGGCTGTATTTTTCGCTAACTCGTAAGTTAATGCGGAACTCTTGTCCCGACCCTGGGAGCGATCGCTATTGGCATAGCCCCGATAGAGTTGGAAGATTCGACTAAAGCCTACAGTTTTCTGACCCCGTTGAGTTGCAAAACCCCGATAGTAGGGGACAATCGAATCTCCAAAACTTTCCCGATATTCCTCAGAATCTAGGTATGAGTTGATTTCAGCATCGTAACCTGCCTGGTTGAATAAATCAACGTGGTAGGCAATTTCTCCCTGGTCATAGGGAGCACGACCCAGCAAGTGTTTATAGTTCAACTCAATAAACCGCACTTGAGGGGTCGAGTAGAAGAACTTCTTGCGATACAACTCTGAGAGTGCTAGAGTTCGGATGAAATCTCGAACGCTGATACAACCTTGCCGTAACAAAGACTCAGCACTGACTAGACGTTCCGAACTCATTAAATGTTCATTACCAAAAACCTGACGATAGGCCGCAAAGATGACCGCATTGATCTCATCTTCTGAACGATGAGGGCGTAGCTCCGTAGGCGAAGACTCAGTAAATGGAACAATTCCCAACGCTTTCGCAGATACCTGACTAATCATAGGAATCTCCTAAGTTCTGTTTGAATTAGCCCAATATTGGGCTTGAATTGCACTTAAATTTTGCTTTGAAAGAAGTGCTCGAAACTTCAAAAAACTGTTAATCTCTTCAATGTTTAATCAACAATCTTTTGCTGTTCCGAGCATAGGGAAAAGCTCTAGCTGAGAGCGTTAATCGCATAGTCAAGGTAGGAGTTGGCTTCAACTGCCGCATCTCCACTCAGACCATGGCTTGCCTTGATGTGCTTCAGAGCTTCAACGTACCAGCTTGGGGACAAATCAAAGGTGCGGTTGATTTCATCAATCCCTGCAACCAGATACTCATCCATAGGGCCAGTTCCGCCTGCAATCAGGCAGTAGGTCACCATGCGGAGGTAGTAACCGATGTCCCGAGCACACTTGTCTTTGCCCCGTTGGTCAGCGGCGTAGTTTGGCCCTTGCATTTGAGTGGTGTAGGGGAACTTGGAATATACCGCTTGGGCTGCACCATTGATTAGGCTATCAGCTTTGGCAGTCAGAGCTTTGGCTGCTTCTAGACCGGCAGTCGCTTGACGAAAACGACCAAAAGCAATCTGGATTTCAGTGCTGCTGAGAAAGCGTCCTTGAGAATCTGCAGTGGTTACTGCTTCGGTTAAAGGGGTCTTCATGATTTTTCTCTCTATCTAAACTAACTAAACTAAAGCGATGAACAAATGAGCACAGACATGACAAACAAACACAGTTAAGCAACTCGTTGGGCCACCTCAAGGGTCTTAACCCTGCGATCGCTTTGCGAATTAATCAATTAGTTCACTCTAAGAAACCGCCGCAGCAGCCCGGTCAAAGTAGCCACCAATTTCAGAGGCTAGGGCGTTGCAGTCTCCAGCGGTGATGCCATTGCGATCCATGACGATGGCTAAAGCGGCTTCTTTCATCTTCTGCACTCCGTTTGCTACAGAAGACCCTGGAGTTCCCAAAGCTAAGTAGGTTTCCCGCAGTCCATTCAGGCAACGGTCGTCTAAAACGCTGGCATCTCCAGAGAAGATGGCGTAGGTGACATAGCGCAGGATGATTTCCATGTCCCGCAAGCAAGCGGCCATCCGACGGCTGGTGTAAGCATTGCCACCGGGAGCAATCAACTGGGGTTGCTCAGCAAACAAAGCTCGAGCTGCGTTGGCAACGATGGCAGAAGCGTTCCCGGTGATCCGGTTTACGGAATCTAAGCGCTTGTTGCTTTCTGCAACCATTTGGCTGAGAGCATCGATTTGAGCTGTGCTCAGCATTTCGCCACGAGCATCAGCTTGAGAAACGACTTTGGTAAACGCATCAAACATCAGAATTAATCTCCTAATTAACTTGCTTAAGTTTGTTTTTTCCAAACAGAATAGATAGCTACCATCAGCACCCAGGATGCCCAAATCCTTGAAACTGAGAGATAACTACCAGCTTTGTTACTGGCTGAGCATGGATTCTAGATGATAAATCTTGTTGCTCAATGTTAAGCAACATCCCTGCTAGTATCCTGAGCCATCTTAGAAAATACGCCTCAGGTTTTGGGAGGGAGAATTAAATTCGGCTAACACGTCGGTTAACTCACCTTAACAAAACTAAGCTAAAGTTAGCGTTTGTTTTTATTCCCTCTCAGATATCAGTTATACACTGGGGCTGTTTCCTGATTTATTAAAAATTATTAAACTAAGTCTTGGATATTAAGTCTTGAAGACTGAGCCTTGAATTGAGCCCCTCAACCCTGGGCTAACTTAGCCTGAATCAGCCAGTCTGGAGCATCAACCAGGATGGCCCGTCCTTCAACGTCACCAAGCTGTTCTAGCGCCACCAAGCGTACTTCAACTCAAAAATGTTAGTTTCTAAGGCTTGTTTGAGGCGTGGAATAGCCCCTGGATCTCCAAGATGGGCTAAATTCTGAATACAGCTTCGTCAGACTTTCACATTTCCAACAGCATTACCTGCTTTGAGAACTGCGTTTACCCAAGCCTCAAAAGTTACCCTTCAACAGGTACTGCAACTCGCAATCTCTCAGTTAGAGGGGCAGTAAGAACGCAGCAACTCTGTTTGAGTCGCCATCCCCATCCTGAAGCTTAGATTTCAGCATAGGCTCGCTCAATCAGTTGACGGGCCAGGGTTTGAGTTCCCGTATGGGTGTAATAATTGGTTGCCATGTCTAGAAATGCCGCCAGGTAGTCAAGCTTATCATCCGTGACTTCAATAAAGCTTTGTAGGCTTTTGACCACTCGCTGGGATGTTAGGCCGTGTTCTGTCGTAAAGCAACTCATCCAACCCTGAACTGCATTAAAACTCTCCTGAATAAAGCCAAGTTTAGAAGCCGTACTTGTGCCTGGAATCAGGATTTCAATCTGTTTGAAGCCCTCATTTTTTTCCAGTTCTGAAGGCCGTAAGTTGCTCAAAACCAAGTTGACAGAGGAAGGAAACGTCGAACCCAAAGGAATCAAGCTATCCAAGCAAATCAGTGCAGTCAT
>JBOFUV010000119.1:0-2876 GCA_051652765.1 Microcoleaceae cyanobacterium | reverse complement strand
GATTGCACCGGTGGCCCATGAGATATTCTTGGAGAAAATCTTAGGGGTGTCTCCACAGCCTGAGTGAGTAGACTTGAAGTTTAAGTCATGACATGATTCATACATCAAACTCAATCCCTCATCCTTGAGTTGTCTCTGGTATTTTTCGGCGGGTTGAGCCAGCTTTACCGCTCACTATTCGCCTCACTGTAAAACGGTTGCGGAGTTGAAAGAACTAGAAAAACTGTGGGAATAGCTCAAGCATATTGGGGGGCTTGTAGGGATTTTGGCGATCGCAGTCGGGATATTGGTCACTGGAAAGACCCTAATCGCTTGAGCATCAGGTTGCCAACCCCCATCAGGCTATCGCTGGAGCTACTATTTCAACGGTATCTTCAGCGGCCTCTTCAACCAGTACTTGACGAGAGTTGACGGTGTATTTCCCACTATCTCCCAGTCGAATTACACCTAAAATCAGATCAGATTGCTCTTCACACTTCTGCCGACACAGCTCAACTTCAGCGATCGCCCGAGTCAAGTTTGAAATGGTCATCCGAACTAGCTTACTATCTTGAGCTTGCTCAATCTCTTCTGAAGTCAGTTGGCTCTCGCGCCCCTCACAAATTTTTGTCACCATTGAGGCAATCGGTTGGTAATCCTGTTGCGCTTGAACCTTATCAGCGACTCGCTCGATCAAATCAATTAATTGGTTGCCCGCTTCTTCAATCGGCAGTAGTTCCCGCTCAACATCTTTTTTGACTCTAGCCATAATGATATTTTCCTCATCAAATCCGTTGATAAAACAGGACTGCGGTAGCGATCCGGCAATCCATAAATCTTCAATAATTGCTTTAACTTTTTCTTGAATCGTACGAGACTTGCCTGCACTGTCAACTTCCACTAAAAAGCCTGACCAGTTTGAAGCAGGGAGATCAAGATTATCAACAACCAAACAATAGCTCTTGTTCATGATTCAGAGCCTAGAATCTTTTCAGGTCAATCAAGAAAAAGTTGACTTTCTTTTCAAGAAGTTTTGCAAGTTCTATTGTAGCAACCTTTAATCTCTAAAGGCTTGCTAAATCCATGACATTAAAAGCTGTCTTTAAAAGTCGTCTTCAAACGCTATCTTCAAAAGTTGTCTTCAAATGTTGTCTTCAAATGTTGAAGCTTTCATCATAATTCACAAACTCAATTCCCGTAGAAGCCCAGCCAAAAAAGTCTGGCACAACTCGGATGAGTTGCTTCATTACATCATCTGTTACCCACAGCACAATGGGAAAGGGGAACTTACAAAATTCCTCGCGCACACAGTTGGTTGCAGTCAACAGCCGACTGAGATCTTTCACAGACTCCAAGCCGGTAACAATAAGAGCCTCCGGTTGCTGGCTTTGAAGTTCTCGACAAATCGTTGTGTAGAGTGTTTCCGTTGATTGATCTAGCACGAGTTCATGCAAGTGAACTGGACATTGGCGTTGCAACTGATGCAAGATTTGTTGCCGCATACACAAGGCATTGCAACGAGCCAAAATCAAGCAAAACTGACCTTTAGAATAAGTAATAGAGCGGCTCAACGTTCTCAAAGAACCCCTGTTTCGGAGGGGGACGACACCGTCCAAAAGCACTGGGCGAGGGTAGAGCTGAGGTTGTAAACTGTACATTTTAAGGATGACTTAGCTAAGAATTTAGTTGAAAATATTCAATATAAGTAACCCTAGAACTACCCGTTGCCCTCCTAAGATTAAGTTACCTCAGACTAAACTTTCTTGAAGACTAGCACCTAGGACACGATAGGGTAAAAAAGAAGTGCTTGGGCTGGCCCGCTAAAAAATCCTTAACCAGGATTAATCTTTACTGTACATGTCCCATTAGTATACAACTACGTCCCACAAGATGCAATCTATTGTTTGATATAGTTGGTGCAAAGCAGTTAACATAGGGCATTTATGCAAGTTCTGGGATCAGGTTACAACAAGATTACAGCACGGAATTGTGAGGTATCATTGCAGTAATAGATCCGGTGCTTGGGTCATTGAATGATTCTTGAACCCATTTAACTTGAACTTATTTAACTTGAACTCATTTAACTTGAACTTATTTTAGATAACTCCTTAGATAACCTCCTGTAAGTTCCGAATTCTCTGCTAGGCTCATGTGTAGTGATATATGTTGTTGGTGTGTGAGGCAGTTTAGTGAAGTCCGATGAGTAATACTATGCTCTTGGGTCAGTCTACCGCACCCCAGTTTCCTGTATTGGGGTTGCCTGTTCATTTATTGGGTGATTATTCTAACTGGCTATTTAACCGCTTGAATCAAGGGTTTGGGACTCATGTGGTCACCTTGAACGCAGAAATGGCCATGGGAGCTGATCAGAATTCCCCCCTATCTGATGTGATTCATCAGGCAGAACTGGTGATTCCTGACGGTTCAGGTGTTGTCCTCTATCTACGGCTCAAAGGGAAAAAAGCCCAACGCTGTCCTGGTATTGAACTTGCTGAAACTTTGGTTCATCGCGTAGGGCAACACCTAGGTTCTGGATCAATTCTGTTTTATGGGGGTCAACCGGGAGTTTCTCAACAAGCCGCTGAACAATTTGAGCAAAAAATTCCGGGGCTAAAGATTGCGACCTATCACGGCTACTTGTCTTCTGAAGAAGAACAACACTTGCAGGAACACTTGAAAACCGCCCAACCCCGTTTAGTTCTGGTGGGTTTGGGGGTTCCCCGGCAAGAGTTGTGGATTGCCCAACATCGTCATCTTTGCCCGAACTCAACCTGGGTTGGAGTGGGGGGCAGTTTTGATATCTGGGCTGGAACGAAAAAGCGAGCCCCGGCCTGGTTTTGCAATAACCATCTTGAGTGGCTCTATCGCCTCTATCAGGAACCCTGGCGTTGGCGACG
>JBOFUV010000118.1:0-66797 GCA_051652765.1 Microcoleaceae cyanobacterium | reverse complement strand
ACCATTGCCATGCCTGCAACGCTCTTTGTTCTAAGTCCTTGGCATAGGATTTTAAGGCAGGAAACTGCTGCAAAACCAATGCTCCATGGGCAAACATACTTGCTGTAGAAATCGTTGCCGATGAACATTTGGGGGCATAATATCTGGGGCGCTGATCCTGACTGGGTCTATCGGGTGAGTTATGATCGAGGTTACCGAGTTTGAGAAACACTCCGCCATCCCTGTCTTGCATTCGCTTTAACCAATCTAGCTCGAATTTAATTTCGTCAATCAAATCAGGAATACCGTTGCCAGATTCTGGAATATTAAAGTCATCAGTCCAGATTTTGGGATTCTGGGTGTAAGCCGTCAAGAGCTGATGAACGGGCTGAGTTGCAAAGGTAACATACTTATTCGTGTCCCCGGCATCAAACCAACCGCCTCTCATATCTTTTGTCAGACTAGCGTTGCTCTTATCGTACAAATACCGGGCAGAACTATCCTGCCCTAGTTTGAGAAACGCTGCTCTATCTGCCCATTTTGGATCTGCGTAAGGAGGTTGCTTGGCGAACCCACTGCGCTGATAGAAGAAGATCCGGGTTGCAGCAATCAACACTTGACGATAGACATTATTACCGATCTCAAAGGGGGGCGATCGCTCACCAGTCTTCGGATCAAAAACGTAGTATGACCCTGGACGTTCGACGGCTGAAAAATTAAACCACCAGGCCCGATCTCCAGATTGATTGTGGGTTTTGCCATTGGCCCAAGGCTGAATCCCTCCTGTATAAAACAGTTTGTCCGTCTTCATCTCCCGTACCTGGTAAGTTGATCCGGGAGAGAAAGAAGTTGGAGCATTAAACCCCGATTGTGGATCAACGATCACAGCGACTTTGTGATCCTGGGGTCTATAACCAAACTGATCAACTCTGACTGAAGGAATAGAGTGTGACTCAATGGAAGTTACTAAACGACTTGCCGTCAAACAAAATAGGAGAAGACTGAAGGCAAAAGAGCAACTGAAGACCCTGAACCGCTTAACCTTGAGCATGAGTTAATTCGATTAACCGCACTACATAAACAGACCCTGGTTGCGCCCCATCTTGTTAACACCCAATTCTCTCCCCCCATGCAATCATCTAACGCTGATCGTCTGAGGCAAAAGTCGCTCTAGATCCGATGGGCTAGAAGAACTACCCATGCCATACAGCACTTCCAACGGATCGAAAGAGGATTTCACGGTGTAAGTTCGCCCATTCTCTAATGAATTCTGAATTGCGAGCACCAACTCATTCACATGCAAACAGAACCTTGGAGATAGCCGACAAACTCGGTCTTCTCGAATTGAGGCCGCCAACTCAGCGACCCCTCGGCAAAAATCCATCCCATGCTTGGTTTTGTGCTTGACTTGACGATTGGTGACTTTGACCAGAGGATACTTTTCTTTCCACGGACTGATAAAGGTTTTACGTCTGATCGTT
Source organism: Microcoleaceae cyanobacterium (assembly GCA_051652765.1). Taxonomy (GTDB): domain Bacteria; phylum Cyanobacteriota; class Cyanobacteriia; order Cyanobacteriales; family Microcoleaceae; genus JBHJGO01. Next base: position 65,337 of record JBOFUV010000118.1, on the reverse strand, counting down.
AGCCGACGCTGAAGATGAACCGGAGATGTAAAGTTCCAGCAGTCATGGGTACTCAGAATTCCCTTGTCCCCAACAATTCTGACAGAATGGTCAGCCGGGGCAATAATACTACAGGTGAGGCGAGCGACTACCCCTGAAGCAAACTTAATGCAGGCAACTGAGAAATCTGGGGTGTCAGAAGGATGGAGAGCAACCTCTGTTGCCTTGTCTGGAATCAAACAGGAAGAAAATGCAGTAACACTCTCAGCAGGCCCAAAAAAAGCGGCTAACCAGGTCAAACAGTAACCTGCATGTTCAAGGGTACATCCAACCTCAAACTCATCTTTGTATGGCCAAGGAATGCCTGACTCGCTCTCCCACTTTTGATAGGGCATCTGGTGAATCATGCCATCATCCATTTCGGCATAAACGACCCGAACTTGACCTACAGCATCTTCCCGCAATGCCTTCCACAGGGTTTGGGCTGTCTCACTCAACAACGTGCAGGGAGCAGACGCAAGAGACAACCCCTTCCGTTCTGCCAGATTCACCAGTTCCTCAGCCTCTGACATCTTCATCGCCAACGGCTTTTCAGAATAAACGTGCTTCCCAGCTTCCAGACAAGCCTTAGAAACCGAGAAATGGCTTCTGGGATTCGTCAAGTTCAACACGAGATTAATGGTAGAATTTGCCAGTAGCTCCTTCATTGAGCCATAAAAAGGAACCGAGTGGTAGGTTGAAAACCGAGATGCCCGATCGACATCCTTATCCATAACCCCCACCAGTTCCAACTCTGGATAATTTGCCAAAGTCTTCATGTAGAAATCTGCAACAAAACCGCAGCCAATGATTGCAATTCGCATCAGAACAAAAATCCCCTAACGATACATAACTACATCCTGTCCAGGCAAACTGAGCCATTTAACCCAGAGAACTCAGCCTGACCCATGGAACCACCCCATAACACCCTATAAACTCCCTGCCAAACCCCTAGCCCTCATTAAACTTGGCCCCGTTAGAAGCTCAGCTACAGTCAGCAAACGATGTGAGTCGGAACCAGCAGGTTCAAGCTCCCAAAGAAACGCTTGAATAACTGCTGTATTAAACAATCAGTTCATCGCTTAAGGAAAAGAGTTGGAAGTCTTCACAACATTAACAAAGCACTTAAACAAAGCATTTAAAGCATTGTGTGATTGAGTACCCATTTCCTCAGAAGAACTTAAGATAGGCAGAAGGCTTTAATCCTCAGAAGCATATAGCTTGAACATACACAATTTGGCATCAAGCATTGGACTAAAGCGCAGGTTTCACCCTAAGTGATCGAGACCCAAACTAAACTTGAACTTTCTAAAATAAAGACATTAGACAGAAAAACTAGGAGCCTGAAGAGACCTCCACAGCAACTTCTATATCCAGTCCACTGAGCCCTGATGGCCAAGAACCACAAACCACAGTTAAACCTGACAAGATCTTCAAAGCAAAGCTAGAAGATCTTGAGCAAAGTTCTCTCAGTAACTCAATAGAAAACGCATAAAAACTCATATCTTTCATACACCGATGCACAACTTGATGGTACAAACCTAATACTTATGAAGCACCACATAACCCCCTGCCTCACCCGTAGGTAAAACGTCTTACCTCAATTCAAATCAAACCTTTCACTGCAACCGCTCAACTAGAATAACCATACGGATACCTCATAATCGCTTCAGCAACAGTTTTCCTCACTCTACAGCTCCATTACTGAACCAGCTCTAGCTCTACTTACCTAACTCGCAAGGAATCAGAAAGGGATACGCAACAGTACATTTAAAACAAAAAGCACTGCTGATAGAAAAGATGGGAACCCTTACGAAATAATAGCTAGTAAAGTAACAATCCGAGCAAGGTAAGTACGAGTATATTCGATGACCTATGTTTTTTGCAAGCTAATTCTATAAAAATCGAGAAGATTAATGAGATTCTCCTGTAGAGCTTTGTGTAAGGTCTCAGTCTTCAGATTTAAATGATGCTCTGGTTAGAGCTATTGATACCCTGACTCTTCAACAATTTTCAACAGTTTCTTAGCCAAGAATCTTTAGGACTCATCAACAATATGTGACACCTAAAAAACTGACACATGCTCAACAGAGCTTAACCTGGCTTTTAAACGTGAATTTTCAAGTGTGAGTTTCTGAATATAAATGTCTGAATGTGAAAAACTCAGGGCAGTTTTGACTGTAGTTAGATTTCTTTGACATTGACTAATATCTAAATAGCCAAAACAAGAGAATAGAAATTAAAAGTAAGGTTTGTTCAGAAGACTAAAGGACTAAGTTGACCCAGACCTATTTCAGTGCTTTTTGATACTCGGGATGGACTTGGACTCCCCCTGTTCTTGGCCAATCCCTTGAATTGCCTTGAGAACCCGTGCGGACGATCCTAACGTTTTGGCTTGGTACTAATGCTTACTGGGCCATTGACAATAACTTGACAGGCTAATCGATAATTTTCGGGTTGCTTCCGCAGAATTTTTTTCTCAGTTTCTGTTCGGGGCGAGAGGTTCTCCATGCCCTCAACAACTGCAACGATACAAGTACCACATTGGCCATACCCGCCACAATTCATCATCTTGCCCGTGAAGGTATAAAGATCAATCTGATTTTCCATCGCTTTGAGCCTCAAATTTGCGCCATCAGCAGCAATAACATCTTTTCCTTCGTTGACAAATTTGATATTGGCCATTATGAATTCCTATTAGGATGAGCTAATAAATACAAGGTTTGTTGACAACTTCATTACAAATCTTAACGCGATGTGGGACTCGAACCACTCACTAACAAAATCTCCCACAAAAAAACCCCTTGTAGGGGGCTAGAGAATCTTACTTAATATCGGTCTGTCCAACCACTATGCGACCGCTACAACTTCAGCAATTTCAGGAATTCGCTCTCTTAGACGACGCTCAATTCCCATCTTCAGCGTCATTGTTGAACTCGGACAAGACCCACAAGCGCCTTGAAGGCGAAGCCGAACAACAGGGCCATCAAGTTCAACAATCTCAACGTTGCCACCATCGGCCATCAGGTAGGGCCGCAATTCATCTAAAACAGTCTCAACGTTATCAGGTGTTAACGCAAGTGTGCTCATGGCTCACCCTCTACAAGTGTTCTTTTGCTATCAATCTTGATCCTAACGCTTTGCTGGGGACTTGTGCCAATTTGTCCCAAATCCTCAGCATCTCTAGGCGATCGCGGGTTCCAACAATTTGACATTAGAATAATTAAACTCTGTGGTTGTCGCTTTACCTTGTTCTGTGGCCTGAACTACTTGACGAGTCATCACATAGTAGTCGCCAATTTTCTCAAAAATATCCTCAAAATCCAATTCCCGAATAATTTCATTGGTTTGAGGATTGCGGAATACTGCATCATAGTGACTTGCCGCAAATCCCTCTCCGGTATCCAGGCTTTCACGGGTATTGATCACAAAAGCCATCCGGCCCATGACTCGACTGACCAGGCAGATTTGCTTGCCTCGAATTTTGTAGTTTGATCCCATGGAGTCCCCGGAAACCAAAATTTCTACCGCTCCCGTTTCATCCGTTTCTCCCAAGCTGAACGTATTCTTGCCATGGGAATTTTCAAAAGAACTGCGTTTGCGATGGGTCACAATATCCCGCAACTGAGTATATACACTCTGCTGTACCTCTTCGTTGTCAATCCCCATTACTTCTACCGTCAGGTCAGGATTGATGCGAATGTGGCCGTTGTACACTTCATCTCCCTGCTTCAGTTCAATATCAGCACTATACCCAGGAAAGTTAGTATCCCAGGTATAACGGTGTTCATAAGCAGTTTGAAATAAATCACGAGCGTTATTAGACTCAGTCATAACAGGATTCAAGTGAAGAACAAATCAAAAAATCAATTGTTATTATAGTCTGTTGTAGATACAGCAGTCTTTGTTGAGATTCAGTACAGAAAGTTTTAATTATAAAGTTCAACGCTTAAAATGTTATGGCTCAACGTCCAATTTACCTTGATCATCATGCTACAACTCCAGTTGATCCAAGAGTTTTAGAGGCAATGTTGCTGTACTTTTCAGAACATTTTGGTAATCCTGCTAGCGTTGGCCACCTGTATGGTTGGGAAGCTGAAGCAGCAGTCAAGCGATCGCGGGAAATCTTGGCGAACTCCATCCAAGCAACTCCCGAAGAAATTATTTTTACCAGTGGCGCAACCGAATCCAATAATTTAGCAATTAAAGGAGTTGCGGAAGCTTACTTTCACAAAGGTCGTCATATCGTTACTGTTGTGACAGAACACAATGCCGTGTTAGATCCTTGCCATTATTTAGAAAGTTTAGGCTTTGAAGTGACGTTTCTTCCTGTTCGAGCTGATGGGTTAGTAGATTTAACTACCCTAAAAAATACCTTGCGTCCTGATACAATCCTGGTTTCTATTATGGCCGCTAATAATGAAATTGGTGTATTACAACCCTTAGCAGAAATTGGTGCAGTCTGCCATGAATCCAATGTTTTATTTCACACGGATGCAGCGCAAGCCATTGGGAAAATTGCCCTAGATGTGAACATTATGAACATCGATTTAATGTCGTTAACTGCTCACAAAGTCTATGGCCCAAAAGGAATTGGTGCACTGTATGTTCGGCGACGAAATCCTAGAGTAAAACTGGCCGCTCAGTTGCACGGAGGGGGTCACGAACGCGGAATGCGATCGGGCACATTGTATTCTCCTCAAATTGTCGGGTTTGGAAAAGCGGTAGAAATTGCTCTTGTCGAACTAGAATCTGAGACTCACAAATTAACTGAATTGCGAGAAAAACTTTGGCAAATAATATCGATTCTTGATGGCATCTCTCTCAATGGTCACCCAACCCAAAGATTGGCGGGAAACCTAAATATTAGTGTTGCAAATGTTGATGGTCAAGCCTTACTGCTCGGTCTACAATCCGTAGTTGCGGTTTCCTCGGGTTCAGCCTGTACCTCAACAAAAACTGAACCTTCTCATGTTCTACGAGCTATTGGCCGTTCAGATCCATTGGCCTATGCTTCTATTCGATTTGGAATTGGCCGATTTAATACTCTAGCAGAAATTGAAACGGTAGGTGAGCATATTGTTCACACAATTCAGTCCTTGCGAGGCTTGAGAACTTGATAAGTATTAATAGATATTAATTGTTTATTAATATTGCTAAATTCTAGACATTCATACTCAAAAACTCCCACATATATTGATTAACCAATTTCGGGCATTCTTGTTGCACCCAATGGCTACAATTTGGGATATAGCGGACTTGGAAATCCTTAACATATTTATTCGTGTCGTAGGTTAACTCTTGACCCAAAGCTGTATCATTTTCTCCCCAAATCATTAGTGTCGGAACCCTGAGTAATCCCCACTTTTCTGAAGAGTTTGGATCAAGAAATCCCTGAAAAATATTCCGATAATAGTTCACCATTGCGGTCAATGCTCCTCGTTTTGCTGCCGCATCTTTGAAAGCATCTAAATCAGCTTGAGTAAAAGCACTTTTATCAACTGCCATATCAAAAAATGCAGAGGCAATGGCTCGATAGTCATCTGATTGTAAAAATAATTCAGGCAAAATTGGGAGTTGAAAGAAGAAAATGTACCAGCTTTTTTGTAACTGTGTCAAACTCCATAGTCCATCTCTAAACTTGGCAGGATGGGGAATATTCAGCACAATTAATCGCTCTACCATTTCCGAATAAGCATAGGCAAAACCCCAAGCGATCGCCCCACCCCAATCATGACCGACTAAAATACAGCGTTCATATCCTAGTCCTTCAATGACTCCTTTCACATCAGCAATAATTTCTTGGGTTCGGTAGGCAGAAACTTCCCTGGGCTTATCACTTTCGTTGTAGCCGCGCAGATCAAGGGCAACAACTTTATAAGTTCGAGCAAATTCTGGAATCTGATGCCGCCAAGAATACCAAAATTCTGGGAAACCATGGAGCATTAACATTAACGGCCCTTGACCTTGAGTCACATAGTGAAGTTTTACTCCATTGGTGATGATATAATCCTTTGTCCAGGTTCCTTCTAAAACTGACATGAGACCTCTCCATAAAGTCGATTAGATTGGGTTTTAAGGTTAGATAAAGACTGTAAAGATACAACAAACTACGCCCTGATAGAAAGCCCGACTGGATATTACTATTTCCTAGACCCATTGCTTAGAACTGCTCTCCTGAGAAACCTGTTCAGCTACGTTCTCAGCCATTTGCTGGAGCTTAACTTGCTTTTCCTGTCGATCTTGAATTAACGCGCTAACCAGATGAACCACTGACAAACTAACAGCAAGTCCAGACAAAACATAACTGTGTAACGTGTACTGTCGGAGAACAGTTGCCGTGCTAATTCCCTCTCCTCCTGTCAAGATTCCTCGCAGGGTCGAACCAATTACTGGAATAGCATCAATTGTTCCTAACTCAATCGAAAATCGCCAAAATCCTTCCTGTGTCCAAGTTAATAAAATAGCTGTCCAATCCAGTCCAATTGCCACAAGAACTAGAAAAATTCCGCTGATCCAAGTCACTAACCAGCTTCTGCGAAACTGCCGCCCCAGAAACATGACAACGAGCTGAATTAAACCTAAGACAATGACAAAGTTTCCTGCGTAGTTATGCAGGCTCCGAACCAACCAACCAAAGTTTGTTGCAGTATCAATGTATTCTAAAGACTGATAGCTTCTGCCCGCTGCGGGTTGATAGTTGAAAGCGAGTAAAATTCCTGAAACCCCAGCAAGCAAGGTGAGTGTTAGAATTGCAACTGCAATCACAGTTGTCGTGCGTCTAAGGATAAAGTTTGAATTTGGATTTGAGCTGATAGTTGATATCATTTAGACCTCTTTGAATCTCTGAACGTTAAAGTTACACTGAGCATAAAAAAGTAGCACCTAGAAAAGACTAAAACTTGAGAAAAATGTACTTGCAGTCAGTTAAGATCTCCTATCGCTGGAATTTTTAGAACAGCAAGGTTTAGAAGAATAAAATACTGAAAGTATTACTTTATGAGTATTCCTAAATAAATGTTAACATTAATTTATATTAACACAATTTAATTTACGTAGCAAAACTTCTCTGCAATCTTAAAACCCCTTAACCTTTTAAGGGAAAGATTATCCAAGAGTTATGTTTCCTAGTCCTGAAGATGAACTCGCCCAATTTTCAAAGCTGCTAGCCGCAGCTTCTGAGATTGCACTCAACTACCTGAACAGTTTGGCAGACCGACCTGTGGCTTGGACGGATTCAACCCTTGGACTATCTCCTAACCTTGCAGATAGCCTTGCAGAGACGGGATGCGGCACAGCTCAAACTCTAGAAAAATTTCAACAGGAGATTTTGCCCTATCTATCTGCTAGCCCCGGTTCCCGATATTGGGGGTTTGTTACCGGGGGAACGACTCCAGCAGCCTTAGTTGGGGATTGGTTAGGGTCAGCAACGGATCAAAATCTCATGGTTCCGGGAGACTCCATTGCCACGGCGGTGGAATTGACAGTTTTGGATCTGTTGAAGGACTTGTTTAGTTTGTCACGAGAGGGTTTCGTCGGCACGTTCACTACCGGAGCAACGGCTTCTAACCTAGTGAGTTTGGCCACGGCTCGTCAGTGGGGCGGGCTTAAATTAGGACAAAATATTGCTCAGGATGGGTTAACTAGCCTAGATCAGTTTGCCATCTTTGCCACTACACCCCATGCCAGTCAACTTAAGATTCAAGGAATTCTGGGCTTTGGGCAGCGCCATTGGATAAAAGTTCGGGGGTTGCCAGATGCCAACGGACGAGAGGGCGAAGCAATGGACGTTCAGGATCTAAAGCTCAAGCTAGAAGCCACTGCTGCCCCAGTCAAAATTGTCGTCAGTAGCGCTGGAACGGTTACAACAACAGCCTTTGATGATTTTTGTACCATTGCTCAACTCTGTCAATATCATCAGGCTTGGCATCATTTGGATGGGGCCTTTGGACTGTTTGCCCGGTGTAGTTCTCACTATCGTCACTTGACTGCTGGTGTAGAGTTGGCAGATTCCATCACCGTTGATTGTCACAAATGGTTGAATGTTCCTTATGATTGCGGAGTGGTTTTTACTCAACATCAAGAGTTGCTGGAGGAAACATTTTCCGTGGGGGCTGCCTACTTGAAAACAGGAGATCAATGGCCGAGTTTGATGAATCGAGGGATTGAAAATTCCCAACGGTTTCGAGGGTTGCCGATTTGGTTTGCCCTCACCGCCTATGGATCTCATGGCGTTCAGAAGACGGTTGAATCTTGTTGTCAATGTGCCCATGAACTTGCAGAATGGATTGAAGCTTCAGCAGGTTATCAACTTCTGTTGTCACCAACATTCAACGTTGTATTATTGGCTGGAAAATTTGAGGGGGATTTGGTTGCTGTTAATGTACAGAATCAAAGATTACTTCAAGCCATTAATCAGTCTGGAAAAGTTTTTCTTTCCCCCGGAAATTACCAAGGTCAATTTTGCTTTCGAGCTGCCTTTAGCAACTGGCGAACTACGGCCAAAGATGTAGAAATTGCGATAGAAGCCTTAGAGCAAGCTTACAATACACTTATAATACAGCTCAGGAAACTCTGAGAAAGTTGCTGACTTTAATAACTTTGTTGAGTAACTTTATTTTGCTAGATTACTTTGTTAGGTTACTTTGCTAGATTACTTTGCTAGGTTATTGAGCTAATCTTTAATTCACCAGCAAGATGCCCGTGCCAAAAGTTGTATTGATTTCCTTCTCAAGTTTTACTGGATCTAATCGAATGAAAAAAATCATTGTAATCACAGGAGTAAGTCGAGGTCTGGGCCGAGGGATGGCCGAAGGTTTTATTGACTTGGGGCACACTGTCCTGGGTTGTGCCCGTTCAAACGTGATCGTTAAATCTCTGAATGAACGATACGGAAAACCCCATCAATTTTCAACCGTTGATGTTGCTGATGAAGACCAAGTCAAAGCTTGGGCAAGTTCATTTTTGGCAGAGAATGTGATTCCTGATTTACTGATTAACAACGCAGCCTTGGTGAATCATTTGGCTCCCCTTTGGGAGGTTCCGAGTAATGAATTTTCCCAACTGATTGATGTTAATATAAATGGGGTAGCCCATGTCATTCGTCATGTTTTGCCTGCAATGGTGGCTCGAAAACAGGGCATTGTCGTTAATCTCAGTTCGGGTTGGGGACGGTCAACGTCACCCCTGGTTGCACCTTACTGCGCTTCTAAATGGGCAATTGAGGGACTAACCCAGGCATTGGCTCAAGAGTTGCCTCCTGGTATGGCTGCAATTCCCCTGAGTCCGGGAATTATTCATACAGAGATGTTGGAAGTGTGTTATGGAGAGGGAGCCGCCGATTATACGCCCCTGAATGTTTGGGTCAAGAACGCGGTACCTTTTATTTTGAAACTATCCGCAAAAGATAACGGAGTTCCCCTTAGCATTCCGGCATAATTCGCCGTAAAATAAGAGATGTGGGAGGTTACAGGTAGGTACTTCTTGTCCGCTGATTCTGACTGTTGAGTTCTGGCTGGTGAGTTTTTGGTGTTAGTGGGTTGAACGTTTACCCCTGAGCGGGTTAATTCTGAACAGGCCAACTCTGAGCGGGTTGACTTTGAACTTGTGAAACCGCGAGTGAAACAATTTATTTTGAAACTATTGATAAAGCGAAAAAGCAGTGTTCAACAGGTGGGTCTGGCAACGTTTTGTGTTGTTGTCCTCAATGCCTGTGCTAATAGCTCAACAGGCAAGGTTCTGGAGAAATTCCTGAAAGCCGATCCTCGGCTAGAGAACAGTTCTGCCCCCGCCTCGCCCGAACTAGCTCCTCCCTCAGAACCTCCAATGTTAACGGTTTCATTACCAACGGATTTCCCCTCTGAGATTCCGATCTACCCTGGCGCTCAGCTCATCGAAGTGAATTCTCCAGGACAACGCACAGCAGGGGCAACAACCCGTTGGCAAACTCAAGATCCGAGCAATGCAGTTCAGACCTATTACCGCAATCAGTTTCGAGATCAGAGCTGGGAGGTAACTCAGCGTCCTCAGGAGGAGGGAGAAGGCTCTTTTAAGGCGGAAAAAGAAAATCTGCGCGTCAGCGTTGCCCTGAGCACGGGCGACACTAACTCCAGCCAGACTGAGTTTGAGGTGAGTTACCAACAAACTGAACTGACAACCACATCTCAACCGGGTTCAACGACTTCTCCGTTGCCCTTACCTCCCAATGCTGCTCTCCCCCCAACGGCATCTCCCACAAGCCCTTCTCCATCTCCAACTAAAACCCCTGGAATCGCCAACAGTTCAGAGAACAGTTCGGCCAATCGTTCGAGCAGTACAGCTAACCCTGGCACGATTGCTACCGTTGACAATACGATCCCCCCTGAGTTGCGCCAATTTGTCACCGACGTTGCCCAGGCTGGAGTGCTAACGTCTTCCCAGAACCCAAAAGCGGCTGATGACAAAACTTTAGCGAATCCGAATAGCTCCATCACCCGGGGAGAGTATGCCCGGTGGCTCGTCAATGCTAATAATAATTTCCACGCCAAGAACCCTGCCAAACAAATTCGGTTGGCCGTGGCTAGTAGTAAGCCTGCGTTTACAGATGTGCCTATGAGTCATCCCAACTTTGCTGAAATTCAAGGCTTAGCCGAGGCTGGGTTACTTTCCAGTTCCCTATCGGGGGATTCAACTGCAACCCAGTTTCGGCCTGATGGCCCCCTAACGCGGGAGAACCTAGTGCTATGGAAAGTTCCTCTGGATATCCGGAAGGCGTTGCCCAAGGCAACCGTTGATGTGGTGAAGGAACGCTGGGGATTTCAGGATGCCGCTGAAATTGAGGCAAAATCCTTAGGGGCTGTTCTTGCAGATTTTGACAACGGAGACAGCGCCAACATTCGGCGGGTCTATGGCTTTACCACCTTGTTTCAACCTAAGAAAGTTGTAACTCGGGCTGAGGCAGCGGCAGCTCTCTGGAACTTTGGGTTTCAAGGGGATAGCATTTCAGCCGCAGAGTTGGCTCAAGGGAAACCCGTCTCAGATTAATATCAGACTGATATTTGAGAGAGATCCTAATCTTAAATTAATCACGTCTTAACAACAATCAATATCACCTCCTCAGACGGTTAAACAGTTGATGCCTCAACGGTAAAGGAAGAACTGAGAGGAATAATCCGGCCCAAGCCTTGGCGGGAGAATATTGTTTGGCTGCCCAAGTTAACTGTCTTCCTGTTTGCGTATTGCCCTGTTCAATCAGGCGCAATCCCAGGAGCAACTGAGTTTCAGTAAAACGAGATTGCCGAATCTGTTCTAAAGTCTCATCCTCAAACCGATAGCTGTCTAAATATTGCAATTTATCCTGGAGATAAGGAACAGCTCGGCCCAAGCCCTGTTGCTCTGAATGAACCCGATATTCCATCAAGCGTTCTGGCAGATAGTACGCCTGTTTTCCTGCCAGCGCCAATCGCACCAATAGATCATTGTCTTCGCAGTTTTGGATATTCGGTCGCATGTACCCGACTGCTTGCAACACAGCTCGCCGAAATAAAGTTGCGCCAATTTGAAAGCTTTGTTGCACAAAAATGATATTCAGCAAGGGATTGGCAATGCCTTCGGGTAAATTGGAGCGACCCCAACGGTTAGAATTTTCAGTTGTAGCAGCCTGATCGCGAACGTTATTAATATCAATAATCCAGTGATCCGTACCCACAAAATCAACGCCGGGATATTGATCTAAAATCGTCGTTGTTTTTTCAAGAAATCCTGAAGTCAGCCGATCATCATCATCAAATTTGATGAAATATTGCCCCGTTGCTGCCTCAAACCCCGAACGCATATTATTACTTTTGCCAATATTCTGAGGATGGCGAATGTAACGAATTCTAGGATCGGTATACTGAGACATCAACGCAGCAGTTCCATCGTTTGAACCATCATCACAAACCAGCAATTCCCAATCTGGCTCTGTTTGTTGAAGTACACTTTCGATGGCCAAGGGCAACAACTGAACTCGATTGAAGGTTGGAATACAAACACTAACTTTAGGCATTCGGCTTTAAGCACTACGTTAAATTGCGATTACTTGGACTAGGCAATGTAGGCAACTGGGATTACAGCACTGTCCAAACCACACAGAAGCTCAACTGCTCGGCCCAGCATCTTTCTTCGTTCTTCTCCAGGAACCTCGGCAGAAAAGTACATGAGGTCAACATTTTCAATTTCTCCAGTTTCGGGATTGGTGCGACAGAGAATACCTTCCTCTATTTCTTCAATATCTTGCTCAAAATAGCGTGAAATGCCTTTATCCATTGCTAAATAGCCCTGGGCTGGATTGTAGCGAATGACTAATTTTTTCTCCACAGTACTTCTCCTTTTGCTGGTTTCTTAGATGGAAAAGCAGTCTTAATTCGGTATGAGTTGGAATCGCGTCTGATAGTGGCCACAATATAGAACCTTCCATTTAGAGCTGTATCAAACCACTTTTCAAACAAAACAGAAATGCCATCTTTAGCGCTTCTCCTAACGGTATCTGGATTTGAGACTGTTTCTACAATCTCCTGTCTAAACAGCGGATAGGTATTTTTGTGTTCATCTTGGATATGTTCAATTGCCGCCTCAGTTAAAACTACTGGAGCATTTAAATAACCAGAGTAAATTTCTGTCAACTACCCCTCCTAAGTTTACTGCACTAATAACAACTTGCTGGCTTGGTTCCTTCACCTTCTGCCCACCGTTATTCTGAGGATGGCGAATGTAACGAATTCTAGGATCGGTATACTGAGACATCAACGCAGCAGTTCTATCGTTTGAACCATCATCACAAACCAGCAATTCCCAATCTGGCTCTGTTTGTTGAAGTACACTTTCGATGGCCAAGGGCAACAACTGAACTCGATTGAAGGTTGGAATACAAATACTAACTTTAGGCATTCGGCTTTAAGTATTAAATTTCAAGTATTAGGTTTCAAGTATTAAACTTTAAAATTTCATTTTTAAAGATGAAATTTTAAAAATTAAACTTTATTAAACTCCGGAAACTAAATGTTAGGAATTAAACTTTAGACCTTAGGCACTAAACCTTAAAGGATTACACCTTTACTAGAATCATTGCCGTCTTTTCCTCGTCAAGCAGTAAAATTGCTAAGACTCAACGTTTAGAATCACTCCAACTCAGGGATAAATCCTAGGCAATTTGGCTCGATGAAAATCTTAATGCTGTCTGCAACTTTTCCCTATCCTCCAACTCGGGGAGGAACACAAGTTAGAACCTGCAATCTTCTGCAATACTTAAGCCAACGTCATTCTATCACGGTCGCTACCCAGCGTTCAGCCGATGTCACGGAGGCAGAAATTGAGGCGCTGCGTCAGATTGTGGACGAATTGGCCGTGTTTCCTCGACCCCAAACTGCCAATGGCCCTGCAGGAATTTCTGGCAAGGTCAGTCGTTTTGCTCAGTTCCTCACCCAAGGCACACCCCCCAGCGTGCTGTCCAATTATTCGCCTCAGATGCAACAACAAATTGACCAATGGGTTCAGAGCGGAACTTTTGAGGCGATCACCTGTGAACACAGCGTGAATGAAATCTACGTCCGACCCCAGTGGCAACATCAGTTGAAAACAGTGGTCAATATTCACAGTTCAGTCTACGGAACTTGTCGTCAACAGTTGGAAACAGGCACGGCGGAAAAGCCTTGGCGCGATCGCCTGAATCTCCCCCTGCTTTATCGCTACGAAAAGCGCTATTGTTCCAAGTTTTCCCGAATTGTCGCCACCACTGAGGATGACCGAGACCAACTCAACGCCTTTAATCCCCAAGCCCAAATTTCGGTGATTCCCAACGGGGTGGATTTAGACACCTTTCCCTATCGTGCTAGTGACCCAGGCGGGCATCGATTAATTTTTGTGGGAGCCATGGACAACTTAGCCAATATCGATGCGGCTCAATTTTTGGCCTTAGAAATTCTGCCTGCGGTTCAGGCAAACTACCCGGACACCACCCTAGGGTTGGTTGGATCTCGACCCACGCCTGAAGTTCAAGCCTTATCCCAATGTCCTGGGGTTGAAGTAACAGGTCGAGTTCCTTCAATGGCCGAATATTTAAATCAAGCGACGGTTTGTGTAATTTCTATGCGAACAGGTTTCGGCATCAAGAACAAAACCTTAGAGGCAATGGCCACAGGAGTTCCGGTTGTAGCCAGCGATCGCGGTCTAGAGGGGCTAGCAGTGGATGGAACCAACGTTCCCCTGAGAGCCTTGCGAGCCAATACAGTCTTGGATTATGTTAGAGCAATTGGTCAGTTATTTGAAGATGACTGCCTCAGGCAGCAATTATCCCAAAATGGGCGATCGCTGATCGAATCCGAGTACACTTGGAAACAGGCAGGTCAGGCTTATGAAGCCGTGTTGCTCAGCTAAGGGTTTGTCTAGATCAGACCAGATTAATTTTGTGGATTGGGGTGACGCGAGGAAGCCCAACCCGCCTTCCAAGTGTTAACTTGAGGGCTATTGCTTGAAGGAGATTGCTTGACAAGTGTCGGTCTCGCCCGATCGAGATCAACCTACACAGCCCAATCCAGTTTGACAAACCCCCAGCCTTGATACAGAATGAGAGGCCAATCTAAGTCTCAAGGTTTTTTCTTGACTCAATCCATAACAGAGGACAGGTAAAACTTGGACAATGGATGACGGACAATGGATAACAAGTCTTATCAGAGAAACCGCACCCCAAAAACCCTCCCCCAAATGATTCGACTGTTGCAAAGGTTCGGATGGCTCAAGCCCCGTGATTCTGCACGTTCCATGAGTGTGAAGTCCGCTTCTGTCCGTTCATTGCGGCCTTTGAAAGATCCCTCACGGCCCAATCGTCGTTCACTCTCTTCCTTCTGGCATAAGTGGATGGCAGATGGAGTTGCGTTTACCCTGATGTTTGGCGGATCAGCCCTAATTGCCGCCAGTGGTTGGTTCAGCTATCGATTGATTCTTGAGCCCGATATTGGAATTTGGCTGAATCAGTTTCTCCCTGCTTCGACTCAGATTCCCCTCCAGCGTCATGAAGCGATTCAGACCTTGGATGAGATTCAAGCGCGTTTGAAGGAACAAAATTTAACCATAGGCAATCCGCTACCCCTGCCCTCCTTCGACACGAAGAATTCCTCCGACGCGATCAGTATAGAATTTTTAAGTTTTCTCAAGCCTTTCCTGCGTTCCAAGGATACATTGGTGCAGGCTTCATCGGATGTGTTAATTCCCGTGTTGCAAAAGCGGGTCTCCAACAGTTCCCATCCGTGTAAATCGGACTGTACAGAAATTGTTGAACTGAGGGTTTACAAGGGCGTTGACCCCCCCTACCAACGGCCCGGTAGTCCTAAATATTTTCGTCTGGCTCATCAGCTTGAGGCTAAAGGCCCTGCAGAGTCTTATGTGATTGCTCCGTTCATTGGCAATCGAGCCAATCAGCAGGGTTCAAACAAGTCCCTTCCTCTGACTAAGGTAAGTCAGTTTGTAGGGAATATTCCCTCTCAGGGCCTCTGGTTTAACTTGAGTGGGGAACGGGTGATGGGGCGAAAAACAGTTCCCTATGGGAAGGTGATTCACTACAATCCAGCCTATTACCATCTCAGCATGATGCTGGAGTGGAAAAGTTCGGCGGGTCAACAACCGATTTGGCAGCAGGTGACGGGGAGTCGGGAACCTGAGCTGTTGGTCGAAGAAACCATTGGTTTAGAGCCTCAATTTGATGTCTATCAAGTGAAGCCCCAAAGATTCGTTCCCAATCCGGTTCAACTGACTAATATTTCTTTGGACGAAGAAGTGGTGGATAATGACTCCTATCGCCAAGCTTTGCGTCTAGCTCGAAGTGGCCTCTGGTCTCCAGCCATGGAATTAATCAAGCCGGTGAAGCAAAAGGTTGGAAAAGATCGAGACTCCCCCGATCAGTGGCCTATTTTGGCCCAGTCTCAGTTTGATTTGATTCAGTTCCATGCCAAAATCACCAAGGCTCAAGCCCAAGCTGCCTGGGCAAGTCCAAGCCAGAAGGTTTTGGCTGGGTTAATTGACGGTCGCTGGACGGAGGCATTGGACGTTGTTCAGAACCGGGAAATTAACCCGACTGAAGTGAGCACGTTACTGCAAGCCGATGACGGACGTTTGACGACTCGAATTCAAGCTGCTTTGTTAGAGAGCCCAAACGAACCCGATTTACAGGTTTGGGGAGCTTTAGTCGTTGCCGCTCAAGCAGGACGTAGTGAAGCGATTAATTGGCTGAATGAACAATCCAAGGCAAGTCCAGAAACCAAAACTCGGATTCAGAAGTTGCTCAATTAATGACTTAAATCAATAGTTTTTTATTGAAAATCAACCCGTTAGTTACTGTTGACTACTGATGGCTCAACCGCCTATTGCCACTCGATCAGGGCAAAATCTTCGTCAAGATATTGCTTTCTATTTGGAAGACATTGATACTCCTCTGGGTAAATTTATCAGTCTCGGTTTTGCGGGGCTGATTCTAGTGTCAGCTACCCTGTTTGTCATCGAAACCTATTCGATCTCTCCGGAGTTGCGAATACAATTTAGGGTTTTAGACCGAGCCATTTTACTTTGTTTTGCGGTTGAATATTGCATTCGGTTTTGGGTGGCGGAGAGAAAATTTAAGTTTCTCTTACATCCCCTATCAATCATTGACTTGATTGTAATTTCTCCCTTATTTTTGGGATTTGTTAACATTAGTTTTTTGCGAATTGTTCGCTGGTTTAGAGTTTTACGTCTGATCCGATTTATCGATGTTAAGATTTCAATCTTTCAAATTCATCGAGAAGATGGCATAATTCTGGCTCGAATCATTTTCACGTTGATCATCATTATTTTTGTGTTTTCTGGCCTGATTTACCAGGTGGAAAACCCAATTAACCCTAACGTTTTTAGGACGTTCCTGGATGCAGTTTACTTTTGTGTGGTGACCATGACTACTGTGGGATTTGGAGATGTCACCCCCCAGTCGCAAGCCGGACGATTTTTAACCATCTTGATGATCTTAATTGGAATTGCTCTGATTCCCTGGCAGGTGGGAGATCTGATCAAGCAATTATTGAAGACCACTCAACTCATGGAAGTGAAATGTTCCACCTGTAGCTGGTCAGCACATGATCTCGATGCCCAATTTTGCAAACAATGTGGCACGAAGTTAAACCAGGGTTAAACTGAAAACGGATTACTATTAAAGCATCGTTTTATACTTTAAATATTGAGGGTCTTAAGAAAGAATGAAACGGTTCTGCACAGGATTTTTGCAGCAGTTGCAGGATTGGCAACTGCATTATCAGCAAATTTGGAAACTGGGAATTGTCATAATATTGGCGATCGCCCTTGGAGCATGTCGCCCAGCCCAGTCTAGTTTGCCCTCTCGCTTAGTCATTCCAACCCCCAGTGGCCCAAGTACCTTCAACTATCCCCTGAATCAGTCTGCTTATAGTGTCTTCGGCTACATCTACGATTCTCTCATCCAGGAACATCCAGTCACTGGAGCATTAGAGCCTGGATTGGCTGAATCTTGGCAGGTTGCTCCCAGTGGCCGAGAGATTATTATTACCCTGCGCGAGGACTTAAAATGGTCAGATGGGAAACCCATGACCGCAGATGATATTCTATTCACTTACAAAGATGTCTATCTCAACGATCAAATTCCCAGTAGCTTTAAAGACATCCTCCGAGTGGGACAAAGTCGTCAATTTCCAACGATTGAAAAACTAGATGCTCGCCGGGTTAAATTTTCTGTGACCGAGCCTTTTGCTCCCTTTGTTCGGTATGTAGGAGGTTTGCCTATTTTGCCCGCTCACATTTTGGCAGAAACTGTTCGGAAAACGGATAAAGATGGAAATCCTGAGTTTTTAACGACTTGGGGAACTGATACCGATCCAACGCAGATTGTGGGGAATGGAGCCTATCGGTTGCGAAACTATACTTCTAACCAGCGAGTGGTACTTGAAAAAAATCCCTATTACTGGCGGCAGGATGAAGCTGGAAATTCTCAACCTTTCATTGAACAAGTGGTTTGGCGAATTATTGAAAGCACAGATAACCAGCTTCTAAATTTTCGGTCAGGTTCTCTCGATGCTTTGGAGGTACAGCCTGAAGCTTTTCCACTCTTAAAACCAGAGGAAGACCGGGGAAAGTATACAATTCATAGCTCTGGGCCAGATACAGGCACCATCTTTGTTGCCTTTAACCTCAATCAAGGAAAAAATGCTCAGGGAAAGCCGTTTGTTGACCCGGTAAAATCCCGTTGGTTTAATAACAGATCCTTTCGGCAAGCTGTGTACTACGGGATTAATCGCGAGGTGATGAACAACAATATCTATTTGGGACTCGGCGCACCCCAACACTCTTCTATTCCCGTTCAAAGTCCATTTTATCTGTCTCCAGAAGAGGGGCTCAGAACCTATGAATACAATCCTGAAAAAGCCAAACAGCTTTTGCTGAGTGCGGGTTTCTCCTATGATCAAGCGGGCAAATTAATCGACGATCAAGGAAACCCTGTCCGCTTTACCTTGCTGGTGAGTGCGGGGAAGAAAGTTAGAGAACAGATGGCGACTCAAATCAATCAGGACTTAAGTAGACTTGGGATTCAGATGGATACCCAATTCTTGAGCTTTAATACCTATGTGGAGCGCCTTTCCCAGGCTCGAGATTGGGATGCTTATTTAGGGGGGTTTACCGGAGGGAGTGGCGTAGAACCCCACGGCGGCTATAATATTTGGTCAATCAATGGACGGCTGCACACCTTCAATCAAGGGCCTCAGCCCGGAGAGGAAGGCATTACAGGATGGGTCGTTTCAGACTGGGAACAGAGAGTGGATGATATTTTCGTTCAAGCCTCTCAAGAATTTGATGAGAATAAACGGCGACAACTTTACGGTGAATTTCAAAAAATCGTAGCAGAGGAATTGCCATTTCTGTACATGGTGAATCCCCTTTCATTTGAGGCGGTTCGCGATCGCTTTGAGAACTTTGAATACACCCCTCTTGGAGGTGCATTTTGGAATCTGTATGAGTTGAAAATTAAGGAATAAGCTAATCAGCAATACGCTAACAAATTCTGTTCATCACTTTATGCCATCATGACTCCTGACGCTCTTAAGGCCCTGTTGCAATCAGTTGCCAGCGGCCAGCTTAGCCTAACCAGTGCCTTGGAAAAGTTGAAATATATGACCTTTGAGCCGGTCGAAGACTTTGCCAGAATTGATCACCATCGTCAGCTTCGAACTGGATTTCCAGAAGTAATTTGGGGTCCCGGAAAAACCCCAGAGCAAATTATTAAAATTATCCAGACGATGGCTCAGCATCATCCCGTTGTGATGGCAACTCGGATTGAGCCTGAGATTTTCGAACAGTTACAAGCTGAGATTCCAGAACTGGTTTATTATCCTCTTGCTAAAATCTGTGCTCTGCACCCCCAGAACCCTACCGTTCAAGCGTCTGGAACCATCACAATTCTCACAGCGGGTACGGCTGATCTGCCTGTGGCAGAGGAGGCATCGGTTACGGCCATGTTATCTGGGTTTGCGGTGCAACGACTCTGGGATGTTGGGGTCGCGGGAATTCATCGTCTGCTCAGCCATCGCCCCTTAATTGAACAAGCAGATGTCCTGATTGTGGTCGCTGGTATGGAAGGAGCCCTGCCCAGTGTAGTCGCGGGCTTGGTAGACTGTCCTGTAATTGCCGTTCCCACCAGTGTGGGTTACGGGGCGAGTTTTCAAGGCTTGGCTCCCCTGCTGACCATGTTGAACTCCTGTACCCCTGGAATTGGTGTTGTTAACATTGACAATGGCTTCGGTGCAGCGGTTCTGGCTGGACAAATTCTGAGACTTGGCGAGAAATTAAGGGCGAGAAATTAAGTCAGAGGTAGTACAAGATTGCGAGAATATTAAAAGAATAATGACTCCAGTTAAATTCAAAGCCAAGAAAGAATATGGTGATTTTCAAACACCTCTAGATTTGGCAACTCAGGTGTGTCGAAAAGTGTCTGAATTAGGCATTAATCCACAGGTTGTGATCGAACCAACCTGTGGGGTTGGGAATTTTATCAGGGCTGCCTCAGAAGTATTTAGTTCGGCAGAAAGAATCATTGGCGTAGACATCAACTCAACCCATTTACAAACAATCAATTCACAAGTAACTAGTTCACAAATAACTAGTTCACAAGCAATTAAAAACACCGAAAATGGGTTAGAGAATCGAAAGATTGAGCTATATCACAAAGATTTTTTCGAGTTTAATTGGTCGTCCTTGATTGAAAGTTGTCAGGGAGAAATTCTGATTTTGGGTAATTTTCCCTGGGTAACCAACTCCCAACAAGGCAGAATGGGGAGTCCCAACTTACCTCACAAGCATAACTTTCAGAAACATCTTGGCTTAGACGCAATCACAGGCAAGAGCAATTTTGACATTTCAGAATGGATGTTGATTCAGGTCTTGGACTGGATACATCCTCGCAATGGTTGTCTTGCAATGTTGTGTAAAACATCAGTTGCCCGGAAACTCCTCAACTACATTCATAGTCAACGTTTAAATCTAGCTTATTGCTCAACTCATCCAATCAATGCCAGAGAATGTTTTAGTGCAACAGTTGCAGCTTGTTTATTGATCTGTAAATTTGAGTCAAATTCACACCATTATTTTTGTCATGTTTTCGAGAGTTTGAATGGTTCTAATAGCTATCAATTAGGATACTATGACCAGACCCTAATCACAGATATCGAATCCTTCCAACTAGTTAGTCCACTCTTTAACCCTAGAAATCCAAAAAAATGGCGTTCTGGGGTCAAACATGACTGCTCAAATGTTATGGAACTTTGGCGGAGAAAAGATGGATTCACTAATGGCTTTGGCGAGAGCGTTGATATCGAAGAGACTTATCTCTATCCTCTGCTAAAAGGATCTGATATTATGAATGGAAAAATAGATAGAGCTGGAAAATGCGTTTTACTCCCTCAAAAAAATGTTGGTCAGTCAACAGAGTCAATCCAAAATATTGCCCCTAAAACATGGAGTTACCTGGAAAAGAACTCAAAGTATCTAGAGGCCAGAAAAAGTAGAATTTACAAAAACACTCCTCGCTTTTCGATCTTTGGAGTTGGAGACTATACGTTTACAGCTTGGAAAATCGCGATTTGTGGCCTTGATAAACGCCTAAACTTTAGGTTGGTTAATTCTATCGGCACTAAACCTGTTGTTTTTGATGATACGGTCTACTTTCTTGGCTTTGAAAACGAACAAGCTGCTTGCATTGCTTTTGGTCTTTTGACTTCTCAAGTGGCTACAACTTTTTATTCTTGCTTGACGTTTTGGGATGAGAAGCGACCTATCAAAGCTAGTATCTTGAATTGTCTAGATTTGACTGCACTTGAGAAAACCTTCACAAAATACAACTAAAATATCATAGATAAGGGCTTGAGGATGGGTTCCTACAACGGTTCGGAAGTTCCTAAAGCCTGTTATAGTATTCGAAAAATTTGTACCCGCCAATTATAACTAAGTTATAGAGTCAAATATCTCTAATCAGTATATGAAGCATCGATTTACAGGTCAAACAGATATTGGTAACGTTCGTGCAGTCAATCAAGATGATTTTCATCTTGATCCCGAAGGACGGTTTTTTATTGTCGCAGATGGAATGGGAGGTCATGCCGGGGGACAGGAAGCCAGTCAGATTGCCACTCAAACCATTAAGGACTATCTCAATTCCTATTGGGAAACTTCTGAACCCTCTCCCTCTTTGCTGAAAGGAGCGTTCTTGGCCGCCAATAAGGCTATTTTGAGAGATCAACGGGACAATCCGGAACGGGCAGATATGGGCACAACGGCAGTTGTTACCCTGTTCCGGGATCACGATCAGCCTTGGTACGCCAATGTGGGAGATTCTCGGCTGTATCGCCTGCGCCAATCAAACCTTCAACAGGTGAGCGAGGATCAAACTTGGGTGGCTCAAGCAGTGAAGCGAGAAGTTCTCACTCCAGAAGAAGCCCGAATCCACCCCTGGCGACATGTTTTGTCTCAATGTTTAGGACGAGAAGATCTGTCTCTGATTGAAATTGAAGCCCTGGAAACCCAACCGGGCGATCGCCTACTGCTCTGTAGTGATGGGTTGACCGAGGAATTGCCGAATGAGTTAATCAGTTCCCTACTAGCCGCTTCCTCTGACTATCCCGAAATAGCCCGAACTTTGATTCAGCAGGCCAAGGCGCGAGAAGGGAAGGACAATATTACTGTTGTGATTGTGGGCATTGAAGCCGAAGAAAACTAGCTATGACCCGTGTTGTTGGTCTGATGAGTGGTACTTCTGTGGATGGCATCGATGCTGCATTAGTAGAAATTACCGGATTGGGTTCCGACCTCCAAGTTAACCTTCTGGCGGGAGAAACCTATTCTTATCCCGATCAACTGCGGGGGCAAATCCTTAATCTATGTGGTGGGCAAGCTATTTCCTGCGCTGAACTCGCGGCCTTGGATGACGCGATCGCCCTGGAATTTGCCAAAGCCGCCTTAGCGATTCAACAGGGTCAGGCCCCGGCAGAATTAATCGGTTCCCATGGCCAAACCGTCTTCCATCGTCCCCCCGGCTCCCCTGAAATGCACCCTTCATCCCCTACCTTGGGATACAGTCTTCAGCTAGGACGCGGGGCCGTCATTCATCAGTTTACGGGTATCATCACCGTGAGCAACTTTCGGGGAGCGGATATTGCGGTTGGGGGCCAGGGCGCTCCTCTGGTTTCGATACTAGATGCCTATGTGCTGAGTCACCCCGATTACAATCGCTGTGTGCAAAATGTAGGCGGCATTGGCAATGTTACTTACTTACCCAAGACGGCCCTAGTTCAGACTGTGTCCTCTGCTGAGCCATTAACCCTCAGGGATTCAAGTTTAGAAGATTCAAGTTTAGAGGATTCAAGTTTAGAGTCTCGGGCAGGAATTCTGGGCTGGGATACGGGGCCGGGGAATACCTTGTTGGATTTGGCGGTACAGCATTTTTCTGCCGGAACTCAAGCCTATGATCAAGACGGGGCATGGGCTGCTCAAGGTCAACCTTGTTTAGAACTGGTTGAACGCTGGTTACAACAGGATTTCTTTCATCAACCTCCGCCTAAATCTACGGGACGAGAGCATTTTGGCTCTGACTATTTTCACCAGTGTCTCGCGGATGCCCACGTTTACGCCCTGAATCCGGCAGACCTGCTCGCAACCCTGACAGAATTAACTGCTGCTTCCATTGCTCAGAGTTATCGTCAGTTTTTGCCTCAGTTACCTGATCAGGTATTGTTGTGTGGGGGAGGCAGTCATAATCTCTGTTTGCGAAAACAGTTGCAAGCTCTGCTCTATCCTATTCCAATCCTGACAACGGCTGACGTGAATTTAGATGTGGATTTTAAGGAGGCGATCGCCTTTGCGATGCTGGCTTATCTGCGAGTTCACCATATCCCCGGTAACCTACCTCAAGTGACCGGGGCAAAAACTTCGACTCTACTAGGGGAGGTGTACTCCCTCTAGTTCCCTCTAGGGTTCTCTAATTTTTCTAGGAGGTTGGGAAAGATACTGAGATAATGATAGACGAACGTAGATGGCTTCACAGGGGCTTATGTCAAGAGTTGCTGTTGATCGTTCTGGGTTAGATGTTCCTCATCACCTCTGCTATATGGAGGTATAGTCATGGCTCATACCTTTCTTGTTGTTCCTGGAAAATGGATGTTGGAAGGCCAATGGCTAGAGCGCAATCGTCTTCCTATTCCTGTACGTGGGAAGACACTCGTGGCTTGGGATCAAAATGACTGGTTTAGAATGGTTATGCAGTTGATCTTTCCCGGTCATGAACATGAAGATATTGTGTTGCAGTATCGCGGGCGCTTTGATAGTACAAATCGTCAGTATACCTTTATCCTGCAACACAGTGAACTCGGGAATGTAGAGGGGGAAGGTTTGGTTGGCCCTGAGTCGATAGTGCAGCGATATTGGGTTTTGGGCAATGAGCAACAGCGGCGAAGTGGACTGGAAATTCTACGTCGGATAGAGAATAATCGCTATTCTTACTCGAGTGTGAGCATGGGGGGCGCTAATATGAACCTGATTAGTGTTCTGGAGGCAACCTTAGAACGCAAACCGTAGAAGTCACGAACCCCGAAATACCCCCAACCCATTTTCTGACTAGAAAAGAAGTTCGAGATATAGGGTGCTGACCCCTTGAGTCTAAGCCAACGTGAGTTAAAGCTCTAGGCTTGGTTCGAGTTGGGTTCTAACCCCCACTGGTGCTTGAGAAAATGCTGGTACATATTTTCTCGCAACAGCATCTGCTCATATAGATCAACCAGGAATTCCTGAGCTTGTTCTCGGCTCATTTGACCCACCTGCATTCTGAAAGAAGACAGGTTGAACCTTTGTTCTAGGGAGAGATCGTTCGGCGTAGTCATCACTAACCTCCTTTTAGGTTGAGATTTATGGGTTGAGAAGTTGTTGCTCAGATCCCTGACATTTCCTTCAACATTGAAGAAAACATCAGTCACTTAGCTGTTCTTTCAGCAGTACGCTAGCCCTGATACTATATTACAAAGTGTAAATAAAGTTTGACAAATCGCCTGCTACTGCATATGAGAACACTTTGTTTCTCTACCTTAGCAAATGAATTCACTGATGTTGTAGTAGTTGATACGCTCTTTGAGGAGATCACAGAAGGAGGAGATCACAGAAGTCGAATGTTGTCCACGGGATTTTCGGTATGGGACTGAGATTGTCACAGATGGGGGCCTGATCCCTTTACGACTTCAACCGACACAACTGATCTAGACAAACCACTAGGTTATTTTAGAAAGAGTTTACTCTGGAAAAACCTTGAGCAACAGATCTAAGTCTGGAAATACCAATGTCATCTACCCCGCCTTCCCCAAGATCGGACTTGAACCTTTTTCTTGAAGAAAAGTCTGCCTTAGCGGCTGGACTTGTTGCCCTGAAGCAGCAGGATTATCACGGAGCGATCGCGACTCTTGGCCCCCTCACTCAGTCTGCTGCCGATACCAACGTCAGAGTTAGAGCGAGGATTGCCTTGGTTAACGCCTACGAAAAGCTTGGGGATTTTCATCAGGCGATGACGTTCTGCCATCCTCTCACCACAGTCCCCAGTGCTAAAATTAAGGATTGGGCAACCCAAACGTTGCGACAACTGACTGTGAAGTTGGCTCAATCTCCATCTGCATCACGGCCTTCCGTCTCAGGCACTGGTTTTGTCCCCCTTGAATCGACTGCAGCCCCCTCCCTACCCACCCAGTCAACGCAGTCTCAACTCCCTTCCTCTCAAGCAGCAAAGCTTGATTTAAGCCCTACAGCCCATCAGACTCCAAGCGGATTTGCCCCCTTGAACGCCCTGATACAGTCCTCCCAGGAAGCTGTTCATGAGCTGCCAGCAGATCAACAAGATCCTGCTGACGATTCTCCAGTTCTCTCTCCTGGGAGTTCTGATTCAGCGCTTGGCATTCAAGCTCAGGATTCTCCCCAGATTAATTCTCTAGACGATCACGTTGTTGCTCCACCCCCAATTTCAGGCCATCCAACCCGTTCTGTCCCTCCAGAGAAGGACGCTTCTGAAGTCCGTCCTGAACCCGAATCACGACCCCTACAGTGGCGACAGGCTGGGCGGGCAGACCAGTGGCGACGGCTCAAGCGCTTAAAACTGGCTGGATTTCAAATTGAGCAAGGGTTAACGGCGATCGCCCTACTGTGGTTTATTCCCCAGTTGGTCAATGTTTTGATGGATGTGACCAATGACTTGCTCTACCGATTGCCTTGGGTGAACCCGATTCAACTGCTCTACAAAGACCCAACCCGTGCCGTTTGGATCATCCTAACCCTGCTGTTCCTCCTATCCCCCTGGATTCTTGATTTTCTGCTTCAGAGCAGTTACGGGATGGAGCCTCTGCCGATGACAACGTTGTTTCAATACAGTCCTGAAGCCAATCGAGTCTTGAGAAGTTATTGTCAACAGCGACGGTGGAACGTCCCAGCATTGCGTGTTTTGCCCACTTTGGCCCCCCTAGCCATGACCTATGGTTGTTGGCCCCGGTTTGCTCGAATCGTGGTCAGCCAAGGTTTGTTAGAACAGTTGGCTGAGGATGAAATTGCGTTAATTTATGCCCGTGAAATGGCTCAGGTGGGTCAGGGGAATTTTCTGGTGATGTCCTTTATCACCCTAGTGATGCAAGTTCCTTACCTGCTTTATAGTCAATTGCCTCGCTGGCCCGAACAGTTTACTGAAGCATTAAAGCGATCGCCTCGACCTGTACCCAATGTCCTCAAAACAGCCCTTTTGGGATTGGCCCAAGGAGTTGGACTGCTGGCTTGGATGGTATCTCCTGTTAGTTATGGGATTTACCGACTTTTGCGTTGGCCTGCCCTTTGGGTTGCTCGACGACGGGTGTATTACAGCGATCGCACGGCTTGTGATCTGACGGGAAATCCCAATGGTTTGGTGCGGGCGTTATTGAAAATCACCCAGGGGGTTGCTCAAGAGGTTGAACAGCGCGGAAAAACTGATCCGTTGCTGGAGAGCTTTGATTTGCTGACTCCTGTTGGGGTTCGACAAGCTCTGACATTCGGTAGTTTGATGGCTCACACTCCAGTCGAGTCCCTCTTGCAATGGGATCGGGCCAATCTCTATCGTCGCTGGCTAGAACTCAATCAATCTCATCCCGTTTTAGGCGATCGCTTACAACTCCTTTGTTTTTATGCCAACTTCTGGCAGCTAGAATCAGAGCTGGATCTCCCTCTGGTTAATGGAAAACAGATCAAATGGACACGGGCTCAGTGGTCTCATCTGTTGCTCCAGGGTGCTCCCTTTTTCGGCATTCCGGCTGGAGTTTTGCTGGGGAGTTTGATTTGGTTAGTGGGGGGAATTTGTTCCCTGTTGGGGATTTGGCAATTGGAGTGGTTGCTGGGCGATCGCTCTCTCTTGTTCGGGTGTATTCTTTTGTGTTGCAGTTTGGGTATATTCCTGAGAATTAACGCCTTTTTCCCACAAATTCAGCGGGCCAACCTACTGAGAAATCCAGATTTGAGTCAACTTTTTTGTAACCCAAAGCCGATTCCAGTTGAGGCTCAATCGGTACAACTTGAGGGCAAGTTGCTGGGAAGAACTGGGGTTGAGAACGGTTGGGAACAAGATTTGATCCTACAAATGCCAGCGGGTCTTGTCTATCTCCACCATATCCCGCAGTTAACGCCTCTCACTTATCTCTGGCCGGGACTGAGTCGTCCTAGCGCCCTGAATGGTCAATCAGTTACTGTTATCGGTTGGTGGCGGCGAGGAGCAACTCCCTGGCTAGATCTTGAACGAATGCAAACCCAGGATCAAGGGCCGGGTCAACAGCGGGTGATTTTGGCAGGACATCCCATTTGGTCAACTTTATTGGGCGTTGCGATCGCTGGTTGGGGAGCTTATGTTATCGCCGTTGGCAAAGGTTAGATCTGTGCTTAGACCTGTTGTAATCTCTTGATTCCTGGAATTGTGATTTACAGGTTGCAGATAAACGTGTTACATTTTTTAATATGTTACTAATTTAATCCTATTTACTTCTTTTGGCTTCTGAAGAAATGGGGCTTGTGTTTTAGAAAAGTACTTAGTTATGTTCACGCCTTGAATGCAGCAACGGTTGGAGTTCTGTCTCAAACTGTGATACCTTAAGAAATGGTTTGAAAGCGCATATCAGCTTGAATGACTTGCTATCAGGTGTATCAAGGTGTGGTTGTTCTCTAGGTTTGGTTGTCTGTAGAACGGCTGCCTCTGTTAAAGAGGATTTACTTCGGAGGTGAGCGTTGCGCTCTCAACTGTATTAAACTGAGATAGGCGTTGCGTTGAGTACAGAATTGAGGCTTTTTGAAGGTAGGCATTGCATTCATAGCTACAGGGTTTTTCAGCTCACGATTGAAGTTGTTGGCATGGAATACTACAGATTTGAAATGTTTAGAAATAGTTGCTATCTGCGGAGTAGCTCGGTCTTGCATGTCTTCTCTACTATCTTGGGCTATCTAGATCTGGATTTGCTTGCGTAGTTAATGATTTGGGAAGGTTTAGTTCATTCTGTTTAGTTGGAGGTTTTATCCATGCCTGTTCGTCTTTACATTGGAAATTTGCCAAAAGAGATTGATCGTAAGGAACTGCAAGAGGTGTTTGCAGAGGAGGGAGATTTAGTTACAGCGAAGGTGATCACGGATCGGAAAACAGGAAAGTGCCGAGGGTTTGGGTTTGTTACAGTTCCTGATGAGATGGCTGACCAGATTGTAGAGAAATATAACGGCGTGGAGCTAAAGGAGACTTCTCTGAAAATTGAGAAAGCTTTACCTCGGAAAAAGAATGGTAAGGGAGAGAAGGGAGAAGGCGTTCTCGAGGAAGAGCCTAATACTCCCCCTAAAAGTAGTAGTAGTCCAGCAGCGGGAAATAAGAACCGCAAAAAATCTGGGAAGATTTCTTCTGGAGGTTCTGGAACAGAAGGAGCGCCATCTGATTCTGTTCAACCCGATCCTCGGTGGGCCAGTGACTTAGAGAAGCTCAAGCAGATGCTCTCAGCTCAAACCACCAATTCCTAGCCTAAGGAGTTTCAGGTTAGAGATAGAAGTGTATTAGTAGCGTTTTCATTTTGAGTGCTTGCAGTTAGAAGCAGTATCTTGCACTTTTTGCACGCTACCGATCAACCTACCTTCATCAACTCTGTATACCCATAGGTCGAACTGATTTCCCCTCTAGCCTCCCTTTCTGCTGGTAGCCACTTCGCATCCAACAGAAAGGGGTTTGTGGTATCCTGTTTTTGGATTGGCATGTGCGAAAACTGTCCCCATTGTATAGGTGTCAAAATCTAGTTCAACCTATTGTTGTCTAAGGCATTCTATGTCTAAAGTACTTTGGCTCGGAGTAAAGCTACAGGCAGGCAAAGGAACTTTCTCCAGCTTGGAACATAGGCTCGCTTTGTAAATACATCATATTGATTCCGTTCAATCGCATTTAAAATTTTGCTGTAGAGCAGTAAGGCCGTCCAAATTGGCCAGCGGATGTCTGGGTGAAGAACACGGATTCCTTGCTCTGCCATCTCATAAAACTTACGCGCCCGTTGAATCTGAAACTGCATCAGAGCTTGCCAGCGGTGGTCAATTACTCCATTCATCAAATCTCGCTCTGTGTAGCCAAATTGAGCCAGTTCTTCGAGTGGGATATAGATTCGACCTCGACGGGCATCTTCTCCCACATCTCGTAAAATATTGGTGAGTTGGTTGGCAATTCCCAGGGCGATCGCTTCATCCTTGGGAATGTAGAGTTCTTCCTGTTCCCAGGGAGCCTTAGATTCTGGCTGAGCCACCCCCATTACAGACATCGACATCAGTCCAACTGTGCCTGCAACTCGGTAGCAGTAAAGCTTTAGCTCCTCAAATGTTTTATAACGGCTGCGATGGAGATCCATTCGTTGACCAGCAATCATGTCCCGAAATGGCTGAATATCCAAGGGATAGCGGTTTAGAGTATCGACTAAAGCAACATCTTCATTCTCAATCGGATAACCTGCAAAAATCGCCTCCAAATGCTCTTCCCATTGATCTAAAGTCTCCAAGGTTGTAGAGCCTGACATTGGCCCATCAACCAGTTCATCCGTCCGGCGACACCAAACATAAATTGCCCAGATTGCCTGTTGTTTTTCCTGGGGCATAATCTGGGTTCCCATATAAAACGTCTTGGAATACTCCGAAGTAATTCGGCGACAGAGCTCGTAGGAGTCTTCCAAAGAAGCGAGTGTTTTTGTAGTAGTCAGGGGGGGTTGAGGCAATTGCAGCATTCGTTATGTTTCAGCCTCCAGGGGTTTGCCTTAGAGAGATCAGCTATGGTTTCACAAAGGGTTGTAACTGAGCATCCTTAACAGTTGATGCACCATGCTCATGATCAGCAGCAGTGACAAAACCACTATGGTTTTGAACAGTTCCAGAGGACTGGTGAACTGCCTGCGCCGTTAGTTTACCAGAAAGCACAGCACCTTCCATACTGGCTAGATAACGCTGCATTGTATAGTCTCCCGCAAGATAGAAATTGGCAATTGGCGTTGCTTGACTTGGACGAAACGCCTGACAACCTGGAGTTGCCTTGTAGACTGAGCGGGGAGTCTTAACAACCCGAGACTTGAGCAACTTTGCCCGATGCGGAATGTGATCCGGGAAAAGCTTTGCTAATTCTGTCATCGTTGCAGCCACAATCTCCTCATCAGATTTGCTAATCCACTCCTTAGCCGGAGCCAGAACTAGCTCTAGCATGGAACGATCTGGGTTTGCATAAGCGTTGCAGGTGTTACTCATGTCAGCGTATACGCTCAAGAGGGGCGATCGCGAAAATAACAAATGATCAACATCTGTTAACTTCTGATCAAACCATAAATGGAGATTAATGACTGGAACTCCCTCTAAACCGTCTAATTTCTTAAAATATTCCAGTTGTTTCCAAGCCTCAGGCAGCATTAACTTCAACGGGTCAACGGGCATGGCCGAGACATAGGCATCAGCAGTTAGCACCTGGGTCTGAGATCCGTTGTTGTCATCCCGCAGGAGAAATCCCCGGACTGTCCCATCTTCATTTAAGAGAAACTCTTGAATTGGAGCCTTTAAGTGTACTTCACCCCCCCGTTCTACAACGTAGTCTACCAAGGGCTGACACAACCGCTCCGTGGGAGGGCCATCAAGAAAGGCCATTTTGGAGCCATTTTTTTCCTGTAAAAAGCGATTCAGGGCTGTCAAAATGATCGTTGAGGAAATCTCTTCTGGCCCAATGAAATTCAGGGCCTTAGACATAGCAATAAATACTTCTGTTTCTACCCTAGGTGGAACGTTACGCTGTTTCAACCACTCAGAGAAAGAGTATTGATCCATCGCTTCCACATACTTCTGTCCCTGAAGAATCGCTGGGATGAGCCCCAAACCAAACCGAATTTTCTCCGGCCAAGTGAGCATATCATTGTTCCGCAAAATCGCGACAAGTCCATTCAAAGGGGCAGGCAAGTCAGGAAAATCAAACCTGGAGTAGGTTCCAGGCTTTTCTGGTTGGTTGAAGATCATGCTATGCTGCTTCCATTGCAACCGATCCTCAATCTTCAATTCCTTAAAAAGCTGTAACATGTTGGGGTAAGCACCAAAAAAGATGTGCAGACCCGTCTCGTACCAGTCTCCATCCTCATCTTTCCAGGCCGCAACCTTTCCGCCGAGGACATCCCGCCGTTCCAACACGACGGGCACATGGCCCAAATCTGTCAAGTACTTGGCGCAGGATAAACCCGCTAAACCTGCTCCAGCAATTGCAACTCGCATTGATAACCTTAATAACCTTCTAGGATTTCTTCGGATATACCATTCTGATTATACTTTACATCTCGTTACATTCAAGGAGAAGTTGCCCAGGGAAATTGGGAATTGAAACCACCCTGAGTTTCAGTCCCTTCGTCCTCCTTTCCCGCAAAGTCAGGGGACTTAAGGATAAAATGAAGTATTGACAGTAAACTTAGCTGGTCAGGAGTACAGGAGTAAACCAACGCATGGGAAGAGTAGTTGGCATTGATTTAGGAACAACCAACTCTGTCGTTGCAGTAATGGAAGGAGGCAGACCTGTTGTAATTGCGAACTCAGAAGGAATGCGAACCACTCCTTCGGTCGTTGGTTTCACAAAGGAAGGGGAGCGCATTGTCGGGCAGATGGCCCGCAGGCAAGCCGTGCTCAACCCCCAGAACACTTACTATGGGGTAAAGCGACTAATCGGATGCAAATATTCTGAATTGACTGCGGCTTCAAAACGAGTTCCCTATACGATTCGACGGGATGACGGGGGAAATATCAAGCTCAAGTGCCCCCGTCTCCAACGAGATTTTTCCCCAGAGGAAATCTCGGCAATGATATTGAGAAAGCTAGTGGAGGAAGCTAGTCGTCACCTGGGAGAAGAAATCACTGGGGCAGTCATTACAGTTCCAGCCTACTTCAACGACTCTCAACGGCAAGCGACTCGAGATGCGGGCAGAATTGCTGGACTAGAGGTCAAGCGCATTCTGAATGAACCGACAGCAGCGTCTTTGGCCCATGGCCTAGACAAGCAGAGCTATCAAACCATTCTGGTGTTTGATCTGGGAGGCGGAACCTTTGACGTTTCCGTGCTGGAGATTGGAGACGGAGTCTTTGAAGTGAAGGCAACGAGCGGAGATACTCAGTTAGGGGGGACAGACTTTGACCAAAAAATTGTCGATTGGTTGGCGGAGAAATTTTTGGCAGAAGAAGGGGTCGATCTGAGGCGCGATCGCCAATCATTGCAGCGACTCACAGAGGCGGCGGAAAAAGCCAAGATTGAACTTTCCGGCGTGGGAGTCACAGATATCAATCTTCCCTTCATCACAGCTACAGAAGACGGGCCAAAGCACCTAGAAACTCGACTAACTCGGGGTGAGTTTGAAGGGCTGTGTGGAGATTTGATTCAACGGTTACGGCGACCTGTGAAGCAAGCCCTTGCTGATGCCAACTTGAACCCCGGTCAAATCGATGAGGTGGTGTTGGTCGGAGGCTCAACCCGAATTCCTATCGTGCAGCAGGTGGTTCGCAGTTTAATCAATCTGGAACCCAACCAAAATATTAATCCCGATGAGGTGGTTGCGGTGGGGGCAGCCATTCAAGCCGGAATTCTCGGGGGGGAAGTCCGAGATATTCTGCTCCTAGACGTTACTCCCCTGTCCCTGGGGCTAGAAACGATTGGGGGTGTGATGAAAAAATTGATTCCCCGCAATACAACGATGCCGGTTCGCCGTTCTGACATTTTCTCAACATCAGAAAACAACCAAACCTTAGTCGAAGTGCATGTCCTCCAAGGGGAACGGGAATTGGCAGTTGACAACAAATCCCTCGGAAAATTCAAATTAACCGGAATTCCTCCGGCTCCCCGAGGCATTCCCCAGGTTCAAATCTCCTTGGATATTGATGCCAATGGCATTCTGTTGGTCACGGCGATGGACAGAACCACAGGACGAGAACAAAGCGTTACAATTCAGGGTGCTTCTACCCTGAGTCAGGAAGAAGTAGACCGAATGATTCAGGAGGCCGAAAAATTTGCCGATCAGGATCGACTGCAACGGGAACGGGTTGAAAAACGCAATCGTGCCCAAGCCCTG
Organism: Microcoleaceae cyanobacterium; assembly: GCA_051652765.1. Taxonomy (GTDB): domain Bacteria; phylum Cyanobacteriota; class Cyanobacteriia; order Cyanobacteriales; family Microcoleaceae; genus JBHJGO01. Next base: position 32,146 of record JBOFUV010000118.1, on the reverse strand, counting down.
ACCTACCAAGCCGAACGCCAACTTCGAGAAGTGGCCCTAGACTATGGAATGCAGTTTGCTCAGCGCCAACGGGGTCGGATTGAATCCTTAGTCCGAGCCTTGCGAGATAGCTTGGAGCGAGATGACGATCGAGGCATTGACCAGATTGGATCAGATCTTCAAGATGCCCTGTATGACTTGAACCAAGAAATATCTGTCTATGCGGCGGAAGACGATGAGGACGATCTGTTCGGCTCGATTCGTCGGACGTTTACCGGAGAGCGCCGCCGTGAGCCTGAATATGATTCTAAGGACTACCTTCAGTATGACCGTCGGAACGTAACCCGCACCCGGCCCTACTATCAAAACCAGAGTGAGGACTGGGATGATAAGGACGACGATTGGCTGTAAGTTGCAGATGACCCCAACCTATGACCCACGAAGAGTGAATAATGCAGAATTTTCGCAACTATTACCAAATTTTAGGAATTCCTAAGGACGCTACGATTGAGGAAATCAAAAAAGTCTACCGGCGGCTAGCTCGGCAATATCACCCTGACCTAAATCCGGGTGATAAAGAAGCTGAAGAACAGTTCAAAGACATTGGTGAAGCCTATCATGTCCTCTCCGATTCGGAGAAACGGCTGCAATACGATGAATACAGTCAGTTTTGGAAACAGGGAGGATTTCAAGGTCGCAAAGGATCTCCCTTTGGAGGATTCAAAACCTGGGGGACTCGAGATGGTCGGGCCCAAACCCAGGAAATGGATTTTGGCGAGTATAGTGACTTTAATAGCTTTGTCGATCAACTTTTAGGGCGACGGCGAGAAGTCCGAACTGTTACAGCCGATGAACCTCGGGCAACTCCAACCGATCCTTACCGTTCTCCCCGAACTAAATCCGTTTACAAGGCGGGTTCGGTTGAGGCGCGGCGGGACATTGAAGCTCGTTTGACAATTCCCCTGGAAAGAGCGTACACCGGAGGAACTGAGCGAATTCGTCTAGAAGATGGCCGATCCCTCGAAGTCGATATGCCCGCAGGAATGGTAACAGCCCAGCGAATTCGTCTGAGAAATCAAGGGATCAACGGCGGAGATTTGTATTTAAAAATTCAGATTCCGCCCCACGCATTTTTCCGGCTAGAAGGGCTAGATGTCTACTGCCAAATTCCAATTACTCCAACGGAAGCAGTCCTAGGCGGAGATATCGAAGTTCCCACCCTGGATGGCCGGGTCAAAATGAAAATTCAGCCCGGAGTGTCTTCAGGGAAGAAGTTACGCTTGGCCAATAAAGGCTACTTGAATGAACATGAGGAACGGGGAGATCAACTGGTTGAACTGCTGATTGTAGTACCCAGAGATTTAACGCCTGAGGAACAAGAACTCTACGAGCAACTGCGTCAACTCGAAACCTTTAAACCTCGAAAGGACTTGCCTGTTTAGTGAATTGAATTGAAGTGATAGTCATCTACAAATTAGGGAAACCGGAACGGAGATTGCCAGTAAGTGTTCAAGTCTATGCCGCCGCACAACTTTGCCGTTAAACGGGAATAGTTTGTGCCAATTTTTCAGAAGCCGCCAGCACTTCTTGTCTCGCCCATTGATCGGCATTCAGAATATCCTCCAAACTAGGCTCAGAACAGTTGTCCAGTCGATGGCGATCGCACACTCGTTCAATCAATTGGGGAATCTCTAAAAATTGAATTCTTTCCTCTAGAAACAGGGCAACTGCCTGCTCATTCGCCGCATTCAAGACCGCAGGCATTGACCCCCCGGCCCGACCTGCAGCGTAGGCCAACTGCATACAGGGATACTTTCTATCATCTGGCGCTTTGAACGTTAAATTCCCCGCTTTGACCAAATCCAACGGTTCCCAATGAGTATAAATCCGTTCTGGCCAAGACAAGGCGTACAGTAAGGGCAGGCGCATATCGGGCCATCCCAGTTGAGCCAGAACAGAGGTATCTTGCAATTCAATCAAGGAGTGAATGATGCTTTGAGGATGGATCACGATATCAATCATGTCGTAGTCCAGGCCAAACAAAAAGTGCGCTTCAATCACTTCTAATCCTTTATTCATCATGGTGGCGGAATCAACAGTGATTTTGCGCCCCATTGACCAGTTCGGGTGTTTAATCGCGTCAGCCACCGTGACTTCCGCTAGCTTTTCTACGGGCCAATCTCGAAAGGCACCTCCCGATGCGGTCAGAATAATCCGCCGTAATCCGCCCTCAGGAACCCCTTGCAGGCATTGAAAGATCGCTGAATGTTCCGAATCTGCGGGCAGGAGCTTAACCCCGTGTTCTTGAATTAAGGGATTCACCACAGGCCCTCCAGCAATCAAGGTTTCCTTATTCGCGAGGGCAATATCTTTTCCAGCTTTGATCGCAGCAAGGGTAGGAAGTAACCCTGCACAGCCCACAATCCCGGTGACCACCGCTTCCGCATCCCCATAACGAGCCACCTCAACCACTCCAGCTTCTCCTGCCAACAGAATCGGCTGAGGATCAACATCGGCGATCGCTGCTTTCAGGTCTGGCAGTTTGGCTTCATCCCAAATGGCCACAATCTGAGGCTGAAATTGGCGAATCTGGTCTGCAAGTAACGTAATATTTCGTCCGGCTGCAAGGCCAACAATTCTAAATTGTTCGGGATGATGAGTCACAATATCTAAAGTTTGAGTGCCTATAGAGCCCGTTGATCCGAGGAGGGTAATGGCTTTCATGTTTTTTTAAGAAACTTTTTAAGAAACTTTTAAGTACTACCATACTACGATGCCTAACCCCATTGTCGGCGCTTTCCCGTTCAGAGAATGCAGCTTGCAACTGAAGATCAGGTAGGATCAATCCGATGTCGATTGACCATTTGAACCGGAATGCCAACCTCGTTTGATTCTCTTGAAGGTTCCCCGCCAGACTGTTCCCCTTCAGTAAAACCCAATCGTCTGCCTCCCGCCTCAGTGCTCTGGATGATGGCTGGGGCAAGTTTTCTCTTTTTTCTGTGTAGCAGCTTGCGTCATATTCTATTTCAGTCCACGGGGTTTGACCTGGGTATTTATGATCAAGTCACCTATCTCATCAGTCAGGGGCAGCCTCCGATCTCCTCAATTTTAGGATTTCATCATTTGGGCAATCACGGCGCATGGGCGATCTATCCCCTCGGGTTACTCTACAAGATTTATCCCAGTGTTTACTGGTTGTTCGGGATGCAAGCTCTGGTCTTAGCTCTCGGAGCATGGCCAACTTGGAGCTTGGCCCAACAGGCGGGGCTAGATCAACCCTTGTCGAGGGCGATCGCCGCTGCCTACTTACTCTATCCAGTGGTCTTTAACGTTAACTTGTTTGATTTCCACCCAGAAGTGATGGCCCTTCCTGCTCTATTAGGAGCAGTTCTAGCCGCTCGACTGGGGAAATTTCCCTGGTTCTGTTTGGCAATTCTTTGGGTATTGGGTTGTAAAGCGGTATTGTCCCTAACGGTAATCGCCTTGGGATTTTGGTTATTCTTCTATGAGAAACGCCGAAAGTTTGGTGGATTTGCCCTTGCTGCGGGGTGTGCTTGGTTTATTCTAGTGACCCAGGTAATGATTCCCAATTTTAGTGGTCAGGAAGCAGAGGGGGTTTGGCGATACGCCTATTTAGGAAATTCTGTTTTAGAAATTATTACTAACTTAATTCTCAAGCCTCAATTAGTTCTCGGACGATTATTTTCAATGCCCACCCTCGACTATCTCTATAAACTAAGCTTGCCTTTCATTGGATGGTTATCTCCTTGGTCTTTAACCTCCTTGATTCCAGTGATTCCAACCTTGATGATTAACAGTTTGTCTGATGTTTCTCTCCAGCGAAGCCTTGCCTTTCAATACTCCATTCCAGCCATTCCATTCTTGCTCCTAGCGGTCATTGCCAGCTTCCAACAACAAGATTGGACATTAGGAAAATGGGGTTGGAACCTTTGGTCTAGAATGAGATCTGGACATCAATATCAACTCCCTGACAGAAGTAAGCAAGAACTTTCACGATCGCCTGACTTTAATGCTAGCCTTCCCAGGTTAATCGTACTTTGGTCTTTACTAATTTTTGTCTTTTACGGTAAGTATGTCCGGTTCTGGATATATTTTCAACGATTAGATACATTGCAAGCCAATCGAGCAGCCATTGCTCAAATTAACCCTCAAGAAACTGTCTTGACCGATAACTATCTTGCTCCTCACTTAACCCATCGTTTTAACCTTAAACTATTGAGTCAAATCACTCCAGAGTCTAACTTGACTGAATTTGATGCTATTCTCCTTAATCTTCGTCATCCCTGGCCAGATACTATAGAAACCGGAGTCAATTTGGTACAGAAATTAGAAAATGGCTCTGGATTCAAAGTAATCTACACCAAGAAGGATGTTATTGTCTTTAGGCGAGATTCTGTGTGATGACCGATGAAAATTCATAGTATTTTACTTCTTTCTAACGTCCTTTAGATAATCTTAGATCTTGTCTGACTCACGGGTTTAAAACGCAAAATCTGTTATGACTTATAGCTATGACTGAAACAAGAAACTTTGGCCTTCAGAATGAAATTTAGTTACGACTTCAAAGGGCAGAAACAACTCAGTTTTAACCATCCAGTTGCAAAAATGGTTGGTATTACTACGGTGATTTTGTTTTTGTGCAGTAGTCTCCGACATGCATTATTTCAATCAACTGCTTTTGAATTGGGAATTTATGATCAAGTTGCTTACTTAATCAGTCAAGGCAAGCCACCGATTTCCTCTTTTTTGGAAATTCATCACATGGGGAATCATGCTGCTTGGGTAATGTATCCAGTTGCCTTGCTATATAGAATTTATCCTTCAGTGCATTGGTTATTTTTGATTCAATCCATTTCTTTGGCAATTGGTGCATGGCCAACCTGGAGTTTAGCTAATCACGCTGGGTTAGGTTCAAGACTCTCAACTTCAGTTGCTCTTACTTATTTACTCTATCCAGTTATTTTTAATGTTAATCTCTTTGATTTTCATCCAGAAGTAATGGCACTGCCTGCTATTTTAGGAGCAATTTTAGCTGCAAGATTAGATAAAATAATTTGGTTTTACCTAGCCATTATTTGGGTTTTAGGGTGTAAGGATGCTCTGGCCTTAACTGTTGTTGCTATGGGGATTTGGCTCTATTTTTTTGACAAGAAGCGACCTTATGGTGCGATCGCGCTATTGCTTGGATCAGCCTGGTTTATAATTGCAGTTCAAGGAATTATCCCCTATTTTAAAGATGGTCGAGGGCCAGGAGGAGTTGGACGCTACAGCTACTTAGGGAGTTCTATTTCTGAAATTCTGCTGAATATTTTTTTAAAGCCCGAATTGGTGACCAACAGAATACTTTCATGGGAGACTTTAGAGTATTTAGCTCTGCTATTCTTGCCAGTTGTATTGTGGCTATCTCCCCGTTGTCTGAGTCCTTTAGTGGCAGCTTTTCCCGCTTTACTGAAGAACGTTCTATCTGATATCGATGCCCAACGAGATTTAATTCATCAATATTCTATCCCCATTGTTCCATTTTTGATGGTTGCCGTGATTACCAGTCTGTCCGATGAGCATGATGGGTGTCTAGGGCGATGGATCATCATCCGTTTACAGGCTTGGCAAAAATATTGCTTTTCTTTAAATTACTTTTCTTTAAATGACTTCTTTCTAAAAATTAAATTAGATCAATTGATGATCCTTTGGGCAATCTTAGGATTTTTATGCTTGGCAAAGTTTGGTTATTTTTGGTCAATTTATCTGGAACAAATTGATACTTTACAGTCCAGCAGAACGGCAATCAGTTATATAACAACTCAAGGAAATATTTTAACGACAGCAAACTTTGCCCCCCATTTAACCCATCGTTCAGTGGTTGAATTTACGAATAAAGATGCTCCACCTCAAGATTTAGCTCTGTTTGACTACGTACTGCTAAACCTGCGTCATCCGGGATGGAAAAGTGATCTGGAATTTGCCCAATCTTTGGCACAACAGCTAAAACAGCTACCTGATTTTCAGTTGAGTTATCAACAGGATGAAGTCTACTTATTCACCCACAAATCATTGACCCAAAAATCATTGATCCACAACTCATGTTCTACTTTAGAAGACTTCCTATGCTAGACCTTGATCAACCTATAACCCTCGTCATTAAAGTGTGTTTTAAGCTGTCATGACTCCTGCATACTAGAAAAAACTTGCTCAACTCGAACATCTTCCTGAAGTTCAGTCGTGTCAAAATAAGAAGAATTTAAATGAGCGAGTGATGCGATCCATGTACGAAAAAATTATTCCTCCCAGCATGGGTGAAACGATTACGTTTGAGGGTGGTAGTCCGATTGTTCCGGATAATCCGATTATTCCCTTTATTCGTGGAGACGGCACTGGCGTAGATCTGTGGCCCGCGTCACAACGGGTGCTGGATGCAGCCGTTGAGAAGGCATATAACAACCATCGCAAGATTAGCTGGTTTAAGGTCTATGCTGGCGATGAAGCCTGCGAGCTGTATGGCACGTATCAATATCTGCCGGAAGACACCCTGAAAGCCATTAAAGAATACGGTGTTGCGATCAAAGGGCCATTGACCACTCCCATTGGCGGCGGTATCCGTTCCCTCAACGTGGCTCTGCGACAAATCAATGATCTGTATGCCTGCGTTCGGCCCTGCAAATATTACCTTGGTACCCCTTCTCCCCATAGAAGCCCTGAAAAAATGGACGTGATTATTTATCGAGAAAACACTGAAGATATTTACTTAGGAATTGAATGGCGAGAGGGCACAGAAATTGCGGAGAAATTGATTCAGATTCTCAATACTGACTTGATTCCCGCTACCCCTGAACATGGTAAAAAACAAATTCGTCTTGATTCTGGGATTGGGATTAAACCGATTAGCAAAACCGGATCTCAACGATTAATTCGACGGGCGATACAACACGCCCTACGATTACCACAGGCCAAACAAATGGTGACCTTGGTTCATAAAGGCAATATCATGAAATACACGGAAGGAGCCTTTCGGGATTGGGGATATGAACTGGTAACAACCGAGTTTCGGCATGAGTGTATTACCGAACGGGAGTCTTGGATTCTTGGCAATCAGGCAGCAAATCCTGAGATTTCTACTGAAGAAAATGCGTGTCAAATTGATCCAGGTTACACCGCTTTCACCCCTGAGAAACAAGCAGAAATCTGTCAAGAAATAGAAGCGGTTTTAAGCACAATTTGGCAAACCCATGGCAACGAACAATGGAAGGAAAAAGTCATGGTAAACGACCGCATTGCTGACAGTATTTTCCAACAAATTCAGACTCGTCCCGCAGAATATTCGATTCTGGCGACCATGAACTTGAATGGAGATTATCTATCTGATGCGGCAGCGGCTTTAGTCGGTGGGTTAGGGATGGGGCCAGGAGCAAATATTGGGGATGATTGTGCCATTTTTGAAGCAACTCACGGCACAGCTCCTAAACATGCAGGACTAGATCGGGTCAATCCTGGATCGTTAATTTTATCTGGAGTGATGATGTTGGAGTACATGGGCTGGCAAGAGGCCGCTGACTTAATCAAGCGAGGGCTTGGGGCAGCAATTTCTAACCGGGAGGTAACCTACGATCTAGCTCGATTGATGGAGCCTCCGGCTGAATCACTGAAATGTTCTGAATTTGCTGAAGCAATCATCAAACATTTTGACGACTAACTGAATTCTTAAAGCCTTGATCTGGGGTAAGGGCGAGGTGATCTCGCCCCTGCGTAACTCAATGCTCCGAATGAAGCATTAGATGAAGGATTAACCTTTAGCAATAAGCCTCGTAAACCCCGTCCAATAGTAGGTTCAGGGCAGAAGTTGCTTGTTCAACTGCAGTTAAGGCTTCCTGCTTTTGAACTTCAGTTTGACACAGTTTGACTAAGGCTTCCTGGGTCATTTGGCTATGAACTTTGTCTGCTGTTTCATGGACTTGAAAAAAGGAGAGAGCCTGTTCTGAATCAATCCCATAAAACGTCTTCAGTCCAGCAATTTTCGTGGTGGAAACTTCAGGAATTTGAGATTCGTAGGCATAGAGAGCCGCTAAACCCACAGCGGGATTTTCACTGCGAGCCAGTTCCTTTAAAATCCTTACGGATTCCTTGGTTTGAGGCAAGGGCTGATGGTTCAGAACGGCTTGCCGATCAACGCCTAAGCCCTCAGCAAATCGTAGCCATAACTCAGGATGGTTGGCAGAACCCTGCTCTTCTTCAATCAAATTCTCCAGCAACATTCGTCGGATTTCTAAATCGTTGCACGCGGCATGAGTTGCACTGACATAGGTCGGAAAGTTGTGAACTTGAAGGTAATATTCTTGAGCATATTCTTGCAGCATTTCCAAGGATAATTGACCTTCATTCCAGAGCTGATAAAAGGGGTGCTTGAGAAGGTGATGTTGCGCGATGACGGCATCCAATTGTGCCAAAAATTCTGATTTGGTAGTCAAGGTTTTAGTGGTCAAGGTTTCTTGAGTTAGCATAAGTTCTGATGTCTACTCACTCGGTAATTTTCAGATTTTACACTAAGATTTCTACATTCAGACCAATCAACTGTCGATCCTTTTTTGCCACAGCCCTTCAAGCCAACCAATCTTAACTAAGCTCTAACGGCTGATCGCTTCACTTTTTTCTCCCTCTGCTTGGGTTTTTTAACCTCTTCCAATCGAATTGGATCTTGAATCGGATCGGCTTTTTCAGATTTTTTGCTAGATTTAAGAAGGGCCGGATCAATCTGTTGAGGAGAGCCCCAAATCACCGTTTCATGTTTATAAACCACCATGCCCGGTTTTGCTCCTTTAGGCTTGTAGAGATACTTGGGCTTGGTATAAACTACGGGAGCTTGTTCAGTCTGGCGAGCACGGCTGTAGTACGTGGCAATATTGGCCGCAAATTGTAGGTCTTGATCATTAGGAACTTCCCCAGCATTGAGGCGAAGCAATATATGACTTCCCGGAATCTCTTGAGTATGAAACCACAGATCGTAGTCTCCTGCCACGCGAAAGGTTAACCGATCATTTTGTTTGTTATTCCGTCCAACCCAAAGTTCAAATCCTGTCGGAGTTTGATAAGAGTAAAATTCCGAGGTTGCACTGGATGGCGTGTGATGGTCAGAGCGATTGAGATACCCTTGTTGGGTCAGCTCATCTCGAATTTCTTCCAGGGTTTGTAAATCTTCAGGAGTCTGATAATTTTCAAGCTGATTCACCGCATCTTCGACCTGTTCCAAGTAGTTTAGATCAGCCATAACATCCTCTAGCAGAGGCTCTACTGCAATTCTTGCTCGCTTTAACTTCTGATGACGTTTGTAGTAAGCTTGGGCATTTTGTACGGCATTTTTCTCGGGGTTGAGCGCTAGAGTAACAGGGCTTTCGGTCTCGAAGTCTGGCAATATAATCGTTTGCATTCCTAACTTCCAGTGATGCAAATTTGCCATCAATAAATCTGCCTGAGCGCGATAGGTTTCTGCCTCATCCGATTGGTGCAATCGTTGGGTAAATTCTGCGGCTTTAACCCGAAGCTTTGCTAAGATTGAACCGAGTTTTTGCAGAATTTGATGGCGCAATTGACTGAATTCTTGTTGATTGAGATGTAAGGTATAGTAAGTATTTAATAGTTCTTGAACGGTCTGTGGTATGGGTTGTGGATGATCTAACTGAAGACTTGAAGCTTCTTCAATTGACTTGATCGCACTCCAGGCAATAACTCTATATCCAGTCTCTGTCCAACCTGGGGAAAACTGACTGTGCTCCAGCCCGTGCAACCAATCCTGCCAACATTGAAACAATATCGTCCATTGGTCATCCCTTAGGCTTTCTGTCGATTGTTCAGGGTTTAACCCCGCTGCCTGGATCATCTCAATCGTTAAGGCAGAGCTTAACCCCCGATAGCTTTTCAGCAACTGCCGTTTGAGAGTACCGGGAATCAAACTGACTCGCTCCTGCCAAGACTCCTGAGGTTCATTCAAACTGGGAATCGGATCGGTCAGGGCGGGGGGTAATTCGTAGGGTTGACCCGTTTGAATCGGACGAATACTGGACTGTTGAGAACTGACTTGATGGGCGGCAGTCACCACCAAATTATCCGACCCAGTGAGAATCACGTTGCTATACTTGTTCATCACCTCAACATAGAGATGCCACAGCGGGGCCTCTCCAGGGCGTTTGGCAAATTGTAGATCGATTACTCGCTCCCAAGGCAAAATATCGGCGATCACCACCAAGGCCAAGCCGTTCAATTGGTGGCGCAGTTGATCACTAAAAGTAAACGTGTCTGGTTTCCGAGGCGGGGGATCACTCACACACAATCGAGCTGCCTGAGGATGCCAAGCAATATCTAACCAACCCCGGCGGTTCAGGGTGCGGAGCCCCAGGGAAATCGTAAAGCGATCGCGCTGATAGATCTGTTCCAAGCGCGCGGGCAACCAAGCGGTTCGCAATTCGGCACAAGCCGCCTTGAGCGTAGTGAAGTCAACGGATTGCATGGGAAACCTTTCTCCTCGGCCCTGAACGATAATGGCTGATCTGATCAAACGCTATGATCAAACTTTTACTCACACTTCCTGGTCACATGTCACAATCAAATGTTCTGATTCTATCTGTGAATTTCTTATTTTTGACAGAACAGAACCTCATCTCAAGAAGTTTAAAGGGATTGTAACAAGAGATGCAACCTGCTTCCAGAGAGCTTCCAAACTTGAGAAGACTGGAAGGACTCAAAAAAGAAGGTGGGCCACACCCACCTCATTCGTTACTTCATTCAAAAGTACTCACCTAATAATAAACCCTGCAAGTATCAAAGCCGGGGCTTTGATACTTTAAAACAATTTCCCAAGAGTGGAGCATATGGGAATCGAACCCATGTCCAGAATGAGTATTGACTCTTTGCTCATTCACAGGCGTAGCTCTTTTAACCCTCAGAGCGGGGACTGAACATTACCCTAGAACAGTCAGGGACTCTGGTAAAGTCTCGTCAGTTAGATGACCAGATGCATTTAACTAACACATCCGTTGGGGGTTAAATTTGTAATCTTTAACGGAGTCAGACTACAAATGCTCGAACCTGAAAGAGGTGTTTTCCTAGGCAGCTACAGCTACACGAGGACGAGCGAAAGCGACAATGTTGTTTGCACTTATTTTTTTTAAGTTGGGGATTATACGAGAGACAACTTACTCTCGGCCTGCATCACAAAGTAGCGTTCGTCACCCTGTCGAAACCAGGAATGCCCCTTGTGTATTTCTCATTATAGACAACTTTAAAAGGAACTGTCAAGCTGACCTAAGACAGTGTTCGCCTGATTAATGCCTTGCTGAACCGAATGGGCCGACGCTAGCAACGCCTCCTGTTCTGTGTCGGAGAGGGCAAGTTCGAGAATGCGCTCTACCCCCCGACATCCTAACCAGCAGGGAACCCCCAAGAAAATATCCTGCAAGCCATATTCTCCCTGGAGATAGGCAGAAACAGGCAGCAGTCGGGCCCGATTCAACAAAATAGATTCCACCATAATTCGCACTGAAGACGCAGGGGCATAAAATGCACCCCCCGTTTTCAAGAGTTCTACAATCTCAGCCCCGCCTTGGCGAGTACGTTCAACCAAGCGATCAAGGGCGACAGCCTCCATCAATTCAGGCACAGGAATCCCATTAACCGTTGAGTAACGGGGTAGAGGCACCATTAAGTCTCCATGACTCCCTAAAACTGTGGCTTTCACATCCACAACAGAAACCCCTAATTCCATCGCAATAAAAGTCTGAAACCGGGCTGAATCAAGCACTCCTGCCATTCCCAGAACACGATGGGGAGCCAACTTTGTGATCTGCCATGCGACATAGGTCATCACATCCAGGGGGTTCGTCACTACAATCAAAGCGGCATCTGGAGAATGGGCGATGGCTTCCTTCGCCGCATGAGCAACAATCCGGGTATTAATCCCGATCAGATCATTGCGCCCCATGCCAGGGGTTCGAGGTCGCCCAGCCGTAATCACCACCACATCCGATCCAGCGGTGTCAGCATAGTCATTCGTTCCCAGGATCTCGCGATCATGGCCCTCAACTGCTCCGGCCTGCATCAAATCCAGCGCAATCCCTTGGGGTAGCCCCTCAATCACATCCAACAGCACCACATTTGCAACATTACTCTCGGCAATGCGCTGGGCCAAAGCACTGCCAACTTTCCCCGCTCCAATCACTGAGACCCGAGTGGGATGACAAGAGGGTGGAAAAAACAGATCTGCCATGATCGAACCCTTTACATTTGACCAAACAATGCTTTACAACACCTTGCCTGAGCATGGGTGGGCAAGATGCCCGCACCCCGTTCACGATTCACAATTCAAAAAAGAGCGCCCTAACATTCGCAAACCGATACTCTCAAAAACTTGTTGGGCTTTGTTCGCTCAACACCAACCTAGCTAACCGACATCAAGATTGACGGCCCACTAGTTTGTACCTAATCTCTACCCAAATCTCTACCCAAATCTCTACCCAAATCTCTGCCCGGAACTTTGCTGGGCAGGAATTTACTAGGCAGGAAAGCCTTCGATCTGATCTAGCCGCAGCCAAATATTTGGGGTTGGAACTTGACCAAATTTCACAAAAGCGCAGTCTCCTCGAATATCCAGTACTTCCCCTTTGGTCTCGAAAATATAGGGTGGAAAGCGGGGGTCACTCGCTTTTGCCTCTAGGCTGTTTTCCAGCTTTTCTCGAACCGCACGAACAAAGTCTCCCCGCTTAATGGCCATAAAAACCCTTAAATCAGTGAACTAAACAATATATTGAATTATTCTAAGGGCATTGGTTCCCTGCTTAACAGAATCATGAGTAATTAGAGAACCTAAACGAGGTCAAAGATTAAGGAAAAGACGGTTCAGGCCATAGTCAACAATTCTCAGTAAAACTGCGATCGCCCCCAACATTAGACCATCTACCAACCCAGTCAGGGGTCGGCTTGATCCTCCGGTAACCCAACGGGGAACTTGATCGGTTGGACTCAAGGTTCCGACAGTGTCCAAGCCAGACAACCCAAAGATCCAGCCGCCATGGAGACCAATTGCCAATCCCAAGGTTCCAGCTTGAGTAAAACAAGCCAGGGTTAAGACCATGCCCAGCAGCCATAGCCCAGGGATCTGAGGCCAAGCAGATTGAGGTTGCCAAACCAGATGAGTGAAGGCAAAAACAGCGCTGCCCAGAATTGCCGCATCCCAAGGGGAATAATCCTGCTGTAGAACTATTTGGACAAGGCCCCGAAAGACGATCTCTTCCGTGCTACTGATCCACAGCGCCAGCAAAATAACGGGCAGCAGTTGCCGCAAAAGCCTAGATCCCTGCATCGTAAAGCTCTCCTCCGGTGCAACTGCCTTAACGGCTGATTCTGCCACCGCTGAGTCTTGAAGCTGGTGACCCTGAGGTTGCCAACTGACCCAGCCCGACTTGAGCTGTATTCCCAGGGAAACACTCAGGCTCAAGATCGCAAGACTAAAGCCAACTCCAACAGCAACCCAGGTCTTGCGATCTGTCAAGATACCAAAACCATTGAACTGCAACCCTTCAGCCTGAACAAATTGCCATAGGACAATAGGCACAATCAGATAAAGGGAGGCCATCAGAATCAGCTTTTGAGTGGTGTTCAAAGGTTGGGGAGGATGCCAACGCAGTGCGATCACACTGATCATTGCCACAGGCAACCAAACCCCTACCCAAATGCAAAAAAACAGGGCAACTTTAATAACGGCTGGCCCATGAATTAGCCAGGAAATCATCATCTTGATTGACTCAATTAAATTGAGTCAGTTTTGTGATGAGTTATTCTTCCTCATTCAAGACTTGGCCGTTAGATTCTTTATCATTCCGGTCAACCTGAATCAGATGAATGTGCTTGTAGCCCAGTTTAATATCAAACTCATCACCGGGCTGCAAACCCATTTCTTTCGTGTAAGTTGCACCAATGACAATTTGACCATTCTTGTGAACACTGACCAAATAGGTTGCTTCTCTGCCGCGACCATCTTTTACTCCATCCGGATTTAGAGGAATACCACGAGCTTTGAGTACAGCATCGTAGAAATCCGTCAGATTGACGCGGACTTGATCATCTTTTGTGGTGGAATAATATCCGCAGAGTTTTGCAGTTTCTCGTCGAGGCAGATGGGAAAGTTCTTTGACTTTTTGAAGTAAGGCTTTTCCCGTCAGCGGATTAACAGTCATCTTAGACATTGTTTAGCATCATCTCCTCTTTTACAGGCAATCTCTATTCAGTTAACTTCAGAGTTTAGGCTGATAAAAATAATATATCCTCAAACTTATCAATTTGACAAAAAATTTTCTCTTCATCGCTTATTTTAAAATGTCACGGCAGTGGGTTTGTCAAGGGAAAACGCCATCCTTGAGTGTGGATTCTAGTCTGGAAAGCAAAGGAGAACTTTAGGTATTGAGTGGCCAAAATCCTTGCTGAGATAGGAATTTGACAAAAATTTAATATTGTCTCTATTAGAATAGAGTCCTTTGAGAACCACTACTTATTCTGGTCGAGGGATAAATTTTCCAGGGGATTGCCTCAGCCTCTTGTACAGTTCTGAAACCGCTGGATTATAAGCTAGATGATAAAATTGGGGTATGATATCGGGATAAAAAAGTCTGTTCAGCACAAGTGCCTCCTACCAAAACTGGCTCAAAGAAAAAGGGAGATATTTTTTTAGCGCATTTCCTCAGCGCTGATTTTCCTACAGTCCAATCTGTAAAGCAAATTGATCAGGATTTTTGGTCTGAATGGAGAGAATCAGAATACTACAAAACCCGAGAGATTCTGATCTCTCCCAGGGCAAAATTAGAATAATTCCTGTAACTGTGATCACCCCAGAATTTTTTTAGGTTCTGTCAAGCTCTAGCTCTTCTGAGCACAGAGCTGATTTGGCCATTGTTCAAGTTATATCCAGTCCAGTTGATACCTTGTGAATTTAGGGATCTTGCTCACAAGCGACGACGTTCACTCTGATACACAGATTATTTAACTAGATTCAAGATAGTGTGAACAAGCTATTTGAACAAGCTATTTGAAATGACTGATCATCAAATTTCTAATTCGATTTGGGATTACCATATCCTAGATCAGTTAGGAAAAAATCAAGCAGTGGTCTGAAGATAAACTCTCTAGGCAGAAGCATTGGCATTTGATCTACTTCCCCCATCATTTGAGCAGTCGGATTTGAGAAGGTCAAGATAGCCAATGAAGTATCAGCAGCAATTGCCCTGGAAGCCCAAAAGACCAACCTTAAACTTCTCACAAAGCGTTATGCTTAGGGTATTTTCTGGATTAGCCTTCTGATTAAACTTTTCTCTAACTCACTGAGCCTTCCCCCAAGCAATGCGGCTGCAACGTCAGTTTAATGGCCAGCAAATTTCCCTGGATACCAGCCACCTGATTGGCAGTGGTGGTGAGGGACGAATTTACCCGGTGCAGGGAGATTCGTCCCTGGTGGCTAAAATCTATCACAAGCTGACGGATGAGGATGCTGACAAGCTGACGGTGATGTATAATAACCCGCCTGATTCAGTCAACGCTATTCCAGGGTTTCCAGCGATCGCTTGGCCCGTTGATCTGGTGCGTTCGGTCGATCAACGGCGGCAGATTGTCGGGTTCTTAATGCCTCGCGTGACTCAAGCCCTGCCAATTCATACTTTCTGTACGCCTAAAACCCGTCGTGAGCAGAAACCGTTATTCAACTATCTCTATCTAAATCGCACCGCGCGGAATTTGGCGGCTTCCGTGGCTGATTTACATGGCAGCGGTTATGTGATTGGCGATGTGAACGAATCCAATATCTTGGTGACCGATACGGCCCTAGTGACTCTCGTCGATACAGATTCCTTTCAGGTGAACGATCCTAGTACGGGGTCTATTTATCGCTGTCCGGTCGGCAAGCCAGAATTTACACCGCCTGAACTTCAGGGTCATCCCTTCCGGGAAATCGATCGAACCCCCGAACAAGACTGTTTTGGGCTAGCAATACTCATTTTTCAACTCTTGATGGAGGGAACTCACCCGTTCTCTGGGGTTTATCGAGGGCAAGGTGATCCACCCGCCATTGAATCTCGCATTCGAGCAGGGCATTTTGTCTATGGGAAAAGCCGAATTCCCTACCAACCCATGCCCCTGGCTCCTGACTTTAAACTGTTATCTCCAGGGTTGCAAGACCTGTTTATTCAGTGTTTTGAAGCAGGACATCAAAATCCCCAAGCTCGTCCCACGGCAAGGCACTGGCTTTTGGCCTTAAAAGAAGCGGAAACTGCCCTTGTAACCTGTGATCTCTGTAGTCAACACCGCTATGGCAACCATTTGGATTCCTGCCCTTGGTGCGATCGCACTCGCCAACTGGGAGGGCGTGATCCTTTTCCGTCTCGAGAAGCGATTCAACAGGGTCGTCACCTGCAACCCCTAAAACTGAAACGGCGAAGGCGAATGAAAGCAACAGGGGGCTGGGGTCAACCTCCAACCTATGGGCAGGTGACGATCAATCCGTTACCTGGGGGTTACAAGTCACTGACCCCGGTCAGATCTCAAAGATTCAAGTCTACCCTCAGATCTAAACCCTTTGCCTTACCCTTCAAACTACCCATTCCTTTTATTTCCGATCTGGTTCAGGGAGCAATTTTAGGGGGGGTTTGGGGGGCTGCCTGTTGCTCTGCCCTTGTCGCTGTGTTCTATGGAGTGATCAATCGAGAACGGGAAGCCATCGTCGGGGGAATTTTGATGGGCACGGTTTGGGGCGGATTCTTTGGCAATGCGGCTAGCTTGCTGCTGCCCACTACTGGCATGAAGAGAACGATTGCTTTGGTGGTTGGCGGTGTTTGGGGAACTTTTATCGCCGCAGCGATCTCAGGACTTATTTTTGCCGCGATCGCTGGATTGGAAGGAGGTCAAGAAGTCCAGATCGTCGGACGGTTACTGGCCCTGGGAACCCTAGTGAGCATGATTTGGGGAGCCTTGTGGACAGCTCTGGAACCGCCTCTTTCTCTGCCAACTCTGGGGGGAGTGCGGGGAGGGACAGGTGCTTTACTCGGGAGTATCTGGGGAACATTTCTCGGCCCAATTTTTGGCGCGATTGTCGCGATCGCATTAACAGTCTGGGGCTACGCTCAGGGTAGCTTGGATCTGACTCAAGCTCCGAGTCAACTGTTCTCTCTAGCAATCCCGTCCATTATTGCAGCGATGGGTTTAGGGGGATTTGGCGGGCTGTTGGCAGGGGCAATTTTTGGCACTCTGGGCGGGGCACCACCGCTCCCCACGGCTAAAAATCCGTCTGTTAAAAATCCGTCTGTTCAGCCCAGTAGACAACACATTGGACAGCAAGGGCCTATTGTCGGTGGGATCTGGGGAAACTTTCTGGGGGCGATCGCTGGGGCAGGGTTGGGAGTTGTTGCTGGAACCCTGTTTCCTGATGCGCTAGAGCTATCCTCATCCAGTGAAATTCTGCTATTGACGATTGGTACCACTGGCCTAGGAGCAATTGGGGGACTCGTTTCAGGGATGGTTTGGGGATCTTTAGGGCAGTTTTAAGGTCATGTTTCTTCAGGCTTTCAACAAATTGATCGGGTGTGATACCCTTAAGTTTCAGATGTTTTCTTGGCTTACTGGGCTTTCTCTCGGGATACTTAAGACTTGGGCTTAACTCCGAACGAGTCAGATCATTGAATCAAGCATAAAATCACAAGATGATCGCGTGGTGTTCAGCGTGGACAAGATTCCTCCTTTAGATTTAACTCAGCAGTATCAACAGATTAGTGTCGAAGTCAATCAGGCCATTCAAGCTGTCTTGGCCTCAGGTCGGTACGTTGGCGGCTCTGTCGTAGAGCAATTTGAGCAACAGTTCGCGGCATATACTGGGGTTGAAACGGCCATCGGTTGTAACTCGGGTACAGATGCTTTATTTCTAGCCTTGAGGGCTCTCGAGATTGGGCCGGGGGATCAGGTGATTACAACACCATTTACATTCATTGCCACTGCGGCAACGATTAGCGCTGTTGGGGCGACTCCAGTTTTTGTCGATATTGAGGCGGAAACCTTCAACTTGGATTTGAGTCAGGTAGACGCTGCCATCACGGATCAGACTCGGGCCATTCTTCCGGTTCATTTGTTTGGCCAACCGACGGATATGACTCAGTTGATGGCGATCGCCCAAGCCCATCAGTTAGCTGTCATTGAAGACTGCGCTCAGGCAACTGGGGCAACCTGGCAGGGGCAAAGAGTGGGTAGCATTGGACAGGTGGGTTGCTTTAGCTTTTATCCCACCAAAAATCTAGGGGCGATTGGGGACGGGGGTGCCGTGACGACCAGTGACCCCAGGATTGCAGCCAGAATTCAGCAGCTCAAAGATCATGGTCAATCTAGCAAGTATTGCTCATCAGAGGTGGGGATTAATAGCCGCCTAGACGCTTTGCAAGCTGCAATTCTACAGATTAAGCTCCGGTACCTGGACACTTGGAATGCTCAACGGGGGGAAGTTGCTCAACGTTATCATCAACTGCTAGCGTCTGTCCCAGAGATTGTTATCCCTACAGCCCGCCCTCAAGGTAAAACGGTGTGGCATCAATACTCAATTCGAGTATTAGACGACAGTCCGGCCAATAGCAAACTGATCTCTGAAAATGGTCACGGGCCTGGGTCACCGCGCAATCAGTTGCAGGCTCAGTTAAAAGAACAGGGTATTAGCTCTACCGTTTATTATCCTGTTCCCCTCCATCTACAACCGCTCTACCAAACTTTAGGCTATCGACAGGGGAGCTTCCCAATCGCTGAACGGATCTGCAATGAAGTCCTCTCCCTACCAATGTTTCCTGAACTCTCTTCAGAGCAACAGCATCGGGTTGCGACTGGCATTCAGCAGTGTTTTACGAGTTCAGTATTGCTAGAGGTTTAAGACCCTCTAGAGTTAATTTTGATTTGAATTATGAATGTGGAGTGGGCCTCTTGACCCCTAGAAGCCTGCACCGCCGGGATTCCAATTATCATTCCGGATTGCCATGGTTGTGAACTAATCTTTAAATTACTAACGATCAATTACCAACGATCAATTACTAACGATCAATTGCCAACGATGAGACGTTTCTTGACTGTTTTAGGGTTGACTCTACTGGTGATTACAGGTTGTCAGCCTACCCAGCCTACTACCCAGCCTAATTTAACTGTGATTGGATTTAACGTTGAGTCGGGTGATGCCAATCCTGATGTGATCGCGCAACAGTACATTAAACCCCTTGGACAGAGTAAGCTTTGGGGATTCTCTGAAGTTGCTGATGCCTCCTGGGTTGAGCAGTTTGCGAAGGCCGCGAACTCTCGATCAACTGACTTTCAGATCATTCTGGGAACTACAGGGGACGCGGATCGATTGGCAATTCTTTATGATCGTCGCTACCTGGAGAAGCTCAAATCCGATGAATTGGGCTCAATTAACATCGGTGGAGATGGTAGAGCGCCTTTAGTCGCGCACTTTCGCTTCAAACCAACGGGCACAGAGTTCCTATTTATGGTGAACCATCTCTACCGAAGTCGCAATGACCGTCGCCATGAACAAGCTCGTCTATTGAACCAATGGGCCCGAAAGCAAACCTTACCGGTGATTGCCCTGGGAGATTACAACTTTGACTGGGATGTGGTGCGAGGCGAGTCAAAGCGAGATCAAGGCTATGATCTGATGACTCAAGATCAGGTGCTTCGCTGGGTCAGACCTCAGACTTTGACTGCAACCCAGTGCAGCGATCGCTATGACAGTGTCTTGGATTTTGTATTTGTTGCAGGGAGCGCGAAGAATTGGCCAGCCTCTGCTGAGATTCTCTATCCTCAAACCAGCTACTGTCCGGACGATCAAAGCAAAAGTGACCATCGCCCAGTAAAAGCAACATTTAATCTACAGTAAATTGAGCTAGGAAGATGTTCAAGAACTTGCATTTTTGAGCTATCTCTCGAGTCAAAGTATATCTAGAGTACTATCGTGTTAACAACCCGCCGATACTGGCCAAGATTGCCAACCCCAAAAAAGTAATGGGCAGGCCCAAATAGGTTTCTGCAACTCCCGCCAAAGCTAGCGGTAGGCTCAAGGCAATATTCACCGCATTATTCTGTAAGCCAAACACTTTTCCCCGCATTTCTTCAGGGGTTTCGGCTTGAATCGTCGTCTGCATCGGGATGGCAACGATGGCTGCAAAGCAACCCAAAATTGTGATCAGTCCTAGGGCAGACCAGAGTTGATGCCCTAAACAAGCCAAACCCAGCAGAGATCCTGAAATTCCCAAAGATCCAATCAGAGCAAGTTGAGTATGGGAAAAGCGATGACCTATTTGCCCCAAAATCGTTGCACCAATTGCCATTCCCAACCCTCCAGTCGCTAACAGAACCCCAAATTGAGAAGGTTTGAGGGCAGGAATCACCTCTGCCAGACGGACGGCCAAAACCGCTAGGGCAGCAAAAATCGAGAACAGAATCACAATCTGAATCAGAGCATTACGAATTTTGAGATGACCACTGAGATACCTCCAGCCATCGCTTAAATCTGCCAAAATATGGGGAGCTTCGTGTTGCTCCCAACTTTTTTCAGGAATGTTCAAGGCCATCAGTAACAACCCAGAAATGAGATAACCGCCCCCAACCATCAACTCCTTCCCAATCTGCAAACCCACCCCGATTTGGCCTGCAACAGCATCAGCCAGGGCCAGCAAGGGCTCTCCCACAGCAAACCCGATAATCACTGAAGCCATCATTGTCGTGGTGTAGAGAGAATTCGCAGACAACAGATGATGCTTTTTAACGATCAATGGAATAATCGCCTGTTCAGCCGGAGCAAAAAACTGAGTCAAGGTAGAGACCAGAAAAGTCATCACCAACAACAAACAAAATCCCAAGGGAAAATGGCCCAGACGAATACCGTCTGACAAACTTAGCCCCACGGGTAACAGTAAAACCAGGGCTCCTCTCAACAGATTAGTTAGAATTAGAACCGCTTTTTTGGGCCAACGATCAACGTAAACCCCAGCCGCAGCCCCAAACAACACGGCAGGAATCGTAAAGGCGACCATCACAGCTGAAACCCAACCACTAATCGTTTGGTTCGCCTGCTGAAACTGGGTAGAGATAATCGCAATCATCAAAACAAGATAAACCTTGTCAGCCAATTGAGAGAAGACTTGTCCACTCCACAAAAATAGGAAATTTCTGTTTTGCAGAACCGGTCGAAATCCTCGTTCTTCATGAATTGGTATCTCGGGTTCGACAGCGATCTGTGAGTCAGAAGCGCTTGCAATTGATGGCTGAAAACCAGATGAACGGCTTTTGAGTTCTCCTTCATTCAACTCTGTTCTGAAACAACTCGAACAACTCAAAGAGGAATTGTGCTCTGTTGAGGGCGAGTCTTGAGTTGAAAGGTTGACAAATTTTCGCTCAGAGTTCAAGAACTGCATTAAATCCGTATGTCATAAAAGCAAGCCACCCTAACAATCTTGTAAGAGCAGCTACAAGAACAACTATATCGACAATAGGATACACAGCGTTAGAGGTGTTAAAAATAGTTAAGTCTAAAGTTTCGTCTGCCTGCTCTATTTTACCGACAAGAATGAAAGAGACAGCCTCAGCTATCAACGTCAGAAGTGGGCATATTGCGGCCCTGAATACAGGCACTTTCGCTTGCTTCTCTCATCGGACAAGGGGCCTGGAATGTAATACTTGCGTTTTCCGTAGGATGAGAAAGATAGATCAAACAGGGGTTTCACTAATATTTTCTGAACTGAATAGTCTTCTTAGGGGAGCCGAGCAAAACGGTCTGAGATTCTTCTGCTCTCAATGCTTTCTGCTCTGCTTTGCCTTCCCGCTGGGTTGAGGGAATTAGGCTTCAAGAAGTAATTCGGACTATGGGGAATCAAACCACGATTTGCTTCTGACCCAAAAATCTGTAGATATGGCCAATCAATCAGAGACAAGACGTTCACTAATGAGAGAGAATTGCGCCCCGGGTACTAGCATTCTCTAGATTTACACCACTCAAGTCTACATTAGTTAAATCGGCTTGAGTCAAATTGGTTTTTGTTAAGTTTGCTCCAGTTAGGACTGCATCTTTCAAATTGGAACAACTTAGATTGGTTCCAGCTAAGTTTGCCTTGGTTAAGTTGGTTCCACTCAAATTGGCTCCGCTTAAATTCACATTCCGTAAATTTGCTGCCATCAAGTTTAGATTTCTAAAGTCTCGTTGGCCAGCCATGTAGCGACTTAGAAGTTCTTTAGTGTTCATTAAGTTCCTTAGCGGTTTGCAATACTTTCAGTGCTGAGCAATTGATACTCAGGAAAAAACGGAGACGCGGCCCAAGCCAGTTCACTGTTAAAGTGACTGTATTGGGCTGCTCAATCTCCTCAGAAAAATCTAAGCTTAGAGTTAGACAACGTCAGAAAGAAAAACTATCTCCCTCTGG
The DNA here is from genome assembly GCA_051652765.1 of Microcoleaceae cyanobacterium. Classification (GTDB taxonomy): domain Bacteria; phylum Cyanobacteriota; class Cyanobacteriia; order Cyanobacteriales; family Microcoleaceae; genus JBHJGO01. The sequence goes on along the minus strand of JBOFUV010000118.1, from coordinate 9,689 downwards.
AGGAATATCCTCTCTCCTCGCGGGGCTTGGCCTTGTTCACCTTGAGATCACGCCCCATCCACTCAGCGCCGTCAAGCGCAGCGATCGCAGCTTCCTCTTCTGCCTCTGTTGCCATTTCAACAAAAGCAAAACCTCTCATCCGTCCCGTTTCCCGATCTGTCGGCAAATGAGCACTTTTTACAGTGCCATATTCCGAAAACGCACTCGTCAGGTCGTCTGATGTAACATCAAAGGACAGATTTCCAACAAAAATAGACATAAACTAGCTCCAGAATCCAAGAATGTAGAGAACTATAGATCCGGAGAAACATTGATATAGCAAGTTATACAACCGAAAATAATTCTTTCTTAAGCATAGCATGATAGAGGAAAAGAGGAAATAGAATCGAAAAAAAAAATTCTGTATGACTGTGAACAATCGGCTGCTAAGGTCTGGCGAACTGGGACTGCTGAACGTAGGAATCAACCAGCAATGCGGATCGAATTCCCCGTCCTAGATGATATTCAGCATATTGCCTGAGCAGACGTTCAATCAGCATCCAATCTGATAAGGCTGGAGGGGCAGGAAGATTTAGGCGCTGAACGCCCAGGGAACACCCCGATTGCAGTGCTTCTGTTAGTTCAGGATAGGTCAACTGTTGCAGTAAGGCAACTTGGGCCCCGCTCAATCGAGTACTGATTTTAATCTCCGGTTGATAGGCCGCATTCGAGCCATAGGAATCGCCGGATTCTAGGGCCAAATTCTGAGATTGCCCAGAGTGAGATGAGAAGGAGCTAACTATGCCTCCAGCGTTGATGCTGAACCCGATTTGCCAATAGGCATCCTGAACATCTGGCAAAATTGGGCGTTGAGTCAGGCAACAGAGATGAACCTGAGGGGCCAGTCCAGCCAGGGCCAACAAGTGAAAGGTGCCATGGGCCAAACACGTTAGTATAGAACAACAGGTTTCGCTGCCCGGTGGGTTCGGTAGCCCCTCAAGCCGATTTAGATGGTTGTTCAGTAGTAGAAACAGCTCTTCTTGGGGTTGGTCACTCAATGCCTGAGTTAAAACCAGTTCAGTCAAGTACTGACCCGCTGCAAGTTTGCCTAAATTTCGACTCAGTCCACTGTAGGACTTGAGAGTTTCAGCTTGGGAGATTTTGTGGAGCGATCGCCCCCGCATTAGTAGCAAATGGTTCACGACAAACAAATCCGCCCTCCCCCCCAGTTGGGATCGGGTCTTGCGGGCTCCTGGTGCAACCGCTCGAACAATTCCGTATTCTCGCGTTAGGATCGTCAGCAATCGATCTGATTCTCCCAGGGGAATGCCTTTTAAGTTGATTCCAGTCGCGCTGTAGGTCTGACTCATATTGTTTAACTGACGTTATTTGACTCACCTTGAGTAACCCGCGTTGAGTAACCCACGATTGGGTTGGTTCGGTTCAGTGATCAGCATTGCGTTGCTGGAGTAACTCAACTCCCTGGGAAGTTCCTAGACGGGTTGCTCCTGCCAATATAAGGTCTACTGCTTGCTCATGGGAGCGAATTCCGCCTGAAGCCTTGATCCCCACCTGTGCCTCCGTCACTTCCCTTAGGAATCGTACATCCTCAACCGTTGCTCCTCCGTACCACCCCGTACTTGTTTTGAGAAAGGTGACCCCCGCATCCAGTAAGGCTTCTGCGGCAATTTTTTTTTCGGCATTAGTCAGCACCGCAGTTTCCAGAATTGCCTTTACTGTTTGATTGGTTTCTTGACAAATTGCCGCAATTTCCTGGTACATCTCATCAATTTTTCCTGCTTTCAACCAACCCAAGTTAATCACAACATCCAGTTCCGTTGCTCCCAGCTCCACGGCTTCCAAGCTTTCATACAGTTTTACTGCCGCAGTTGTAGCTCCAGTGGGGAATCCAATCACCGTGCAAACTTTCGGCTTTTTGCCATGGAGTAGATCCGCTGCCTGCTGCACGTAGCAGGGGTAAACACAAACGCTAGCAAAGTGATAGCGATCGGCCTCTTGGCAACACTGTTCAATCTGTTCCGGGGTGGCAGATTGGTTGAGGAAAGTATGATCAATCAACGGAGCAATATCAATATCTTCACTGTAGGGCTGGGTTGACATCACAAGAAACAGGGGTTAAAAAAAGGTTGAAGAAAAATCAAAGGGTTGAAGCTTAGTTCACAATAGACCTCCCTCAGTCTAGCGAACTCTGGATCAGGTTGGGAGCTTACAGAGCTGCAAAGTTTCTACGAAGTTTTTACGTGCTTACAAAGTTCTCACAAAATTTCCAACTTTCAGCCCAGATCCTCACCACGGAGCCAATATAAGGAACGAATGATTGATGATTCATGTTTAATTCCTCAGATCACTCAGCCCTAGCCCGAAATCTTATTCTCGTTACCGGCCCTGCCCGTTCTGGGAAAAGTGAATGGGCAGAAGCGCTCGCTCAAAAATCGGGTAAGCCCGTCATCTACATCGCCACTTCAACCCTTGACCCGACGGATCAGGACTGGCAGATTCGCATCCAACAGCACCAACAGCGCCGCCCCGAACACTGGCAAACCCTGGAAGTTCCCACTGACTTAATTAAAACGTTACAACTTTACTCCCGGCCTGACACCTGTCTGTTGATCGATTCCCTCGGAACTTGGTTGGCTAACATACTTGATCAAGAGAGCTCAGAATGGGAAGAAACTTTAACAAGCCTCCTGTACAGCTTGGCTCAATGCTCTGGCGTTGTGATTTTTGTTGCTGAAGAAACGGGGTGGGGAATTATCCCAGCGTATCCCCTGGGAAGAACCTTTCGCGATCGCCTGGGAACCCTGACTCGTCAAATTGGGGCGATCGCCGACACGGTTTATCTAGTGACAGGAGGTCATGCGTTGAACCTGAGTCAACTGGGTGAGCCATTGCCGGGTTCAACGCATTAAACTCCTAACTTTCGGACAGTCGCCGAACCGTTTTTTCCCCTAAAAGTTGATGCGCGTCTTGAAGCAGTGTTGGGATTTTTTGAGCATAGGGACTATCGGCTAAACAGTGACTTAAATCTAATTGTTCAACCGCTTCTGCATTCTTTCCAGGGAACCAATGTCCTCCATTTCCCAATAAGTTATAGCGCATTTTGCCGTACTCAACCATATCGTAAGCGAGCACTAAATTTCGCAGCCAGAGAATCACAGGAATGTTGATATTTCCGGGTGTTTTCTCAATCGCAGGCAACCCCTTTGACCAGTTTCGATGCCATTCCTGTCCTAAACAAGCGATCGCTTCCTGTTCCAATCGATCTAAAATTGGCGGCAGGATTTCGTCGTAGCGGTCGAGCCATTCCAGAGTTTTTAAATGTTCATCAAAATCAGAGGGTTTAGCGGCCCCCACACTCAACGTATGAACTTGAGGATGACTCAGACAGAACAGATTATTAAAAACAATTGGACTGAGAGGAGAACATAGTTTAATTAATTTTTCTGGAGGATCATATAACTTCCCTCCTTTGTCAGAAGGACTAATAATAAATACTCCCATATCATGCTGATTTGCAGCTTCAATTGCAGGCCAATTATTTTGATTGATGTAGTACCAATGCAAATTCAGATAATCAAATTCATTGGTTTCAATTGCTTGAACAATCACTTCTGTTGGGCCATGAGTAGAGAATCCAATGAAGCGGATTTTGCCCTCAGCTTGGAGCTTTCTAGCAACCTCTAAACATCCCCCTGGACGAATACAATGATTGAGTAACTCTGGGGTATTAATCCCATGTATTGAGAATAAATCAATGTAATCTAACTGAAGGAATGCTAAGGATTGATTGAATTTTTGCTTGAATTCTAGGGGATCAGGTTTAGGAGAAACTTTGGTTTGAATGATCAGTTTTTCCCTGGGTAATTTAGGCAGGATCTTTCCCAGTTGCATTTCAGATGATCCATACCCTCGTGCTGTTTCAATATGGTAAATGCCGCATTCAAGTGATCGCAAGATTGTGGCCTCTAAGTTACTTTGATTCTCCGAGGGAATTTGATCTGCTGGAACATCTTGCCACTTATATTGATAGCGCATTCCACCACAGGAGAAGACGGGCATCGGCAGTTCTGTTCGGCCAAATCTTCTGTAATGCATGGTAGCTTAACCTATGTGTTTAACTGAATCCTAGTCAAGATGCGAAACCATAAACCATTTGGGTAGACATTGCCCACCTGAAACTATAGCAGTGCTAAATAATTTGTGAGATGGGGGTGGAGGAGCAGCACCCCTCCTTGAGGAGGAAGTCCCCAAACCCCTCTATGGTTTTCTCATGATTGACTGAGGATCGCTATAGTTCTAGAGATTAGTTCTAACTAGGAAATCTCGCGCACATTAGGCTGTCCGTTATTGATTTCTCCCACTAAAATTAGAGTAGCAACTCCAACAAATAAACCATTTTCTAAGACACCTGGAATATTGTTTAAGGTTTTCTCCAATTCGGCAGGATTGTCAATGGAGTCAAACTTAACATCAACCACCATATTCCCCTGATCAGTAATCACTGGGCCTACTTTTCTCACGCCCATTCGTAGGGTGGGCTGACCTCCCAATTTCTCAATGGCACGCATGACTGGAGTAATGGCAATGGGTAGCACTTCCACAGGCAGCAAGAAGGTTGATCCCAACCGATCAACCAACTTAGAGCTATCCACCACCACAATAAATTGCTCTGCCAAAGCATCCACCAGCTTTTCCCGTGTATGGGCTGCCCCACCGCCCTTGATCAAGTTTTTATGCGGATCAACCTCATCGGCTCCGTCAATGGCAATATCAATATGATCCACATCATCTAAAGTGGTCAGGGGAATACTATACTTTTTGGCCAGTAGCGAAGCGTCAAAAGAAGTTGGCACGCCTTTGATGTCGCTAATTTCACCGCGTTGCAGTCGTTCTCCCAAAAATTGGATGGCATAGGTTGTTGTTGATCCAGTTCCTAGCCCTACAATAGAACCCGATTGAACGCGCTCAGCCGCAGCTTTTCCCACTAGTTGCTTCATCAATTTTACGGGATCTTGTTCCACACTCATGCTCTACTCCTCAAATTTAAACTTTTATTTTAGACGCTTGAACCCAGGCAAATCACTACCGCCAATACCCTATTATTTGGCTCCAGCAGTCATGGTACTATAATTTGATTGCAGTTCAGTAAAAACAAAACTTTTTTTGAGAACAAATACATTTAGGGATGAGTCCTAGCCAATTGGTAATCGCTAGCCTTTCAGGACATTGAAAGATGGAAGTTCAGTATCAAAAATTGAATCAATTCGACACAGAAATTATTCACTATCAAAATAGGCTAACTACTGATCCAAATGACTTAGAAGCCTATCGGCAACTGGCAAAAGCTTATGTTCTCAATGGGCAAGTCCAGGAAAGCATTCTCACTGTGCAGGCCGCAATTAATCTGCAGCCAGATTTTGCCTCAATTTACTTAACGATTGGCAATGCGTTACAGGCCACCCATCAAATCGAGTTGGCTATTTGGGCCTATTCTCAAGCCCTTGAAGTTCAGTCAAATTTTGCCGAGGCTCATGCCAACCTGGGCAGCATGTATTATCAAAAAAGTCGTTGGGAAGAGGCAATTAGTAGTTATAAAGCCGCACTAAAACTTCAACCCAAGCAAGCCTCTATTCATTGGATGTTAGGCAATACCTTGACTCAATTAGACCGGGTTGACGAGGCAGAATTCTGTTACAACAGAGCCATTCAGTTACAGCCTGACCAAGCTTTGTTTTATCTTAAACTTGGCCAAAATTTACAAGATCGAGGAAGAACTGAAGAGGCAATCAACTGTTATCAAACCGTCTTGACTTTAGAACCTGATCATCAAATTGCTCATGCCAAATTAACGGAACTTAGTCAATCTCAAAATCAAGCAAGCTTTATTCAAAACCCACCTGAATTAAACTTGCCTATATCAAGCTTAACTGAATTAAACTTCTCTTCAGATTGTGCAGAGAGAAGTGAGCAGTTTGAGGAGGGAGGAATTGAGCTATCTGGACAAATTGATCGGCAGGATAGTTCCTGGAATGACACAACTACCGAACATCTATTAATTGAAGAACTTGAAGAATTTCTAGTTGATCAGCCTCAAGGTTTAGTCAGCTTTGATAGTGATGCCGGAGTTCAGAGTTATCAGCAACAAGTCGAAGAGAGTTTTAGGCAGAAAAACTTTGAGCAAGTGGTTCATCTCTGTTCCCAGATTTTAAAGCTTCAGCCCCATCAGTTTTTGGCCTATATTAATTTAGGTAATGCCTATACCTGTCAAGGAAAAACGAAGGAGGCAATTCACGCTTATCAACAGGCTTTAAAATTACAAGCTAACCTACCTGAAGTATATACAAATCTGGGTACGCTTTATACGAGGCAAGCACAAACTCAGCTCGCAATTGATTGCTATCAAAAAGCAATTGAATTGTGTCCCAATCTAGCTGCTGCCCATTGGAATTTGGGTAAAGTTTTTCAACAGTTAAAGCAAGAAGAAGCCGCGATTGCCTGTTGGCAAAAAGCGTTAGAATTTCAGCCTGACTTGGTAGAACCCCGATTTAATTTTGAATTTGGCAATGCTTTGGCTCGGCGTGGCAAGTGGGAAGAAGCCATACAAAGCTACCAACGAGCAATTGCTTTGAAACCAGATTGGGTAGAAGCTTATGCCAATATTGGGTGTGTGCGATCGCAGCAAGGCCGTCACACAGAAGCCATTCCTTATTTTGAAAAAGCGATTGAAATCAAGTCCGATTTGTCAGAGTTGTACCTTCATTTTGGCTATACCCTAGTTAAACTTGGGCGATATCAAGACGCAATTGTTCAGTATCAACGGTTAATTAAGTTACAACCCAATTCCTCAGAAACCTACAACAATATTGCTAATATTTACTCTACAATAGGCCAAGTTGAGAAGGCAATTAAAAGCTTTGAATATGCCTTGCAGTTTCGACCTGATTGGCCAGAAGTACATTGCCGTTTAGCTCACATTCAAAAGCAAGATCATCCTCACAAAGCCGTTATCCACTTAGAAAAAGCAGTTGAGTTAAAGCCAGATTATCTTGAAGCCCATCAGCAACTATGTGATTTGCTGAGCCATTCTACTCGTTTAGCAAAGGCCAGGGAAGCAACAGATCGGTACTGTCAAAGTTGTGGCAATCTTGCTCCAGTATTATCCAGAATTGCCTATGTTTTTGCCTATACTCAATCAGGGTCTTGTGAGGCTGCTCTGGAAAAGCTTTTAGAACTTGAAGCAATCTGCTATTCTCAACTCAAAAATCTATCGGTGACAGAGATTAATATTCTCTATGAAATCCTATTATTTACCCTGTCTCATCTTCGCGACGATCTCGAAAAGAATGCTCAATTTTATCGACTAATTGCGGAAACTTATTACAAAAAACGTCGAATTAAACCATTAGAAATTCAGGTAGAAATTCGGGTCAATCGGCAGGAGAAGTTGAGCACTCAGCCTCTGAGAATTGGTTTTCTATCTAAACATTTTCGACGACATTCTGTAGGGTGGTGCAGTCAAGCATTGATTCGGGAACTATCTCAGATTACGCCTCATGTTCACCTGTATGTTACAGGGCGGTTGAATTCAGATCAATTAACCCAAAGTTTTGAACAGACGGTGAGTAAGTTTTACTGGCCAAAAGCCTATCCCAATGGGTTTGCGTCCCCAGAAGAAATTGCTCAAGAAGTTGTTCAGGATCAAATTGATATTCTGCTGGATTTGGACTCAATTACGGTTCCTGTAAATGCTCAGGTTTTGCACTATTCCCCTGCTCCAATTTGTGCAACTTGGCTCGGATTTGATGCTCCTTATTTATCCAATCAACATTACTTTCTCTGTGACGAACATAGTCATCCGTTTGGTATGGATGATTTCTATCTTGAACAACTGATTCGCCTACCAGAAACGTCAGTGGCCATTGATGGTTTCCCGGCTATTACAGTGGAACGCAATCGAGCCCGACAACAGCTTGGAATTGGGATCGATCAAATGGTGTATTTATGTGTTGCTCCGGGTCGAAAAACAAACTTTGACATGGTGGCAGCCCAGGTTAAAATCTTGAAGTTTATGCCGGATGCCATCCTGCTCCGCAAAGGTCAAGGAGATCACGCCGTGATTCAAGAAATGTACACTCAGGCCTGTAAAACATTGGACGTTGATATTAACCGAGTTTTGTTTATTGGATTAACAAAAACTGAAGAAGAGCACCGAGCCATTTATGGGGTTGCTGATGTTCTTTTAGATTCCTATCCCTATAATGGTGGGACTCATAACCTGGAGGCACTTTGGGCAAACTTACCCGTGTTAACGCGCTCAGGCGGACAGTATCTCTCCCGCATGGGCTATGCTTTTTTGAAGGCTGCACATTTAGATTTCGGTGTGGCTTGGAGTTGGGATGAGTACATTGAACTTGGGGTTCAACTGGGTCAGAATCGGGAGTTAAGGGAGCAAATTCGAGAACATTTAATTCAGTCAAAACAACCCCAGCAACTTGCGCCGTTATGGAATCCGAGGAAGCTTGCCCAAGACATGTACAACACTTTTAAGGTGTTATTAAAAAAGCACGTTTAAAAGTCTATCTCTCGATTGGGGAGAAAGATTTAATAGAATTGACCGGCTTTAAATTCTGATAGTGGAGCGATATTTTGCCTCTTGATCGCGGTTGATGTGGGCTGTATTCAAAATCAGTAGAATCGTTGAAAATCAAGCTGTAATCCTATCTTCTGTAGCGCTTCTCCCGCAGCAACACGAACTTCCGAATTTTCATGATTCAGGAGTCTGCCGAATTCAGTCTTTAGTGAATGAATGGCTCAGATCCAATTTACAACTGATTGAAAGTGTTCAAAGAGTAAGTGAAAAAGCTGAGTAGAGACAAATATTCTTCATCATGGACAAGGTAGAGCATTACCGAAAATCAATTGCTTAGATGACTAACATATTGACATTGTCTAGAGCAAAGTTTAAGCTGAACAAAAGAGCAGAAACTTGTAGGCTAAAAACGGTAAACCTTGTAGGGCTTGAATGGCTATGTTTTATAGTGCAGGATCAATTATGAGTCTGGGGTTGGGTGTTTTTGGTCGGTTAGTTGAGAAATCTGCTCAAAAACAAAAGTATAAGCATGAAGAGAAAATGAAAGAGTTAGAAATTATTTCTGACTCAAATTTGAGAGATCAATATGTCTATCAAATTTTGTTGGACAAGTTTCTGGCTCCTATAGAAAAAGCACAACATGCAATACAAGATACTGCAAAACATGCTCAATATCTTGCTGAAATTTTAAGTCGCTACTATAAAGATCATAATCTCTCTGAGGAAGAAGCTAAAATTATCTGCCATGAATTGCGTGATTTGGCAGTACAAATTACGTATTCAGAGTCTCTGTATGATCTTAAAATAGTTTACGAAGCAATTACGGCCTTTGTTGATTTGACTTCTCCCTTTCAACATCAAGATAGAAAATATTCAATTAGTCGAGAGATTCGGAAAAATATTCTTAATCCTCTGAATACTTCCATTGCAAATTATCAAAATTTTCAAAGACGCATTAGCTGTTATGAAGTTCAAGGAAAATCAACAACTATAAACACAAGTAAGACTACTTTAACTGAGCAATAAACCTTAAATTAGATTGAACCTGCGAAACTCAAACCTTAAGCTGCTAGCATCGAGACCAGAATCTAGAATTCGC
>JBOFUV010000117.1:0-9254 GCA_051652765.1 Microcoleaceae cyanobacterium | reverse complement strand
TGGGTTGGGAGTTGGTGTAGGCATTGGTGTAGGTTCAGGAGTGGGGGTTGGGTTGGGAGTTGGTGTAGGCGTTGGTGTAGGTTCAGGAGTGGGGGTTGGGTTGGGAGTTGGTGTAGGCGTTGGTGTAGGTTCAGGAGTGGGGGTTGGGTTGGGAGTTGGGGTTAGGGAATCATCGGTTTGGAAAATGATATTTCCCAAGGTTGCTGATTGGGGCCAACTGCTGGGAGCCTCTGTTACAAACTCTCCTGTCGTCAGAATTCCTTCAGTGCCATTCTCCGTTGGATTTCCCACTTCAAACGGCGCAACTGGAGAACCTTGTTCTCCTCCAGCATGGCGAATGGTAATAGTTCCCCCGCCATTAGGACTTGCGGTAGAAATGCTCGCGGGTTCATCTGGGGAAAATGGGGTTGGAAAAGTTTCTGTGGCTCGGAAGAATCCCCCCGTGGATACGATCTCAACAGTTCCCCCAGTGCCTTCAGTCCCGCCTTCAGCCCGAATCCAACCGACTTCAACGTCACCAGTCGGGTCGAGCAGAACGTTGCCACCACTTCCCAAGCTGCCACTAGTGTTAATTTGTCCAGATTGAATGGCCGTTAACGCTTGCAGGGTAACGTTTCCTCCAGTTGTTCCGGTCGAATTGATATTGCCTGTGGTGATTTCCCCCGCTAAGGCTTTAAGAACGACAAACCCCCCAGCTTCCGGTTCCTCTATGGTGGGATTAGGGGAGGCTGTACTGAGATTACCCGTAGTTAAGTTCTGTTGAGTATCGAGGATAATGTTGGCCGCCGTAATGTCAGCCGTCGTCAAGTTTTGCAGAGCACTGAGGTTGACGGTTCCTTCCGTAACGAGGGAACGGTTGAGATTCACCTCCCCGGTGGCCTCAATCACCACTCCACCGACACCAACGGTGATGGAGCCCTCTCCAGTCACCTTCCCTCCGTCAATTTCCAAACCAGCTAAGGGTAAATCGTTGCCGACGGTTCCAAGGGTGATGTCTCCTGACCCAGCCTTGAGGGTTAACAGTCCCGACCCCTCAACATCCGACGGGAGAAGAATCGCACCGTTCGTGCTGGCGGTGGATAAGATGACGCGATCGCCTAAAATATTCACCTGGGACACTGGAGAAAAATCCAATCCATCCCTGGAAAATAAGTTGTCAAAGAGATTGGCTATCCCGACTTGTAGGGTGATCCCCGCCAACTCCGCACCCTCTGCCCCAACTTGATCGAGGGCAACTGTCCCAGCATTTAAAGTCAACTGGGTGTTGGTTCCACGGATGGGACTATTGTTGAAGAGGATGTTGCCATTATTTTGAGCTGTAAGCGTGAGGGCATCGCTGAATTCAGGATTCAGATCCGTTCCGCTTGTGGCTGCTGAGAAGTCAATGGTATCGGTAACGGTAATGTCTCCAGTCAACGTCGTGGTTCCAGCCGTCTGAACCTGAAGACTGGAAAGGGGCGCGATCGCTCCTACAGATGAGAAGCTTACGGTTCCTGTCCCAGCATCCAGAGTCAGGCTAGGGCCATCTTGACCAGAGTTGCCTGAACTGTTGATAAAATTGTCGAAGGTGATATTTCCACTGTCAGCAGCACCAGCCGTGTTGATCGTGATCTCATTGTCGATTTGGACGGGAACGGTAAAGCTGACAGAGTTCCCCCGACCCGTTGTTGCTGAGAGGTCAATGTTTCCTGCTAACGTAACATCAGTTCCTGTAAAATTCAGGGTTCCGGCTTGATCCGTTGGGGATAAAGACTGAGTACTGGTATTCACTGCTCCGACAAAAATTTCTCCAGCAGCATCCAGGAAAATGTTGCCCCCGTCTGTCTCTGGGGAACTCGTGTCTAGCGTTCCTGAACGAGTATCAATCGGGCCGTTGAGACTGGTAAGGCGAATATCGCGACCCGGATTGGTAATGTTTCCCGCTGTTAAATCTTCAGCCGCAGTTAGGGTGATGGTGGCGTTGTCTGTGCCTGCGAGGGTAAAGTCTGAGGCGTTGAAGGACTGGGCCTGCAAAACAACAGGAGTTCTGAACGTGGTGTCTCCAAACAAATCCATGGTATTGCTGAGTTGTTCCGTACCGATGATCAAGAGATTTAAGTCTGGAGAGATCAAGTTCAGCTCAGTCTGGGTGATTTCTAAGGCATTGGGGTTGGAATTGCTGTCGCTTCCTAAGAGAATGGTTTGATTGGCTGTAAACGGTTGTAAAGTCAGTTCCTGTCCAGTGCCACTAACGGTACCTGCAAAGTCAATCTCATCCGCCGTTAAGGTTATGCTGCCCAGCAAATTCACGGAATTGCCGTACTGTTGTCCTGATGGGCCTGAAGTAGTGACATCCTGGCTAAGTTGAGTGGTTCCCCCTCCGTTGGTCAACAGACTGGCCGCATTCACGGTGCTGTTGAACGTGGTTGTGCCTGAACTGTTAATCGTCAGATCCCCTAGGGATGTAATACTCCCAACAGCCTGGTTGAACTGGATCTCCCCTGTTCCCGCATTGAGAACTAGATCATGAGTCCCAACATTCGAGCTAGAACCATTGACTAAACCGTTGAAGAGAATATTTCCAGTAGTAGTCAGGGTTCTCTCAGGTTGATCGAGCCGCAAGTTGCCGTTGAAGATTAAGTTTCCACTGGTTCCCCCATCAACTGAGAGATCCAGATCTTCGGTCAGGGTGATGCTATTACCTGCATTGAACGTTACCATTCCACCGACAGCATTGTTTGAAGTTTGCAAGGTTTGGGTGCGGATTTCCCCTGCCTCAATATCTTCAAAGGCTTGCAGGGTGACGCTGCCTCCGTTTCCAGTGGTAGAACTAGTATCGAGTAAACTGCCACTCGCATCAATACTCCCAGAAGTGCTAGTAATATTAACTGCACCGCCATTGGTACTCAGGCTTCTGACTCTGATCTCGCGATCGCCGCTTAAATTAAAGGCTCCACCGTTTGATCCCACAAGCGCGGTTTCCCCAAAAAATATTGAGGGAGAGTTGATATCGTTGTTAGTCGTTCCCGTGATATCTACCACCCCAGTCCCAGACCGAATTATTGCCGGGTCAAGGGCTGGATCATTACTGAAAATTGCAAACCCAACACTGCCATCTCCAGTGCCGCCTGTCCCTGACAGTTGGATAGTTCCACTCCCGGCTACAGTGCTAATCGTCGATTCTCCCTGAATCACAGTGCCTCGATTCCGTTCTCCAGATCCTGTATTGACTCCTGTTACCGTTATGCTGCCATTGCCCGTCGATTCAACTAAACTGTCTCCAATAATGACTCCCTGACCCCTGGCAATCCCATTACCAGTTCCGATAAACTCAATGTCACCTTCAAAGGACTGAACCTCAGTCCCGTCCAACCGGACTCCGTCGCTCCCCTCGCTCGTCCCGCTGATTCCTGTAAACAGGATATTTCCTGAGCCAGAGACCTTTGCCCCACTGGTCACACCCAGTAAAATCCCATCGTTGTCCCGTCCTCCGCCTTGGCTGGTTCCACTCAATTGAATATCGCCGCCACTGGTTCCAAGTGTTGCACCTGAAATCGTAATGCCAGCACTATCTTCAACCCCTCGAGCCGTTCCAGTGAGTTGAATCGTTCCACTATTAGACTGAATAACTGCATTGTTGAATAAGGAAATCCCATCACTATTACTTTGACCAAATCCACCGATTCCACTTAAATTGATATTGCCTGCACCCGTTGACTCAATGCGAGAACTCCGCACAATAATACCATCGCTACTCCCTGTAGTCCCATTGCTAATACCAGTCAGATTGATGTCTCCATCGGTTGAAATGATTTGACTGTCTCGAATCTCAAGCCCTGTTGTTGCAGCAATTCCCGGATTAACGACTAAGTTAACTGATCCTATTCCGGTTGCAATAGAAGAACCTTGATTAATGATAATTCCATTGCCACTGGCAGTAAAGCTTCCGCCGCCTGTATCAATAGTTGAATTATTAATATTAATAATACCAAGTCCATCGCCATCAATGTCTGCATTGAAATCAACATTCAAATCTCCAATCTCCGGAACATTATTAATAATGCTCCGATTTTGAAAGTTAATATTGTTAGCTGCATTCAAGGTCAAATTTGTTGGCTCGCCTTGTTCTGATGGACTATTCAGGCTGATTGAGGCATTAAATGTAATATCTCCAATACCAGGAATGTTTGGATCAGTGCCGGTTTCCAGGGTGACATTGCCTGTAGCCAAACCCGCCTCAATTTCATCAACAGAAATAAACGTCGAACCAGTTTGATCAGGAACATCTTCTTCAACAATTGTAATATCAATGGGGTCAATGAGCCAGGTTCCCCCAACTCCGTTGGGGGCAAATAGATCGGGAGCTTGAGTAACTGCCAACTCACCTCGGCTACTGGTTTCAACAAAGCCGCCATTGCCAGTATTTAATCCCCCTTGAACGCTAATTTTTCCGTCAACCTGAGTATACTCTTCTGACCAGATAATTACGCGGCCACCATCGCCACTTTGTAACCCGTTGGCCTGAATAGAAGTGGTCTGATCAATCAATGTTTGGGATGCATTGGGCAGAAGTCCTAACCCTTTATATTCTCCACCGATTCGAATAGTTCCTCCGCCATTTAGACCACTAGCATTAATCTCGGCATTGGCAATGAACAGGCGATCGCCAATCAGATTAATTTCTCCGCCCTTGCCCAGGGTTTCAAGACTGGTTTCAGATGTTCCTACTGCATTTAAAGAACCTAAAATAACGGTTATTCCAGGTTGACCTGGAACAGTTTGCCCACTTTCAGTCAGAATAATTTCTCCAGCTTCAGTGACTTGCACTGTTGTCGCAACCTTAATATTTCCTCCGGTTAGTAATTCTGGAAGTGAGAGGGGATTGAAAGTATCTTGAGAACTTTCTAACGGTAAAAGGTCTAAACTTAATAAATGCCCGATCTGACCAATCCGAACTCGTCCTGCTCCGGGGACTGATGCAACCGTTATTCGACCTCCGGGAGCTGTCAACGTCCCTGTATTTAAAACGCTTCCTGCAAGTAGTGTTAAACTTTCTCCTGGAGAAACTGCAAGATTGCCAAAATTGACAATACTGCCGGGATTTTGAGTCTCAAATAAAAATTGATTGGGCTCTCCAATTAGGTCACTCCAGGTATTATTCTGAATCGCATGAAACCAGTTTCCCGAATCAAATCCAATTCCTGTCGCAGTGGTAACGGTGAATGCAGCAGGAACATTTAAACTAGCATTTTGACCGAACACAATCCCGGCTGGATTCATCAAAAATAGGTTGGAATTGCCTCCAGTCACTTGAATTAAGCCATCAATAAAAGAAGCTTCACCCCCGGTTACTCTGCCTAAAATATTCTGGATTTCTGGAGAAGACAAAAAGTTGAGAATTTGCCCTTCTGATAGCCCTAACCGTTCAAAACTGTGAAATAGATTGGTGCGATCGCCAGAGAGTTGACCCCCGGTAATGTCAAACTGATGATCCTGAGGGGTAACAATCGTTCCGGTGCCATCCCTTGCTGGAACGATTGGCTGCGCGTTCAGCGGTGCGGGGAGAAGAATGACAGACAGAACTGACAGCACTAACCTGAACTGTCTGGTGTTTTGAAGAATCATCGCTGCAACCTTGAATTCGTTGAGAATAAGGTTGTCAGATGGTATCGGAGTTGTCAAGGGAAAATCTGCGAGATCAAAGGTCATCAATTACCAAATTTTTTCCATCTGCAAAACAAACCCCGGCAGAACTGGCTCGCCGCTAACCGTTGCAGGGTTTTCCAGGCATTTAACCTCTGCTTGGGGCTGGTAGATGTAAACGTTGCGGTTTTTGCGGTCAATTAACCAGCCAAGAGATGCTCCATTCTTTATATATTCCTGAAGCTTATCTTGAATGGGTTTCAACGTATCACTTGGAGAGAGAACTTCTACTACAAAATCAGGACAAACTGGAGCAAATTTCATTTGTTGATTGCGGGGAACTTTATTCCATTTCTCTAAAGTCATCCAAGCTGCATCAGGAGAACGATCTGCTCCGTTAGGGAGTCTGAACCCGGAGGAAGAATCAAAGTCTATCCCTGTGGCATCTTTGTCTGTCCAGTTACCCAATTGCTGTGTCAGCTTAGCATTGCGGTTTCCAGTTTCTGAACCTGTGGGGGACATAATAATCATTTCTCCAGTGGCAGTGCGTTCAATGCGATAGTCGCGGTTCAGTTGGCAGAATTCAAAGAATTGCTCATCAGTCATCTCAACAACAGGCCGCATTTTTAACACAATGGGCACATTTTCAATCAGGATGGCTTCTGTCATGGTTTCCTCCTGTTTAACCTTTGTGATTACTCAAACTTGATCATAATTGAACCGCACCTGGATTGAATACCGATTGTAGATGCATCAATTCGTGAACTCAGTAGTGGGCACAATTAAATGTAAAAACTCCTATGATTCCCCACTTGGCTCAGAGGCTTTTTCGGCCTCAGAGTTTGAGGTCAGTGAACTTAGGGTCGCCTCAGGGACTCGGGATACAGCGGCCTGATCGAGGATACTGGGTGAATCCAGCGAGACTATCTCAGACGTTTCCGGTTCTATCGTAACTGTCTGTAAATTGGGAGAAAGTTCACCTGAGGTAGGCAGTAACCGCTGACTATTGTCAATAATTGTTCTCAGCTTGAGGATAAAATCTGGATAAGCAAGGGGGGCAGGAATCGGAGCATCAACGGCTTCGTTCGCCTTGAATGCAGCATGATCTGGGCTCGGCGGCAGAGTAAACTGTTTACGTTGCCTACGAAAACTCAGGGCAGAACTCAGAGTAGAGCTTAACGGCAAAGCAGATGGATTCAATCGATACAGCCCCAGGGTTGCTTGAAATCGAGCATGGAGATCCTTGGGCATTCGATTACAAACTAAGCGTTCAAACTCAGCATTGAAATGATAAGTCACATAACCTCTGCGTTGCCAGAAATTTAAGATCTGCTCTACAGAAAAAACTTTGTACCGTCCCTGATAAAGCGCTTCAATAATTGCTAAGTAGATCCAGTCCGCATCATAGTACCTTGCCCAACGGATAATCGTTTGTTCAGGGCTCGCATCACTACCCATATCAAAGCTGTAGTGGATTAACAATGCCACCGCAAGCGTAGGATTACTATTCGGAGATTCAACCACAACTAACGAAAGAATAAACTCGTGAATTCATACATTCGTTCACTCCTCTTCTGTATCTGAGAACGACCTTGGATTCCCTGTCCAATTAAAGTCACTGATCCGGAGGTTTAAGCTCCCGACCCGACGCACAGGGTTAACTCGTAATAAGACACCATAGGTTCGGCGGCTGTATTCTAACGTAAATTCGTTGTTCAGTGCTAAGCCACTATCTAAATTAACAGATGATTCGAATCCTGCTCTGAATCCTCCATAAATTTGTTGAACTAATCCCAGGGTGAGCACCCGGTCATCGACCCGACGGTCAAACAAAAAGGGAGATTCACCCTCTTTGACAACTTGAGTATAAAACAGAGTAAATCCAGTGTAATCCAGAAAATCTTGGGAAAAATGACCGAGTTGTCCCTGGACACCTGCTCCACCCACCAAAAAGGATTGGGAATCACCTTCGCTGTAGAGACTGGTCACCCCCTGAGCCACAAACACGAGACGCACAAAGGGAATAACAGGTCTAGGAGTATACTTCAAGCCCTCGGTGGGAGTGGCAGGCAAGGGTTCTCCCTGCCAGAGCAACACGGGATAGGTCAGACTGGCTAGAGCTTGAAAGCGATCGCGATCAATGCGGTCATTGTCTCGGTTGGGTTCCAACAAGTCCAATCGATCCGTTCTCGCTTCGATCCTTTGATACCCCGTCTGAAAGCGGAATTCTGCCCCCGACTCCCCCAGTTTATACACGGGTGAAGTCAGAACGGCTCCCAAGCTACTTTGCACCGTCTGAAACCCTAAAGTCCCATTGAATAGGCGATCGCGATAGCTATATTCCCCCGTTAAGGTATAGTCTCCAATCCGCTGTCGCAGCCGCACACTCCCCCGAAAGGCTTCTTCATCTAGGTTGGGAAAATTTGAAAAATCGTTGATCCGGAGCTGACTTTCTAGGGAAGTTCGGGAGCCAAGGGGGCCGGACAAACTCGCCTGCAACCCATAAAACTGCTCATCCAGGGGACTATTCCCCTCTTCAATGGCCCGTTGAACCAGGATCTGAGGGGCCAAATCCAGTTCAAGGGAACCGAGCAAAATTGGGGCGAGGTTCCACTGAACAAAGTATCCCCCTGAATTATCTAGGTCATAGCCGATAGAGATTGGGCTAGGTTCCCGCTGTCGCCGATCAATCACGGTGCGATCGCGGAACAACGGCAAGCTAAACCCTTGGTCAAACACCAACCGAGATCCCGTTGTCACCAACTCATCCTGAAGGGGGGAAAGACGGTTAAGCTTGGCAGTGTCTGCCCGCAATTCAAGTTCAGGTGGGGAAAACGGATCATTTGTAATCCGAACATTCGTTGCTTCCCAACTGCCGTCGGCAGCAATATCGATTCGATCAGCCTCAAATCGCAAACGGTTGACATTGCCCTCAATTGCAGGCAAGGCCAGTCCTGAAATATTCACATCCGCGCCTTCCTCAGAAGTTACACTCTGAACCGGTTGAGCGGCGGTAATCCGATCACTAATTGGGGCAGCAGGCAGATCCCCAATCCCTGAATTCAAAGGATCAGGGGGGGCAAAATCCTTTGCGGCAGAGGATGTCAGCACGTTGCCACTGGCCTCAAAAACCGTTCCTGTACTCTGGGCCAAGTTGTATTCTATGCGACTGCCGCGCACGACTTGACTGCCACGGGTCAGGGCAACATTCCCTGTGGCTACAACCTGACGGGTGACCAAATTAACCTGGGCCTGATCTGCATCAATCAGGGCTTGCCGAAACCGAACCATGACATTTCCTGTGGCGGTGATGATCTGCCGCCGTTGATCATATTCCTGCCGATCAGCAGTCACTTCTACCGAATCCCCTGAAAGAATAACCGGAATCCCGCCTTCAGCATCTTCGGCCTCAGTTGGTGACCCCGCTGAATCTGGGGAATCTGGGTTTGAGGAATCTGGATCTTGTGTGTATTCTGGATCAGATTCTAAGGCGTTAGATTCTACGGGGTCTGTTGGAGCGATCGCCAGCTCAGTTGGAATGAAGGATAGGGTGGGATAAAGGACAGAAGACCCTAGGGCTTGGGGAGAAAAAAGCAGGCTTTCTGTAGACAAACTAAATAACGGTTCAGGCA
>JBOFUV010000116.1:0-45078 GCA_051652765.1 Microcoleaceae cyanobacterium | reverse complement strand
TTAACTGGACTTTTTCATCATTAATAAAATTTTTGTTTCTGGCAAGCTATCAAAAGTTGCTGCGCCTCTAGAGGTGCAGCAACTTTTCTAGGCTAGACCTGTAGACAGAGCTTTTCTTAAATCCTCATCCCACCAGCTCGGTTTTTCTTTTGCCTGCATCGGGAGTCTAACCTTGCCATACTTGCCAGTTGGTCTAATTCCTTTCTTCTTTTGGTAGTTGGTGATTTTAGGCCAGTTGACGATGTGAACGTAGCCTAAGTATTGAGGTTTGATGTCTGGCTTTTTAGCGGTATCTTCAAACTTTGTTCGCTTGGTAATGTGCAATGGATAAATAATTTCAGCGGTTGTCAATTGAGCCATTTTGACTAACATTTGCTCAACTTCTTGTTCGCTTGAAGCGTACAACTTCAATCTTTTACCGTTGTCTAGAACTGCTAGACCACTATAAATTCCCTTGCTGAAAACTTGCCCTGAGAACAATCCCTTAAATTCGTTCCAGCCCAGTTTGGCTCGGTTTGCATTAGGGACAACTAATTGACTTCTGACTACATCCTTCCTTCGGTCTTTAGTAAAATAAGGCGTTTCGGGAAAGTTGTAGAATTCTAGCTTTAATTCCAAGCCAACCGATTCTAATGGAGTGATGACATCCAAATCCACCTGACTGCTCACCATCTCAGCTTGTCGGTTATCCAGCAGCTCCCTGGTATTGAGAGCGGAAATTACCCCGGCTTTAACTAATTGTTCGGGGCCCGTGAGGATCAGACGTTCGGACTTGACTTCCTTGTTTGGGTAAAACTCAATTGTTCGACTTTGTCCTAACAACCCTGAACGCTTCAATTCTTCCTGTTGAGCATACCAACTATCGGCAGCTCCAGCCAGGGCATATCCTGCCTCTTGGCAACTGTCAAACGCTTCCTCGAAGAACTCTTCAACGAATTCTTGCCACCATTCATTTTGGATACTTCCAACCTTCTTTTGTAGCTGTCTCGCAAAACTCCAGTCCTTTTCTTCATCGTTCCCCCAACCCGTTAGATCGATACCTTGAGGCTTCAACCCGCGCTTGATTAGACTCCTGATTGACTTAAACGTCCACAGAAATGTTGCCTTAGCAAGGTTTTGAGCGCTGATTTGAATGATAGATGCAAGTGATCCAGCCAGCTCCTCTACTGCCTCTTGCCCAACTTCCGCCATGAGGTAACGTCCAAGGGGTTCATTAAATACAGCAATGACAGCACCTGGAGCGAACCCGCAAGCAGTCCAACCAACGAGTTGTCCGGCAAACCCTCCTAGCAGTCCTCCAGTTGAATTCCACATCCTCTGAAGTTCAGCATCGATGCTTGTATCGGACACGTCCCAGTTGAATGTCCACAAGTACTGAACAGTATTAACTGTCCACTGCCACAACTTAGTGAACGAGAACCGAATAGCTTGAAATGCCAAATTCAGGGCTTGAGAGATGAACCCAACCAGCCGCCTGAATGCAGACCTGATAAATCCCCCAATACCAGAGGCCGCCGCCGCCAGTTCATCGGACTTGGCAAAGATCCTCACCCCGCCAGGTGATCCGGTGATTGCCGCCCTGACCTTTCTTGAGGGCAAATTTTTAGCAAGAATAGCAAAGCTCATGATCTGGGTTTGGGGTTGGGTTTGGGGTTGGGTTTGGGATTAGGGAAGTTTTAGATAATTTGCGAGACCTTTTAAGACAATTTTAGAATTTAAATCCTAGCCACTAGAATTTAAGCCCTAACTATTAAAATTTAAACTCTGACTATTAAAATTTAAACTCTGGTTATTAGAATTTAAACCCTAACCATTTTGAAATTACTCTCTAGAGACTTTTTAGGATTAAAAGCTAGGGTCAAATTGAGATCGCTTTGTCTCGTTGTATTAATCTGTCAAATTCATGTTTAGGGTTGGGACTTGGGTTTGGGACTGGAGCCTGGGACGCTTCCTGGTTTGAAATCTTTGATTAGGGGATTATCACTTTTCTGAGTATCTCCAGGTGTCGAAAAATTGGCTTGAACCATCTCCTTAAATTTTTCCCATGATTGACCATCGTCAGACTTGCTTTCAATGTTAGAGAGCTTGTCATACAAGTCAATACCTCGCTTGAGGTTGTTGATAATTTGCCCTTTAACATCCCCCTTCCTGTCTACTGGTCTGAAGTGAACGGAGCGGATAATTGCAGCAGCATTTAGAAGCTGTTGGAGAATTTCCTTTAGACTTTGTTCTCCCTCTTTAATATGAGGTTGCTGATAGGGTTGGGTTGAATTTTGCAGTACTTTTTCGGCCATCTCCTCCCCCGGCGTAAAGGTCATTTGCATCTTGCCTTCTCGTTTTTCCCAGTCAACCCCTAGCCAGTCTAAGATCTCTTTCAAGGCATCATAAGCCTGTCGTGCCGATATTCGAGTTAAGCCTATCTCAGTAATGATTCGGGCTAGATAATCTTCATAGAGGTCATTGTCTACGCTCTGGTTCATCACTAACCCGTAAATTTCTGCCAAAAGTTCGGCTTGATTAGGAAATTTTAGATCAAGGCTCTGTTCCCCTTCCTGGGTTCGATCCGCGTCAGGAATTTTGATTTTCACTGGATACTGACCCGTTGCCTCGTCCCATAAGCGAAATTTGTGAAGCAGCAAGTCAGTGAGGGAATTAATTGTTTTAGGATCGGGATCGTCATTAAGCATGGTAGATGGCATCTCTCCGGGATATTGATCCGGATTAATGACATCGTAAATTCGCGCAATCATCTGACAGCAAGACTTTTCCATAGAGTCATCGATAATTATTCTTGGAGGAACATCTATTAAGCCACCATCTAGATCATACCCACCAATTACTGCTGACTGGCTACCTTTGTAGGTTCTGTGATGCGTAGAAGTAACAACAACTCCGTTTCGTTCAACCCATGTTCGGGTCGTATTTTTAGGGCATATATCATAACCGCAACCATAATGACCCTCAGGGAAAAAAAATAAATCATCAATTAGTTCCCTAGGACTTAGCCATCTTCCGCCGCTGATGCCGCTATCCGATTCCCTGCGAGTTTCTGCCCTCTTAGATCCGGACGCATTGCTACCGCCAAAGCTTGCAGATGATAGCCCTTCACAGTAAGCGCGAGCATAGTCATTACTTGCCGGACTCCCATATGGATTACTCGAACTCCAAGGGCGTTGAAAGTATAGATCGTCATACCTAACGATCCCCCCTACTTTTATTCGTTTACTAAACCCTCCAGTAGATATGCTTACACCACCTTTACTGCTTCTAACCCTTGTTTCGTGAGCAAGCTGGCTATAGCTTTTTCCAATTCCCCACTTGCTAGGCCCCACTGATTCAAGCCAGTCTTTAAGTCCTTTTCGATCTACTTTCCTTCCATTAACCGTAGTACTACCCTCTCCAAACTGAGTCTCTCTATGTGCTGAGGAATTATTCTCCTCTTCGGCAGCGGTAGCCCCATCCTTGATGGCTTCTTCGATTTCGGGCCAAAGATCCATTCCTTCAGATCCCTCGAAACTCTCAAAAGTAGCACTAGAATGACCTTCTTCTATTTCATCTCTCATGAACTCAGTAGGATTGCCCTTGTCTATTCCCCTGTTGATATCTCTATCTTTCCTCAGCCCCCCGGCAGAGCCATCGTATTCATCAAAGTAAGTTTGTTGAGCGTCAATATCCAATTCTTCAACTGCAATCTCTAGATCTTGCAGCTCTCTCTGTCTACGGACTTCTTCTATCCCTTTGTCTCCCTCATCGTAAGGACTTGATCTTTCCTCAAAGGTATCTAAGTGAGGATCTTGTGAGGCAACTTCTCTTAGAGTTTCTTTGACTTCAGAAATAGACGGGCCGTCTTGATAGCCGAGGGCTGTTTCTGCCATTTTTAGATTTAATATTTATAAATGATTCCAAGTCTAGATGTTTTTTTGGGTAAGCAATATGTTTTAAGGTTTATTTCGCGGAGAAGTATTCCCTCTTCATTGAAACAGAAGGATTCACCGGACTTAAGGGAAATACCGTCACTAGATGGATCAGAAGAGAAATCAATAAAAATGATTTCTTCCCCATCGTTTTTTAGGTCAATTGAATAAACAGAGGTGTTGTTTAGGACAGTGGTTTTAAACTCTGAAACCTCCATACTCTTTGAGCTTACACTCCTAGAAAGCCCCTCTGACTCAGTATCACGATACAGAACATAGTTGCAATGCAAATCAAGAATATCACCCTCTACCCCTTGGTAGTAGTCCTGATGTAGCATTAATTCAACAGACTGATTCTTACCAATCTGTAGTCGCTTTCCAGTTTGGTTGAAATCTTCCGTTAAATTATTTTTCCATGGTGATTTATAGTTGAAAATCCTAGCTTCCATCAGGGGATAGTTTCCTATCGCCACTCGGGCTTTCATGTGAACTTTGTCCTGAAAATGCTCTTCCAGAGCCATCCAACGATCATAGGATGAGTCAAAGTCTCTGATTTTGGGTGGAGCCGATACAGGCAATGATCTAATATGGCTAATCAAAATCAGATTAAAAATTTCCAATCTGAAAGACCGAGTTAAGATCTCATCTTCCAAATACTCATTTGTTAATTGATTGAAGCTGAGTAGTGTAGCTGTTCTTAAAATAGGCGTTCCAGCAAAGCTCATCTGTACAAAGGCTGATCCTGAGTAAGTTACCATAAAAACAAAATTTTGTTTTATTGAATTATGCCGTTCTCTGGTAATTCATTTGCGTTTGACTATTCTGAACATCTAGATAAAATCCTAGACAAGCTGAATAATTTAAATTTTAATGGGATTGTTGGCAATCCAGATCTCAGTCATACAGACGGGGCAAGAATTGCCCTTGACGGCTCTAATCAAACTATCCTAACTGAAGCCAAAATCACTGACAAAACCTATGTTCGAGAAGTCATCATCACAAATACCTCAAATGATGAGCTTTTGGTGTTTGTGGGTAGCTCTAAGATCCCATTCCGACTAGCCCCTGGTCAAACATTCCGAGAACAGACCAACAAGCAACAGGTGAGCATCCAGGGGCAAGCTGACGCTACGATTGAATTGATTGTCCGGTCAAACTTCACAATCGCAGGAATTATTGGAGCTGAGGAAGATGAAATGCCTGTATCCATAAAGATTAAGCTAGCCATTGGCACCGGGGAAAATTACAGTTCTCCATTTGAACGATTCTTTGATAACCCTAGCAATGAGTTTGA
Source organism: Microcoleaceae cyanobacterium (assembly GCA_051652765.1). Lineage (GTDB taxonomy): Bacteria > Cyanobacteriota > Cyanobacteriia > Cyanobacteriales > Microcoleaceae > JBHJGO01. The sequence continues at coordinate 39,870 of JBOFUV010000116.1, read as the reverse complement.
GCAGAATGCGGTCAAGTTCCTCGACTCCGAACAGAATATCACGGGCTACAAGGTGGTGATTGTTGATCAATTTCAGATGGGGCAAGCTATCAATTTTGCGGTTACAGCTGATCCTGTCGTTACTGTTACTTCTAGCGTTGTTGGGTTCCAGTGGCTGGATCTGGAGCGGATCATGGGGCTGATTGGGGCTGTGGCTAGTGATGTAATCAATCCAGAATACGGTTCAATTGATTCGGCGATCGCCGGGGCATTAAGTCAGAACCTCTGGGCAAGTAACGTACAAAACAACTTGCTCACCCTTAGCCCTACCATGACTAGCTACGTGGGAAGGTTTGTAGCGACAAATCCAGGTACAGGGAAGTATGACACTGTGGTTGTTTCCAAATACACGCCCAACCCTGACCCCTACCAAGGGGGAACTTTTGAGCTGAAAGGATTCTAGATCGAGCGCCGGGTGATTTCTCTCGGAGACGATCCTTTGATAGCAATACTTTGGGGTAGTCGCAAGACCAGGGGGATCTTAGATTAACTCCATTGCCCGAACGACTGCTTTCTCATCTACATCTACTCAACCCTGATCCCTACCAAGGGGGAACTTTTGAACTAAAAGGATTTTAGACCGAGCGCCGGGTGAACTTTGCCGGGGTAATTTTTCAACGCCAGGTGCTTAAACGCAAACCAAGCCTGAGGGGAATGTTAGATCAGCTCCATTGCCCGAACAACTGCTTTTTCGTCTACATCCACATAGTGTTTGATTAGGGTCTCTGTCGATTGATGTCCGGTGACCTGCTTCAGGATCGCCACGGGCACTCCCTCACGGGCAAGCTTGGTAATCAAGGTTCGCCGGGGGCTGTGCAATGATATCCCCTGTCGTCCCAGTCCGGCTGATGAACAAGCACGCCGGAACCAATGATCTACACTCTGTCGAGAAATGGAAGCATCTGGTCGTAACGGACTGGGAAACAAGAACCCAGTCAACGGGGGTTGGAAGTTCTTCAGCTCAGCCCGCATTGCTCGGTTGACTGGAACCTGCCGGGTGATAGCCTTGCCGTCTGACTTTTTTCGGGTGATGGCCCTGTAGGTGATCTGATCTCTGGGTTCGCACTCCCAGGGGTTCTGGTAAGCGTCGCTGACTTCAAGTTGAAGCACGGCAGAGATTCGCTCACCCGTGTATCGCAACAGGGAGAAGATGCACCGCTGTTGATCTGTGACCAATTGGTCGTAAATTTTCTCGTAATCCTTATTGCTTAAAATAGTGGCTTTTCCGTGCCCGCGATTTTTAGCCATATCATTAAAATCTATTTGCTGTTTCCCGGAACTGACTACATATTAGCAAATTGAATCGGCAGATTTCCTAAAGGGTTTTGGCCGTAAGCCCCGGAAAATAGGGGGTTTTGCCGGGGCTTTTGCATTTGCTCTTTTATCTAAAAGCGCAATTTTCAATATTGAGTGAAGATGCCCTTTTTGGTAGAGAATTCAGTCTGGTTTAATGTGTGTATCTTACCATGCGAACTATCTCAATCCTTAGGCTTCTTCTTGACTTTTTTCAAACTACTCTGAAGCCTGGGCACTAGGGCTATGATTTCGTCTTTGCCAAGCCCTTGTAGAATCCAATCCTCAATCAGTTCGACTCTGGCTTGAGCGATCGCACTTTCTTGATTACCACCACCAATATATTTGATTGGTTTCTTCCCCTCGCACAGCCAGGGGTACTTGTGATCCCCCCTGGCTTTTCCACCAGCTTTCAACCACCGAATCTCTAATTTAATTCGTTCCCAAAAAAAAATATCGGACTGAGATTTTTTTGGGGAACGAATTATTTGTAGCCCCAACACTCCTTTCTGTTCGAGCTGACTGGTGAAGTATTTCAACTGCTCCAGTCTCAGGGGAACTGCCCTAACGTTGTTGAGGTGAGCCAGTATTTCTCTGTGGGATGCCCCCGGATTCTCTTCTATATAGACGAGGGTTAAGCGCTTGTCGTGTTGTTCGAACTGGGTGGGTGGCAGTAGGGCGTGACCGTTTAAGTTGATTTTGAGTTGATTCATACGGCTAATGGGTGTTTATTCAAGGGTTGTTTGGAATAGTGCGAGTTTGGCATAGAAAAAACACTCGCACCCATTCAATGGGTGCGAGTGTGGGAGTTATTCTTCTTCGTCTGCCGATGCTCGTTTAAGAATTTGTTCCAGGTTGTTCAATCGCTTTAGAATCTTTGCTTCCTGGTTTTGGTACCACTCGATACATGCGGCGGATTCTTCAAGCTGTTCTCGACATTGATCAATCATTTCTATGACGATTGCCTGATCGACAGATGAAATTTTCCCTCCAAATAGTTGATCAGGAATTCTTCTAGAATGTCGGATTTGTTTACCGATTTCTGCTCCGCCAGTCGAGAGAATCTCTCCCACAGGGACGGGTTGACCCTGAATGAGGCGTTCATTCTCCCTGTTGGCGGTCTTCCCGGTTGCTTCTTGTCTTGATTCATGATTTGCTCCCATCTCTATCTGCATTACCTCTAATTTTACATATGAGAATCCTTGACAATATTATCTCATATAAGTAATTATGGATTTTAGATTCTCATATGAGAAATCAATGGGGGTCTGTCAAGGAAAGCAATGTCAAAAAATGGCTTATGTGCGAGGAACAACCACTAACCCGAACACCCAGAGAACCTCGACTAACGCTCACTCTCTCTCAGGGTGGGAGTTCTGTTAGTCGGATCTATGAATTCTCCCTTTCACCGAAGGAGATTGTCGAATGGATGAAAATTTTTGACAAATGTCTGGGGTTCGCCCCTAGAGACATTGGAGAAGCGCTGGAACAGTGGCAATGGAATTTCTTAAACGATTTAGGAGGAAGAAAAAATGAAACACTTAATTAAGTTTGAACAAATATGGATTGACTTGGAGGAGATCGCCGGGTGTGAGGTCTTCCAGGATCAAGCGTTAGTCCGGGTAAAGATCTCCCTCAGAGGTGGGTCAACGTTCTTTCTATCTGGCGATGAGGCTGAAGAATTTATGGAGGTCTTAGACCGCTGGAGTCTCAGACTTGACGGTTGCAGTAAGCCGTTTCACAGCCCGACCGATCCAAGCTGGGCATACACGTCAATCTGGGAAAGCCTGATTGATATCAATAACTCTCTGGTTGAGGCGATCGCCATCCTATGTGCGCCTATCTCGGAAGAGAAAGTAGAGGAAACAGACTCAAACCTAAGAAGGGTTTTCAACAACCTTGAAGTGGTCGCGTCCAAATCTTTAGATCGGGTGTAAACAAATGAACGATTTCAGACCTCCCTACCTTACTTGCGGGCGGCCCGTCCAGTTTGATTATCTGAAAAAAGAATGCCCTGAACTTTTATTGTCCGTCAGGGACGTTAAGTGGGGCTACTGCTCTGATGCGCGGTTCCTATTGGTGAAAGCCTACTTGCTTTACTACGTGGCAGCTCCTTGTTACTCAAGGCGATCAGAGTTGCAAAGACTGAAGCTAGATGTCAGAACCCTAGGTTCTACAGAAGAGATCAGCCAGTGGACTATTAGAGCAGCAGCTTATGGGATCTTCCCATTGCTGTCTAGGCAAGAATATCAAACCTACCTGACACAGAATAAATTAGATCAGATGTAGCCTAAATACCGCCTGATGAATCGTCTCTAGCGAGGCGATCGCCACTAGCAGGATCGGCTAGTTGGTGGAGCTGATGTGGCTCAGAAATCCCACGTTCCTGGGATTGCGGACAAAGGGTCGCTCCCTTGTTCGCCTGCTCTTCGGAGTAGTTGGAAGGTCGGAGATTGAGGGCTTCTAAGTAGAAGTAAGCACCCCCAGCAATGGGCGCGGGCTTGAATTCCTTCAAAAGCTCCTCTTCGCCGCCTTCCACTCCTGGACACACTTACAGAGTGAATTAAGCTCCCCGTATTGGTTGTGGGCTTTCAATGGATTCGGAAGTTATATGTCCTTTTAAGGGAGAACAGCGACGATCCAAACCAGTTTAATTTTTAAATAATGATAGTTGTTGGACTTGACGTGGGGCGTAACCACGCCGTAGCCGCTGCATTGGATTGTTTTCCGAACAACCTCCAGCGCTACTACTCCCAGAATCGAAAAGAATTTGTTCGGGTTGATTGCAATAAGGATGGGTTTGATCTGCTTTGGGGGATGAATCCAGACAAGGTCGTAATGGAGCCAACTGGAGGGTGGTATAGCAGGTTGATTGCTGAGAGATGCGAGGATCAGGGAATTGAGGTCTTGTGGATTGGTCATGCCGATCTGAAGGCGCAGCGCATGAGCTACGGCTTCAAAAATAAACGAGATCCCGAAGATGCACTATGTTTAGGGGCCTGTTATTTCGATGAAAGATTCATTGACAAGCATGGTCAGAAAAGGTTCATCAAGTTCAACCAAGATATCCGGCTGCTCCAGGATTGGTTCTATGAGGTTGAACAGATTGACAAGGTTGGTAATAGCCTGATTAATCAAATTCGGCAAAGGCTTTGCTATGAGTTCCCAGAATGGGCTCAGCATGAGGCCAAGGACTGTGGCATTAACCCCAAGTTGGGGTGTCACCCGTTCTGGTCTGCACTTGCCGGAGAGCACACCTACTCCCAATTCAGAAAAGCCTACAGTTCAACTGTAGGTGCAGGCTTAAGTGATTATACTCGCTTTCATGCTAAGCGCCTTTGCGACCTGAAGCGCCAAGAGCTGCACGTCCTGGAGAAGATGGAAGAGTTCTTAAGGAAACCTGAGTTTGAGCCATACTTACAGGCCATGAGCCCGTTCAAGTTTGGGGTCAAAAACAAGAGCTACTTGCTGTGCAAGATCTATCCCTTTGAGAAGTTCCTGATCGACGGTCGAGTCTATCTCGAACATCACACCAACAGCAAAGGGAAGCGTAGTAAACATGACTACTCTCAAAGGCAGTTTCAGGCTTATTTGGGCTTGAGCTACACCTTGGAAAAGTCAGGAGATAGCGGCCAGCTCAAGAAGAAATTTCACGGCTCCAAGATTTGCCGTTCCAGTCTCTATATGTGGGCTAAGGGTAGGTTTGACAAGGAAAGAGGTAAATACATTCCATCTGAACAGGGACAAGCGATTTGGGAGAAGCACAAAACCCACCGTCGTCTACATGACATCGGCAATGGTCGAATGAAAGCAGGTGATGATGCAATTGGGGGAGATGACGCGATTATTAGGTTATTGTTCAGAACGACTTACGAACTCTACAAAAATCTGAAGCAAGAGTTTTGCAGAATCCAAAGTGAAATTCCGAGGCTTCTCTTTTTTTGAGGTTCGGAATATCCTAGAGTGAAGGGATCATGCTGTGTTGCTTACCAGAAATGCAGGCTTTTTACCAGAAGTTTGGGTTTGACCAAGTGAAACCGATTTTGTTGGCTCGGAATGGCCTGCACTCAGCAATGAGAAAAAATAACCCCTGAAAGGTTGTGGGTTGGGCATCTTGCCTGACTTAGACAGCTAGGACGGCTTCCCCCATCAGTTAACCCACACACCCAAGACCACACTTAAAACCACACTTAAGACCACAATAGATCGTAATAGGATAGTCACTAACACTCTTCAACTCTGTCACCGCCGATGAGCCTAGACGAAGACCTGAACCGAACACTGCTGGATTTCACTGAAATCCAAGAAGAGCTGAACCTGCGTCGCGCCCGAGATGCAATGCGGGATTTGGTCACAAACCTAGACCTCACCCCAGAGGAGCGGGCCGGACTCGATACAGAAATTACTGGGTTAGAGTCTATGCTCACCAAGTTGGAAGAAACTCGGATTCAAATCGCCGTATTTGGGATGGTGGGACGGGGTAAATCCTCGGTGCTGAACGCTCTCCTGGGTCGGAACGTATTTGAAACAGGCCCGATTCACGGGGTGACTCGGGTTCATCAGTCCCAGGATTGGCAGCTAGAAACCACAGAACCGGAAATTAGAACTGGGGACACCTCCGAATCCAATCATCCAGATGACCTAGACGACCTATTCCCCCCGATTCCTGATTTTCCCCTCTCCCCCCCTGTTCCTGCTCCTGCACCCCAGGCTCCTATTTCTTACCACATCTCCCAGGTGGAATTGATTGATACCCCCGGCATTGATGAAGTGGATGGCAAAACTCGGGAGGCCATGGCCAAGCAAGTCGCGCAACAGGTAGATTTACTCCTGTTCGTGGTTTCTGGAGACATTACCCAGGTAGAATATGAAGCCCTGTCCCAACTGCGGGAAGCGGGCAAGCCGATGTTACTGGTGTTCAACAAGATTGATCAGTATCCCGAAGCCGATCGGATGGCAATTTACCAAAAAATTCGGGATGAACGGGTGAAGGAGTTGCTGTCCCCTGATGAGATTGTCATGGCGGCGGCTTCTCCGTTGATTGCCACGGCAGCCCGTCGGCCTGATGGCACTCTCAAAGCAGAGCTGATCCGGGGAGAACCCCAAATTGCTGACCTGAAGCTAAAAATCTTGGAAATTCTTGATCGGGAAGGTAAATCCCTGGTTGCCCTCAACACCATGCTCTATGCCGGAGACGTAAATGAACAATTGGTGCAACGGAAAATGGCAATTCGGGAGGAGAATGCCAATCGAGCGATTTGGAGCGCTGTCATGACCAAGTCTGTGGCGATCGCCCTTAATCCCCTGACATTCATTGATTTGTTGAGTGGCGTTGCGATTGATGTCACCATGATTCTAGCCTTGTCAAAACTGTATGGGATTTCCATGACCCAGCAAGGGGCAGTCGATTTGCTCCAAAGAATTGCCTTGAGTGTGGGCGGGATTGGTGCCAGCGAACTCCTAGCCAATTTAGGTTTAAGCTCCCTCAAGGGATTGTTGGGGCTAGCGATTCCGGCAACAGGAGGCGCGAGCTTAATTCCTTATCTTTCAGTCGCAGTGACTCAAGCAGGAGTTGCAGGCGTTTCTTCCTACGGCATTGGTCAGGTGACAAAGGCATACTTAGCCAATGGTGCATCTTGGGGAGAGGAAGGGCCAAAGGCAGTGGTCAAACAGATTTTAGCGTCCCTTGATGAAGCCTCCATTTTGAATCGAATCAAAGCGGAATTACAAGCCAAGTTAGATCTGAATGCTCACAAACTATCTCCCTAAATCTTGGCTCAATGCTAGAAACCACAAAACTTCCTCTCCAAAAGATTAGTCAAAAAAAGGTAATTTTCAAAGGCTGAAGCAAGGTATCAAACCATCAAGTTATCAATGAACGCTTGTCTTTCATCTCTTGAAATAGAGTGGCTAATCGAGAAGATTCGGTAGCAATATTGTGAAGCTTAAACACTTTTTCAGCTCCATGTTTACCCATAGTTGCCAGTTGCTCCACAGGAGTATTCAGAGCGGTTCGCATGACCTCAACCAAGGCTTCCACAGAGCCTGCGGGGACTAACCAACCATTCTCACCAGGTTCCACCAACTCGGGAATTCCGGCAACATAGGTACTAATCACCGGGCGGGAAAGGGCTAGGGCCTCCATAATCACCACGGGTAATCCCTCAGCAAAGCTAGGTAATACTAGGATCTGAGCTGCTAAAATCTGCTGCTGAACTTCCTCATTCGTCGCCCAGCCTGTAATTTCAATCCAGTCTTCCAAACCACACTGAGCAATCCGGGCTTCGATTTGGGGTCGGAGAGAACCATCGCCAACCAAGATGAGTTTGAACCTGAGTCCCTCCAGAGCCAACTGATTGGCTGCTTCTACCAACATCAAATGCCCCTTCTGTTCACTCAGGCGACCGACACAAATCAGCCGTGGTTCATTTGGAATTGGACGGCAAGGCTGCTCCAAGAACAACTGATCTACTCCACACCGCACCACATGAATTTTGGGCCACTGAGTATAGGGACACCAGCGAAACAGTTGACTTTTGCCGTAGGAACTAATCGCAACCACGAAGCTGGAGCGTTGAATTTTTTCAGTAAGGGCGATCGCCTGGGGTTTGTCAAATTCTTCTGGGCCATGCACGGTCAAACTATAAGGCGGCCCTCCCAGGGCGTTACACAACATGGCTACCGTTGCGGAGTTAGTCCCAAAGTGTACATGAACCTGGTCAACTTGGGCCTCTAGGAGCCAGTGCAACAAGACGCAGGCTTCAGCGAGATAAATAAAGTTATACAGCAGTCCCCGTTCGGAGTTGATCCCGATCTGATACGTCAGCCCCAGAGCTTGAAAAAATAAGGCAGGACGAGTCAGAATCACTTTTAAGCTATGGGACAACAAGCCAAACCAACCGACGCTCAGCAGGTAACGAGTTTTTTCCTGCTCCAATTGGTCTGCTTCATCAACCAATTCTTCATTAACACGACGGACAGCTACCCTCAGGACTTCTATCCCACAGGCTTCAACCCCTAAAATTTCGCGCCGGATAAAACTATGACTGACCTTAGGATACAGATTAACAAAGTACGCAATTTTCATGAGGGTTTAGACGTGCTAGTTGAGTCCCGATCCGTTCGCACCCATTCCTGTTGACGCTTGAACACAAAAGCAAAGTACAGCGGAATCTTCCAGAGAATATAGCCCGGAATACTCAGCAACGTTTGAAGGGGAATCTGAGTCCGACCGAACTTTACCCACGCGAAGGCAATCGCCAACAACAGTAGCCCGCCTTCAACAGTCAATAGTACCAAGGGTTGCCCAGACAATCCAACTAACGTTGCCAGCCCTGCCATAATGGTAACCCCAAGCCACACCATAATCAGCAGAGACAAGGGTGGAACACTCAAGTCCAAAGCCATTGCCAACAAATCCCAACGCTTTTGCTGCAGGGCCGCACCAATCAAGCGAGGGGCTTGGGTCAGAATCAACTGTAAATGGCCATGTTCCCAGCGGGTGCGTTGGCGAGTGGCGGCTTGTTCCTGTTGGGGCAATATGCCCATCACTTTGGCATCAGGGCAGAACAGAGGCGGATATCCAGCGATCGCCAAGTCTAGGCCCAATTGCATATCCTCAACAATATTGCCGCTCGCCAGAGAAATCTGCTGTAAAGACTCCCAGGGAAATGCCATTCCCGTTCCCGTCAAAGCACAAGGAATTCCTAGTTGGCGCAATCCTTCAGGCCGGACGTAATTTTTCACCAGGAAGGCCAAGGCAGAGATGGAATCCTTGGAGCTTGGATTGACTGGAGTTTCCATCAAATACAAAGCTTGTACAGGCCGCCCGGTTTCCTGAGACAACTGAGCAATCCGAGAAACCGCTCCAGGTTGAACCTGACAATCGGCATCGACCATCACCACAACTTCGGGGGGGCTGTTGGCCAGAAACTCTAGGCCGTAGTCTAGGGCATATCCTTTGCCAAGCTGTTCAAGATTATTGCGCTCAATTACGGTACTTCCGAGGTGACGAGCGATCATCGCTGTCTCATCGGTACAGTTGTCTGCGACAACGACAATCTGTTCAGGGGCTGGAAGTTGAGGCAACAAAGCCTCTAAAGTTTGTTGGATCTGCAACGCTTCGTTATGGGCTGGGATGAGGACAGAAACCTTACCCTGAATGGATTGCTTCTGATCGACATCAACGGGTCTCGCAAAAAAGGCAACAATACATTCAATGAAAAGAACGCTAACTGGAAGCGCTAAGGCTATAGCTAGAGTCAGTAGGATATCATTTAAAAACCCGTTCACTAGCAGCTTTTTAATCCTTCAATTTACTCAAGATCTTATCAAGATTGACCTAGATCGACAAGGCTTTCAGAGCCCAGTCTTAGATTAACTCCCCCAGGTTAACTAACTGTTAAAATAAGCCATGTTGTGGGCAAATATTCTAGCCTAAAGCCATTTCTACCCGATAAGGTCTTACTGAAAAAGTTTATTGACTTTATCAACGCTTTAAGTCAGCTTTAAAGAATTCACGAAACATTTACAATCATAGGTTTAAACCGCACGATTCCAATCCTCTTATGATCCGTCGAACGATACTTCGAACAATATTTTCGTTACTCCTGTTTAGCTCTGCACTCTTATTCACTGTCTTAGTTGTGTTCCCTGCTCAATCGACCTTAATCAAAACCATTACCATTCTAGAAACCAGTGATATTCATGGCAATTTGATGCCCTGGGATTACCTGGCAAATCAACCTGCCCAAGGGGGACTTGCCCAGATCACAACACTGATTAAACAGGAGCGATCGCAAAACCCAAATGTGCTTGTGATTGACAACGGAGATACCATTCAGGGCACTCCCTTGGCCAACTATTACAACACGCTGGACATCCAAACGCCCCACCCGATTGCTACCGCGTTTAACGAGATGGGGTTCGATGCCGTGGTTCTCGGAAACCATGATTTTGACTTTGGCATGGAGGTTCTAACCCGCTGGACTGACCAACTCGCGGCTCCCGTACTCTGTGCCAACGTGATTCGTCCAGATGGAACTCCGGGCTTTAAGCCTTATCTGATCCGTGAGTTAGATGGGATTCAAGTTGGAATTCTAGGGTTGACGACCCCTGGTGTGGTCAACTGGCTCCCCCCACAAAACTTCGGAGAGCTATCGTTGGCTGATCCGATCACAACTGCCCAGCGGTATATTCCTCAAATGCGTCAACAGGGGGCCGATGTGATTATCGTGGCTCAACATACTGGCTGGGAAAAAGCTCCCCAAGAACGCTCCAATCCTGCCAGTTGGTTACAAGATCTCAGCACTTGGGAATCCACCGGATCAACTGTGGGAGATAATGTCACAATTGCTCTTGCCCAGACCGTACCGGGCATTGATTTGATTCTGGCAGGACATTCTCACTTGAATGTTCCTAAAGCAGTCATCAACAATGTCTTGATTGCCGAGCCTTCCTATTGGGGTAAAGCCCTGAGTAAATTCACCCTACAGCTTCAACAGAGCCCCCAAGGGTGGAAGATTGTGAGCAAAGACGCAACTAACCTTTCGGCTGTGGAGGTGATTCCCGATCCGAGTTTTGTGGAACAGTTCACGCCCTATCATCAACAGACCCTGAATTATATCAATCAACCCATTGGGCAAGCAAAGGCAGCCTTTGTCGGCGGAACAGCAGCCCGCTATCACAGTAGTGCCTTGGCAAACTTAGTCAATACAGTTCAAATTCAGGCCGCTGAGGCAGCGGAACACCCAGTTGATCTGGCGCTAACGGCTATTTTCACCAACACCGGACAGATCCCGCAAGGGCAAATTACCTTGCGGGATGCCTATAGCATTTATCCATTTGACAATTCTTTATTTGTTGTCGAAATTACGGGTGATGGGCTACGCCAAGCCCTAGAAAAAAATGCGGCGTATTTCAAGCCAGTCCCCTCTGAATTACCCGACTCTCCGGAGGCAATGATTGCTGAAAATCAGCAGAGTTATAATTGGGATCTTTACACTGGGATTGACTACACGCTTGATTTAACTAAACCTGTGGGGCGGCGAGTGACTCGTCTACAGTTTCAAGGCAAAGAAGTTCGTCCCGGACAACTTTTCCAGGTAGCATTGAACAACTATCGAGCTTTGGGAGGAGGAGGATATGAAATGTTTAAAGCAGGTCAAGTCCTGTGGCAATCCACCGAGGGAATCCGAGAATTAATTGCTCAGTACCTAACCTCTCAAGACGTTGTTGATCCTCAAGATTATCAATCAGACAACTTTCAGCTTGTTCCTGATTTGTATGACTACTATTTTGGTCAGTAGATAGAATCAATCAATTTGAATATAAAGCCTTCTGAAAGTAGCAACTAGCAGCCCAGCATAAACTCCAATGTAAAGTTCATCATTCCTCGGTCATTTCTTCTGATGCTGCAATATCTTTATGGGTCATGCCGTCGTAGGTTGTTTGTAGGATTTGATGTTGGAGGCGGCGAGAGGGACGACGGTATTTTTTAGTCGCTAGCTTGGGTTCAGAGTGTTGCTTGCCGCCCGGTTTCATCTTGGTTTTTAGACTAGATTCTGTATCGGGCTGCTGTTGTAAGGTTTCTTGGCAAGCAATCACCTCGGCCAAAAAATCAAGGTAATGTTTATATCGTTCCCAGTTTCCCCGAACCCCGCAGTTCGGTTCATCTCGGTGCAGACAGTCGCCAAACTGACAGGTATTCTGGGCAAATAGTTGCTTTGCTTCTGGAAAACACTGAACTAGGGTCTGAGGATCGCAGTCCAATGGGGCTTGATTAAACCCAGGGGAATCCGCCAGTAACCCCCCTGTTGGCAACTCGAACAGCTCAACATGGCGAGTTGTATGTCTCCCCCGTCCCAGTTTTCCCGAAACAGCCCCGACCCTCAAGTTCATCTGAGGAATCAGCCAGTTGATCAGGCTAGACTTCCCAACCCCTGAGGGGCCAGAAATAATTGTAATTCTTTCCTGAAGGTGATGGAGGAGGGTCACAGGCTCTATACCTTCCGCTTGAACTGAAGGCTGATATTCCTGTTGTTGCTGCACGCTCAAAAAAACCGGGTCGTAGCCCCAAGTTGTGAGACGATTTTGCCAATGCTCCAAGACTGCCGTTGTCACTAAATCACACTTATTCAAACACAATCTCACCCTTAACTGGGTAGATTCAGCTTTGACTAAGAACCGACTGAGGGTGTAGGGGTCTAGATCAGGTTCAGTAACAGCGAAGACTAGCAAAATCTGGTTGGCATTGGCAATGGGAGGACGAGTTAACTCAGTTCTGCGGGGGAACACTTGGGCGATCGCTCCACGACCTCCGGCCCAATCTGGCTCCTCAATCCTCACTTGATCCCCCACCATGACATTTTGGCCAATCTTTTTCAGGCGAGTCCGGCGGGTACAGAGCAATGTTGTAATAGAAGAACTATGGTCAGCATCAACTGGAAGTTCGAGCTGAACTTGGTAAAAGTTGGCTTGAACTGCTGTTACTGTTCCTAAAACTGTTCCTAAAAGTGAAGCTGCAACATCGATTTGAGCATCGTATATTTGAGGGTCATTGCCGTAAACATTAAGCTCAGGCAAGTTGAGTTTAGAAGGGGTAGATTCAAACGGGTTAGATTTAGAAGGGTTAGATTTAGAAGGGTTAGAGTGAGGAAGACAAGGGTCAGTTGAACTCATACCTGAGTTTGGGGACACCGAACCCAAACCGCAAAAAACTCAGAATGGTCTTCAATGTTCTCAATCTCATATCCTTCCATTCGTAAGCTGTCTGGAACTTGCTCAATCGGCTCACCCGGATCAAGCCAGACCTCTAACCTTGAGCCCGGTGCCATCTTTTCTAGACATAACTTCGTTTTAACAAAGTTGAGAGGACAAGGCGTTCCCCGCAAATCCATCTGAGCATCAGGGCCTGAAGTTGCTACTTGAGTCATACTTACGCTAAAGCTCCTAAGTTCTAAGTTCTGAATGCTAAGTTCTGAATGCTAAGTTCTGAATGCTAAGTGCTAAACGCTAAATACTGAACGCTAAACGCTGAATTTTAATTGCTTACTTTTGATGGAAAAAATTACCCAGGAAACCTTCTAAACCACTTTTTCCAGTTCGGTCACCCCTAATCTTTGCAAGCTGCTCTAAAAGTTCGCGCTCCTCAGTCGTAATCCGTGCTGGGATCTCAACCAAAACCGTAATCAGATGATCCCCTCGACTCACTGGGTTGCCCAGACGCGGAACCCCCATATTTTCCAGAGTTAGCACTGTGCCGGGCTGAGTCCCAGGCGGAATAGTCAATCTTGTCTTGATCAGTTCTAGCTTGCCTTTTGCTGAATCGTCAGTGCCAAACGTGTCTATCTCCAGGATACAACCCAAAATGGCTTGGAGATAGCTGATCCTAACTTCCGAGAGAATGCTGATGCCATCTCGCCTAAAGTAGTCATCAGGCGCAACGGACAAAAAAACGTATAAATCTCCAGGAGGCCCACCCCGTTTTCCTGCATCTCCCTCATTTGGCACTCGGAGCTTGGTGCCATCATCCACTCCTGAAGGAACATTGATCTCCAACTTCTTGGTCTTTTCGTTGAGACCCCGACCGCCACAGGTCACACATTTTTCCTCAATCACTTGCCCAGTTCCATTGCAGGTTGGGCACATCGACACTTGCGTAAAGTTGCCAAATGGAGTTCTAGTCGCCCGTCGGACTTGCCCATTTCCCCCACAGGTTGAACAGACTTGGGGGCGAGTTCCTGATTTTGCCCCAGTTCCGCTGCAAGTTTCGCAGGTTTCCAAGTGTTTGATCCGAATATCTTTCTTTGCCCCAATGACTGCTTCATTAAAGTCAAGCCTCAGATCAATCCGCAGATCATCGCCTCGAGTTGGGCCAGCACGTCGTCGCGCCTGGGTTCCCGCTGCCCCCCCGGCAAAACCACCAAAAAAACTTTCAAAGATATCAGCAAAACTGTCCCCGAAATCTGGGTTAAATCCTCCTGCTCCTGCTCCTGCCCCTGAGACTCCTGCTTCACCAAAACGGTCATAACGGGCCCGAGTCTCAGGTTCTGAGAGCGCTTCATAGGCTCGGTTGATCTCCTTAAAGCGCTCTTCTGCCCCCGGCTCTTTATTTACATCAGGATGATATTTGCGAGCGAGCCGACGATAAGCACGCTTGATCTCTTCTTTATCTGCATCTCGGGAGACCCCTAGAATCTCGTAGTAATCGGCTGCCATGGCAATTTTTTGCTGGGGGTTACAGTGTTGAGTTGGTCAAAAACGGATTATCTGGGTCAGGCTGAAGTAAGGCTCCAGCTTCAGAATCAAGTTCATCAATGCTAGCAGCCTCGACTTCAAGGTCTAAGTCGTTTGAAGTTGCTAAACCTACTTCGCTGTCTTCAAGCTCATCAGACGACTCTTCTAACAATCCTGGATTGATTTTATTCTCTTCCCAGTCTATCACTCTGCCACTCTCCTCTGGGATCTCAGGAGTTTCCTGAATTGATTGCACTTTAGGCTTTGCAACTGCTTCTGCAACTGATTCTGGCGCAGCAGGAGATTCTTGTGCCGCGAGCCCCGCCCGTTCATAGACCTCAGCTCCGAGGTCGTATAACATTTCCTGGAAAGCGTCTACTTGCTCCTTCAACTCATCGTAGGACAGGTTGGGGTTGGCGATCGCCTGCTTCAGGGCGGTAGCTTCCTGTTTAACTCGGGCTTTCATCTCATTGCTAACGAACTGAGCATTTTGCTTGAGGGTGACTTTACAATTTTCAAACAGGGTGACCGATTGATTTTTGAGTTCAGCAATCTGACGGTATTGCTCATCATCATCAGAGTAGAGTTCGGCCTCCTGTCGCATTCGCTCAATCTCTACTTCTGTCAGTCCGCCAGTATTGGTAATTTGAATGCTCTGTTCCCGACCCGTGCCCAAATCAATCGCTGCAACCTTAAGGATGCCATTAGCATCAATGTCAAATGCAACCTCAATTTGAGGAACTCCCCGTTTGGCAGGGGGAATCCCTGCAAGCAAGAATCGACCTAGGCTCTTGTTATCTTTCACCATGGCTCGCTCTCCCTGCAGGACGTGAATCTCGACTGAGGTTTGACCATCCACGGCAGTTGAGAACATTTGGGAGCGGCTGGTTGGAATCGTGGTGTTGCGTTCGATAATTTTGGTAAAGACACCGCCTAGGGTTTCTAATCCCAAGGAGAGGGGAGTTACGTCCAACAGCAGTAAATCCTTGACCTCCCCCCCTAAAACCCCTGCCTGGATCGCAGCCCCTAGCGCTACAGCCTCGTCTGGGTTCACTGAGCGATCCGGCTCATGGCCATTAAAATAATCACTGATCGCCTTTTGAACGGCAGGAATTCGGGTTGAGCCTCCGACCAGAATGATGCGATCAATATTTTGGGGCCCAAGGCTAGAATCTTTCAGCGCTTGGGTCACAGGTTCAATTGTGCTTTGAACGAGATCACTAACCAGCTCTTCAAACTGGGAGCGAGAAAGTTCTAGTTCTAGATGTTTTGGCCCTGATTTGTCTGCTGTTAGGAAGGGCAGGTTAATCGTTGTGTTCGTTCGGCTAGATAGCTCGATCTTTGCTTTCTCAGCCGCCTCTCGCAGGCGTTGCAGGGCAATCTTGTCTTCTGACAGGTCAATGCCATCTTGGGCTTGAAATAATTCCATCATCCAGCGAACCAGACAATCGTCGAAGTCATCTCCTCCTAGGTGATTATTGCCCGCAGTGGCGTTAACTTCAAAAATCCCATCTCCCAGTTGCAGCACCGAAACGTCAAAGGTTCCTCCTCCTAGGTCAAAGACTAAGATTTTCTGATCCTGATCTCGCTTGTCCAAACCGTAGGACAGAGCCGCCGCCGTTGGCTCATTGATAATTCGGAGCACCTCTAAACCTGCAATGGTGCCTGCATCTTTTGTAGCTTGCCGTTGAGCATCGGTAAAGTAGGCTGGAACTGTAATCACAGCCTGGGTAACAGATTCTCCTAAATAGGCTTCTGCTTCCTCCTTCAGTTTTTGCAGTACCATCGCCGAAATCTCTTGGGGAGTGAAGGTTTTATCCCGAATTTTTACATCAACTGTATTGTCTTTGCCCAATACACAGTTGTAGGGAACTCGTGCTCGCTCGTCCTCGGTTTCCTCCCATCGGCGGCCAATAAAGCGCTTGATGCTATAAACCGTGTTTTCAGCATTAGTGACCGCTTGCCGCTTCCCCAACTGACCCACAAGACGTTCATTATTCTTGCCAAAACCCACAATACTGGGGGTCGTTCGTCCCCCTTCTGAGTTGGCAATCACAGTAGGCTGGCCACCTTCCAAGACGGCCACACAACTGTTTGTTGTTCCTAGATCAATACCGATAACTTTTCCCATAGTGCCTTGGCAATAGACTGGTGCAAAGCGATGAACTAGAACGGATAATCTGTACTTTTAATCTGTACTTTAGAAATATCCTATCCCTGGGATCTGCCAAAGCCAGATCTTTAGTTTGGCCTTCCTAAGGTTTGGCCTTCCTAAGGCTAGGGCTTTCAAGATTGATCCTGCTCTAGATTTGGCGATCAGCACATTACCTAGTTTAACCTCTAGCCTAGGTAAGTCGTTGAGGTTAGTGCCCTATCATCCTTCTGGGGTCGGTTCAGACTCATCAGATTCGAGAGGGGCTGCAACTTTGACCATGGCGTGCCGTAGAACCCGGTCTTCCATAATATACCCGCGCACAAGTTCTTCAATGACAGTGCCTTCAGGATGCTGGTCTGTTGGTTCCCGCATCACCGCCTCATGAAGGCTAGGGTTAAACATTTCGCCTTCAGGACGCATTACAGAAACGCCAACTTGTTTTAGGCAATCCACCATCTGTTTATAAACACCCTGGTAGCTCTTGTGGATAGTCATTTCGCCCTCGGATTCAGGCTTGATGTGCGATCGCGCCCGCTCAAAACTATCAACAACAGGGAGTAACTTCTGAATTGTGGTGCTTTTGATCCGGACTTCTAACTCCTCTTTCTCCTTCTGAGAACGTTTACGGAAATTCTCAAAGTCCGCCGCCAAGCGACGATACTGCCCATTGATATCTTCTAACTGGGTGTTTAATAACTCATTGGCCCGAGCTAGGGAGACGAAGTCTACTTGCCCCTGTTCGCTGCCATCTGTTTCCCGAACATCCTCTGCTTGAGAAACGGATGAGGCGGCTGTCGAGGAGTCAGGAGACTCCGCAGAAAACTCTAGCTCAGGGGTTTGTGCTTCTGCCTGAGGGTCAATGTTCACAGCTCCTCCTTCTGAGCCAGGAGCAACTCTAGAAGTCTCGGTAGTTGAATTAGGGTTCATTTCATCCTGATAATTTTGGTTCATCCTAACACCATAACAGACCATAAGAGCCTACTTCTACCAATCCAAGACTAAGAGCTCGAACTTAGCTCGATATCAAAAATTTTAATCGAAATATAGCAATCCTAAATCAATCATGAGAGATCTTAGAGAGGGGTTTGGGGACTTCGCCCCTAAGGAAGGGGGCAACGCCCCTTTCTTCCCAATCATTTGAGATTGCTATATCTAGTTAAAATCAGCTCTTTAAAATCAGCCCTTGAAATTTAATTCTAAATTTAACTTAAAATTAGGTTTAAAGTTTTAGTTTTGAAATCAAACTTGGCCGGACAAGATTTTCCAGTGGAGAACATCCTCGAAGGTAAGCCCCAGCAGAAATTTTCTTGCTTGCGGGGATAGAGATAATTTCTAGGCTTAGTCACTGAGCATACTCCCTTGAGGGCGGAGCGTTAGAGCTTTGATCGATCTCATTTACAAATGAGAGTTGTTGGTGCTACGATCCACTAGACTGAATAAGTCAGCTTAATTTAGACTTCATTGCTTTTAAACTCTGTTCTTTCAAACTTACGAGTTGACGAGGAATGAAGGAGAAAGCGGGGGAACCAAGCTCTTTTGAGCATAGGGGCATACTTTCAAAGCTGAAAATTTTGAAGGGGGGCATCTCTCAGCCCTAGCCCGTCAGCTAACCTCGTAGGCATCGGGAGAAGACTGTGATAGCGTAGTTGCTACTCGCTCAGGCGTTTTTTGCGTTTTTTGCAGGTGGGATTCGTCGCAGCAGGATTCTTGATCGTACTTTCAGTGATCCTAGTCCACTGCTAAAGCTAAGGTGCTATAAACTATGATTTTGATGGGCTTGGCAACAAACGCTCGGCCTTCCCTGCCGAGGCGTTTTTGGGGTAGCATTGTTCATCCTAATGTGCTGCTACCTATTGCTGGATTTGCGGGAGTGATCGCCTTGTGGTGGCTAATTGCTCTCTTTAGGCAGGAAATGATGCCTACTCCCCCAGAAGCATTGATCAAAAACTTAGACTTTATTCTGCATCCATTCTACCGTCGTGGCCCTGGTGATATTGGCCTTGGATGGTTGCTCCTAGCCAGTTTGCGTCGGGTCTGCATTGGCTTTTTGCTGGGAGCAATTGTTGCTGTTCCAGTTGGTTTTCTGATTGGTTTATCCAAGTCTGCTTGGTTGGCCTTGAACCCGATTATTCAGGTGTTTAAACCCGTTTCGCCATTGGTTTGGCTGCCAATTGCGCTTGCCATTTTTAATTCGGCTGAACCCTCGGCGATTTTTGTGATTTTCATCACTTCTCTCTGGTCTACAATTATCAACACCGCAGAGGGAGTGAGTAATGTTCCCAAGGATTATTTGGAGGTGGCTCAGGTTCTGGAAATGCCTCGCTGGAAACAGTTGGTCAAGGTGGTTCTGCCTGCGAGCTTGCCCTATATTTTTACAGGCTTACGGATTAGTTTGGGGATTGCTTGGTTAGTCATCGTTGCGGTAGAAATGCTAACGGGCGGAATTGGGATTGGCTTTTTTGTGTGGGATGAGTGGAACCGACTGAACGTCAGTTCTGTATTTTTGGCTGTGTTTGTGATTGGTTTGACGGGGTTGATTTTGGACTATGCCCTGGCAAGGCTGCAAACCATTATTACCCATCGTCCGGCACGGTCTTAAAATTTGGAGGTTCTGATGACTCAACAGTGGACTCGGAGATCATTCCTCCAAGGTGCAGGTGCTGCTGCCTCCGTGATCGCATTTTCTGCATGTCGCCAGGAGACGCGCAACCCGTCTGGGATGTCTGAGATGGCCTTGGCGATGGAGCCAATCATTAAACCTGAAAGTCTGGAAAAGCCGAATTTAACGATTGGCTTTGTGCCTGTGAATGACTGTGCTCCCTTTGCCATTGCCTGGGAAAAAGGGCTGTTTCGGAAGTACGGCCTTAATGTTCAACTCAGTCGAGAAGCAAGTTGGGCGAACTCCCGAGACGGGCTGATTTTTGGACGACTGGATGCCTCTCCGGTTGTCTCTGGTGCGGTCACGAATGCCCGGTTGGGGGCGGAAGGCGCACGCAGCTTTCCCCTCTGTGCTGCTATGACGATTCATCGCCACGGTAATGCCCTGACCATGAATCAAAAGCTCTGGGACGGAGGCATTCGTCCTTGGCACACCTACGGGGGAGATTTGGAATCATTTGGACAGACGCTACGAACCTATTGGGAGCAGTCCCCTCTGAATGAGCGAGTTTGGGCTGTTGTCCTGAGTTCCTCCATCTATGAATACTTTGTCCGATATTTGGTTGCAGCCGCTGGCATCAATCCAATTGAGCAGTTGCGTTTGATTATTACGCCGCCGCCTCAAATGGTCAGTAACATGAGAATCGATGCCATGCAGGCTTACATGGTCGCCGAACCCTGGAACACACGGGCAATTACGGGCAATGAAGGGATTGGCTTCACCTTTGTTCAAGGTCGGGAGATCTGGCGCGGTCACCCCGATCGACTGCTAGCGGTGAATGAATCTTTTATCAATAACTACCCCAAAACCTATCGCTCTGTTGTGAAAGCAATGATTGAAGCGTGTCAGTATTGCAGCGAACCGGCAAATCGCGAAGAAGTGGCTAAAATTATTTCTCAACGTTCATTTACTGGAGCAAAGATCGGAATTACTCAACCGGGTATCGTTGGGAACTATAACTACGGTGGGTTTGACAATCAACCGCGAATTAAGGACAGTTTAGAGACAACGCTTTTCTTTGATCTGCCTTCTGGTGTTTCATCGGTTGCGAATGATCACTCAACGTTTCTCTGGCAGTCCCAAGGTCTTTGGTTGGTCACCCAGGCAGCACGCTGGGGGCAAATTCCAGAGTTTCCCCAGGATGCCGAAGAAGTTGTCCGCCAAGCCTGGAGAACAGATTTGTATCGAGAAATTGCAGCCGAACTGGGGATTAACTGTCCCTCGGATGACTATAAAGTTGAGCCTGCGACTGCTTTTATCGACCAAAAATTGTTTGATCCCAGTGACCCGGTGGGCTATCTCAAAAGTTTTGAAATTCGTGCTAATCGGCCCCAGACCTATCTTCTGGGATAAGTTTTCCACCCTAACAACCAGGAGAGTTTATGACACCTGCAACGCAATCTGTAACCCCAAAAAGCAACTCAACGAACGCAGCATTTTTGGTCGTTGAGAATGTCGTGAAGTCCTTTCGCAAGCCTGACGGTAGTGATTTTGTTGTCCTGAATGGCGTGGATGTCACGGTCGGCGAGAAGGAGTACGTTTCTGTGATTGGTCACTCCGGCTGTGGCAAGTCAACCCTTGTCCGAATTGTGGCTGGGTTAGAAAAGCCGACCTCGGGTTTGGTCACCCTGGACGGAAAAGCAATTCGCAAACCTGGTGCTGAACGGATGATGGTGTTTCAAGGCTATTCCTTGCTGCCTTGGCTAACGGTGCGGGAAAATATTCGCTTGGCCGTGGATGAAGTCTTTAAAACCTCTAGCAAGGCGGAGAGAATCGGCATTGTCAATGAGCATATTGAGATGGTGAACTTGACAGCGGCGGCAGATAAATATCCCGATGAGCTTTCAGGGGGGATGAAACAGCGGGTTGGTGTGGCTCGGGCCTTAGCAACTCGCCCAAAAATGCTCTTGCTCGACGAACCCTTTGGCGCGTTAGATGCCTTGACTCGGCCCAAGCTACAACAGCAGGTTCTGGATATCTGGGAAAATCATCGCCAAGCAGTGATGATGATTACCCATGATGTCGATGAAGCCATCTTCATGTCAGATCGAGTGGTGATGATGACGAATGGCCCTAAAGCAACGATTGGGCAGGTGTTAGAGATCCCCTTGCCTCGTCCCCGCGATCGCCATGAATTGCGAGAGTCCAAGGAGTATTACGAACTGAGAAATCAAGCCTTAGATTTTCTAGAGCGATATCAGTAGGGGGTTAGACCCAGGATTGCTAGTGACAATTCCCATTCTCTGAGAGTAGGATGGTGTAAACCCTGCTTCAAGACTGCCCAAACCTCTCTAAAGGTATGTTTGGGCAGCTCTTTTAGATACCCAGGTTCCGTCTGGAACGATTTTCAGTGTCCTTTTCATTTAGACTTGATTGATGGAAATTCTGCAAAACCCAATCTTTCTGACGCTGTCGGTCTTAATCGGTGCCTTGATTGCTTTTGTAGCAGAATGGCTCCCAGTAGATTTGACAGCTATTGTCGTTGCAATCGTTCTGATGCTATTGGGATTAGTTTCTGCTGAAGAAGGCATTGCTGGTTTTGGCAACGCAGCAACGATCACTGTCCTATTTATGTTCATCCTGAGTGCCGGGATCGCTAAAACAGGGGTGATTCAGATTGTGAGAGATTGGCTCATGAAATGGGGAGGCAAGAACCCGTCTCGACAGATTTTTGTGATGGGAATCCTAGTTGGGCCGATCACTGCTTTCATTAATAATACCGCCGTTGTTGCAGTTTTTCTACCCATCATTGAGGAGTGGTGTAGAAAGCAAAATGTTTCTCCGTCTAAACTGTTAATCCCGCTTTCCTATGTCACCGTATTGGGGGGGATGATTACGGTGATCGGCACATCTACTAACCTGCTGGCTAGCGGCGTGTCTGAACAACTAGGCTATGGCAAATTTGGCTTGTTTGATTTCACGGCCCTGGGAGTGATCACATTTATTGTGGGTTTAACTTATCTCACCTTTGCTGCTCCACGACTCTTGCCAGATCGGAAGTCTCCGACTCCAAACCTTGCTGACTACGGCTTGAAAGATTACGTTAGTGAAGTTATTATCACCCCTCGCTCTACTCTGATTGGACAAACGCTACGCTCCACTCAAATCCAACGCAAATTTGATATTGACATCCTCGAACTGATCCGAGAGGGTGAACATTTTCCCCAGCCTTTGGCTGACAAAGTTCTCCTGGCAGGAGATATTCTTTTGGTTCGTGGTGGCCGCGATGACCTGTTGAAAATCCGTGAGGAAAGGGGTCTAGAAATTGCCCCTGACGTGAAGTTCAGAGAAGAAGTCGAGACTGAACTCAGCACCGGAGAAGAAGAGATTGCTGAAGTTTTGATCCTCTCGAACTCCCGACTGGCTGGCTCTACCCTAAAGGAAATGCGCTTCCGTCAACGCTACAACGCAACCGTCCTAGCTATTCGACGAGGAGAAGAGTTGGTGCGCGATCGCCTAGGTCAAGTTCCCCTCAAATTTGGCGATTTACTATTAGTTCAGGGGCCAAGAGAAAGCTTCACCGGGTTACAAACGACCCGAGAACTACTGGTGATGGAACCCAAGGAAGCTGAATCGTTGCGTCTAGACAAAGCTTGGATTGCAGTTACGATTATTCTGAGCGTGATTGTGGTCGCGGCTTTTGATTGGGCGGATATTCTGGTATCTGCCATGGTGGGTGTAATTCTGATGGTGATCACAGGTTGCCTGAAGCCTGGAGAAATCTATGGATCAGTGCGTTGGGATGTGATTTTCTTGCTGGCAGGTCTGATTCCCCTAGGAACAGCGATGAAGAACTCTGGCACAACGGAATGGCTGGCCCAGAACTTAACCGTTATTGGCGGGAATGCTCCTGGTCTTGTAGTTCTGATCATTTTCTACCTGGTTACTACATTTTTGACTGAAATTCTCTCAAACAATGCAGCGGTAGTCCTGATGATTCCGATTGCGGCCGAAGTCGCGAAACAACTGGGCTTGAATCCCTTGGCCTTCATCTATGCCGTGACGTTTGCCGCCTCAAACAGCTATCTCACCCCCATTGGTTATCAAACGAATACCATGGTTTACGGCCCAGGGGGCTACAAGTTTTTTGACTTTACCCGAGTGGGCTTACCCCTCAATTGCATTTTGACCGTTCTCACCCCGCTGCTGATTACCTGGCTATATGGGTTGAGGCCCTAGCGCCCTGCAACTCCTGGGGCCAGAGGCTTTAACCGGATGATCAAAAATGGCGGTTGAGTGGCATCAACGCCAGCATTTAAGACCGGGGTACGGTGAAGTTGGTTGACCACGCCGTAAAGATACCCATCTGGAGAAAAGCTGAAGGCATCCGGCCAACTGAGCCAGGGTGCCGAGACGAGACGTTGGTAAGTGCGGTCAGGTCGAATCACGCCAATCGCATTAGCTCCAATATCAGTGATGTAGATATTTCCTGCTTGATCAATCGAAATTCCGTCGCAAATTGGCTTTTCAGCGTAGGTTTCAACCCGTTGGGCAAGTTGGTCAGGTTTAAGATCGGGATTCAAAATATCTGAGGTTTGCACCCGGAACAGATGACGGCCATGCATAGGGCCGTAGTAGAGCCATTCATTTTTAGCATCAAGGGCAATAGGGTTCACTCCGATCTGCGGTCGGGCCAAGGTGCCATCCGGTTGAACCACCTGAACAGGCTGACCATCAATGATTAAATCCAGCTTTTCCGGGAGAACGCTAACGTGTCCGGCCAAAATCCGCCGAGCCTTGTCTGTCTTCAGATCAACAACAATTAACGCCGGAACCCCTCCCTGAGTTGTGTCTGCAATATAGATCGTCTGATGGGTGGGGTCTACAGCGAGATCATTTAAAAAGGAGTTTTTAGCGGTTACCGGAGACGGTAAGGGAATCATCCGCTCTAAGCGATTGGTGCGCGTATTCCATCCCACCAATTGAGGCGTGACTTGGCCCCGCATCCCGTTATCCAACATCCAGACGATGTCATTGCCATCAGACTGAATTCCCAGCACCGTATCTAACCCCGTTCCGTCAGTGTTTCGACCCCGAGTCCAGGCAATGTTGGGAAATGGGGTCAACTGTCCATCCGGTTTCAGTTCTACGACTCGGTCTGTCGTTGCATAAAACTGATGCAAGCTAATGAAGATGCGCCCATCCGGTGTGATGGTAATATTCCCCGGCCCCTGAGAAAGCTTGGCGACGATTTCCACGGGCTCCCCTAACTCAACCGCTGGGTTGGGAAGGACTTGAGTCAGATGAACCCCTCTTACACTTTGAACGAGTTGAGGCTTTGGAGGTTTTCCAAGAAAAGCTCCCGTTAAGTTGATCCCAATCACTAGACCGAGCCCCTGAACTCCAATGGTCAAACCCTGAATCAGACTCAACATATTATGGGTCTCCACTACCGCTTATATCATATCCCTCCGTGCCACCTGGAATCAGATCACCTGATCCGGGAAAGCCAGTAGACAGCGGAAGAAGCTTAACAAGGCTTATAATAAAGGATTAACGTTAAAGCTTGCCTTGAGCAGAATATTCACGAATCCTTATGAGTACTGGAACACTCTTTGATAAAGTTTGGGACTTACACACAGTTACAACGTTGCCCTCAGGTCAAACTCAACTTTTCATTGGTCTGCACCTCATCCACGAAGTGACCAGCCCTCAAGCCTTTGAAATGCTGCGCGATCGCCAGCTCAACGTTCTGTTCCCAAAACGCACCGTTGCCACTGTCGATCATATCGTTCCGACAGAAAATCAGGCCCGCCCCTTTGTCGATGTGCTGGCGGAAGAAATGATATGTGCCCTGGAAACCAGTTGCCGGGAGTATGGCATTCAGTTCTACAATATTGGGTCTGGGAACCAAGGGATTGTCCATGTGATTGCCCCAGAACAGGGGTTGACTCAACCCGGCATGACCATTGCCTGTGGTGATTCTCATACTTCTACCCATGGAGCGTTTGGCGCAATCGCCTTTGGGATTGGCACATCTCAGGTGCGAGATGTGCTTGCATCTCAAACCTTGGCGTTGGCAAAGTTAAAGGTTAGACGCATTGAGGTGAATGGAGCACTGCGCCCCGGCGTTTACGCCAAAGACGTGATTCTACACATTATTCGGAAGCTTGGAGTCAAAGGGGGTGTGGGCTATGCCTATGAATATGGGGGCAGCACCATTGTCGCCATGTCCATGGAAGAACGGATGACCATTTGCAATATGGCGATTGAAGGCGGTGCCCGTTGTGGCTATATTAATCCCGATCAGATTACGTTCGATTATCTTCAAGGCCGGGATTTTGCCCCTAAAGGAGAAGCGTGGGAAAAGGCAGTGGCTTGGTGGCAGGGAATTCACAGTGATGCGAATGCCATCTATGACGATGTTGTCACCTTCGATGCGGCTGAAATCTCTCCCACAGTAACTTGGGGAATTACCCCTGGACAGGGGATTGGCGTAGACGAAGCGATTCCAACTTTGGATATGCTACCAGAGGGCGATCGCAATATTGCAGAGGAAGCCTATCAGTATATGATCTTTACACCGGGTCAACGGATTAAAGGAACTAAAGTAGACGTGTGTTTCATCGGCAGTTGTACGAACGGGCGATTAAGTGATCTCCGGGAAGCCGCGAAGTTTGCCCAGGGTCATAAGGTCGCAAACACGGTCACAGCCTTCGTGGTGCCGGGTTCAGAACGGGTCAAGCAACAGGCGGAATCAGAAGGATTAGACAAAATCTTCCAAGAAGCCGGGTTTGAGTGGCGGGAGGCTGGATGTTCCATGTGTTTGGCGATGAATCCTGACAAGCTTCAGGGCAACCAAATCAGTGCCTCGTCCTCCAATCGCAATTTTAAAGGTCGCCAGGGTTCGGCAACAGGTCGCACCCTATTGATGAGTCCGGCCATGGTGGTGGCAGCAGCCATTAAGGGAGAAGTGGCTGATGTGCGGGAATTAATTCCTTAAATTAATTTAGAGAATTTTTAGGAATTTTAGGGAATTTTAGGGAACTTTAGGGAATTTTCAGAGCATTAATTCAGAACATAACTTAGGGAATTCATGGAGAGTTAGGAGAACAGCATGAGTCAAATTCAATCCATTTCAGGCACAGGCATTCCATTGGCGGGGAGTGATATTGATACTGACCGCATTATTCCGGCACGATTCCTACGATGTGTGACGTTTGATGGGTTAGGAAAGCAAGTATTTACTGACGATCGTCAGCAATTACAAGGTCGTCATCCCTTTGATTTACCTGAATTTCAGGGGGCAAGTATTTTGGTGGTGAATGGGAACTTTGGCTGTGGTTCCTCCCGAGAACACGCCCCGCAAGCCCTAGCAAAATGGGGAATTCAAGCCTTGGTGGGAGAAAGTTTTGCTGAGATTTTCTTGGGCAATTGTGTGGCAATTGGAATTCCTTGTGTTACGGCTGAATCAGAAGCAATTCAACAATTGCAAGCTGCTCTAAAAGCAACTCCTCAAGCTACACTAACTGTTGATTTAAATACCCTACAAATTCAGTGGAATCAATCTATTATTCCTGTGAAAATGAACTCAGGTTCCCGACAAATGTTCCTTTCGGGTCAGTGGGATAGTTGTGGGCAGTTGGTCACAAATTCAGCTCAAATTAAAGTCACAGCCGCCCAACTTCCCTATTTAAATTGGGGAACTATTTAGGAGGTGCTGAGGAGGGGCTGAGGAGGTGCCGAAAAGGGACTTAAAAGGAGGGTTGAAAGGAGGGTTGAAAAGGGGTCGATGACGATCTCACTAGAACTGTAAATTTGGTTCAGGCTTCTTGCTTGTTCGGGCATTTTGCCCGAACAACAGACATTTTCATATTCATAAGTTTTCATATTCATAAGTTTTCATATTCATAGATTATGACTAATTCCTCTATAATCTCTGAGGCATCTTAACCATCTCACTTTTGAATAACCTTCAATGATTTTTCGGAGCCTTCAGCGTGCAGTATTGACCTTCGTTGCACTATCCATGAGCTTCAGCCTATGTCTGGCAACGCCAGCGTGGGGAACAACTCTGGTTTTAGTCGGCGGCGGATGGAGGTGGCCAGCAACAGGCGATCCAAATGGAATTGCAATTTATGAGAAAGTCATTCAATTGGCAAGGGGAGCCGAAAACGCCAAAATCGGGATATTTACAACCGCTCAAACCAGTGCAGAAAACGCTGAAGCGAGTGGACAATTTTATATCGAAAACTTCCGGACTCTCTATCCAAATATTGACGTGATCTGGATTCCATTTCATATTGGCAATTGCCAAGCTCAAAAAAATAGTCCCGACCTGGTTAACTTAATTAACAGTCGCAATACATTTGTATTTAGTGGGGGAGATCAAGCCCTGATTGTCACCTGTTTCTTTGAGGAGAACTCAATCACTCAAACTCGAACTGAAAGTAAAGTTTTTGAGGCATTAAAGACTCAGTATATCAATAATTCTGTCATGGTTGGAACGAGTGCTGGGACTACTGTACAGGCTGGAATTCCCATGATTACAGAGGGAGAAAGTTATGAAGCGCTGTTGAACGATCCAGTCCCTCTGATCGGCTCTCCACCCCGAAGCCGGACGTTATATTACAATCCCTTGGGGGGCTTTAATTTTTTCACCTATGGCATCACGGACACTCATTTTAGCGAACGAGAACGACAAGGCAGAATCATTCGATTGGCTGCTGAATTCAATGTTGCTTTTGCCTTTGGAGTTGATGAAAATACAGCGTTGATTGTAACAGATTCAGATACCGAGCCAGATACTTTAGATGTGATTGGGGAACACGGAGTTTCTATCTTCAATTTGTCTGCTGCTAAAGTTATAGAACACAATGGCTATTGGTCAATTTCCAATGTGCTCATGAGTTATTTGACAGATGGAGATCAGTATCATCCTCAGTCTCAGACGGTAACAATTGCGCCTTGGAAACACCCAATCATTTGTCAAAATCAATATCTTATTTTGAATTCAGAACAGGTTTTTGGTGATTGTGATCAAGTTCAACAAATGGAGGAAGATTCTCCTGGATTTATTAATTTAGCCCTTGATTTTTTTAAAAATTGTACAACTGTTATTCATGGACAAAGTTCACGTAGAAGTTCAGGACTTTTTGAAGTTGAACTCCAGAAAAACCGTCAAATTAACTCGGTAGGATATCAAGGAAATGATGCAAACGGACGGAATAAATACTCTTTTTCCAATCTGGAAATTAGCATTTATTCCAAGATAGATTAGGATGCCAATACAGCGTTTCTCACGCTGCTGGAGTACGGGAGGTTGTGGCGCAGCGCGCCACAACCTCCCAAATCCGTACCTCACGCGATTGAAAATCGCTATACTTTCGGACGATGGAACTGGTACATTCCAGATTTTGAGATCGTGAACTCGCAAACGAAGTTGGAATCCCTTTAGCTGTATTGTGTCTCGGATTTGATTTGATTATGATGAATGAATGGGTTGATTGCTCATCGTCAACTCAACTCGTAAACGGTATCGTCAGTGTGGGATTTGTCATGGGCACGTCAGTGAAATGGTCAGTGGAAGACTACCGCCGGATGATTGCCGCTGGAATCTTGACCAATCGCCGGGTGGAACTACTCGCAGGAGATATTGTTGAGATGAGTCCAGAGGGGCCAATTCATGCGGCCCGTGTTCGTAGAATTGCTGGATATCTGCGATCGCTGTTGGGTGAGTTGGCGGTCATTTCGGAAGCGCATCCAATTACACTGGCTGATTCTGAACCCTAACCGGACATTGCGATCGCGCAGCCACCTGAGTCGAACTATGACACCAAACACCCCCGGCCAGAGGATCTCTTTTGGTTAATTGAGGTGGCGGATACGACTTTGGCTAGAGACTTGGATGAGAAGAAAAAAATCTATGCCTCTGCTGAGATTCAGGAATATTGGATTGTTGATGTGAATGCCAATGTTCTGAAGGTGTTTTGTCAACCGCAGGGGGATGATTATTTATCCCAACAAGATGTGAATCAGGGGGAAATTTCGCCGCTAGTTTTTCCCAAACTTGAAGTTTTAGTGAGTCGGCTGTTGGCATAAGTTGGTAACTAGCGAACCTACTCCGCTAACTGGCTCTGGTTTATTTTCGGATGCTGTTGCCAACATCGCCAAGGGCGAGAACAAAAGGGCAAAAGAGCAAAGAGCTACTGAAGAGCCCTGGGGAGAATACGTACAACTCGAAACCCGAGACTGTTGCTCACGTAGACGGGGTTGTAGTTGCTACGATACGCAGAACGGCAATTCCTCGGAGTGCCGTCCCAAGAGCCGCCACGACGTATTCTGCTGCGATTATCATTCAATAAGTTGACTAAGTTTTCATCACTATAAACTTGATAACGATTATCATTATTGTTTTCATCCCAGACATTGCCATCATTTGGTGCACCGTCGTAACTGCTATGCCACGGGTCAGCACACCATTCCCAGACATTGCCGTGCATATCGCAGAGGCCAAAGCCATTGGCCACTTTGAAGCTACCCACAGGAGTCGTTTCTTCCCGGTATTTTCCTTTTGGGCCAGAGCCATAGGTGCGATTTCCATCATAATTAACCACCTCAGGTGTGATCGTTTCGCCAAAGTGAAACGGGGTAGTCGTTCCAGCCCGACAAGCATATTCCCATTCAGCTTCGCTGGGAAGACGATAGATTCGGCCTGTTTCCCGAGTTGGTCGAGCGCAAAATTCTACTGCGTCAAGCCAGGAAACCCGTTCTACCGGGCGATTATCTCCTTTGAACCTGGACGGGTCAGGTTCAAGATCCCGTTGGATTTTTGGCACTTGAGTCACAATTGCCCTCCACTGAGCTTGGGTAATTGGATAGCGACCCATCAGGAAAGCTGGAACAGTTACTTCGTGTTGAGGGCCTTCATTCTCACGTCGATCCGGTTCATTCTTTGGAGAACCCATCAAGAATCTGCCACCAGGGATTTCCACCATGTCCAGGCTGACTCCGTTACCCAGGTCTTCAATTAAGTTCCTAACTTGTTTTTGCTGGCGGTTTGTGATTTTGCCCTGGGCGTTGACGGTCACAACTTCAAACGAGAACGTTGGGAGGGTTTTACTAGACTCTCGACTTGGGGATGGTACAAGTGTTGCTACAGGTGTTGCTACAGGTGTTGATTCTCCCGAAGAGCGGCCCATGTGGATTAGCCCGTCGATTGCCTCTTGATCCGCAGGTGAAACTGCCAACACCCTTGTCCAGAATTGTTGAGCCGTAAACCAATCTTTCCGACGTTCAGCTTTGTAGGCATCCAATTTTAATTCCTTCACATCGGCCAGCAGAGTTGTTTGCTGGGGCAACAAA
Organism: Microcoleaceae cyanobacterium; assembly: GCA_051652765.1. Classification (GTDB taxonomy): domain Bacteria; phylum Cyanobacteriota; class Cyanobacteriia; order Cyanobacteriales; family Microcoleaceae; genus JBHJGO01. The sequence goes on along the minus strand of JBOFUV010000116.1, from coordinate 9,184 downwards.
ATTAAGTGATTCTTCGTTATCGGTTCAATCGTGGTTCGCGGGGTCTGAGGCGGTTTACCATAATTGCGATTCAGTTCGGGCACTCGATGGTAAAGATAATGATCCAAACGTTCGACTGTGGCACAGTTGCTAGCTCCCTGAAGTCTTAGCCCTTCCAACAGGGAATAGGTAAAGGAACCCTGTTTGAGTTCTTCGATTTCATAAGACCTTTCACGGGGACTACAGGAAAACAGGGTGATCACGCCTTTCTGGAGTTCTGTACCTACACCTTGCCCATCCCGACTCTGCCAACTCCGACAGGCATCCAGCAACAAGATCACGTTGTCCGCACCGCACCGTTGGAGCCGTTCTGTTATGAAGGAAACCGGAATGGCTGTATCGTCAATACTCCCAGGATCGGCATCCAAGGGCATCAGGTAGTCTCGTCCTTCATGCTGAGTTCCATGTCCCGCAAAGAAAAACCAGAAGTTATCACCAGTTCGGAGGAACGGTTGCTCAAACCTAACCCGCAGAAACCGTTTCAGAGTGGCATAGGTGGGCAGAGATCGAATCGGTGGCCCTTCAGATCCCTGAATTGGCGGGGAATCTTCTGTGAAGAAGTACACCTGCTCAAACCCAGCTTCCTGGATAAAAAAGTCTCGCACCGACCCCGCATCTCCCTTGGCGTAGTCCAGTGCTTGCAAGTTGTCGTATTGATTAATCCCAATGGCGCTCGCCCAGTTCTTTCCCATATTTCCCCCTTTAGCTCTTTTAAACGGTCTGATTAAACGGTTTTAAGAGCGAGTGAACTTGAGTGTGATGCCTCCCTTATTGCCCAATGTCCCGCCAGTTCCCACTAAACTAACCTTCCCTTCACCGTTAATTTCAACCGAGAGGGTCACCTCCGTCAGTTGCATTCCGGTTTGTTGTTCAGCCTCATCAAACAAATCTCCAACCACATTCAGCAGACCGTTCATCTGGGATTTTAAAGCGAGAGCATCCACAGGCACTCTGCGCTTGAATAGCCCACCCACCTGTTCAGCCACAGTTCCAAAGCCCCCGCCCGTATCAAAGGTTTCTCTGGCTCCTTTGATGGGTTCTTCGACAGTAATCCAAAGCTGTTCTAAGTCTGACATGGGATTGACGAGGTTACGACAGTTTCATTATCTGTTATAGCCTTCAATGCCCATTCATCCACATCAGCATGAATACAGAAACTTGTTGTGGCTTAGGCGGATGCGTTCAACTGGAAGTTCCATCAGTTTTCATCTATGATTTCTAGGGTTAAAACCTGCCGATGCTTATCAACCTGTAGACGAGCGATATTAAAGACAGGGGAACCGAGAAGGAGTTCTATCAAGCGATCGCCAATCACTGCTTCTACCTCAAACTCTTTACTATCCAAAGCAATTTTGGCTTCATAAATTTGGAACTCTCCTTCCCCCCAAGCCGTAGCCAGTCTTCTGATTTCTGGAGTAGGTTCCCAACCTAAAGCATCGGCATCTTGAGAGTCAAGATATAAAATCTCTGATGTGAAGCCTGTATCAAGCATCGCTTCTACTTCAAATCTTTCTCCATTAGCAGCAATCAACTCAATTGGAAAAATCAACTCGTTCTTTGGCCCAAAGCGACCCTGAATCATAACAGTGCTCCTACTGTTCGGTTTTCAGCTAGTCGAAAGACAGTGACTTGAGGAGTTCTACAGCCTTTATATTTCTGTTTGATTTGGTAGGATAAGTCAGTTCGACTGTCTGAAAGCAGATATTCCTGAGTGTAAGGGTTGACGGCAATAAACCAACCTGGATGTTGAAGTGTGAGCTGAGGTTTCAGTTCTTCGTAAATTTGAGAGCACTGATCACCAAACTCCTTGAGTTTTTTGACTCGCTCCTCTAATTTTTTGGGGTCGATGGTCAGCCCTAAAGGAGTGACTATTCTTTTTGGGGATTCGATTAAGGTCATCATTGGTTCTCCAACGCTTCAGGTTTTAGGATTACGCCACTAAAAACATTGATTATAACTTCATTACCCAAAATACCCCGACCCCACAACGGTTTGGCCTTGACTGGCATCATACTTCAACAACTATTCAGAGGCAATAGGTAAATTGCAACCTGATGCCCGCACCAATCCCCAAAGCAGAGCGCACTAACATCTGTTTTTCCCCAAGCGGAGAGACGATGTTTCGGAACAGGTTATTCCTCTTATCCCTCTGGGACTCAGTATCACGGCTAAGGTTTTGGAGAATACTAATCTGACCAATACGCTGAAATTCCTTACTACTTTTAATGGAAGAAAATATTTCCAGCTTGGTTCTAGAGTAACTTCCCGGTGGGTTGTGTGTTAGTTCAGGTTGAACTTAGATCATGTTACTGTTGATCTTGATCTAGGTTCAACGCAGACAGGGAGTGAGTTAGCGTTGATCTACACCTAAGCTCAAGTTGATCTGTCCTTAAACCTGAGTTGATCTCGACCTAAATTCAAGTTGATCATACTCTGCACCCGCGTTGATCTTTCTTCAAACCTGTAATGCTGAGGTAGTTTGTAAGACTGTAAAATATTCACAGCATTGTTCTGCCAACGATAGTTTTGGGGAATCTTAAAGGTTAATAGGAGTTTTCCCAAAAGGAGCACCAATCATGAAAATTGCTCTGCTGATCGACATATTGAGAATTGGGTGGAAGCACGCATTGAAGGTCGGGATCAAGCGAGCCTGTTTGTTTGCGATCGCCCTTTCCCTCGCGTTTCTGACCCATGCCTGTAGTATCGGGTCAAACCAATCACTCCAGCCACTCCGGATTGGCATTACCAGTTGGATGGGGTTTGACGTTATTCGCTATGCCCAACCCGCAGGGATCTTCAAGCAGCGGGGGCTAACCGTGGAATTGGTGCAATTTGATAACCAGCAAGATTCCAGTCGGGCTGTGATGCGCGGTAGCTTAGATGCCGCATTTGCATCTTTCTGGGATGTGATGCAGGTTGATCCGGGAGATAGCAAACCTCTGGTGCTTTTGACAACCAATATTTCTGCGGGAGCGGACGGCATTGTTGCCCAACCAGGCGTTAAATCCGTCGCTGATTTGCGCGGCAAAAAAGTAGGTGCCAAGCTTGGCACTGTCAATCACTTAATTTTACTGGAGGCGTTGAAAGCCCATCAAATTCAGCCCGCTGACGTGGAGATTTTGGATTACTCCAATGAGGTCGCAGCCGAGAAAATTAAAGCCGGTGCGATCGATGGGGCGGTGTTGTGGGAGCCGATGCTGGGGGAAACAGCCAAGCTCATCAAGGGGAATATCATTCACACCACTAAGCAGGTGGATAGTTTAGTGATTGATATCTTGATGTCGAGTGACCAGATCGTGAACACGAAAAAAGCCGAACTTAAACAATTTATGCTGGCCTGGTTTGATGTCATGCACGCCGTGGAAACCCAGCCGTCCGAGGTATTTAGCACCGTTGGCAAAGCCCTAGGGCAAAGTGGGGAGGCGTTTGCCAGTGATTATGCGGGGTTGAAAAAGGGCGATATAGCTTTGAACCAGCGGCTGTTTGCCCCAGAGGGGCGGCTCAAGTCGGCAAAGGCAGAAATTATCCAATTGCTCAAAGCCGATCCGCGTCATGGCCGGGTGATTCAGCAAGATATGGAGATTGATGGCACCCTCGTGAATGAAGCAATCGCAGGATGGAAGCCATGATCCAGCAACCTAAACGTCACTTATCCCGTCAACTCTTGATGGGATTTGCTATTTCTCTGGCAACGGTCGGCTTAACCACCTTAGGATTCAACTACGTCTTGATTCAAGGAAAATTAGAGAAAGAGCTAGAGCAACGCGCCCAATCGATTACCCAGGGAGTCGGGTTTTCTACGGAGGGATTAATCGAACTGGGAAATACCAGCATTATCAAGCGCGTGGTGCAAAACTACGCAACCCTGCCCACGGTGGTAGAAGTGGCGATCGTTAGCCCCAATGGCCAAACCCTGGCGCGGAGCGGATCAGCACACCAAAACTCACTTTATGCTTCCATTCACCCAGAATTGGCTCAAGTATTAGAACAGGCGGCTCAAACCGGTTTGGAAACGAATTTCAGAACCACGATCGATGGCAAGTCGGCCCTAGTCGCCGTTTTGCCCTTTAGCAGCACCCTATTTGGTCAGGCCGATCGCCGGGGGCTGGCGATTGCCATTCTCGATACCAAAGAGCTGCAACAGCAAGCTTGGCAAACCTTCTGGACTTCTACCCTCACCCTGCTGATGGGTATGGCTGCCATTTTGGCCCTGATGACGTTGCTAATTCAGCGCACAGTCTTGAATCCCCTCCAAAAATTGAATAAAGCCATCACCGATCGCAATGGCATTGACCAGTTTGTCATGCCCCAGGGATTGCCTGATAACGAAATCCGATTCCTGGCTCAGACCATGCAATCGGCGGCGACCAAAGTAGAGGCATACCAGCAAGAACTGCACCTGCAAGCTCAAGAGTTGGCAACCGCAATCCAGGAATTAAGCGCCAAAAATATCCAGCTCAAAACCACCTTAACCGAACTGCATAGTACCCAAAACCAAATGATTCAGGCAGAAAAAATGTCGGCCCTAGGTCAAATGGTGGCTGGTGTTGCCCACGAGATCAATAACCCCGTCAGTTTTATTCACGGCAATTTAACCCATATCAACACCTACACTCAGGATCTTTTAGGACTCGTCCACACGTATCAGCAATATGTTCCCGAACCGCCCCCAGCCCTGCAAGACCAGATCGAAGCGACTGATCTCGACTTCTTAACCGAAGATATCACCCAGATCCTAAAATCGATGCAAATTGGCACCGATCGCATTCGCACAATTGTGCTCTCGCTACGCAACTTCTCGCGTTTGGATGAATCAGAATTCAAGGCGGTGGATATCCATGAAGGCATTGATAATACTCTGCTGATTTTGCAGCATCGGTTTCAGGCCACCGCAAACCGTCCAGCGATTCAAGTCATTAAACAGTATGGCGATCTGCCCGAAGTGGAATGCTATGCCGGACAACTGAACCAAGTGTTTATGAATCTGCTCAGTAATGCCATTGATGCCCTCGAAGACTCGAATCAGCGCCGCACATTTCAGGACATTGAGCGTAACCCGAATAGCATTTGGATTCATACGGAAGTTGGCGATCACAATCACATCAAAACCACCATCACCGATAATGGAATAGGCATTCCCGAAGACGTGCGATCGCGCATCTTTGATCCATTCTACACCACCAAAGATGTCGGCAAAGGCACGGGTTTAGGACTCTCCATTAGCTATCAAATCATCACCGAGAAGCACAACGGCAAACTCTACTGTGATTCAACACCGGGAGCAGGCACAAAGTTTACGATCGAAATCCCGGTGCAGCAACAGGATTTGGCGTAACGGTAAAGAGATGGGATTTGGCGGGCGATCGCCCGCATTATGAGATCGTTACCTCCATTTGAAACCTACAATAGGAATAGAGCAGGGTTGCCTTTTTTCCAGGTAAAGCAGAGTTTGGAGCCCTATTGCTCTTCCTCCTCTTGAGGAGCAAATCCGAATTGTTGATAAAGAATTGTTGATAAAGAATTGTTGATAAGATTGAGGAATTTTCGGCGTTGCTGAATAACGTGCCAATCAAAGAGACAGAGGTCATAATTTCTACGCCTGAGGGACAAATGCCTGCATTCTTGTACAAGTCTGCTGAGGGCGAACAACAACCAGGCGTGATTCTTTTGATGGAAGCATTCGGCTTGACTCCCCATATCCGAGATGTAGCAACCCGAATTGCAAAGGAAGGCTACGTAGTTCTCACGCCAGATCTCTACTATCGTGAGTTGCCCAACAACAAGTTTGAATATAGCGAAGTTGAGCAAGCGATGGCAATGATGTACCGCCTCGATTTCGGCAAGCCAGTAGAGGAGGATATTAGAGCGGCGATCGCTTACGTGCAGTCACAACCCGACGTTTCTCCAGAGCGGGTCGGAGTAACTGGATTCTGTTTGGGTGGCGGTCTGACCTTTCTCACTGCTTGCAAGTTTTCGGACAAAATTGTTGCAGCGGCTCCCTTCTACGGAATGGTTTTAGCTGAGTGGATTGAGTCCGTGTCCAACATCACGGTACCTGTATATTTGTTTCACGGTGGTGTTGATCCATTCATTTCAATTGAACGTATTCATCAAGTCGAGTCACGGTTCAAGGAACTTGGCAAGGAATACACATTGAAGGTTTATCCTGATGCCGATCATGGTTTTTTCTGCCATGAGCGTTCTTCCTACAACCGCTTGGCTGCTGAAGACTCATGGCATGAGCTTATCCAGTTCTTTAACAAACATTTGCAAAAGTCTTTCTAACAATTCGCTCCAAGCGAATTGCCCAAAGAACTTAGCACATTGCGAAAGTTATTTGCAGCCGATCAAGCGAACCGTTAAACTCTCTTATGAAATGTTGTAACTAATGAGTTGGCTAGGATATTATCAGCCTCTACACCTCCCTGATCACCAGCAATCAGCCGGATTTGATAGTATAAGGGATCACAACTAACGCGGGTTTGGTATGAGATCAACGCGGGTTTAGTGTGAGATCAACGCGGGTTTAGTATGAGATCAACGGGCAAATGCTCTGCGATCAACTTGATCTGAGTTTGAGATCAACGCGGGTTTAGTGTGAGATCAATCTGAACTCAAGCGTAACTCACCACAGATTTATTCAACTATTGAGCTAGAAATAGCTTCTTCTATCATAGTGCTTGAGCTGAATCACATCGCGCACCTGCTCCAACAGCTTTTTGGGGCGTTGTTCCATTTGGGGTTATACAGAAAATTTCAAGGTAATGCTCCGAATAAATCGATATTAGGCCGAACATTGCTGTGTTTCATCATGAGAATATACGGAAAATTTCAGGATAATCCTCAAATTTAGGATGTATACCCAGAAGGTTTCAGTATAGTTGCAGTATCAGGGTGGATTATATGGAAAGTTTCAAGGTAATCATCCTAAAAGCGTTGGTTATGCAGAAAATTTCAATATAACAGCTAGTTAGGCTGCTCACGTTATCGGTGGGAACTACTCGAAGAAAGTTATTCTAGGAAATTACTGGTTGGAAACTTTAAGCCCATCTACTAATTAGTTATGCCATTTGGTAGTTACGCAGCATTTCAGTGTATGTGTAACATAAGACACCGAGGCGGCTGTTGTGAGGCAAAGCAAAATAATGTTCATACGAGCGTGGCGATTCATAACACTTATGCTGACTTCGCTTAGTCTCAGCTTGTCTATGGCACATTTGCTGGAGTTACCGCAAAGAATGCAGTTTAACCAGCAACTTTGGGTTAGAGTGACGGTTTTTGAAAATATTTATCGGTTGTTTGGCTCAGTCGGCGCAGCTTTTGAAATTACAGCGATTCTGACGGCAATTGTGCTGACATTTCTTGTTCGCAGACGCGGTTCAACTTTTTACTGGACGTTGAGCGGAGCGATTCTCTTGGTGTTGGCATTTGTGAGTTGGATAATGTTTGTCGCACCAATGAACGCTGAATTCGCCAGATGGTTGACGAATCCCGTTCCAGTAAATTGGACGCGGTATCGTGACCAATGGGAGTATGCACACGCGGCAAACGCCTTTATCAAAATCATTGGGCTAAGTTTGCTCGTGATTTCTGTACTTGTTGAAACACCGAAAAAGAGAGCGATCCATGCTAATCAGGAGTGAGGCTCGTTTAGATGGACGATTATAGATCAATAGTTGAGTAGCGATCGCAGCCTAACAAGTCGATGAAGCGGACGGGCGAGAGATCTTGGTGGTGATGCCGAGGTTATCTACCGCCACTTATCTTGGTCGTTATCTTGCCAGCGCACCACAACTTCCCTGTGGAGTTGAACCGAAGGGCGACTGCTATAATTGACAATGCCACCTTTCATAAGGGGGGGCACATTGAACAGTTGGTGAAGGCGGCGGGCTGCGAGGTATGGTACTTGCCTCCCTATTCCCCTGACCTCAACCAGATTGAGCGGTGTTGGTCATGGCTCAAGAGCCGCATTCGTAAGAGCTTAAATGAGTTCGATACGTTGCGAGAAGCGATGGAGCACGTTCCTAGAGAACTTGCAACGAACCATTGATTTAGATGCAGGCTTTCGGGATACAGCAAAAACCGACGCTGACTTTGATAGCATCCGCCGAGATAAGCAATTCCAAGCACTGGTCGGGCAATAGGGTAGGCAGCCTAAACCATATGCCCTAAATCCTACGAAGGTCTGCTACCATCAAATCAGTGAACTTGGTGGTGGTTATGACACTAGCGATCGTGACTGAGCCGACTCCTCTAAAATTGAATGAGGATGGCGTGGTTCTTGTCGGAAAAACTCGCGTCACATTGGATACTGTGGTTGCTGCCTTCTTGGAGGGTGCCACCGCAGAAGAGATTGTCGAGCAATATCCATCGCTTCAACTCGCAGATGTGTACTCGGTGATTGCTTACTACCTACGACGAAAAACTGAAGTTGATGCTTATCTGAAAATGCGACAAGAGCGTGCTGCACAAGTTCGTCAAGAAAACGAGCGTCGTTTCAATCCAATTGGTATCCGCGATCGGCTAATGTCAAGACTTGACCATCAAAGACAGAGTTGAGATGCTACGCTTTTTAGCGGACGAGAACTTTAACAACCAAATTGTTCGGGGTATTCTGCGACGAAGACCTGAAATTGATATTGTCAGAGTTCAAGATGTAGGTCTGTCCACAACGGATGATCGAGTCATTCTGGAATGGGCGGCGCAACAAGGTCGGGTTTTGCTGACTCACGATGTAGAAACAATGACCCGATATGCTTACGAGCGTGTACAGGCAGGATTAGAAATGCCAGGAGTCTTTGAAATTAGTCGCAGCGTCCCAGTTGGGCTGGCGATTGAAGAGATCATATTGATCGCGGAGGGAAGCTTTGAGGGCGAATGGGAAGGACAAGTGCAATATCTACCTCTCCGTTAAAGTCCTAGCTCAGTCTAACAATTCAAATGCAGAGGACGGTTGAGAGCCACTGGCGCTGAGTTCAAAGTTATCTGCCGCCGCTGATTTGATCCGTTATCTTGCCAGCGCACCACAGCTTCCCTGTGGAGTTGAACCGAAGGGCGACTGACTATGTTGAGAGAGGGTTTGCATCATCTGCGCTGGTCGTTTTGCTGAGTTAAGAGACAGTCAGCTCGCCCAAGTCAAGCTAAC
>JBOFUV010000115.1:0-64840 GCA_051652765.1 Microcoleaceae cyanobacterium | reverse complement strand
AATTCCCACCCTGCCACGACCTTGATCCTTGCCGGAACTATGAATATACTGACCCTCGCCAACATATAACCCAACATGGCTGGCCCGTTGAGCTGTGCCGAAAAATACAAGGTCTCCCAGCTTTAAACAGGATAACATGACATTCCTGAAATCAAGAGTAACTAATCGTACAAAAGCTTCCTGTTGGTAAGCATCGCGGGGCAGCCAGATATCAGCCGAAACAAAAGCTGATTGTACCAGCCCAGAACAGTCATAATCCGGCCCAACAGTCCCTCCCCACAAATATTGATTTGGAACGTCCATTGCCTGATATACAAAAGCAACTGCCTGGGCAACTTTTGCTTGGACTTCTTCCTCAGTCAAAACTGCAGAGCAGTAGGGCGCTGCAGCAGGCTTAATGTTTTTCAGATCAGTTGTAGATATCCATCCTTCATAGTCATCCTCACACAGTCGCACAGGAAGTGAGCTGGATTTAGGACAGTTCACAAAATGACCACTGTCATGCCGATTTTCAAGATGTCCAGTTTCATCTCCAACTTCAAGGTGCCAATTGTGGTCTCCCTGAGTCTCTAGCCAAAGATGTCGCCCCATAGCAGCCTGAGTACACAAGCGATCGCAGCTTTGAGAGTCATAGAGATTTAGATTAGTTTTGCATTGGTACTCGGCAATACCAGATAATGAGTCAATCATCGTCGATTAGAACTGTTGTATCAGTTTTTTAGATATAGAAATCCGGTTTCTCCAAGCCTCTAATCATGACATTTTTTCAGACAAACGAACAGCTAGAGATTCTAGGTAAGGGCATCATAGAAGCTGCCTGTGGAGCTTTTCCGAGCTTGGCAGCCGATCAACTGGCGCTCACTTGGTTGGTCTATGACCCGCCTGTTCCTGTGAATACAGGTGGAGCCTTGACCCCTGAAGAATTCTGGAGTTATCCAGTGCGAGGGTTTGCGTATCGAGGCATTGAGCGGATCTACCCAGCCAGTGTTGTGAAGCTCTTCTATCTGGTTGCCCTACATGAATGGTTGGAAAAGGGCATGGTCAGCCTTTCACCAGAGCTTGAACGAGCCACACGGGATATGATTGTGGACTCCAGCAATGATGCCACTAGCTTAGTGGTAGACATTCTCACGGGAACAACTAGCGGCCCAGACATTGCCCCTGGCCCTTTTGAAACTTGGAAAGCTCAGCGGAACTTAGTGAATCGGTACTTTCAGTCCCTGAATTGGCCTGAGTTGAAGGGAGTGAATGTTAACCAGAAAACTTGGTGTGATGGAACCTATGGGCGAGAGCGGGCCTTTTTGGGAGAAATGATGGAAAATCGCAACATCCTGACAACGAACGCAACGGCTCGTCTATTACACAGTATTGTAGGCGGGGTTGCGGTGTCATCTCAGGCATCCCAGGCCATGATGAAGCTGATGAGGCGTAGCCTTGATCCAGCAGAGTTGGCAGAAGATCTAGAAAACCAAGTCGTTGGATTCCTGGGGGAAGGATTGCCTCAGACGGCTCAACTTTGGTCAAAAGCAGGACATATGAGCCGAGTGCGCCACGACATTGCCTATGTTGAAATCCCGAGCTTACGACCCTATCTCCTTACCGTATTTACAGAGGGTAAAGCCCAGAGTCAAAATACAGAACTTTTACCCTTTATCTCTAAGCGGGTTGTTGAAGTGATGAAAACAATTAGTGCAGGAGACTGAATTAAGGATTCGGTTTCGAAGCTATCACTTTAGTTCATAAATTCTAGCCATCTCTCTGATCTAATATTAGAGTTGAGGATTTGAGATGGCTCAATTAAAGGGTGTTTTAGCCGCAGTTACAATCACTATTCTGTCAATGAATGGTTGTTATCGTATTCCCCAAGGCTCAGTTAAAATCAATCCTAAACTAACTGCTGAAGATACTTCTTCTAGCCCGCGTCCTCCTAAAGTAAGTGAGGGGGGTTCACGGTTTTATTAAGGTTTTGAGGATTGTTATGGATGATTTTTGTCAGACTTTAAGTTTAAATTGTCCCGCAGGGGCGACGTGAGCTTGCCCTTATATTCTTCTCTGTAACAATCCTAAATCAATCCTGAAAGATCTTAGAAAGGGGTTTGGGGACTTCGTCCCCAAGAAGGGGGTGGCCAAGGCAATGCCCCCTTCTCACAAATCATTTGAGATTGCCATAGACTATTTTCTCTAGATTTTCTTCTCTAAACCATCTGTTTTCGGAGAAAAAGTGATATGGATTCACTAATTTCTTTTGCCCAGTGATCTTGAGGATAATGTCCGGCTTTTTCTAATTTTATGATCTCTGAACGTTTGAGACAGTTCGCAAAGTCTTGAACAGGTTCAAACGGTAACCAAGGATCTGCCAATCCCCAGATCAATAGTGTGGGCTTTTCCCAGGTTTTAAACCCTGTAGAAATTTCTGTCATCGCCTGTTTGAGTTGCAAGTTTTTCAGGGTTGCCATCAGCGATCGCCCGGTTGCTGATGTTTTCAAAAAAGGACGACGGTACACATCCAAATCCTGGTCTGGAATCACATAACCACTTCCCCCTTCCAAGGTGCGATCCACTAACAGAGGATCTTGAGTCATCATGTCCCCTATTAGGGGCAACCCCAACTGCTGAAGTTTCCAGGGCAATTTTGCCTGAGGGGAAATCGGCGTATTGAGAATGACTAACCGTTCAATTTTTTCGGGATTTCGGAGGGTGTACTGGAGTCCAACGGAACCCAAGAATCCCTGAACAACCAGATGAAATTTATTGAGTTCTAAAGTGGCCAATAAGTCTGTCAATGAACAGAGGAACGCCTCTGGAGTATAACTAAAGTCTCGTTTATCAGGTTTTTCCGAAAACCCCGCTCCAATCCAGTCGGGGGCGATCGCTCGATACCCCTGACTGGCCAGTTCCTCCATAATTAAAACCCAACTGTAGCTTTGGGAAACTAATCCATGGAGTAAAACAACAGGTAACTTTTCCGTTTCACCAGGATTTGCTTCACGATAAAACCACTCTAACGAACCAACTTTGACTGACCGTTTATCCACGCCTTGAGCTCAATCCTAAAGCTTAATTCTAGAGCTTAATTCTAAGAACTGATCTTAAATCTCTCTGTCAAACCTTGAATTTGACTTTCTAAAGTTACTTCTAAAGTTACTTCTAAAGTTACTTCTAAAGTTACTTTAGAAAATAACGTTCTAAAAGTTGAGGAGTAAACTATTAGCGATGAAGCATTCCTTCACAACCAATCGTTTACTCCTCGAAGGATAACGTCAATGTTGGCCAGGTTTAAAAGTTCATCTCAGCAGCCTGAACTTTTTCGACTTGCTTCTTCTTGAGCGCCAAGAAGATCTGAGTCAGCATCACTAGGGCAAAGAATCCCAAGAGCCACTGAATCCGAGTCGCGCTCTGTAAAACAATTTCACCATCATCCTGACCAAAACCGCCTACATTAGGATTATTGGTTAAGGGTTCAGCGGCTTCCACTGCTTGTCCCTCAACAACAATCAGCTCAGGGCCAAGGGGAATCGTTTCCATCACCTCTTTGCCATCAGCAGATAAAACGGTCACTTGGTAGCCTTCTTCTTCCTTCGCAATTTTGCTGACAGTTCCTGCGATCGGAGACTTGTAAACAGCATTATTGCTAGCATTTCCGGCGGGGTAAACTTGGCCTCGACCTCGGTTGCCCCCAACATGCACTGCATACTTGCCAAAGTGAGCGGAGGAATCTGTGCGTGGGTCAGGAGACAGAACCGGGAAGACAATCTCTTGATACTGTTCCCCTGGCAGAGGGCCAACCAGAACGACATTCTCCTGATCTTCGCGATAGGTCTGGAAATAGAGATCGCCAACTTCTTCCTTCAGTTCTTCTGAAATTCGCTCAGGAGGAGCAATTTTAAAGCCTTCAGGGAGCATCAAGACCGCCCCAACATTCAAACCCCCTTTGCTACCATCTCCCAACACTTGCTGAGCGGTGAGGTCATAGGGGATCTTGACAATGGCTTTGAATACCGTGTCAGGCAGAACAGACTGGGGAATTTCAACCTCAGTGGGTTTAACCCCTAAGTGGCAATTAGCACAAACAATTCGCCCTGTGGCTTCACGGGGCGTTTCTGGCGCAGTTTGTTGGGCCCAGAATGGATAGGCAGCAGCACTTTGCGGAAGTAAAAGATCGTTAGCGAAGAACAGGGTTACAGTTGCAACCAGAATCAAGGTCAACTTTCGCAATGCTTGGGCATTGCAGAATTGGGTTGTAAAGGAGTCAAGCTTTGACATCTGAATAACTTTATCTCTCTCTGAATCAATCGTTAATGAGTTATGGACACTAAAATTGTGAGGTTGAACGCCAAGTTCAAACATTTAACCTAAACTTGAGATCAAACCCTAAAGCCTAGAATCCTGAATCAAAAATCTACCTAAGCCCACCAAGGATTTTCATTTGTGCGGAAGTCAGTTTCTGTCCAGGTGGTAAAGCCAACCCTGTCATTTGCAACTTCAGCATGGGCCAAGGCCAAGGACAAAGGAGCAGGCCCTCGAACAACTTTGCCTTCAGCATTATACTGAGAACCATGGCAAGGGCACATAAACTTGCCCTCGCCGCTGTTCCAGGGAACAACGCAACCCAAATGGGTACATACAGCATTGAGGCCAAAACTGGCAAGGGTGCCATCATTCTCAACGATGAGATAAGTTGGGTCGCCCTTTAAGCCCTGAGCCAACACGTGATCGCCGGGTTGATGGCTAGCGAGGAATGTACTGACAACGATATCGTTACCCAGGGCATCCTTCGCCGTCACACCACCCCCTGCGTTACCGCTGGAAGTCGGGACAAAATACTTGATGAAGGGATACAGTGCTCCTGCAGCAACCCCTGCGGCTGAACCAAAGGTCAGCAAGTTCATGAATTGGCGACGACCCATTCCGGGAACATCTGGTGTCTGAGAAAGTTGAGTCATGGTTGACGGAGTTTATGAGTCTTATGTTACTTTTCTTAGCAAAGTGGGAGTCGAATAAATTGCAGATTGCTGAAGGTGACAGATGAAACCGACGATCTTTAGCAAAACCCAATCGGGAAACCACTTGGTAAAACATTGATTCTGACAGTATTATTACATTTTTTAACTTCTTCTTTTATTGTGACGAAATGTAAATTTTAGTGATTGAGGAGCTATTTATGACAGGTCAAGATCTTCAGCAACTATTGCTTGATAAGTGGGGCGTTTCCTATGATGTTCAGTTGCGCCGTGCCTCCGATAAGATTTTCCTCCAAATTATGTGGAAGTATGTGGAGCAAGCCTCTTTTCCCATGAGCCAAGCGGACTACCTTGCCCATTTAGACGCAGTGACTGAACATCTGAATAGTTGGGATAGCGCTGAACAGGTAAAAGTCTTCATCTGCAACACTCGGGAAAAACCCCGACTCGGAAAGGCCGTAAATGTCCCTTTAAACCTAGGTTCAAGAGCCTCGGAGTGGATGTTGTGAAGTCAGTAAACTCTTGTATTTGAACTCTTGTATTTGAACTTGAAGATTTGAACTTGAAGCCTTTGCCTAACCCAGCGATCGCCGTCTCCTTTGCCAAGGGAGACTACAGGAGGTCTTCTACTGAATCATGCCGACTGACTTAACGGTTAACCTTGCCTGATCGGTTAGTTCATCAGAAAAGTTAGTTACAAGATCCTTTTTCCCAGAGGAACCTCTTGATCCGGATGAACGAGCACCACCGCCCCTTGATCTAAAACAACTCCCAAAACCAAGACCTCGGAGATGAAATTGGCAACTTGTTTGGGTGGGAAGTTGGTCACAGCTAGAATTTGTTTGTTCACCAATGCTTCAGGTTGATAAAGCGTCGTTAATCCAGCACTGGATCTTTTTACCCCCAATTCACCGAAATCAATCCAAAGTTTGTAGGCGGGTTTTCGAGCTTCAGGAAAGGGCTCTGCCCGAATAATTCTGCCAACTCGAATCTCAATTTGATCAAAGTCTGCAGAGGTAACCTCTGTCATTGAATACTTCTAATCCAACTTCGAAAGGCTTTCATAGTTTTATTTCTACCGTCGGTTTTGCAGCGTTGTAAATATTCAGGAATCATTGATTTGAGCGGAAAACCCGGAAAGTGTGGGCTATATTCAACTTCAACGTACTTTCCAGCTTGCAAGACATTAATCTGAAGCTTGCCTTTCTCAAAGCGCCAAAGCTCAGAAACGTTTAAAGTTTCATAAATACTAGAATGAGTCCGAGAGGTCACGTCAATTTCAATCGCCAAGTCCGGAGGAGGGTCAACGGTTAGGTCAATTCGATCTTGACTGCGTATTTTAGCTTCCTGTTCGATATAAAAACAATCATCAGGTTCAATTCCTTTAAACATTTCAGGACTCTTGAACGTGGTTGAACCTAATGACCAAAAATCAATCTCAAGCTCCTCAAGTAATGCTTTCACTAAATCTCCAATGATCACCTTCCCAATCTCATGCTCAGATAGAGGAACCATAATTTCTAAAATTCCGTGTTCATAAGCAATTCGAGCGGAACGATGTTCCCCCAAGTCCTCTAGAATTTGCTCAAAATCTTGCCAACTGATATTGTGCAGCAAAAAATGACTTCCTGGCGGCACCGTTAACTGTTGCAGGTTCAATAACATATTGCAGGTGCTCCAGTACAGTATAAGACTCAATCAGACAGGAACCTGCTGAAAACTGCGAAATACTAAGGTTAAGTATGGGCGGAGAGAGACTCGAACTCTCACGACCGAAGTCGCCACATTTTGAGTGTGGTGCGTCTACCAATTCCGCCACCCGCCCTGGTGGTTAACTTTCTCAGTATACACATCTAAGTCCCCTTTTAACAAGCGGTGATAATCAGGCGTACTAGACCACCGCTCAATCTCCCGCGCTCGCAGGACAGGGAGGGGATGGGACAATTGGGCCGTTTGGGCCTGCTTCAGCATGTCTCCCAATTCAGTGCCACTCATCTCATCGTAGGCTCGGGCTTGGGCCAAAAATGCATCCAAATTGAGCTGAGATACCAGACTTGGAGAACCTCCAGATAGCTTCATCAGAAGTGACATCACCACCCTAGGATTTTGAGTGGCCAGTAGGGCAGCGCGATCGCAAGTAAACTCCGCACACCGCACCCACTCCAAGATCTGAGCCTGAAAACCCTGCATTAAAACTGCTCCAATAGGAGAAAGTTGCCCTGCCGCCACAATGAGGAGATTGGCCAAGGTTAAGTAAACCCCGTGCTCACACTTGAGGTGTCCCAGCTCATGGGCAATGACCGCTTGGATTTCATCAGGGGTCAACAATTCAATCAGAGCAGTATGCAACACAATAAAAGGACGTTGACCCCGCATCGCAAAGGTGTAGGCATTTGGGACTGGATTCTGGCGAACATAAAGCTGAGGCGGATCAAGGTCTAGAACTTTGCAGGCATCAAGTAACAGTCGATGTAGCTCCGGGAGCTGTTGCTCGCCCACCAAAATGCTGGACGCGATATTTTCTAGATAAAAAAACTGTTCCCCTAAGTTGCCCAAGAGCTGTCTAACTAAAATATCTAGCCCCGGCATTTGTTTTAGGGCAGTTGTCGCTTGAAAATCCAGGGGATGACGGAAATGATCGGCTTTCAAACCCATCAAGGGAACTGGGGAAAAAGACATGATGAAAGAAATTACCGAGAGAGACTACAAGCTGTGAATTGCTGTAACGGCCTGTTCAAGTTTGCTGTTCAAGTTTGCTGTTCAAAATGACCACAGCTTACTATTTTCCCCATTCCTAAAGTTGGAGGGGAGTCAACTGCCAAACCACAACCGGAAACTAGAGAGGAGCCCAGAATTCACAACTTATCTTTTAAGATAGGCCAATTCAGCCAGAATATGCCAGAGATTGACTTTAGTTAGACTTTAACCGTTTGAGGGTCTATCTCTGCTTGAATCCGCTCAACCCTTGCCCCCAACTGCCGCAACTTTTGTTCGATATTTTCATAGCCCCGATCTAAGTGTTGCAGCCCCTGAATCGTAGTTGTGCCATTGGCGGCCAGTGCGGCAATTACAAGGGCAGCCGAAGCCCGCAGATCTGAACCAATCACCGGAGCACCCGACAACGTTGATACCCCTCGAACAATTGCTGTATTCCCCTTGACTCGAATATCTGCCCCCATCCGATTCAACTCCGGCACATGGTTTAAACGGTTTTCAAACACCGTTTCAGTAATCAAGCTATTCCCTTCACACAAGGTCAATAGCGACATAAAAGGAGCCTGCATGTCCGTGGGAAAACCAGGATAGGGCAAGGTCTCAATATCCGTTGCAATCAGCGATTCCCCCGTGGCATTCACCCGCAAATTCTGATTGGCATCTGGAGTGATCTGTACCCCCATCTTCCGCAACTTAGAAATAACTGCCGTGAGGTGTTCAGGAATCACTGGAAACACATTAATGTCTGACCGGGTGATCGCCCCTGCCAATAAAAATGTTCCGGCCTCGATCCGGTCAGGAATAATGGAATAGTCAACAGAGTGGAGTTCTGGAACCCCAGAAACAACCAAAGTTTTTGATCCAGCTCCCTGAATCCGTGCCCCCATCGCTTGACAGAAATTTGCTAGATCTACAACTTCTGGCTCTTGGGCAGCATTCTCAATAATTGTTTCTCCCTCTGCCAGTGTTGCTGCCATCATCAAGGTTTCTGTGGCCCCAACACTAGGATAATCCAAGTAAATTCTGGCTCCCCGCAACCGCCGTCTGGTTCCAGGAACACAAGCGTGAACAACTCCATGATCAATGTGAACCTCTGCCCCCATTGCTCGAAGTCCCTGAACATGGAGATTAACAGGTCTCGCACCAATGGCACAACCACCCGGTAAGGGTACCTTGGCAAATCCCAACCGAGCTAACAGAGGGCCAATCACAAAAAAGCTAGCCCGCAATCGACTGACCAACTCATAAGGAGCCTGGGACTGAATCAGATGAGACGCATTGATGTCTATAATGTCTCTGTCTTGGCGTAATTTCACTCCTAAAGCCAAGAGGATTTGGCCCATGCGGTTGACATCAACCAACGAAGGAACGTTGCGAATTCGACAATCCTGGGAACATAAAAGGGCACCCGCAAGAATCACTAAAGCAGCATTTTTAGCGCCACTAATCCGTACCTGTCCCTGAAGCTGAGACCGCCCTGAAATTTTCAGGAGGGACTGGTTTGCATCGGATGCAGTTGAGAGTTCTGATGAATTTACAGTGAGTGTAATAGGACTGGCCTCCAAGATTTCAGACGTTCGATTGACATTCGTTAATTTTTGTTCTGATTCTACCGGAAAGATGCCATATGTCTAGGGGTCTAAGTCTAGAAATTCTCCTCTAAAATGGGTCAAAGGCTAACAGGAAAAGGTATGACAGACTTCAGACTCCAGATTCAGAAGTCCCTAAAATTAGAGGGAGTTTGAATTACAGTGTGAATTACAGAGTCATTGAGGTCGCAGATGGAAATTGGTGTTCCAAAGGAAATCAAGGATCAAGAATTTCGCGTGGGTCTGAGTCCCAGTAGCGTCAGGGTTTGCGTGGAAAAAGGACATCAGGTCTTTGTGCAAACAGGAGCGGGCGAAGGAGCAGGATTTACAGATGAAGACTACCTGCAAGTCGGCGCTGAAATTGTATATTCTCCCGCAGAGGCTTGGAATCGGGAACTTGTGGTCAAAGTCAAAGAACCTCTGCCTCTAGAGTATTCCTGTATTCAGAAGGGACAATTGCTATTTACCTATCTGCATTTGGCGGCAGATCGAACCTTGACTGAAGCGTTAATGGAGAGTGGCGTAAAGGCGATCGCTTACGAAACCGTAGAACTTCCAGATGGTAGACTCCCCCTGCTGACCCCGATGAGTATTATTGCAGGTCGTCTTTCGGTGCAATTTGGGGCTCGATTTTTAGAACGGCAACAGGGGGGACGTGGTGTGTTGTTGGGGGGGGTGCCTGGAGTGAAACCTGGAAAAGTGGTAATTCTGGGCGGCGGTGTTGTTGGCACAGAAGCGGCCCGAATTGCCGTAGGTTTGGGGGCACAGGTACAAATTTTAGACATCAATGTCGATCGGTTAGCCTATTTGGAAACCCTGTTTGGGTCTAGAGTTGAACTGCTCTACAGCAATCTGTCTCACATTGAACAGGTTGTCCCAGAGGCGGATTTGCTGATTGGCTCTGTGTTGATTCTAGGGCGGCGGGCTCCCATCCTCGTATCCCGTGACCTAGTCTCTAAAATGCGGCCCCGTTCGCTGATCATCGATGTGGCTGTAGATCAAGGGGGATGTATCGAAACCTTGCGGCCCACTTCTCACACCCACCCAACCTATGTGGAAGCCGGAGTCGTTCATTACGGAGTGCCCAATATGCCCGGAGCTGTGCCTTGGACAGCGACTCAAGCCTTAAACAACAGCACTTTACCCTATGTTCTCCAACTGGCAGATCATGGAGTCAAAGCCCTAGGATTGTATCCAGTTCTAGCTAAGGGACTCAATGTGGAAAATCATCAACTGATTCATCCTGCTGTCCAGGAAGTGTTTCCTGACTTAGTCAACTAAGGCTGATAACTGCGGGTAAGGTGCCTTTCTAGAGTCAATAACCTCTAGAATCACTAGCGCTGTTTCTACCTGCTGTTGACAGCCGAGGCGACCATCCTAAAGTGTTCAATTCAATTCTGCAGCGGGTTTGACCTCGAATAGCTTGAAATCTCGGATTCGTAGCCCATCAGTTTTAAGCTGAATCCGACATTCCAAAGGCGCTGTTTCAAAGTCGCAAATATAGTGGGCCAACCAATCCCCTTCACGATTACAAACTCGTAGATTGTATCCATAGTCCCGAACCACTGCACCGAAACGGTGAACAAATACATATTGACCCATGTAACGCTCATGTCTCCAAACATAGCGATCCACGATCAAAGTCACAAGATTATCAACGGTTAAACCCGGAGCAAGTCGAACGGTTTTCGGCTCGATAAACCAAGTTTCCAAGATGATATTTTTGGAGTTTTCTTTAATCTCAGAAGATGAATTATTAGGGGGAATTGGATGTTGGCTGGCAGTGCCATAAAGTTCTTTTGCCAGCCACAAATTAGGAATACTGGGTTCTGTTTGGGATAACGGCGGAGGAGGCAATTCTTCCTTTTCTGAAAAGCAGGACTTGGGAGATTTACCAAGTTCTAGAAAAGGCAACTCTTCGGTTAACGCTTCTTCAGTTAACACAGCGGTCTGAGTTAATCCAGGAGAATTCCCCAAAAAGTTGAATAGAACTAGAATGAGGGCTTGGCTGAATGCACGCTCTATACTTAACAATTTTGCCTCTTTACTATCGCAATCTAATTTGGATTCCTATTTGAATTGTGCGCGTTAGTTTGGGCAGCTTTCCCGAGCCACTTGAAGCCTACACTCCAAATTATAACAAGCCATTTGGGGTTGCTATCCCGCTAATTTTTTAACTCAAAAATCCTGGCAATAATTTCCTCAACGACTTTGTCAGGAGTAGAAGCACCAGAAGTAACACCAACGGAAATTTTCCCGTTGGGCAACCAGTTTTCAGTGACTTCAATGGCTTTTTCAAGCGATTTATGTTCAATCTGTTCAGCCGATAGAATTCGTTCCACGCCATCAATATGATAAGAGGAAATATTCCGCGCGATCGCCATTTCTTGCAGATGAGTTGTATTGGAAGAATTGAACCCGCCAATCACAATAATTAAATTCAAATTTTCCTCGACTAGACCTAGCATGGCATCCTGACGTTCCTGGGTGGCATCACAAATAGTGTTGAAACTTTGGAAGTGATCGTTCAATTGATCGGGGCCGTATTTCTTCATCATTGTGTGTTCGAACAGCTTGCCAATTTGCTCCGTTTCACTCTTGAGCATGGTAGTTTGATTGGCAATACCAACACAGGTTAAATCTTGATCGGGATTAAATCCTTGGGAACAAGCCTTGTTAAATTGCGCGATGAATTCATCGTGATTGCCTCCTCTGAGAATGTAATCACAGACGTATTCAGCTTGTTCTAAATTTAAAACAACTAAATATTTATCGGCAAAAGAACTAGTTGCAACGGTTTCTTCATGGTTGTATTT
This sequence comes from Microcoleaceae cyanobacterium, assembly GCA_051652765.1. Classification (GTDB taxonomy): domain Bacteria; phylum Cyanobacteriota; class Cyanobacteriia; order Cyanobacteriales; family Microcoleaceae; genus JBHJGO01. The sequence goes on along the minus strand of JBOFUV010000115.1, from coordinate 52,759 downwards.
GCCATGAATAATGGAGGTGTAATCTTTCTTTTTATGCTTTTCAACCGTGTTCCAAACTTTTGAAACCCAAGGGCAAGTGGTATCTATAATTTTGCAGCCCTTGTCATCCAGCACTTGCATTTCCTGAACACTCGCTCCAAACGCAGGCAGAATCACCACATCCCCCGGTTGAATGCTGGAGAAATCCTTTTGCCCCTCGGTCATCGGAATGAACTCCACCTGCATATCCCGCAAATGCTGATTGACAGAAGGATTGTGAATGATCTCGTTCGTAATCCACAACCGCTCAGTCGGAAAGTGTTGACGAGTCTCGTAGGCCATGGCCACTGCCCGTTCTACTCCCCAACAAAAGCCAAAGGCTTGGGCAAGATGAATCGTAACGTTGCCTTCGGTCAGGGTATAACGATTGTCCCGAATGGTTTGAATCAGATTGCTTTGATAGGCAGACTGCATCACGCCTGCCACCTCTTCTTCATGACCGAAGCCCTTGCGATGGTAGGAGTCTGACTTTTGCAGGGTACGTCTAAAGGCTTTTGTATCCATGTTTAACGTCTGTTGGTATCGTAAGTCCTAAGTCCTATTCTTTCATGGTTGTTCAAGAATGGCCTGTAAATTGGGTAGTAAACTTATCGTTAAATTTGACGGTATGGCAATCCCAAATGATTTGGGCAATGGAGCGTTGCCTTTCTTGGGGATTTTGGCCCCAAACCCCTGTTTGGTTTTCTCAGGATTGGTTTAGGATTGCGATATGACCAAAGTTGCAATTATTGGATGTGGCGTGATTGGGGCTGCGATCGCCTACGAACTCAGCCAAGTTCCCGATTTAGACATTACAGTCCTGGATCAAAATCCTCCAGCTCAAGCAGCCACAGGAGCGGCTCTGGGAGTTTTGGTGGGGATCATCAGCCAAAAAACCAAGGGCAGGGCTTGGGAGTTGCGATCGCGCAGTTTACAGCGCTATGAAACTTTGATTCCCGAACTTGAGGCGATCGCGGGTCAAAAGATTCCTTACAATCGCCAAGGAATTCTCAACCTTTGTTTTATAGGGCAAGACTTGCGGGTTTGGGAAAACCTGGTAGAAATTCGGCGGAGTCAGGGTTGGTTGCTGCATCTGTTGACAACAGATCAAGTTCAGGCCCAATATCCTGCTATTAATTGCCAATCTGTCATCGGTGCGGTTTATTCTCCTCAGGATCGACAGGTTGACCCGGTGGTGTTAACCCTGGCCCTAGTAAAAGCGGCCCAACACAACGGCGCGACGTTTCAGTTCGGGGTGACGGTGGAGCCGTTGCCATCTGGCAATCAAGTTCTGACAAACTCTATATCTGCTCAAGACATTCAATCTTGCCAGCAACTCCAAACCTCTGCCGGAACCCTAGAGGTTGACTGGGTTGTGATTGCTGCTGGACTGGGAACAACACCCCTTGCCGCCCAAGCACCAATGATTCGACCTGTGTTGGGACAAGCTTTACAGGTGCAGCTAGAGACTTCTCTGGGCCAGAATCTACCTGTGATCACGGGAGAAGATGTTCATATTGTGGCGATCCGTGAGGGGGAGTACTGGATTGGGGCAACGGTAGAATTCCTTCAGGGAAGTGGAGATGGGGTTGCTGAGGCTGAAAAACTAAACGGGGTAATGAACCAAGCCATTTCCATGTGCCCAGGGTTGAGAGAGTCAAAAATTGTTCGACAGTGGTCAGGACTCAGACCTCGACCCGAAGGACAGGCGGCTCCAGTGATTCAGAGCTTGCCGGGGTTTGATAACGTGCTTCTGGCCACCGGACATTACCGTAACGGCGTTCTCTTGGCCCCGGCAACGGCCCAACTGGTTCGGGAAATGATCGTCAATCCTTAAGCAAGATTCACTCTCCTTAAACTCGAGAGCGATCCGTTAAGATTTCATACCCTGTCTCCGTGACCAGAACCGTATGTTCAAACTGGGCAGATAAAGAATTGTCAACGGTTACAGCCGTCCAACGATCTGATAAAATCCGCGTAAAGCGAGAGCCCTCGTTCAAAATCGGTTCAACAGCCAGGGTCATTCCAGCCTTGAGCTTAACATTCGGTAAATCGTAGGTGCGGACATTGAACACAGCAGGTTCTTCGTGTAGGTTCTGTCCAACGCCATGACCTGTGAATTCTTCGACAATCTGATAGCCGTTTGCCTGAGCATAGTCCTGAATAGCGCCAGCGATATCCAGCAAGTGAGCCCCCGCTTTGACCTGTTCGATGCCTTTGTACAAGGTTTCCTCCGCCACTCGAATCAATCGAGCTGCTTCAGGGGTGACTTCCAGGACTGGAATGGTAATACAAGAATCCCCATGAAATCCCTGGAAATAAGCCCCAGTATCAACTTTTAGAACATCTCCAGTCCGAATTACCTTGCGACGGTTTGGAATGCCGTGGACAACCTCGTTGTTGATGCAAGCACAGATTGAGGCTGGGAAGCCGTAGTATCCTTTGAAGCTGGGAGTTGCGCCCATCTCTCGGATTCGCTGTTCGGCGTAGGCATCTAAGTCTGCTGTCGTCATTCCGGGTTTGACGAGTTCCGAAATCTCTTTTAAAACCGTTGCAACAATTCGAGCTGCCTGCCTCATAATCTCAATTTCTTGAGGAGATTTGAGATGGATTCCTCGTCGTCCCTTTTTGGGTTGAGAGTTAATCTGAGGAACAATCGGTTGAGCAGGTCTTGCGAGTAGATGATTCAGGATTCTCATGTTAGGCCAGCAGTTAGCAAGTGCGGGTTAGGCTAGACCGTAGTATTCTAGACTACCTGGATCTAACGTTACCGTAAAACTTAGCTTTCGAGTATCAGCAATGGGAGGGAATGTTGTAAAGGTTAAGGATCAAAAAATGTCCTAGGACATGGCAGTCCTAGGACGTTAGATAATGCTGTGGAATTGACCAAGACTAAGCGTGAGTGGTTTCCTTGACCAACTTATCCCAGCCTAAATCTTTCAGGGCTGTATTGCGGCGTAGGGGACGAGTCACTAGTTCCAAAATGTCACGGGCATTGGTAAAGCCGTGAATCTGGGCAAAGGTAAACTCCACTGACCACTTGGTGTTAATGCCTCGGGCTTCAAGGGGATTGGCATGGGCCATCCCAGTAATCACCAAATCAGGCTGAGTTTCATGAATCCGCTGAAGCTGGTTATAGTTGTCAGGCTTTTCGATAATTTTGGGTAGAGGAACCCCCATTTCGTTGCAGGTTTCTTCTAGGAAAACCAACTCGGCGTTTTGGTAACGTTTGTCCATATAGGGAATACCAATTTCAGGACACGTCATGCCACAGCGGATGAGGAACCGCGCCAAAGAGATTTCCAGCAAGTTATCTCCCATGAAGAACACAGATTTACCCCGAACCAGTTCCAGGTAATCCGTCAAGTTTTCCCAGATTTGGGCTTCTCGTTCTGCTAGTCCTTGAGGCTCAATCCCCAAGACTGCACAGATCTTTTCAATCCAGGCGCGGGTTCCATCTGGGCCAATGGGGAATGGTGAGCCAATCAGCTTGCACTTGCGACGACGCATTAACGTAGTGGCAGTGCGAGAGAGGAAAGGATTCACGCCACTCACATAGTACCCCTCTTCTAAAACCGGAAGCTCTGTGTAACGTTTGGTAGGCAACCAACCCGCAACCTTGATTCCCTGTTTCTTCAGTTCCAAGGTGAGGTTAGTGACAACCGGGTCGGGCAGGGAACCGAACAACACCAAGGGAGTATGAGCTGCATATTCAGACTCTGACGCGGTCACCTCTTCTTGTTTGCGGCCAAAATTCAGCAACTTCTGAATGGCATTACGATCTTCCTTCTCTGATTCTGGCGCTTTTTCAGGACAGCGAGCTGCCATGGCCGCCAACACCATATCTTCTCCTTGGGTAAAGGCATAGTCCAAACCGTTGGCCCGGGCAACCACGATCGGAATGCCAATCTCCGCCTCTAGCTTGGGAGCTAATCCCTCCAAGTCCATTTTGATGATCTCAGTAGTGCAGGTGCCAATCCAAACAATCACACTCGGATTGCGATCGCGCTTAATCTGATCACAGAGTCGCTTCAGTTCTTCGTAATCGTTCAGTTTTGCAGAGATATCTCCTTCCTCTAGTTCTGCCATGGCATAGCGAGGTTCCGCAAAAATCATGACTCCCATGGCATTTTGCAGAAAGTAACCGCAGGTTTTTGTCCCAATCACCAAGAAAAAGCTATCTTCAATTTTCTGATAGAGCCATGCCACACAGCTAATCGGACAAAAAGTGTGATAGTTCCCGGTTTCACAATCAAAGGTCAGAGCTTGAGGTTGAGTCGCGGTCATCGCCTATGGTCTCCTTAGTTGTATCAAGTTAAAATTCAAGTTCAAGATTTGAAGGTTCAAATCAAAGTTTCAAATTGAAGTGGGTGGCAGGATTGTAAGGGCTGGCAAAACAACACCTACCCCAAAAACGCAAGCGTAGGCTACTCACCCACCGATAACCGGAGAAGCCGTGAGGGTCTGACCGAACTCTAACAGCCTTACTTCAGGTCTAGAGAAAAGTCATCATCCTCATCCAGGGAGTCTGTCAATCCTGCCAAATCAATGTCATCCAAGTCACCCGTTGTGACTTGCCCTAAATCATCCAGACTAAGTTCGTCCAAGTCATCTGAAGATAAATCCCCGAGGTCATCATCTCCAAGATCTCCTAGATCCCCAAGGTCTAAATCTCCGAGATCATCTGAGCCAGAATCCTCTAAACCCAGATCCCCTTCGACATCGAGATCCATGTCGAGGTCATCGTCCATGGCCAGATCCCCTCCGACATCAAGATCCATATCTAGGCCATCGTCCATGGCCAGATCGTCTTCATCAAGATCCATATCTAGGTCATCGTCCATGGCCAGATCCCCTTCGGCATCGAGATCCATGTCGAGGTCATCGTCCATGGCCAGATCGTCTTCATCCTCATCGAGATCCATGTCGAGGTCGTCGTCCATGGCCAGATCCCCTTCGGCATCAAGACCCATATCTAGGCCATCGTCCATGCCTAAGTCTTCATCCTCATCCAGGGCTACATCCAAGTCATCGTCCATGCCTAAGTCTTCATCGACTAGAACAGGTACGTCCTCAATGACTGGAGTTGTCAAGACGGCTGTTGCCGAAGGTTTCTGAACGGGAGGAGGAGAACTGAGGGCTATTCTAGGAGATGGTACCTGAATACCATCAGTCCCTAAGGCCAAATCAGGATCAAAATTTAGTCCCAATACCTCAATGAGTCTCTCTGGGTCGGGATTCAGTTGAGAAAAGGGGATCATCAATTGCGCTGCTTCAGGCTCTAGCGCGTTAATCGTGCCCAAAATGAGAGCGGAGGCAGGTCTGCGACCTCCATCAGGAGTTTTGATTGGGTTGAGCTCCATCTGCATCACAATCCAGTCCCTATTGACCTGGTAGTACTGCAGCCATTTGTCTCTGAGAGAACCAGTAAAATCCTTGAAAAATGCCATAACCTCTATTACCTCATCCTGAGCAGATGAACATATTAAACCATCATCATGTCTAGCTCATCTTCGGGATTTTTACTAGGGGTTTGGCTAGAATTCAGGTAAAAATCTGACAATAGAGTAAATAACTCCCGATCGAGGGACTCTTTCGGCACAATTCCCTCAGGCATTGCCAGAATTTGATCGGCAATATTCAGGTAATAGTCACAAACGTAGTTGAGAGCGGGATCAGTTTCCGCCATCTCAAATAGCGTTTTTCCCTTAACGCGGGACACTCGAATATCTTCAATCAAGGGTAAAATTTCCAACACAGGCATGGGAACTGACTCCACATACTTGTCAATCAAATCGCGCTTGGAGGTACGATTCCCCACCAATCCAGCCAAACGCAAAGAGTGAGTTCGTGCTTTTTCCCGAACGGAGGCAGCAATTCGATTGGCGGCAAACAAAGCATCAAATCCGTTATCCGTGATAATCAAGCAGTAGTCGGAGTAGTTCAAGGGTGCAGCAAAGCCACCACAGACCACATCTCCCAACACATCGAACAGAATCACGTCATATTCATCAAAGGCATTCAGCTCCTTCAACAGTTTCACGGTTTCTCCGACGACATAGCCACCACAGCCCGCTCCGGCTGGAGGGCCCCCTGCTTCGACACAATCCACGCCACCATAGCCTTTGTAGATCACATCCTCGGGCCAGATATCTTCGTAGTGGTAGTCCTTTTCTTGGAGGGTGTCAATGATTGTGGGAATCAAAAATCCAGTCAAGGTAAAGGTACTATCGTGCTTTGGATCGCAGCCAATTTGCAAGACTTTCTTACCTCGCTTGGCTAGGGCAACTGAAATATTGCAGCTTGTAGTTGACTTGCCAATTCCACCTTTGCCATAAACAGAGAGCTTCACAGTGCGTTTCTCCTAAGTCGAACTTTTGTCAAATCGTCTTTTGTCAAATCGTCTTTTGTCAAACCGTTATTACAGCGATTGTTGAAAAGGTATTGACCTGTTGGATGGGAACAGAAACCCTGAACTTGGGGAAGTTCAACACTTGTTCCTCGGAAAAAGTCTCTTTGATTTCCTTTCGTTGATCAGCATTATGGTCTGAGTCTTGAGGAAAAGAAAGAGGGTCATGGAATGCAATGGTATTTAAAAGGGCTTCAGAGTTTTTTATAGTTTACTTGAGGTATCCTAAGCGGCTTTATTGAATCTCAGTTGTTTTTATAGATTTTTTAAAGACTTTGAATAACTTTTTGTATAAAAAGAGTGACAAAAGTAAAAATGAATATTTCAGGCTGCATGAACAATTGGCGGCAGCACAATGTTGTCCTCCGGCATCAGATTTTGATCTGAACTCCTTGGGAAATGTAGTGCCCTTTTCCACGAGGTTTCAATCTTGACAGACCGTTTCCCTGGGTTTTAAAAGATCATCAGGCCGTAAAATGCGATGTCGTGTTGAAGCTGAGACTACGGGTCATATCCCAGTGAAGGCCGGGACAAAAAGATAAGTAAAAATACTCAAAATAACTTTGGCTCAGAATTTTGTTAATTTTTATAGCAATGGCGCTAGAACGCCTTAATTTATTGAGGAGAAGAGTTCACTAATCTTAGCAATCCCCAGCAGAATGGATTAGATTCCTGGTATTGTCTGTCTTTGGTTTGGCAAGCAACTAGTTTGGCGAACAACTAGTTTAGCGAACAACTCTTTGAAGCGAAGTTATGAACCGAAGTTATTAGGAAACAGTAACCGTAAAATTCAGACCGTTCAGACAGAGTGTTTATGCTCAGTATGTTTATGCTCAGTGTATTTATGCTCAGTCTGGGGATTATTCATCTGTTGAACGCATCGGAATAAATCCTGCTGCTTTCACTAACTTCTGTCCTTCACTGGTTAGTAACAAATTAGCATAGGCTTCTCCAGCTTTTTCATCGACTGATCCGTCCTGCTTGACAATGACAAAAATCCGACGAGTGACGGGATATTGACCCTCTTGAAATGCTGCTACATTCAGTTGGTTGCGCTTTCCAGGACATTCACCAGGAGGAATTAGAGGTTCTTGATAGGGAGCAACTAGAGGGCTAGCGGCACTGGATTGAATTGGTAAAGGCTTGACACCGCAGGGCGAGACCACCTCCGAAGCCGTTGCATAGTAAATTCCACCCTTGTTTTGGCTGAGCTTGCGAATGGCATCTGTGGTTGTGGGGACGCTGATGACGTTTGTACCAAATGCCTGATTACCCAAGATATTTTCCTTGAAGAACTCTGTTGTGCCACTCTCAAGGGGACGGGAATAGGGGGTGATCGGTAAATCTGGCCCTCCAACTTGATTCCAGTTTGTGATCTCACTCCGGTAAATTTTTCGCAGGTGTTCCACAGTCAATCCCTTTACCTCAAGACTGGGATGAACCACAATGGCGATCGCATCAATCGCAACTGGAATAGATTTCAGCAAAAATCCCTGGGCATTTCCAGCCTGAACCTCCTCGGGTAAAAGGGAACGAGACGATTCAGCAAAAGAAATCTGATTTTTGATGAGCATATTAATCCCGGTGCCCGACCCTGGAGCTTGGCCAGAGGGTTGCTGATACGTGAGTTTAAATTGGGGATGAATGGTTTCAATTTTTGGGTTAATCTTGTCTCGAATCGGAGCCCAAGTTGTGCTGCCCCCATGCAAAATACTGCCACTCGGAACACTAACATAGGCCAGACATTCATCTCCATTCAGCCCCCGTGGTACCTTAACAGCTTGGGTTGGGCATGACTTTGGCGCAGAAACAGGAGCTATAGAATAGACAATTCCGCCAATCAAACCCGCAGCCAGAACTCCCAAAATTGCAAACGGCCATTTTTTGCGCTTGGGCTCAGGGTCAGGGAAAGGATCAGGTTGGGTCTCCGGTTTAATCAGCTTTTCCCAAGTCAAAGGATCATCTAAAGCCGACTCTCGGGTACACAATGTTGGCAACCAAACTACCCCTGGGTATTGCTTAGAATTGTCAAAGCTTTCCAAGGCAGTTCTGGCTCGATGCATGGCCGCAAACAAGGATTTATTTCGAGTAAATTCGTCGAAAAAGTTCTTTAAAAACTTAACTGCAACCTCGTCAGGAATAGGTTCTTGCATCACAATACATTGGGGCAGATTTAGCTCTGCCAACTGATGAGCCAATCCCAAACCATCACAGGAGTTAAAAATTGCCAGTTGTAATCCTCGATCAATCATAACCCTGAAATTTCTTTTAAACTCATCAATAGATAATTCATCATCTTTTTTTAATCCGATCCAACCAATTTTGCCATTTTTATCACTTCGACTATGGCCAGAAAAAATGAAAATGTGATATCCATCTTCCTCTAAAAATGCTTCCGAAAGTTGCTCGCGAGTGGGTTGAGATAGACATTTAACTTCTGCTCCTCGTGCTTCTAGGCTTCTAATCACTTCGACATCAAGATGAGTATCCAATCCACCGTTTTCACCTTCTACCATCAAGATTTTGACCTTAGGAGCCTTGACAATTGGCCGAATTTTATTAGACCCTTTACCCCGAACTCGAATTGCAATTTCAGCTTGAGGAAAGCGAGATTCTAACAGATCCCATTCTTGCCAGGGATAACGGCTGAGATCGAGGTCTTCAGCATCCAATAAGATTTGGATTTCTTCATCGGATTCTTTGGAGCGATTCAATAGTAAAATCAACTCTTCTCGAAAATGTTGCCATCGACTATCATTTCCTGAGTTAAGCCATTGATTCAGGTTGTTTTTGACTTTATCGCGAGCCTGGGAACTTGATTGCTTAATTCCTTTAGGCTTAAACCCTGGATTCATTTTCCGAACAGAATCCGAACTATAGTAAACACTTCGCCAATCTTCAAATGATTCGTTTAAATCCTTTGTCAGTGCTGGAAGATTGCTCTTGGTTGACTCAAAGTGCTCTGATCTAAGAGATGTTAAATTCAATCGATAACCTTGTTCTGGGCCATCATCCAATTCGAGTTTTACAATTGACATATTTCCCGTTTCCTCTAATATCTTTCTAAGTTCTAATTGGTTCCAGATTACTCTGTCCCTAGAGGACATTCCCTAGGGGACATTTTTGACTTGCAAGGCTCCAGCGTGTAAGCCTTTAGTTTCTAATAAAGCTTTAGATGCAGTATTAATTCCTTCACTCTGTCCAACGACAACTAAAATTCGTGCATGATGACTTTTGAGACGATGCAAAGCAGGTTGAGTAGTACCTCTGCTTTGGGTTCTAGAAATGCTTAAAACGACCTCTGCTTTGGGGTAGTAGGTTTCTAATAAATCCCATTCTTGCCAGGGTAAACGCCGCAGTTCAGGCTCTTTTGCATCTAGGATAACTTGGATATCTGGATGCAACTGAGCAGAGGTCTGAATCAGACAATCTCGAATCGTTTGCCAACCCGGACTATGAGCATTTAGCCATTGATTAAGATGAGTTTTAATATTCTCGACTTCTGCGAGAGAACAACCAAACTCAACTCTTTTTGCAGTTAGGCGAAAGTCTACCTGCTGACGAACTGCTTCAATTTGTCGGTAGGCACATTGCCAATGATCAAAAGAGTGTTGCAATTCTTCTGGAGGTAGGGGCAAAAAACCCTCAATTTCCTTGACTTGTTGCTTAATTTGACAATAAAGGGTGACTAAGAATCCAGATTCTAAAGAGCGTCTGAGCTTGATTCTGACAGTTTCCATACAAACTGAATTGTATTTAAAGTGGGTGGGGAGTTCATTCGATTGGAGTCAGCCAGATCATGTTTAGGGTTCAGACAAAGTTCAGACAATGGGTCGTTGCGCTCAGTTTTAATCTGATGATCATAAATTTAGTTTATCGTGGAAACCGAGGTTAGAAACGTTACGAAGGCAGAATATTTAAAATTCAAGGCGCTGCTCTCAAGAAATTTCTGTTCTACGGTTCGACTCGCCTAAACTCATAATCTGTTCCTGTTCCTAAGCTTTCGGTTGAGCGGGGCTTGACTTGAACTAAAACACTAAGTTCGTCGGAGGTCAATTTGCGATCGCCCGACGGTTCAAATTCAACGGTTCCGGTTGCCCCTTCGGCGGAGAAATCAGGACTAGAAAGAATTTGCTGCACTTGCCGACGATGACAACTATTGCCGCACTGATTGATGGCATGAATCAGAGCCTGAGTAGCGTCATAGGTGGTTGCAGTCCGCCAACTTACAGCAGCTTGCCAGAATTGTTCGGCTTGTTGAGCAAATTTGGACTGTTCACTGCGATGCCAGGGAACCGCAACTGTTAACGTTCCAGCAACTGCATTTTGACCTGAATTTTGTAAAATCTTGGGACTATAAACTGAGTCACCTGCTAATAATTGTAGACGACCATTATTGTTTGTAATTGCCAGAATTGCCTCGGATAGAGAACGATCTGTTGCTGGAACTAACAGTAATGCTTTAGCTCCTTTTTGTTGAGCTTTGGTCAAACAATCTGCCGCATTAAAATTACTGGTGGATAAGTCGCACTCATGAACAAAAGGTTGGGCGCTAACTCTAGAAAATTCTTGAGTGAGAGAGTCACTATAGGCATTATTGGGAACGTAGGCAGCAGCCACTTTGGTTCCCATTCCGAGAGTACTTTCAAGATGATTTTTCAGGCTTTGAGCGGCAATAGTATCATTGGGAACGGTTCGGAAAACATAGGGGTTAAAGTTAGAAATCCGGATAGAAGTGCTAGTTGAAGAAATTGCAGCTAACTGATGTTTTTCATAGATTGCCCCGGCTCTTAAGGTCATGTCGCTGGAATGATGACCAATTACTCCTAAAATATTTGGATTTTGAACGAAAGATTCAGCTATTTTTTCGGCTACATTTGGTTCATATTCGTCATCTCCAATTGTAACTTTTACAAAGGTACTATTTTGCCCTAAGCAATTAAAATTAGCCTGTAAGACTTGGCTGATTTGTTGACTGGATTGACCACAATTTTGTTCAGTTTGAGCCTGAGCAATTCCCCGTAACATTTCCTGAGATACATTGGGTTCATTTTTAATCGGGACGCTAATGGCAATTTCAAATACTTTGCCAGTATTTGTTGCCATTTTTTGCTCAGCGATCGCATTATTCAAATAAATCAAAGTTTCAGGATCATTGACATTGGCCTTCAGTGCTTGCCGAAACTGTTGAATTGCCTCCCCATAGTTCTTGGTAGAATAAGCCCGAATTCCTGCGTCTTTAGCTGGATTCGTGTTGCTTGAAATTAACAAGCGTTCGCCCTGGCTAATAAGCTGATCAATCGGTGGCTTGGAGTTTGAAAGTTTGGAGTTTGACAGTGGGGAGGAAACTGACTTGGAAATCTCTTTAGACTTCGATTTGAGTTGCCAATATCCTAAACTTAACCCCAGACCCAAAAGAACCAGCACTAAAATTCCTAACCTCAAATATCCTGGAAATCGGGAGAAGGGTTGCTGCAGGATCAAATCTTGCCAGAATAGAGACTGAGCCGCAACGGTATCTTGCAGACATAGGCTAGGCAACCAAGTGGCTCCGGGGTAGGGGCTATCATAATGACAGTCTTCGAGCTGTTCCCTGGCATGATGAAAAGCGGGCACAAGGGCGTGATGCTTTCCGGCAAATTCCTTGAAAAAATATTTCAAAAAACTGGCGGCAACCTCATTGGGAACCACTTCCCGCATGACAATACTGCGGGGCAGCCCGACTTTAGCCATCTGATTGGCCAATCCCATCCCATCACAAGAATTGAAAATTGCGAGCTGTAGTCCCTGGTTCACCGCTTGCTTGAAGGCTCGACTAAAGCCATCGCTATGGATTTCCAATGATCGGTTAGCCCCGAGTTCCAGCCAGCCAATAGAACCCTTGCTATCACTGCGACTATGGCCTGAAAAAATAAAGATGTGATACCCAGGGTCTGATCTGAGGGCCTCTGAAAGTTCGTCATGGCTGGGTTGCTCCAGGAGCTTAACCTCTGCTCCCTGCTGTTGTAGAACTTGAATGACTTGCCGATCAGGAGTCAGGTCAATGCCATCATTGTCTCCAAATACGACTAAAATTCTGGGTTTTAACTGTGGCAACGGTTTCAGTTTTCCGCTACTGCCTTCAACCCGCAGGACAATTTCAGCGTGAGGAAAATGATGTTTAAACAAATTCCACTCTTGCCAGGGCAAGCGCCGTAACAAAGGCGAGAGAGGCTGAAGCTGGCCAATTTCATCTTGATCTTCAATCTCAACCAAGAAATGGGCCTGTTCTCCTAATTGACCAGAAGCCTTGATCAAAGTCTCTCGGATCGGTTGCCAATCTTGATCACTACCATCTAGCCAGGTATTCAACAGAGCTTTGATCTGATTTAAATAGACCTTTGCTTGTTGATGGGCATTTGAATCGGGAGCATGGGTCACGCCTTTACTTTTAAGCCGAATCTGGGGAAGCTCGGAATAGACTTCCCGCCAACTTCTCAACGCCGTTTCTAGTTCTGAGGGAAACTTGGGCAAGAAACCGCTCTGGGTGTTAAAACTGCCGTCATTAGTGGTCAGTCTGGCCCGAAATTGAGATTTACTACTATTCCAAAATAGGGTTAGTTTAATGGTCGTTGGGAGAGAATTCGCAGGTGAATTGAGTAGTGAATTTGAGGATGAATTTGGCATAAGTTTGACATAGGTTTAATGAATTTACACTGTAAATTGCTCAATCAAGGTTTGATTTCCTAGGTCGATCTGCACACTAAAGGTTTCATCCGGCTGACAACTAAACTCTAACTGAATCCAATCATCAGCATCCCGCGCTTGGGCATTCATTTGAGGGGTTCCAGTTTCATCAATCACCGCAATTTGCAACCCAGTAGGGAGGTGTTCAACTTCTCCATAGGGATAAATTCGCAAACTAATATCAATTTCTTCCAGAGAGCGATCGCTCACACTGAGAGTCAAAAGCAGGTTTTGATCCTCATTTAGTGTGGAGTCAAACGTAGGGAAATCCAAGGAAGAAGAGATCTCAGATGCCGATTCAGATCTAAGCGTCACTAACTTCCCTCGGGTAATACTGCGTTCAGATAAAGCAGAACGAATTCCGGTGGCTCGAGTCGGTGAACTCGCTAGCTTATTAGCAAATCTGGCACCCATGGATTGAGCGTAGAGCAATTCAGCAGGTTGCCACTTCTCCAATGTACCCCAGAGTTTTGCCCAACGTTCATGCCAAGCAATCGTGTCAATTAATTCATCCAGGGATTGTAAATGATTCAAGGGAATGGGTTTAGGCGGTTGAGAGAGCTTTCTATTAGGAACAAATCCTAACAGTTGAGCTTGATTTAAATCATCATCAAATTGAACAACAACATAGCCAATTCGATCGTCTAGAACCTCATCGGCAATCATTAAAATTTCATCACCGGATAACACCGGACAACATTCTAATTTGCCCACACCCGGAAGAACCAAATCAGCAACATTAAAAGTCGCTCTCAAGCCAGCATTCCAGCTTTCTCCACGATCCAAATTCGTTTTAATATCCAACCATTTGAGATAGGAATGGACGGCGTAAACGGCTAAAGTATTGAGATAAACTTGTTTGCCTTTTTGAGGGTTGGCCTGTTCTGAGGCAAATCGTTTGGCAAACGTATGGGCGTGCTTTTCCAACAACACGGTTAAGGCTTCAGATTGAGTGGAATTCATGGCTAAATTTCTCCAGAATGATGGGCAAGATCTTGGGAAATACTTTGGGAAATACTTTGGGAAATACTTTGCAATAGAGGTATGCACTTTCTCTTCCAGTGACTATAGAGAGTTTGATCGCTGATCTCAAACTCTCTAGCAAGATCTCGAATCCGTTGGGGTGGATCTTTGAGCAATAGTCGAATGGCTAGCACTTGGGCGTTACAGTCTGGATGATCGCGGAGGTGGCAGTGTTTTAGCTTGTGCTCTGGATCGTGTTCGATATAGTCCCAGATGGCTTCTCCGAGGCGATGCCGTTGTTCCTGTTGTGCTTGCTCGATCAGGTCGTCCAGATCGTTCCGGAACCGTCCAGGGAGCAGATCTCCAAGGGTGACTGGATCTTCTGAGGAACCAACAGGCTGATCCAGAGAAGTCTCATCGTGGTATTTGGAGTCTGGGGCAAAGAGATCTCGAACGCGCCATTTCAGATAACCATTAATCCAAACTAAAAAGCTGTCAACGGTGGAGGCAGACCGGGGTTCAAAGGCATCGATATTTTTGAACGCCCACTCCCAGGTGAGGTTCTGGGCTTCTGGATAATCTTCATGACAGGAGCGGTAGAGCTTTGGATGTTTCTGGATTGAGATGATCAATCTGCTGAAGCATTTTCGGCGGTGGTTGCTTCCAGGTTCGGATTGGCATAACTCAAAAATTAATGTTTCTAGACGTTGTTCATCCATACAGTTCCCCTTGCTCAAATACTTCGTGCCTTGATATTTGCACGAACCCAAAACTTTTAGTTGACTTGAGTATAACGGAAGCCCAGGAGAACGGTAGGGCTCGGGTTCGGGGAGCAAATTAGTCATATAGAGGAACGTTTATTGCACTATTCCCTTTATCAGATTGAGTCAAAGAATTTATGAAACTGACGGATGTAACGAGTGGTCTGTCCATAATCTTTTCTGCTTGTATAGCAATCTCAAATGATTTGTGAGAAGGGGTAGAAGGGGTGTTGCTCCCTCCTTGAGGACTTCGTCCCCAAACCCCTCTTTAAGATCTCTCATGATTGACTTAGGATCGTTATAGTCTTGCGGCCCATGATCTCAATCAATTTTGTCTATTTCTAACAAGGCAAGGAAACAAGATTTCTAGGCAACCCACACACTGCTAAGACATCCAATCCAGAAAGTCTGTGTTAACCGGGTTCTTCCATAGATTGTGAACCTTAAGACAGCTAAAGGTTTATCATAGAGATTGAAAGTGTTGTTGAAAATTTAACAGAGAAAAAAATGCATTCTGCTTTATCTATTTCCAAGCGAGTTGCTTTAGGTCTGTCCGTCGTTCTGCTCGTAGTTAGCAGCTTCATTCTCAATATTGCACCCGCTGCTGCTGAAACTTATTCTGTAAAAATGGGTGCTGACAACGGGATGTTGGCCTTTGAACCCAAGGCTCTAACCGTCAAGCCTGGAGATACAGTTGATTTCGTTAACAACAAGCTCCCTCCCCACAACGTTGTCTTTGATAAGGCTAAAGCCCCAAGTGCTGAGGTTGCAGCCAAGTTATCCCATGAACAGTTGCTCTACAAGCCCGGTGAAGATTTCAAGGTGACTTTTACTGATGATATGCCACCAGGAACCTATGAGTACTACTGCCAGCCTCACCGAGGAGCAGGTATGGTTGCTAAAATCACCCTTGCGAAGTAGTTCTTTTTGTTGATTACTTTGTAGACTACACAGTTTGGCTTGGTGCTCGCCAACGCCATCCAAATTTTCTCTCTTGATTAACTAGAGTCGTCTGATTTGCTTGGATAATGCTGCAATCAGCCTCTGAGTGATCAAGAGAGAATTTTTTATAGAGTCTTGCCGATGAAAATACTGTTTAAATTCTTTGAACGATTTTTGCTAATGACCCTAGTCGTTGGATCAGTTTTAATCGCTGGTCTAGCAACTGGGAGTAATGCCTGGGCTGGGAATGTTAATAGTGGTGCTAGAGTCTTCTCGGCAAACTGTACGGCTTGTCATATGGGGGGTCGAAACGTGATTGTTGCGAGTAAAACCTTACAGAAAAGTGCCTTGCAGAAATACCTCAAGGACTTCGCTGAAAATGCCGAACTGGCAATCACCTACCAAATCACCAATGGTAGAAACGTCATGCCTGCTTTTAAGGGCCGCCTCTCGCCCAAGCAGATTGATGATGTTGCCGCCTATGTTACTCAACAGGCTGAAGTAGGTTGGTAGATCCTAAGGTGCTATCTAGAGTTTGAATATCTGCTATCTTGAATGAAAACTTTTCTGATTTGCGAGCCTAGGCAATTCTCCCGCAGTTGGGGATGGGCTGCCCAGTTTCGTTTGTCACTCATTATTGATTCAGGGTTACTCGATCTGGTTCTGTTTTTTTAGATCAGCTACTTCACTAAAACCAAACTCAATAACATTCAATGGCAGCATCAGTTAAGTTAACTCAGCGGCAACAGCGGATTCTTTGGGCCACAATCCGTCACTACATTGAAACGGCTGAGCCTGTTGGATCAAAGGCTTTGGGCGCAGAATACAACCTGAATGTAAGTCCTGCAACGATTCGGAGTGGGATGGGTGCTTTGGAGCGGGCAGGACTGCTCTATCAGCCCCATACTTCAGCCGGTCGAGTTCCGTCAGATTCTGGGTATCGGATTTATGTTGACCAGCTCATGACCCCTTCTGGCTCCTCAGCCGAGGCTGTGAATCAATTGCTGCGATCGCATCTCAAATTAGGAAAATGTAGTATAGAGGCGATTGTACGAGGAGCCGCCCAAATTCTGGCCACCTTAAGCGGTTATCTAACTCTGATTACCATACCCCAAACTCAAGCTACTTGTCTCCGGCATTTACAATTGATTTCGATTGAGCCAGGAAAGGTGATGTTAATGGTCGTGACCGATACTTATCAAACCCAGTCTGTCGTCATGGAACTGCCGACCCACACTGGCAACTCGGCCCATTCAGAGTTTGGTTCGGAGACCTTGCCTGAGAGCGAAGAGCTGATTGAGCAAGAGTTACAAGTCCTGTCCAACTTCCTCAATCGCCATCTGCGGGGACGAGCCTTAACTGAGTTTTCGACACTCGATTGGAATGAGTTGGATCGAGAGTTCCAATGTTATGCCAATTTACTCTGTAGACTCTTGACGGATTTGGAAAGTCAGGGTCAGCCGCCGGAGTACGGGCGGATTCAATTTAGTGGGGTATCAGAGGTGTTGCGCTTGCCGGAGTTTTCTCAAGTGCAGCAGACTCAAACCATTATTCACCTGATCGAGGATGAACCCGAGCAACTGTGGCCCCTGATTTCCCCAGTCGGGAAGCAAGGGCAAGTGAAGGTACGGATTGGGTCAGAAAACCCTCTAGAACCGATTCAAAGTTGTACTTTGATTTCAGCCCAATATTATCAAGAAACCCAACCCGCTGGGAGTGTGAGTGTCTTGGGGCCAACCCGCATGAAGTACGAAAGTGCGATCGCCCTAGTTGAAGCAACAGCCAACTACCTTTCAGAGGCCCTCGGCTCAATTTTAGACTAGGATCTAGACTAGGATTTAGACTAGCCTTGAGTACAAATGATGTCTAACTCACGAAACCCAGTCAGATCATCTAGAGTTCGATCAAAAACATGTGCTTCACTGATTCCCAAAACAATTTCAGCCGTAGTGTAGACTAGGCATCCCATCTGTAAATGTCCTCCCCAGGTTTGTCCCTGACTGTCGGCCAAAGCAATGTGAAGATGAACCCCGTGAACAGAAAGGGTTCCGACCAGGGAAACAATTTCAAACTTTTGGGGCCAGCAGGTGCTGGTGGACTGATCGGCAAATCGGAGGGTTGCCTGCTTCAAGCTCCCTACGGCGGTCAGAATAAAACCTGCTTGAAGGAGATGGGTTTTGGTTAACTCTTCTAGGCTTAGTTTGAGGTCTTGATCCGGTTTCAGTCGAATCGGCAGTATTTTCATAACATTTAATCTGGTCTTTCTTAAGGAAGATTATGATTTAGCAATGTAGCTTAGTAAAGCTAAATAAATTTTGAAAAATAGAAGTATTCATCTCAAGAATCGGATTGCTCTGAAGAAAAGCTAAAGAAGCCCAAGAGCTAGCTTAACAACTAAACCCCTTTTCTAGTGAGGGTTTTAGGCTGATTTTTTGACATACGATTTAACAAGTCATAGCGCTACTCTAACAACAGAAGCTATTGATAGTTACATCCTTAGTCTTTTAATTTTTAGGGTTAAATGATCCTCCTATACTGCTTTTCTCGAAAAGGATGGAGGAACAAGTAGATTTCTCAGCAGTTAATACTATTTTCTACATGCCTCCCCCATCCCTTCTACAAACATTTTGTCAACCTGTCCCTGTTTGTTCGTCAACAGATACAGTTGCTGATGTTTGGTCAGTGTTTTGTCGAGAGAGTTGCAGTCACATTGTCGTCCTCGATCAAGGGCAATGTCCTAGAAACCTTGTGAGCCTGGGTCGCCTCCTGGCTTATCTATTTCCGACTCTTCCTGCTTTAGGCCAGGGCAATCCGCTTCATCTAGCCCAGGTAGTGTTTTCTCAGGGTTCTCGGAGTTCTCAGGAGGTTTCTTCAGAGGCTGGGTTAGGAGATCTAACCCATTGGCAACACACCTTAGAGAGGGTAGCTGACTTGATTCTAGAACCTGTTCGACCTGTTTCAATTGAATTGGATTGGTCAAAGTTCTGGACATACTTGCAAGATTTGCAGCAGGACTTTCCCAGGGCGGGATCGGTTCAGTCCACCCCTCAATTGGCCTTGGTTAATTCCTCAGGCCGTTTTCTGGGATTGCTGGATAGTTTGGGTCTCTTGCAATGGATGGCGACCCATCCTCAAGAATTAAGCACGAACCTGACCCAGCCGCTGCATCCCCAAAGACAACTCTCCCCTTTTAAGATTCCCGATGCTCTACTCCAATTGCTAGAGCAGTTCCCCATTCCCCTGATGCTCCAACTGGAGACGGGAGAGGTTGTACATCAGAATCAAGCTTGGCAGTTGCAGATCGGTCAGGAGCATTTGATCGTGCGGGAAACCGCAGCAACCCTAGCCCAATGGTTCTCAACGTTTCAGGATCAAGAGATTTCTGCAGAGCTAAAGACTCGATCCTCTCGCTTCGCGACTAATCATTTTGCCACCAGTCACCGGGTTGCTGACCCTTTGGTGTCGTCTGCTTATTCTCAATCCAATCCTGAGGCTGGTTTGGAGCAACGTTGGCAGAAAGAAGCACTGGAGGATCTGTTCTTAACAGCTCCTTTAGCCTGTGAACTTAAACTCAAACCCAAGGCAAAACTCCCGCAGTGGTGTCATCCCGGCACTCAACCGGATACCTATATTTGTGTCTGTCCGGTTCCGGAGGATCAGGAGCGCGTTTGGCAATTTATTCGGCAGCCCCTAGATGGTGATGCCTATGATGATGGACAGCGAGGGTCTGAAACCCTGCTGCCTATGAATACTCAAGTTGGTCTGTCTGTTCGACTGTGGTTGGTGATGGCTCAGGATATTACAGAACAGCACCGAGTTGCCCAAGAACTGGCCGCGAAGAATGCTGATCTGACGCAGCTAAACCGTCTCAAGGATGAGTTTTTGGCCTGCATTAGCCATGAACTCAAGACTCCACTGACCGCAGTTTTAGGACTCTCGAGTTTGTTGAAGGAGCGGGCTATTGGTGTATTGAATGATCGCCAACTCCGCTATGCTCAACTGATTCATCAGAGTGGCCGCCACTTAATGATGGTGGTCAATGACATTCTGGATCTAACCCGCATGGAGACAGGCCAACTTGACTTGGCTCCAGAAACTGTTCAAATTCAAGAAATTTGCGATCGCGCCTTTGAAGCTGTCCTAAAACTCCAACGTCGTTCAGAACCTGCCGTTGCTGCTGCGACCCCCTCAGATCCCGATCCCCAACGACGGTTTCATTTAGAGATTGAGGCCGGTTTAACCCTAATTGTTGCTGATGAGCTGCGACTGCAACAAATGTTGGTCAATCTGCTGTCTAACGCCCTGAAGTTCACCCCAAATCAAGGAGATATTGGCTTGCGCGTCAGCCATTGGGAAGACTGGATTGCTTTCACAGTGTGGGATACAGGAATTGGCATTCCTGAAGACAAACAACATCTGATCTTTCAAAAATTCCAGCAGCTTGAGAGTCCTCTGACTCGACAGTTTGAAGGAACTGGACTGGGATTAGTCTTGACTCAGCGCCTAGCTCGGCTCCATGGGGGAGATGTTAGCTTTATCTCTAAACAGGGTCAAGGCAGTGAATTTACATTGCTACTGCCCCCTAGCCCTCCCCAAAGAGACTGGGAACCCCCTCGTTATCCTGTAGGGGATTGCCAGACTTCGCCCCTAACCTATGCTAGGGTTCCTGAGTCCGGCCAAACTTCTCCCCCCCAAACTCAGTCTCGCCTCGTCTTGATTGTAGAAGCGGCATCTCGCTTTATTCACGATTTAACTGATCAGTTGACCCATTTTGGCTATCGAGTGGTGGTTGCTCGTTCGGGCACCGAAGCTGTTGAAAAAGCGCGACGGTTGCAGCCTCGGGTGATTTTCCTTAATCCTTTATTGCCGTTGTTGTCAGGGTGGGATGTTCTAACGTTGCTGAAAACAGATCCCCACACGCGCCAAATTCCACTGATCATCACGGCAACCTTGGGAGAAAAAAAACGGGCTCTCTCCAATCATTGTGACGGGTTTCTGAGTGTGCCTGTCCAAAAATCAGAGTTGCAGAAGATCTTGGCTATATTGAATCCCTGTGTTGCCCCCCAATCTCTCCAACAACGATTGACGATTCTTTGGCTAAACCCGGTCGATCTAGAGGTGCCACCGGCTCAAGCTCCAACATCTTGCAGCGAAGCGACCTCCGTTGATTATGCCTCTGCGGTGTTAAATCACTTTTCCCCCTGTCGGGTGTTGGAAGCTGATGATCTCGATCAAGCTGAGTTAATTGCTCGGATTTGGCATCCTGATGTCACTGTGTTGCAAGTGAATGCCTCTGAACCGATTCTGGTTCAGTTCTTTCAGGATTTCAGTCAGCAGTCTTACTTAATGGAAATCCCATTGATCACCTTGGATTCAACAACGACCCAAATGGCAAATCAAGTTGAAAACCTGGCCGTGTTTCCCTGTCTCATTGCCCAACCGGGTGAACAGAATGCCTCTACAACTCCCCGCCCTCTGTCTTCCCTATTACAAGCCATTCAAGTTGCCGTTGGGATGACCTGGAAGCCTAATATTCTAGTGGTTGACTTGGGCAGTTTGGCTGACTTGGGAACTGGAACTCACCCTAATCTTCAGTCCAAAGCTGAACACCATGAAGTCAAACCCCCTGAAATAGACTGCCCTATGTCCAGCCCTGATCCTTTTCTAAACTGCGATCCAACTTCAAGGATTGACCGAGCCTTGGTGCAATATCTACAAACTGCCGGATTTCGGGGTTCAATGAGTCATTCCTGGATGGAGGTTCTCCAACAAATTCAATGTCAGAGCGTGGATTTACTGCTGATTTGTGCCCGAGATTCTACGTCAGAGGTATTGGTTCAAAAGCTCGCTAGCCTGCAGGAAGTCAGAACTAAACCGCCGATTATCATTTTTGACCAATCTAATTTTAGGGTGGGAATTAGTGAATCCCCAGATCAAGAAACCTCAGAAGATCGGTCGGAACTGTCTGCCCGTATTCAGCATTTAGTTGACCCGATGAAAATCAAAATTTTCCCCAGTCGAATCTCAATGGTAGAGCTTTTAGAACAGTTGAAGCAAAGCTTGGGCCTGAGACGCGAATAGTTAGAATCATCTCTAAGCTCCAGATGCATGGGTATTTGCATTGGCCCACTTTTGACAAGGGTTAAGGATTTTTGGAAAAAAATCCTCTAGCTATAATAATAAGATGCAAGGGTTTTTCAGGCATCCTCAGGCTTTTCTCACAGAGTGAAGGTCTCGACAGCACTCACGGAGAATAGGTCGGTGTTTCAGCAACAGCTTATTACTTCAACGGTTTGTGAGGGTGATTGTGCAAGGTTGGATTCGAGGGTTGATTCTGGGTATTGCAAGTTCTGTCTGTTTGTCTTTTCCGGCTCAGGCTGCGGAGCGGGTCTATTTGTCCTTTGTCTCTGCCAATGTTTCTGTATCGGTTCAAAGTTTAGAAGACTATGTCAACCAGGGTCGCGTTAGCCCAGAGCTAGAAGGGTACTTGCTCCTCCTGAGTGCTTCAGATCAAGAGCAATTTCGCAGTATTTTACAAGATACTGTTAGGGTTGATCCGGCAGTCATCTCCCAATTTCTCTACTCTCCAACTGGGGAAATGTTTCTTCAGCGGATCGGCGACTTAATTCAGGCTCAATCCAGCAGAGAGGGTCAGCAGATTTTTCGCAATGGCTCCGATGAAATCCGCACTGCCTTGATTGAAGCCGCTCAAAACCCTCAAGGAATTAGTCTACTAGAAATCTTGAAACAGTTTCCCAGTGAAGGCATTCAGCTCAATACTCAGCTTTTATTTGAAATTCGAGATCAAGTTGAAATCCTGCTCAAGGAAACTGATGCTGTCGTTGCAGAGATTGTCAAGTTGTCTTCCCAGGAGGCTCGACAAGCAACGCCATTTGACTTCGCCCAAAAGCCAGATTTGAGGCAAGTTGGCTCCTTTGAGGTTTCAAAGCAGGGTTGGTTACTGAAGGATCGACGGCGCGATCGCTCGATTCCCGTTGATTTCTACTTCCCGAGACCTTTAGGGTCAGGGATTCGTCGCCCCCCCGGATCGATTCCTGTGATTGTGGTGTCCCATGGTTTGGGAGAAAACCGAACCAGCTATGAAAGCTTTGCTCAGCATCTTGCGTCCTATGGATTTGCAGTTGCTTTGATTGAGCATCCAGGGAGTGACAGCAACCAGGTTCAGAGGTGGCTTTCGGGTCAGGCTTCTGATGTGTTTGAGGTGCATGACTTTATTGACCGCCCCCTGGACGTGAGCTACCTCTTAGATGAACTGGAGCGTCTCAACGACGTTGAGTTTAATGACAACTTGAACCTGAGTCAAGTTGGAGTGGCGGGGTATTCCTTTGGTGCTTATACAGCCCTTGCCCTGGCAGGAGCAAAGATTGACTTTGAGAATTTGGAGACTGAATGTGCTTTCAGCCTAGACTCTCTCAATCTAGCTCAAATTTTCCAATGTCGTGCCTTGGGGCTGCCCCAACAACGTTATCGCTTGCAAGATGAACGGGTGAAAGCGATCATGCCGATCAATCCGGTGAGTAGTAGTATCTTTGGCCAGCAGAGCTTGAGTCACATCCAAGTTCCCGTGCTGTGGAAGACCAGTGGAGAGGATCAAATCACGCCCGTTGCGTGGGAACAAGTGCGTTCTTTTACTTGGTTGACAACACCGAATAAGTATTTGCTGCTGACTGAAGGAGACCAACATATTAATCTTGACCTGAGCTTCATAAATCGGACAGTGAGTGCTTCATTGCAAGAGATTATTGCCCCTGTTCCTGTTACTGTCAGCAGCTATATCAATGCTTTGGGTTTGGCCTTTTTTAAGGTTCATATCGCGAATGAGAGTGAATACCAACCCTATCTTCAGGCTAGCTATGCCAGGGCCATCAGCCAAGATCCTTATCCATTGAGCTTGGTACAATCCATCACCTCAGAACAGTTTTTTCGAGCGATTGAGCAAGCCCAGACTCCTGAAGGTCAATCCATAGAGTCACAAATTTTCTTAGGGAATTGGCTGCAATCTCAATGAATAGATTTAAAGGCTCACTAAACGCAACTTAACTTGTGTTCAAGCTAAGTCTAGACAAGCTAAGTCTAGACAAGTTAAGTCTAGACAAGCTAAGTTCAGACAAGTTAAGTCTAGACAAGCTAGGTCTAGACAAGTTGAGTTTAGACAAGCCCAGTTGTATGTCCTAGACCCAATTAACCCAAATATGCATTGGCTGAAACTTTTAATCTCAAGCATTAGCTCTACTTTGGTTATCGCTCAGACCGCAGTAGCCGCTGAGTTTATTTCTTTTCCCGTGGGTGAAGCAGAAGTCAAGCTGCCCATTAGTTCCCTAGAAGCCTATGTTGAAGGCAGAGAATCCCTAAATTCGAAGAACTCTCTAGTCCTTCAAACTCCTTTATTTAGTCCAGAAGAAGCAGATGAAATTCGAGAGATCTTACAATCCCGCTATCAGCTCGACCCTGTCGCTGTGCAGGGACTTCTCAGTTCACCCATGATCGCGACCTTTTTGTTCAAAGTCGGTCAGGCGATTCAAACTGAAACCCGCGAAAATGGAGCAGAAGCCATCCAAACTGCCCTGAAATCCGTCACAGCTCAACCCCAAGGCTTTACGCTGCTAGATATTTTGCACGAGTTTCCCGGCTCACAAATTCGGGTTGATGTCTTAGAAAGCTTGGAACTTTTGGTGGATGTTGGCACCCTGATCCAGCAAACAGATGCCGTCGTTGATGAAATTGCAAACCTGGCACGAATTGAGGCTAGTCGCTCTCCCGCCGTTGACTGGAGGAAACACCCTGATCTGCGCCAATTTGGATCATTTCAAGTGACTCGCCGGGAGCAAACATTTGTCAATTCTCGGCGAGGGGGTTCCCTTGAAGCTGACCTCTATCTGCCTATGCCCTTGAATCAGGCTGCCCAGAAAACTGGATCTGTGCCTGTGATTGTGATTTCCCATGGACTTGCTTCCGATCGTAAAGGGTTTCAACCCATCGCCCAACATCTGGCCTCCCATGGCTTTGTGGTCGCAGTACCCCAACATCCCGGCAGCGATCGCCAACGGCTACAATCCCTGCTCAAAGGAGAAAAAGCTGAATTCTTCGACCTGCAAGAATTTATTGATCGGCCCCTAGATGTGACTGAATTGCTGAACGAGCTAGAACGCTTAAACAAAACGGAGTTTGGGGGTCAATTAAATCTCCAACAAGTTGGCGTGTTTGGCCACTCCTTTGGGGGGTATACCGCCCTAGCCCTAGCCGGAGCAACCCTAAATTTCAATCAACTGGAGACCGATTGCAAGCCAGACAAACCCCCCCTGAATCCCTCCTTGTTCCTTCAGTGTCGCGCCTTAGATCTGCCTCAAAAACCCGATAGTCTGCGGGATCAACGAGTGGGGGCAATCACCCTACTCAATCCGGTGAGCAGCAGTATTTTTGGTCAAGCTAGCCTCAGTCAAGTCCGAATCCCAGTCATGATGGTGGGCAGTAGCAAAGATCTGTTAACTCCCTTAGTGACTGAACAGGTTCAGACTTTCACCTGGCTAGGAACCCCTGATCGGTATCTGATTGTCAAGAAAAACGACCATCATTTCTACGATATGGAAGAACCGGGTTCTCCAACTTTCCCCAATGTGGGGGGGCTAATTTCTCCTGTCATCCAAACCACCCGAGGATATGTTAATGCTCTGACAGTTGCCTTCTTTGCAACCCACGTTGCAGAACGCTCAGGGTACGACATCTACTTGCAGGCGGCCTATGGCCAAGCCATTAGCCAAGCGCCTTACGATTTATTTGTGATTCGAACCTTGAGTGAATCTGAACTTGCAAAAATCCTGGATAAAGTTGCAAAACGTTGGCGCAATTAGACGTGATTTGACTTTAGTTGAACTTAGTTAGTTAGAACTTAGTTAGTTAGAATCTAGAATGTATTACGAGTAGCTTGTTTGCCTGAACGTTGCCGTTCAATGAGTTGTTTAAAGTCTTGTAGCGCTTTCTGATACTGTTCTCCAGCAATTTCTTGTAAGTTATTATGATCGGCCCCTTTGACCCAAAATGCCATTTTTGGATCTGGAGCGGCTGCATAAAGCTGTTTGCCATGGGAAATCGGAATGACTTGATCTTGATCTCCATGCATGATCAATACTGGACATTGAACCCGTTTAATCGTGTCAAGATTGGGGAATTTATCAAAGGGGAAAATTGGAATTTTAGTCCTGACCCGAAAGGTACTGGTGAAGGAACTCTCTACGACTAAACCCCCAACGGATTTGCGACTGGCTAAATCAATCGCTGGCCCACCGCCAACCGAACGCCCGTAGACAATAATGCGATCGCTAGGAATATTCAACTCCTGGGTCAGATAGGTGTAGGCCGCATCAATCGCCTGATAGGTTCCTGGTATTGAGGGATTGCCCCCACTCAACCCATAGCCGGGATAATCATAAATCATCATGGAGAACCCCATATCTCGCATCCCGACTAAACGAGAGCGATTATCACCAATGTCTTCCGCGTTCCCGTGGCTGTACAGAATCGTATAGGTTGCTTGGGGATTAGGTAAATATAAGGCGGCAATCTGAGTCCTGTCTGCAGTTGTTAAAAACTTTAAATCTTCACTGTGGGAATACGTGCTGGGGGACGGCAAAAAAATTAGGCGATCGCTGTAGAAGTAAGCCCACAGCCCTACAGCACTATAAATCAAAAGTGTAGATCGGATCAGACGTTGGCAGGAAAACTTACCTAAGATAAATGATCGATTCAATTTAAGCAAATCTTTGTCCATGTTTATGGCGCTCTGAACTAAACTGATCTTGAACTTAATCTTAGATTGATAAACAACTGATATGTCCCTAGAGTACCCAGACGACCTCAAATATACTGACACCCACGAATATGTCCGGCTTGATGGCGAGATTGCAACGGTTGGGATCAGTGCCTTTGCAGTTGACCAATTGGGAGACATTGTGTTCCTAGAACTGCCTGATGTGAATGAGGCTTTGGAAAAGGGAGAATCCTTTGGCACCGTAGAATCGGTCAAAGCTGTTGAGGATTTGAAAGCACCCCTGAGTGGCACTGTGATTGAGCGCAACGAGGCATTAGTAGAATCCCCCGAACAACTGGTCGAAGATCCCTATGGCGAGGGGTGGCTGATCAAAGTTCGGATCGACGATGTGAGTGACTTAGATGAATCTCTATCCTCCAAGGAATACCAGGCTCTAGTAGAAGGGGAATAGGGTCAGGCAATAGATCAACATAAAACGCTTTGACTATAACCCATCCATGTTTAATATCTTCGTTTTAGCAACTAACTGTATTCCCTGTAACTGTCTCTCCCGGCTAACTGTAGGAATTTGTTACAAATAGATCAGAGATCTGTAGTTTTATTCCTGGAGTTGGGCGATCGCAGTCTCCCTAGGTCTAGGTTCAGCTCTGAGTTGCAAGTTTCCCTTAAATCCAGTTGGAATCCTATGTTAGAGTCTAGTTCCGCTCCAAAGTTAGGTCAGATAGAGTTCAGTCAGGTAGAGCCTCCAGATCCTGTAACCGTTGAACGCTATGGTCATGGTTCTACATCCGAGCCTCAACTCTTGAGCATTAGTGATTCAACTCAGTCCTTTGCCCAGCGGCATATTGGCCCCAGTCATGAGGAAGTTCAACAGATGCTAGAAGCCTTGGGCTTTGAGAGTTTAGAAGCCTTAGTGGAGCAAGCTGTACCCCAGAGTATTTGGTTGAACCGTCACCTACATCTCCCAGAGGCAAAAAGCGAGTATGGTGCTCTGGCCCAACTTCAGGAAATTGCTGCTAAAAATCAGATTTTCCATTCCTTCATCGGCATGGGTTACTCCAATTGTGTCACTCCTCCGGTGATTCAGCGCAATATTTTAGAAAATCCGGGTTGGTATACCGCTTACACGCCTTACCAAGCTGAAATTGCTCAGGGTCGGCTAGAGGCGTTACTCAACTTTCAAACCTTGGTGATTGACTTGACGGGGATGGAAATTGCCAACGCATCCCTGCTAGACGAAGCCACAGCCGCAGCAGAAGCTATGGGTATGAGTTATGGTCTGAGCAAAACTAAAGCCAATGGGTTCTTTGTTGCCCAGAACTGTCATCCCCAAACGATTGATGTGATTCACACTCGAGCAATTCCCCTGGGCATTGAGGTGATTGTTGGAGATCCGAAGACGTTTGAATTTGATGTCCCGATTTTTGGAGTCTTGTTACAGTATCCAGCCACGGATGGGGCCATTGATCCCTACCAAGAGTTGATTGAAATGGCCCATGATGCAGGGGCACTAGTTACCGTTGCAGCGGATATTTTGAGTCTGACATTGCTGACCCCGCCCGGAGAGTTTGGGGCAGATATTGTCGTGGGGAACACTCAACGGTTGGGAGTGCCTCTGGGATATGGAGGCCCCCATGCTGCTTATTTTGCGACGAAGGAAGCCTTCAAGCGTCAAGTGCCGGGGCGGATGGTAGGGGTTTCCAGGGATGCAAATGGAAATCCAGCCCTACGCCTTGCCCTGCAAACCCGTGAACAGCATATTCGGCGGGACAAAGCCACTAGTAATATCTGTACGGCTCAGGTTTTGTTGGCTGTGATGGCTGGGATGTATGGGGTCTACCACGGGCCCAAGGGACTCAAACAGATCGCGCAACGGATTCATCAATTGACGGCTACCCTAGCAGTTGGGCTGAAGCAGTTGGGCTACACTCTCGGAGCTGAATCCTTCTTCGACACCTTGACGGTTCAGCTTGGCAGTACGGCGTTGCAGGACGTACTCGATCGGGCAATTTTACACAAGATTAACCTGCGGGTAATTGACCCCACCACCATTGGCATTAGCTTGGACGAAACGACAACGGTCGAAGATTTGACCTACCTTTGGCAAATTTTTGCAAGCAGTGGGGCTGAGCAGCCTTGGGAGGATCTGGTTACCATTGCTTCAACAGCGGGTTCTGCGATTCCAACGGAGCTACAGCGGACAACTGATTACCTGACCCATCCTGTATTCAACCGCTATCATTCTGAAACAGAACTTTTGCGGTATTTGCATCGATTAGAGACCAAGGATTTGTCGTTGACAACTTCGATGATTCCCCTGGGATCTTGCACCATGAAGCTGAATGCAACTGCCGAGATGATGCCTGTGACGTGGCCAGAGTTTGGCAAGATTCATCCCTTTGCTCCTCTAGCTCAGGCCCAAGGGTACCAGGTTCTGTTTCAACAGTTAGCCACTTGGTTGGCGGAAATCACTGGATTTGCAGGAATTTCTCTACAGCCAAATGCCGGATCTCAAGGGGAATATGCGGGGTTGTTGGTGATTCGTCAGTACCACCAACATCAAGGCGAAGGCCAGCGCCATATTTGCCTGATTCCCGAATCTGCCCATGGTACGAATCCCGCTAGTGCCGTCATGTGTGGCTTCAAGGTGGTTTCAGTCCAGTGCGATGAAGCGGGCAATATTGATACTAGAGACCTCAAGTCCAAATCTGAGCAACATCGGGATCACTTGGCGGCCCTGATGGTGACTTACCCCTCAACCCATGGAGTATTTGAGGAAGGTATTCGGGAAATTTGTGAGGTTGTTCATCGCCATGGAGGTCAAGTCTACATGGACGGGGCCAATATGAATGCTCAAGTTGGATTGTGTCGTCCGGCAGACTTTGGAGCGGATGTTTGCCACCTGAATCTGCACAAAACCTTTTGCATTCCCCACGGTGGCGGTGGCCCTGGCATGGGGCCAATTGGGGTTCAGTCCCATTTGCTTCCCTTCCTTCCCGGTCATGGGGTGATCCCTTTAGACAAGGGCCAACCGAGCCAACCCCTAACTCAGCTCCTGACAAATCGCCCTGAATCATTCACAGGCGCTGTTTCTGCTGCACCCTGGGGCAGCGCCAGTATTTTGGTTATTTCCTGGATGTACATTGCCATGATGGGGGCTAAGGGATTAACAGAGGCCACTCAAATTGCAATTTTGAATGCCAACTATATTGCCCAACGCTTGGATTCGTCCTATCCCGTGCTTTATCAAGGCAGCAATGGGCTGATTGCCCACGAGTGTATTCTGGATTTGCGATCGCTGAAAAAAACAGCCGGGATTGAGGTGGATGATGTGGCCAAGCGGTTAATGGACTATGGCTTCCATGCTCCCACAATTTCCTGGCCTGTTGCCGGAACCCTGATGGTAGAGCCAACGGAAAGCGAGTCCAAGGCCGAACTGGATCGGTTCTGCGAGGCCATGATTGCCATTCGTCAGGAAATTCAGGAGATTGAGGCGGGGACAATGGATGCTGAGGACAATCTGCTCAAGCACGCGCCCCACACGGCTGAATCGTTGATGGTGGCCGACTGGAATCATCCCTATTCCCGTCAGCAGGCTGCTTACCCTGCACCTTGGCTGCGGGAACACAAATTCTGGCCTGCGGTTGGACGGATTGACAATGCCTTTGGCGATCGCAATTTTGTCTGTTCTTGTTTACCGATGGATGCCTACAGCCAGGATTAGCGACCAACACTTTATTACAACGTTTAGGGCGAGGTGACCTCGCCCTAGTCATTCATCCAGATTGCTATCAGTACAAATTTTCATGTTCTCAAAAAGATGCTAGTGGTTTCTTTGAGAACGTGCTAGAATAAGTAGCTGTTGCAAAAGTTTTTTGCAATTCCTTCGGGTCGCTAGCTCAGCGGTAGAGCACTCGGCTTTTAACCGATTAGTCCTGGGTTCGAATCCCAGGCGACCCATCTTACCCAACTATACAAATCCTACCCTTTCAAACTTTTTACTGATTGCAGACTCCTTGC
The DNA here is from genome assembly GCA_051652765.1 of Microcoleaceae cyanobacterium. Taxonomy (GTDB): domain Bacteria; phylum Cyanobacteriota; class Cyanobacteriia; order Cyanobacteriales; family Microcoleaceae; genus JBHJGO01. The sequence goes on along the minus strand of JBOFUV010000115.1, from coordinate 22,134 downwards.
TGATCTTGAGGAACCGTGGAGTTTTGCTTTAAGTTATCAAGAATGTCCAGCCCTCGAATCCAGCCAATGTCTCCAGGTTGCAACGCTGTTATAGCGGTTTCAGGTGTTGAAGATTGATCCTTAGCTGGCTTGGAAAGAACTGGGTCAACTGGATTCGGGGAAGCAATCCCTAAAGGCAATGAAGCACTTGATTCTTCTGGAGAAGAATTTTTTGTGGCAGGAGTGGGTTGTTCGGTTCGGATCGCGCAGACCTTAATCTCCAACCAAGTCCCTGACTGAGGCGTAGACTGCTTTTCGAGCACCTGAAAGATGCTTCCTGATGGTACGATTCCCTTAATATAAGGTTTCCCAAATTCCTTCAAGAGCTGAATGGGAGGAGGGTCTGCCGATGTCTCCCCAAGCTGAATTATTGTTTTAAGCTCAACGGGAAACTCTGTGGAAGTGGAAGTTGCAGGTTGTAGGGTTGTCGGTTGAATAGAATCGTTGTTTTGCTTGGCGAGCAGGAAATACAGAAGCAGCCCCCCCAACCCCAATAACAGAGCCACTCCAAAGGCCAACAGCCCTAACTGCCGCTGAGGGGTTATCGGAGCCTCAATAAATTCTGTCGGGGACTCTATCTCTTCAGTATCAACGGGGTCTAACGTATCCTCTTCTGAAGATTCGCTGCTTGAAGGGATGACCAGAGGTACAGAAATTTCAGGGAGTAACTTGGGGCCAGATTTAGGAGTGATGTGGAAGTGAAGCAAAGCCACAGTGACGTTATCGTGACCATTTTGGGTGTTAGCGATTCGAATCAATCGATCTCGGACAGTTGCTAAATCCGTTTCGCCGTTGAGTGCTGGCAAGATTTCAGCCTGCCAACCCTGTTCAACCTGTTCATGATCACTCAACCCATCGGAACAGAGGAGAAAAATACAATCTTCATCTAGGGGGAAGCGTTGAATGGTTGGATATAAATTGGCTGATGAGGTAATTCCTAGGGCTTGAATTAACGCCCCAGCCGATCGAGGTTGAAGAGCATCTCGATAAACTGCATAGCCCAATCGAACTTCTCGAGACGCAACATCATCATCTAAAGTCACCTGATAGCAACCCGTTCGAGTAATCCAATAGGCACGACTGTCTCCAACATGGGTAATATAGACTTCATGGCCCTGATCCAGAGCCATCACCATCGTTGTTCCCATCCGCTCTCGACCTTGGCGATTTTCTTGATTGTTGCGGTTACAGATGGCATCGTTTGCCAAGCTGACTACCCGTTTAAGCTTAGGGGTGAGGGAGCGAGAGTCGGTATTCGCAGGATGTAGAGGCAGTTTGGCAATTTCTTCCCGAAGAATCTCAATGGCCAACTGAGACGCAACTTCTCCCCCCTCTTGACCCCCAATTCCATCACAAACAATTGACAAGCCTGGAGAGTGATCGGGCAATGTGACCACTGTTCCTTCTGCCGGATAACAGGCATCTTCATTCTGGGCACGGGTTGGCCCCGTGTCTGTCCCCGTGGCGATTTCAACCTGACGCTCAAAGGATCGGCCACAAATGACTAAGGCTTGATCCAGTTGATGCACTAGTTGATCGGCAGTGCGAAGCTCCTCTGCAATCATTTGTTGGGCGAGCTGCTGCAGAAAGTTGCGAATTCGGCTATCTGCGCCAGAAACCCAGGAGATCCAGAGTTGACCCAGTTGAGCTAAGGTCGCAGGTTTCCAATCCATCTGCAACTCTAGCAGTCGAACCAGAGAACCCTCAGTTCTGAGCAAGCCTGGATTGAGGAGACTAGAAGCAACCCGCTCACAACTGAGGGGATACCAAAGTCGAGCCATTTGCCATAACCAGTTCAGTTGACGCATGGCTGTTGCATCTTGCCAAATTACTGAAATTTGGGGCAACAAATTCCCCTGAACACTCACTCCTCCTTGTTCCAACAGCCAGAGAACTTTTCCCTGAGGCGTTTTTGTGGCCGGAATAACACCATAGATCACCGGAACATGGACACGGTAAGGGAATAACTTCAAGTAAGGAAGAATTTCACTCGGAACCTCATCCGGCATTTCTGGGATCTGTTCAGGTTGAGTATCAACCACGATCTGCTGTAGCGGGCTAGAAATGGCGTAGCGGTCTGCAATTAACGTCTTGGAGGAAAGCGCCCCGATGCCCTCACCAATTGTCCATAGGTAGTATTTCGACATATCATCCTGCATAGAGGTTCTCTGAGTCCCTCACTTGCCTAACTTTGGACTGTAAAACTAAACTGACTATCTAGCATCTACCTCAACTTTTCCATAAATTTCTGGCAACACTGCCCAACATGAACCAGGTTTTGGAGATCAAAGGGTTTTACGAAAAATTTTTATACCAGTCCAAAGATATCAAAACTTTCAAGCTATTGTAGTGTTTCTCTCTCCAAATCCCACACAGCGGATCGGGTGAATAGCTAGAATGAACATCAGCAGAGATATAGGGGCAGAAGAATTAAAGAATCTCTTTTGCTCAATTGAGCCCACCCCAGCTCTATTTCTACTAACGGTCTAATCGAGGTAATCCCATGCTGTAGTTTAGGACTCGACTTTCAAGATTGTAGCTAATTTGACCCGATTGGAGAAGCGATCGCACTAGATGCTCTAAATCCGATCCGATACGTCGCATATTATACTCGGTCAAGTCCTCACCGTTGGAGGCTTCAACCAATTCATCAAATTTGCGGTAAACCTGGTTGAGAGCCGACTCTGACCAATTAAATTCATTATCTGGATCAATATCCAGAGTCAGGACTTGATCGTTCGAGACGAGTTCGCTGTCCTGAACTTCGGCTGTAAAAATATGGATATGACGAGTTGTTGACTTGAGTAACATGGGTAAGATCACTCTAGATTAATTCTTGTTGCTTCTCTTGGTTGCTTCTCATTGTAAAACAGCAACGGCTTCAATCTGGTGGTTTCTCAATCTTGATGTGGGTTGCGTAGGTTAGTTTTGAGCTGGGAGACCTAATATTCTTAAACTAGCCCCCTCAACGGTTTGTTGGGTCTCTGGGCATGAACCCAACCTAGAAAATTGCTCTAGGCCAACCACTAGTAATCTAAGGGTAAACCACAATTCTCTAAAGTCAATCGATCCTGCAAAAGATCTGCCGTTGACCGATCTACCTCGATCTGTCCTTGTTTAAGCACCAATGCCCGTTGAGTCACCTGATTCACCCAGTGTAAATCATGGGAGGCAATCAGCAAAACTTGAATCGGAAGTTGGGCTAAGACTTCTGCCAAGTGCCGTCGCCACCACGGATCAAGACCATTGGTGGGTTCATCTAGGATCAACACCGCTGGGTTCAGGATCAGGATCGTTGCCAAGGCCGCTAGCCGTTTTTGTCCCCCAGACAGTTCATGGACGGGACGATGGGCAACTTCAGCCAAGTCAAACTCTGTTAACAAGTGATGGGCTTGCGCTGTAGCCACGTCCTCAGGAACCCCGTAGTTGCAGGGGCCAAAAATCACATCTTCTAAAATGGTGGGCATGAAGAGTTGGTCGTTTGGATCTTGAAAGGCAAAGCCAATCTGCTGCCGAATCTGGAACAGGGTATCAGGTTCTAGAATAGTTCCTAAAATTTGGACTTGACCTGAAGTGGGGTGTTTGAGTCCCACAAGAGTTTCGATTAGGGTGCTTTTTCCAGTGCCCGTCCGTCCTAATAAGGCAATTCGTTCTCCGATCTGAAAAGTGAAAGAAATATTGTTGAGCACAGGGGCTTGGTTGGGGTAGCTGAAAGTCAAGTTGGACACCTGAATTCCGGCTGGTGTTGAAGGGGAAAGCTGGGCAACGAGGGATGAATCAGGGGAAGACACATTCAGCATAGGAACCTAGAGTTGACTATATTTTGAATTAAAACCACTCAATTAAAACCACTGAATTAAAGCTACTAAATTAAAACTACCGAACTGCACCCTCTCAAGCAAACACCTCAAATCCAATAAACCCCATTGAGATAATGAGTGCTATTGAAAGGGCGATCGCGCTATAAACATCTAGGTTAACGCGGTTTCTGGTAGGGATGAAACCTTCAGAGCTGCCATAGCCCCGCAGTTGCATCGCCTTGTAAACTTCTTGGGACTGATGATAGCTGCGGACGACCAGACTTCCAGCCAAGGCTGCATAAATTTCCAGAGTTCGTCGGCTGAGTTTCAGGGGCCGAAATCCCCGCAATTGGGTTGCCCGCTGCATCATCATGAATTGGTCAGACAGCTCAAACAGATAGCGATAAGAGAGCAGGGTGATATCAGTCAAGACCTGGGACAAACCCAAGGAACGCATCGCCTTCACTAAAGTCACAAAAGAACCCGTTCCACACAGCACTAACCCCGTCGTAAAAATCGCCAGAAATCGACCAACGATCAAAAGCATTGCTAAACAGCCTTCCTGTCGAATCGTTAAGAAACCTATCTGCCAAAGAATAGTTTCTCCCGAAAAAAAAGGCAACAGTCCTACCATTGCCAAAATAAAGATTCCTGGATATTGGAGTCGAGTGGCTAAGAATGATAACGGCAAGTTTGAGAGGATATACAGTCCTACAACAACCAACAACATAGCAGGAACCAGTCGTAGATCTTCGACAAAAGCGAAAGCTAAGATGAGTGCCAATAATCCAATCAATTTGTATCGCGCATCCCAACAATGGATGGGAGAGTTTAAATGGGCGTACTCATCGATTGCCAGCTTCATAAGGTGAGGGATAAGACATTAACAGTTCTGGTTTGACTCGATGCAAAAAGCTAACGACCATAGCAGTGAACACTCCTTCAACCAGCATCAACGGAATATGAGCTAGGAGCAACCCTTGAATCGCAACCTGCTCAGTGGCAACATCAAACCCAGAGGGAATATTCGGAATCGTCAGCCCAAAAAACAACAGACAAGATAGCCCAACTCCTGTTGCTCCTGCCAGAAAGCCAAATAAATTCAAGCTCAATGTTTCATGCAAACGCCGTCCTAGGCTGTAGCGGAGTTGGAAAATCTGGGCAGCAACCAAAGCAGGAACCCCCATGATCACAGCATTAATTCCCAGGGTTGAAAATCCACCATGACCAAACATAATTGCCTGAAACACCAAGCCGACTAAGATTGCCGGAAACGCATAAATGTCCAACACAGCCCCTAACAACCCATTCAGCACCAAGTGGACACTGGCCGGAGGAATCGGAATCCGCAGGCTCGAAGCGACAAAAAATGCGGCTGTGAGCAGGGCCGCCTTGGGAATACCCTCAGTAGGATGACTCAACCGATTGATTTGGCGGAGTGAATACCAGGTGACTAGACCCATAACGCCATACCCACTAATACAAATTTTGGCTGGGAGCAGCCCTTCAGAAATATGCATAAAAGCAAATATGAATGAAAACAGACTGTAAAAACTGACCCTGAAAACTAACGCTCAAGCTCAGAGCGGGAACTGACCTGTTGAGGAGTATGCTGCAACCGATTGAAAAATAAAGCCGTGCCAACGAGTCCCCAAATCACTGACCCGATCATCACACCTTTTTGCAAAGGACTATACCCTCCTGTGGTACTTGACTGAGAAGAACTTTCCCCCGGCAAAGGTGTAGTGAACTGAGTTCTAGAGTTCACTTGAACCGGAACACTTACAACACCCCCATGCCCTGCCTGCCGAACCTGAACCTCCCAGTACCCTGTCTTTTCCACGTCTGGGGCAAAGATAAACACACCTTGGGCATCAGTTACACCGACCTTCCAAGGATTAACAGGGTCATCTGGTGTATAAACATTTACTTGGGCATTTACCATGGGGCTACCCGAATCATAGGCCGCTTTAATCTCAACTGCGGAAGTCGTTTGGTGGGTTAGTTTTACACCATGGGCGATCGCCTGCTCCGCTCCCCCAAAGAATAACAAAATTCCTGGTAATGAAAGCAGTGAAGTCATGAGTTGCCATCCTATATTCACCTTCATAGTCGCCCTCTCTACTGACGGTTTCTTAAAAATCATCTCAACAGTTCTGACCTAGCTGCTGACTTTGGACTCTTTGCAGTGCCCTTCGCCAACGTGACCCAAGCTCGGCAAGATCTGAATAAACTTGTCATACTCTGCGGCTGAAAGTTGAGTTTTCAAAGTTGCCAAATCCGCATCAACTTGACCATTTTGAGCGATCGCAGCAATGGGCTCAAACCCCAGAGCACCGGTGTTAATGTCTTCCTCAGGAGCAGCTTTTCCATCTCCAAACAGATGATCAAAGTGAAATGTTGCTTCCAAATCCGCTTTGCTTCCGGGTTCAAGAATGCCTTTACGGTCATCTCCAACATAGTCACCGCAGGTAAACTCAAGTTCCTGATCAACCTTTAACGTGAACGGAATGGTCGTTCCATCCTTAGTTGCAGTTCCCCGCATCACCATGACTTGACCGCTAGCAGGGCCGTCTGGTGCCTTAGTCATTTTCCAAGATACAGCGCCGTATCTTCCAGGGGGAACAGCGACTTCATTGATCAAAATAGTTTCAGCACTGTCATCACCCTCAGCTAAGTCAACCGTTTTCTCGGTCACTAAGCTGATCTCTTGTTTAAACTGAGGCTCTCCCCCTGCCCGAGGGTCATAGGGCGTAAACGTCTCGTAGGCTTTGGCATCTGTAATGTGAAGATAAATATTGTCAAAGTTAATCTGCCAACCATCCTTAGAAACAAATCCCTGCCGAACAAAATCCTCTCCATTCGCTCGAAACTGCATCGTTCCTGTTCCACCCGTAGCCAATGCGGTTTGATCTGGCTCAGGTGAAGCCGTATCAACTGCAACTGTTGGACTGGCTTCAGTCGTAGAAGTCTCAGTCTGAGAGGTCTGAGCACAACTCAGGATGCTCAGGGAAGCCATAAGAGCGATGCCACTGAGAGCAAAATACTGCTTCTTCATTACAAACTGCCTAAATAATTATCATTCACCCTTCTAGGTAACAAACTTTTGAAGAATTAGACAATGCCCTAGGGGGGTATCTCCTAGAGCAGCAAGAGTGAACAACAGTGTGCTTAAACTGAAAGCTAGATTACAAACTGGTGAGCCAACCCAACAAACCTTGACCTGTAGAAGCTTCTAAAACCAGTAAGGAAACAAAACCAATCATCGCCAGTCGTCCGTTTAGCTTCTCAGCGAAGGGGGTAAAGCCTACACCAGACGTTTCTTCTACATACATTTGAGGTTCGACTGCAAAATTGTTCAAACGTCCACCCTCTTCAGTCGTGTAGCCGCGAGTTGTATCCATAACTTCTACTCCTGTAAATCTTTCATGTTAAGAATTGTAACAGATTGTTAATTTTCTTGTCAAATCTTTTACAAAACTACAGTTGTCGCATGTAAAAACCAAGTGGGGATCAAATTACGCGGTACAGACTATCCAAACAGAAACAACCAGACTGGGAGAGTTAGCAGTAGCCCAACAGAACCTAGGGCCAGGGCTGTCACCGTAAATTCCCGATCCAGGTTAAAGGTTTCTGCCAGAACCAAAGTTGCAAAGGCCGGAGGTGTTGCCATTTGCAAGACAAGAACTAACAATGGCTCACCTCGCAATCCCATTAGAGCCAGACCTGTTCCCAAGACTAGGGGTACAATTAGCATTTTGATCAAAATGCTAACAGCAGCCGGTTTAAGATAACGTAGGGAGGATAACTGGCTCAAGCGCATCCCCATGAGCACCAGGGATAATCCAATCACGCTCCAGCCTACAAGATCGAGTCCTTGTTCAACACCATTGGGAAAAGAAACACTCCGCAGGCTCAACCCAAACCATAAACTCCAAAAGGTTGGATTTCTCAACGTGACCCCAAAGAGTTCCCAGGGGTTTTGAGTTCCCTGGCCAAATCGAGCAGCTAAAGCAACCCCAAATCCATAGGCCCCAATGGTTGAACCAAGGCCATCATAAAACACTGCCCAACCGAAGTATTGGGAGCCAACTAGGGCCAACACAACAGGATAACCAATGTAGCCTGTATTCCCCACCATTGAGGCCAAGAGAAAGCTGCCTTGGGTGGGTTGACTCCGCAGGAATGTTGGCGGGGATGTGGCAGCAACTGGCCCGGAAATCCTGTGTTGAATCCAGATCCAAGCCAGTCCAGCCCCTGAACTAATCGCGATCCAAGCCACAAGAGGAGCCAACCAAATATTTCCAGACAGATCTGCCTGACGCATGAAGATCACAACACCAACCGGAACGCCAACCCAAAATAGGAATTGACCAAGGTCAGCCGGAACTGTTCGGGGGAGGAGCCGACCTAAGATCCAACCACACAGAACCCCGCCAATGAGCCACTGATAAAGCTGAATGAGAGGAGAAACTGAACTAGACATGGCAACCATGGCATGAATCTGCTGGTCTCAGTTTACAATCAATAATTGTTGAGACTTGACTAATGTGCGGGAGTGAGGCTTTTGAGTAACACAAGTCTGAATAATCCAAGTTTGCCTGAACAAGCTAAGAGCAGCCTAGAAGCAGCCCTAGATGATATTCCAGAGGCACAGCGAGATGTTGCCGTTCCGCTAGCCGTTTCGCCTCGTCCCAAAGGCAAACGGTTATTTTGGAAGCTCTTAGGATTAGGGCTTCTGACCTTCTGCTTGAGTCTATGGCTGAACTATCAATACGGGGTGTTTACTGAACAACTCTGGTCAAAGGTGATGGACACAACCCGAGGAGTTACTGCTGCCCCTGCATCTCCAAGCCCTGGGGCCTTACCAACTGTTCCAGTCTCAGGAACTCCCTCCCCAAAGGCAACTGCTTCTCCAAGTCCAACAGAAGAGGATTTACTGGGTCATTTGCCCTACGAAGAAGTGACATCCGAAAGCCTAGAAAGTCTCACGGCTGACAGCAGCATCAAACTCCATAAAACTGCAGCCTCAGCTTATCTTGAGATGGCAGAGGCCGCTCGGAGGAATGGTGTGACTTTAGTGCCTCTCTCTGGATTTCGGACTCAAGCCGAGCAGGAATATCTATTTTTCAAGGTTAAAGAGCAACGCGGGCAGAATGTTGCAAAGCGGGCTGAGGTCAGTGCTCCTCCCGGCTATAGCGAACACCACACGGGTTATGCCATCGATATTGGCGATGGGGATGCTGCCAGTACCCATGTGAGTGAAAGCTTTGAACAAACAAAAGCTTTTAAGTGGCTGCAAGAACATGCAGCCTTTCACAGCTTTGAACTGTCCTTTCCTCGGGATAACCCTCAAGGAGTCAGCTACGAACCCTGGCACTGGCGCTATGTCGGCGATCGCGACAGTTTAGAAACGTTTTATAAAGCCAAATCAGGCGTTAAGCAGGTTCAGAAGAGTGAGCCTTCAGCGTCATCCTTGAATGAAACGGAAGCACCCTCAGAAACACCAGAAAACCCTAAGATCCCTGTACAACCTTAATATTTAAGCGATTCAACTGGCGATGAAAGACACCTCCCTCAATCTAATCGCAGTCACTATCTTCCTGCTGACTCTATCTGCCCTAGTTGGCCCCTCAGTTGGAATTTCACCGTTTGTTCCAGCGGGCATGGTGTTTGGTCTGATGGCTCTGGCGACCTTGGACAATTTTGCGTTAGAAGGACAGGGAACAGCGATTCTCAGCGATTGGTTAGTCGGTTCGTCCACAGCCAAGCAAGACCGGATTTTGCACCATGAAGCCGGACATTTTCTGATTGCCCACTTGTTGAATATTCCAATTGAGGGCTATGCGTTGAATGCTTGGGAAGCCTTTCGTCAGGGGCAAAAAGCTCAAGGAGGAGTGCGATTTAATGATCAGACCGTCTTAGGTCAATTGCAACGCGGAGAGCTATCTTCCCAACTACTGGATCAATATTGCAAAGTTTGGATGGCAGGAATTGCTGCAGAAAAATTGGTGTATGACAAAGCAGAGGGCGGATTTGAAGACCGGCAGAAAATTCGGTCGGTCTGGACTCAACTCAAGCGTCCTTTGTCAGAAGCAGAGACTAAAGAACGGTGGGCAATCCTTCAGGCCCGCTCGTTAATTGAAAACCATCGACCCAAATATGATGCCCTAGTAACAGCTATGGCCCAGCGAACGTCCGTAGAAGCCTGTTGTAATCTGCTGAACGGAGATGAATTCAAGGGAAAATCCTAGTATGCTTAATTTCATGATCTAAGGTTCTGGAACGTACCAAGTCCTTCATGAGTTATCCCTATAATTAGCAACAAACTTAGCAATAACAATTAGCAACAAAAAAAGTCTTTCAGCTAGCTGAAAGACTTTTCTTAGATTGAATCTGAGTTACTTAGAATAATTCAGACGCGGCAAACACCCCATCACTGAACTTGACAAATTCAATGTCTAGGAGGGTATCGGTTCCATCTCCGGTGCGAGTTAGGGTTAAGTTATCAACGGTTCCCCCGACTGTGAACCGACTGCGGGGATTGCTATATTCCACCACATCGCCAGTCACGGTATAGCTATTCCCCTTGGAATCGGTCAATGTGACCACACTGGCGCTTTCGGCTCCCCCCTCGATCCGGTTGTTGCCACCATTGCCAACAAAGCGATCGGTTAGATTCGTCCCAATCACAGTCTCAACATCCTTCACCGTATCTGTCCAGGTGAGAGCATTGTCGGGGCTCGAGTGTAGGGCAACACGGGTTCTGAGATTAATATCCAGACCCACAATCCCTGAAGTAGCGTTGAAGATCAGGTCAGAATAGTCAGCGGTGTCGGTGCCTCCGCCACCATTCAGGGTATCGTTGCCAATGTCTCCATTAAGCAAGTCGTTGCCACCTTCTCCAAACATCTGATCGTTACCCCCTTTGCCGAGGAGAGTATCGTCATTGTTACCGCCCCGGAGAGAGTCAGCTTTACTGCCTCCAATCAACAGGTCATTGCCATCGTCTCCCAAGATCACACTCGTTGTGCCATCTAGGTCATCAAAACGGTTCACTTGATCGGCAGCGAGAACGTCATCTCCAGCACCGCCTCGAATGCTATCACCACCACGACCCCCCTCGACCGTATCATTCCCGGCGAGAGCATTAATCGTATCATTGCCATTGTTGCCGAAGATTAAGTCTTGGCCCGAAGTGCCTTGGAGATTGTCGTTGTTACGAGTGCCGCTAATCACAACAGCATCGCTGACTCCATCAATAGTTACGGTAACAGTTGCGGTATCCGTACCGCCATTGCCATCGTTAATTGTGTAAGAGAAGGAGTCCGTCGCGGTTTGCCCATCATTCAGAGCCTCGAACTGACCGTTGGGGTTATAGGTGAACGTGCCGTCACCGTTATCTGTCACGGTACCCAACGTTCCGGTCGTGTCAATGCTGACAATATTTAAGGAATCGCCATCGGGGTCAGAATCATTATTCAGGACGTTGCCCGTGACGAAGGTTGTGTCCTCATCCGTTGTGAACGTATCAGCAACTGCGATCGGAGCGGCGTTGGGGCGAACCAGGGTAAAGCGAGCGACTGGGGGATCATGGTCGCTGACCTGATTGTCAAATTCGCTATTGATATGAACGATGTCATATTCAGCATCCGCCGTCAGACTGCTGCTGACTAATATATGATCCAGGGCTTGAGAGTTCCCCTCAAAGTTGAAGGTATACCGCTCATTCTCAGGCAAAGTCTCAGTGAGATTGGTTAGGTTCTGCTCCAGGGTTTCCAGAGGAGAGAAGAACTGAAACTCGTTTAGATCCCCAAGGGTGATAATGTTCGCCCCTGAATCAGTATTCAAGAGACCGCCCACAAACCCATTAACTGCTGTTGCTTGGTCTTCCCGTTCGTCTAGGCTCCCGTTCACTGGAGGCTGACTATTGCCAAATAACGGATCACTGCCGCCCTTGGAAGAGAAATGATTGTTGATCAAGGTCACGGCCTGATCGTTGAAGGTAAAGGTTGCCACCAAAGGCAGGCGACTGCCAAAGAAGGGATTATTAGGGTTGGTTTGCTGATCCGTTGGGTCAGTCACGGTCTGAATCGACCCCGCTACAACCTCAACCCGAGTGGGATTGTACAAAAAAGCCGTGCGGATATTGCCACCGGGTTCGCCGCCGTTGGTATCATCGCCAATAAAGGGATTATCGATGAATTCATAGGTTGGGCCACCTGCGGCAACAATCTGATCAACAAGCTGTTGCAGGGTTACGTTGGCTGCCGTCACGTTGGTGTTGCTTGCGCCGTCATTGTCCTGTACCTCTTGCAACCCGATAACATCAGGAGCTTGAAGATTGTTCACAATCTGACTGGCAATGGCATCAAAACGACTGCCATCGGAGGGATCAAGATTTTCGACGTTGAAGCCAGCAACAGTTAAGCGATCGCCGTCCCCGGTGAGGGTTGTGGTTTCACGGGTTAGGCCCCCAGAAGTTGCTGAAACTGGGCTTAGGGGAACGATGGAATAGTCATCAAAGTTGAAATCAATAATTCCGGTGATGTCCCCCAGCAAGTCCCCTACATTCACATCGGGGTTGTTGCTGGTCACCAGATCTTCATCAATCTGAATCCGCTCAGGATTGAGATCTGCGCCGATGGGGTTATTGGGGCTATTGTCGTCCCGAACCGTAATCCCACCGCGAGGGTTTGCTCCCGTTGACCCTGTGCCTTGATTGGCGATCGCATAGAATTCATCAAATTGGTTCGTTAAACCGACAGCTACCGCATCAGGCAGGGTGACTAACATGCCCTCTAGGCTTTCCCAAAAGTCCCGACCATCCCGAGTCACGTCATAATCGTTAGACCCAGCATCATCCACAATTTCTGTGGGTGGAACCCGGTCTGTTCCCAGCACAATTGGTGCAACTGAACTGTTTGTAAACGGGTTTGAGATTGGCGTAATCTGGGTGATAGAAGCAATCTGAGTGGCTTGGAAGAACTCAGCCACGGTTCCTTTGACCTGTACGGCACTCCCCAAGGTTACTGTAGGCGCTGAGTTGGTAAAGACGAAGATGCCGTCAGAGGTATCGTTGTTGCTATCTCCGTCGGGATCTTGAATATAGAAACCATTAGAGTCAATCGCGGTCACAATTCCCTGGGTTGTAACTTGATTCCCAAGCTGCGGCGATGCATAAACTGGGGAGCTAAAGTCATCCCCATCTCCCTGAATTTCATAAATTGGAGTCAGGGTAACGATAGTGTCATTATCCGCGATATTCACTGTGGCACTGGCAGTCCCTAAGTTGTAGTCAGCCGTATCAGTTAGGGTCAGGATTGCAGTTTCAGTCGGTTCTACATCGTTATCATCTACGGGAGTAACCGTGATGGCTACAGCAGACTCACCTGCCGGAATGCTCACGGTGTTGCTCAGGGTTGGAGTGTAGTCTGTGCCATTGGTTGCAACTCCACCAACAGCATAGTTAACGGTCAGAGCATTGGTTGTTTCCCCTGTGCGACTGATGGTAAACGTACCAGGATTTTGTCCCGCTTCCGCTGCCTCAGCATCAGTTGCAGCAATACTCACCGTTGGAACAGTGCCACCACCACCGCTCTCAGTTCCAGAAAGCACAATCCCGGTATTACCAAAATCGAGGGCATTCTCAATGTCAAACGTTCCAGCCGCAGCAGTTGCCCCAAAGCCATACAGACGAAACGTTGCAGCGGTAACATTTGTGAACCCAGACAAATTCAAGTCTGGATTATTCTCCCCTACATCACTCACACTACTATCAGAAAAGAAGCTTTGAAAGGCTCCGCCATTCACCGAAATCTGAATATTGACTTGATTGGGGCCAGTTCCTGAACGGTCGTAACGAATATCTAAATCAGACAGGTCATAAGCGGTTGTTGAGTTAAAACCCCACTGTAAAAAATCGTTGTTGGCGATCGCGCCGGGGAGATCGACACTATCGTTCCATCCACTGGAATTAAACGTACTCCCGGTTGCTGAAATAATTCCTGAACCCCGAGTTAAATCTAAACCGGTTACTCCAACCCCTTGGGTAGACGGGGCAAGAGAAATTCCGCTTGCGGATGTATACGTGAGAATTGTTGCCATGGGTGAATTTCCTCTCGGGTTAAGTGACTTGCATGTACGATGTTTTCCCTCAAAACTTTGCTCAAAGTCTTGCTCAAAACTTTGGTTGAGACCAGTAGACTGCGGATGTAAATTGTTAATCTAGATGCACCAAAAAAACTCAGAATTCTATTGACTAGAATTCTGCACAGATCTCTAAGATTCGATTACAGGTAACAAGCAGAAACAATTTGTGAACTGTTTGTGGCGTAAGCTTCTAACCTGCGCGAGCAGACGCTTATCCCACGTTCACACTTCAAAGTTCACACCTCAAAGTTCACACTTCAAATCAGGTTGCTATGGGGTTAGTGTCGAACTGGCAAGACCCAACATTCTCAAGCCAACTGTCAAGGGCTTTGTTGAGTTGACAATAAAAACTTAGCCTGCAGCCAAGTCATTAACGCACAACTCAATTCAAGTCTGGTTTCATTCCGGGAAGAAACGATGAACACTCTCTCTAAGAACAGAATCAAAACTGTAGTGTAAACATCAGTATTTGCCTCACTTAGAATGTTAAGTTTAAAAGGTTAAGGAAAGATAAATCTTTAGTTAAATACTGTCCGCTTCAATTGCCCAGAGAAAGAACTAAGGCTCATGTGTTTATGCCTCAAATTAGACCACTGTAGAATGAGCAAGAAGTAGGACAGTTTGCAAACTGTCACAGGCTAAACTCGTTTCTGTGCTTTCCTCAATATTGCCAAAACTCGAAGGAACGGGACTGGGAAACAGGACTGAACAATAGGCTCTAGGCCCAACTGTCCCCCGGCTATAGGACACCCTACAAGGTGGAATATAGAATTCTGTTTTTATTTGTTACGGATTGTTAAAATAATCTTAGAGTCAGAAACAGACCGTTGATAAAACTCTCTGCTCTGCTCAACAACGAGTTGGAGAAAATTTTAATGTTGTCCGGCCAGGAAGAAACGCTACAACGCAACGGCTCTATCGGTGTGAGCCCTGAACCCCTCGACAGTACGGTGGTTCATCCCCAGGCTGTCATGGTGGCTCAATCAGAGAGTTTGAAGCCGAATGAACCTGTAGCACCCCAAAAAGTTGCTCCGCAGAAACCTTTTCGTCCCTTGAAATGGGGCTTGCTTGGGTTGCTGTTGGCAGGTCTGGCTACAGTCCCCGTGGCCTGGTACCTCACAAAACAACAAACCCAGGTCGATGCAGAAGTTCTAGCAAGTTTGACGGTTCCTGTAGAAACCCAGGATTTAACGGTACGGATTAGTGGGAGTGGTGTTGTCCAACCCGTGCGGCGAGTCAACCTCAGTCCCAAAACCCAAGGGCGCTTAGAAAAACTTTACGTGGAGCAAGGCGATCGCGTTGAGGCAGGCCAGGTCGTTGCCAAAATGGAGGGCCGTGAACTTGAAGCGCAATTATTGCAGGCCCAAGCTCGGCTAGCGCGTTCCCAGGCAAACCTAGAAAAATTGCAAGTTGGCACTCGTCCCGAAGAAATTGCCGCTGCCCAAGCTAGAGTCAATCAATCCCAAGCAAAGTTGGCAGAGATCCAGGCGGGAACCCGTTCCGAAGAAGTTGCAGCCGCTCAAGCCCAGTTGTCCGAGGCCCAGTTTCGTCTGTCTGATGCTCAGTCGGGGAGTTTGCAGGATGAAATTGCCCAGGCCAAGTTCCAGTTAGAAGCCAACACCGCAGAGCTACAACTCGCCCAAGATCGAGTACAGCGCAACCAAAGCCTGAGACAAGAAGGGGCGATTTCCCAAGATTCTTTGGAAGAGTTCATCCGGGACAAACGACGGTTAAACGCGATTGTCAATCAAACCCAGGAGCGGATTGCCCAACTGCAACAAAGCCAGCGATCGCAGGTTGAGCAGTTGCAGGCCACCGTTGAGCAACAGCGCCAAAACCTGCTCAAGCTGCAAAATGGGTCTCGTCCTGAGGAAGTGGCTCGGGCCAAGGCAGAAGTGGCTGAGACCCAGAGTAAATTAGATGAGCTGCAAAATGGCAGTCGTTCTGAGGATATTGTCGCGGCCCAAGCAGATGTGCGAGAGGCCCAGGGACAAGTTCAGTATTATCAAACTCAACTCGAAGATACTGAGGTGCGTGCGCCCTTTGCGGGGATTATTACCCAACGGTATGCCGTTGAGGGGGCCTTCGTGACCCCGGCTACTTCGGCTTCGGAAGCGTCATCAGCAACTTCAACGTCTATTGTGGCCTTGGCCCAGGATTTAGAGGTCTTGGCCAAAATTCCAGAGGCGGATATTGGACAAATTCAGCCGAATCAATCCGTAGAAATTGTCGCTGATGCTTACCCTGATCAAGTGTTTGAAGGCCGAGTTCAATTGGTCGCTCCAGAGGCGGTTAAAGAGCGGGATGTGACCTTGTTCCAAGCTCGCATTGACATTATCTCCGGGGAAGACAAATTGCAGTCCGGCATGAACGTTGATCTCCAGTTTGTGGGTAGTAAGCTGGACAACGCCTTGGTAGTGCCAACGGTAGCGATTGTTACGAATAAAGGCGAAACCGGGGTCTTGGTGCCAAACGAGAAAAATCAACCGGAATTTAAACCCGTCACCGTGGGTTCAACGATTGGGAATCAAATTCAAATTCTAGATGGGGTGCAAGCGGGCACACAGGTCTTCATTGAACTCCCTGAAGGACAAAAGTTGGAGAAAATTGTGGGTCAGGAGAAATTAGAATCATGAACCTCCTCGAAAGTTTACAAATGTCTGCTTCAACTCTCTTGGCCAACAAGCTAAGAAGTAGTTTAACGATGCTAGGAATTATTATTGGCAATGCTTCCGTCATTGGCATGGTTGGCATTGGGGAAGGGGTGCAAACCTTTGTAAGCGACCAGGTCAATTCTTTGGGGCCGAATATTCTGTTTATTCTTCCCGGCAGCCCAGAGGCTCAGAGCCGCCCAGTCTATCCGCCCCAGAATTTGGTGCTGGCAGATGCTGAGGCGATCGCAACTCAAGTGCCTTCCGTGGAAGAGGTTGCCCCCACGTTAAACAGCAGTGATTTGATCTCCTATCGCAATAAAAATGCCTCGGCCTCAGTTGTGGGAACGACCCCTGAATTTCTATCGGTGCGGAGTTTTGATGTGGCCCAAGGTCGATTTCTGACTGATTTAGACTTGAAGCGACAAGAAAATGTTGTGGCGTTAGGATCAGAACTGGCAGAGAAATTGTTTGGCAGTGAAGACCCCCTCGGCAAGCAAGTCAGGCTAAAAAATATTAGTTTGAAAGTCGTTGGTGTGATGCAGCCCAAGGGCACCAGTTTCGGCTCAAACGAAGATATGAACGCCTTCCTGCCCCTGACCACAATGGCAAATCGAGTTGTCGGTCGTACCTCTCCCTACGGCATTCAAGTCACCTTTATTTCAGCTTCGATTAAAGATCAAGACAGTATGCGAGCGGCCCAATTTCAGATTGAGAACTTGTTGCGTCTGCGGCACAAAATTACTGATGAGGACGATTTCACCGTTCGGAACCAGAAGGATCTGATGAATATTCTGGGAAGAATTACAGGAGCCCTCACTATTTTATTAGCCTCAACGGCGGCAATTTCTCTATTTGTTGGGGGAATTGGGATTATGAATATTATGTTGGTCTCTGTGACCGAACGGACGCAAGAAATTGGTTTACGCAAAGCAATTGGTGCCTCTCAACAGGATATTCTGGTTCAGTTCATGATTGAAGCTGTGATTCTGGCCGCTGCTGGGGGATTGGTTGGAACTGCCGTTGGGGTTGGGGGCATTTTGATCCTCGGCGCATTCACCCCTTTGGAAGCGGGAGTTTCGGCAACAGCCATCCTGCTCACTGTTGGAGTTTCGGGAGGAATTGGCCTGTTCTTTGGGGTGGTTCCTGCCCGTCGTGCAGCAGGGCTTGACCCGATTGTTGCGTTGAGAAGTGCGTAGAAATTGACCCTAAAACCTGCTCTAAAATCCTTACCCATCCCTAGCAACCCATGACCACAGAACTCTCCCCATCACTGCTTCAAGACAACTCTGATGTTCAAGATAGCTCTAATTCACTTCAGCAGAAGGCGATTATTCAGCTCGAAATGATTACTAAAGTCTATGGCATGGGAGATATTGAAGTCCGAGCCTTGAATGGGGTCAGCCTAACCGTTAACGAGGGTGAATATTGCGCCATTATGGGGGCTTCGGGTTCAGGAAAATCCACTGCTATGAATATCATTGGCTGTCTCGACCGCCCCACAGCTGGGAATTACTACCTAGATGGCACTAACGTCTCCCAGATGTCCGAAACTGATTTGGCAAAAATCCGCAACCTCAAAATTGGGTTTGTCTTCCAGCAGTTTC
This sequence comes from Microcoleaceae cyanobacterium, assembly GCA_051652765.1. Classification (GTDB taxonomy): domain Bacteria; phylum Cyanobacteriota; class Cyanobacteriia; order Cyanobacteriales; family Microcoleaceae; genus JBHJGO01. The sequence goes on along the minus strand of JBOFUV010000115.1, from coordinate 3,885 downwards.
ATCTGTTGCCTCAGTTATCGGCCTTGGATAATGTCATGCTGCCCATGCTCTACGCCGGAGTTCCCAAGGCTGAACGGCGAGAACGAGCGACTCAAGCCTTAGTTCGAATTGGCCTGGGACAGCGACTCAATAATAGACCTAATCAACTTTCTGGCGGTCAGCAACAGCGGGTGGCGATCGCCCGTGCCATTGTGAATCGGCCCGTATTACTCCTGGCAGACGAGCCAACTGGAGCCTTAGACTCCAAAACAACTCAAGAAGTCATGGATATTTTTACAGAACTGAATGGGACTGGAATTACCGTTGTGATGGTGACTCACGAGCCTGACGTTGCCCGCCAGACCAAACGGGTTGTTTGGTTCAAGGATGGCCAAGTCGTTCATAGCAATCTAGTTCCAGCAGACTTGCACAATGCAGTGTTTTAGGCAGTCGTTTAGAACGTGTATAGTTTAGAACATGTAATAGTTTAGAACGTGTAATAATTGGCGTGATCGGATAAATTTCAGGAGGTAGTGCACAATGCCCTCTATGTATCCTGTCCTGATTGCATTTACGGTTGGTTCCGTCTGGATGTATTTACAAACTTCCGAAGATATTCCTAAAGTTTTAGCAGGTTTGACCGGGGTTGCTTGTTTGGTCTGGGGCTTTGCGTTTGCCCATTGGAGTGTTCAGCTTTTGGTTGTGTTTGGAATGTTGCGCTTGCTCCGAGTCAGTTGTTCAAAGGAGTCTAGCTTTTTTTAAGCTTTTTCTAACTGTATTGTCTAACTTGTATTGTCTAACTGTATTGACTGCTCTCGACTATAGTTTCAACACCCCAAATCTTTACGCCTCTCCTTGATTTCAGTTCCTTGATCTCAGTTTAAATTCTCGTCAACACAGGCAAGAATACCTCAGATGAGTTGCTTTAGAATGGCTACCTTGGAGTTGATAGGGCCAGGGAATTGACCTGAACTAGATAAGGATTCTCAAGCAGGTTTAGTTTGCTCGAGAATCCTTATCTGTGATATCTCTAAGACAGCGTGTCAAACTTTGAGAATTTTTAACTCAAATACTCCTAAAACTGTCATGAAAAAGCTTGTAATTATTCTATTGGCCGGTCTATTCAGCATAATTGCCATTATTGGCTGTGGCCAACGACCCACATTATCAGAGTCAAGTCCTAAGATTGTCGCTACTGCAACTATTGTGAATGCTCCAGACAACCAGGTTACTGGGACTGTCACGTTTATTCAGGAACAACCAGAGGGGATTTTACCCACCGTTGAAGTTAGGGCAGAAGTCACCGGATTGCCCCCTAACACGATACACGGATTGCATATTCATGAAATAGGAACCTGTGCCCCTGACTTTGGTGCAGCAGGAGGACATTTTGATCCAGGGCCTTACGGCGAGAGTAATCCTGACGCAAATCACCCGTTTCATATGGGAGATTTGCCCAATCTTGTTGCTGATGCTAGTGGAAAAGCAACTGTTATTCACCGCACTAGCCGTATTACTCTAACATCGGGGCCGTTGAGCATATTGGATGATAATGGTAGCACCATGATTGTTCATGTCGATGAAGACAAAGGCACAACTGGGGTGAAAGGTGGAGCTGGAGGAGGGCGACTAGGGTGTGGTGTGATTCAAGCCAAGAGTTAAGGTGTGGCACAGGCAAGAGGTCTACCCTTGATTCAACTCATGCCAATCGGGTGTTGAACCAAAGCAGCAGGATGTTCTCCTGACTACAATATCTCCTCTTACTCAGGGACAGTTGGGAGAAATTGACCTGAAGTCGTGCTGCTGCCAGAACTGAACTGAGTACAACCGATCTAACTTGGCTAACCTACGACTCCAAGCATTGAACCCATTCCAGTTAGCCTCATTCCAGCTAATTTTTCTTCTCCTCACGGTCTGAGGCCGAAGAATCTTGGGGCTGTTCTGGATTCTTTGTATCTCCTTCTGGTAGAGGATTTGCTGTTTTTAGCCGCACAAAAGTGTCGTAACGAGTTGTCCGTTCATTATTCACCGCTGCCGTTACTCCAATGGACTGGATTGCATTAACCCAGACTTGTTGATGGGGAGGCAATTGAGGCAGGGAAAGGTTCTGTCGATCAAATGCCTGCTCTACATTGAGAAAAAAGTTGCCGTTGTTTGGATTGGGCTCTGGGGGTAAGGTTTGCTTGAATAGCGGGTCAGTGGTAATAGAAACCTCAGGGGTAGGAACAAACTGCTCCGCAATGGGGGCCCCTAACGTTGCAAACAAAACGTTATTCTCCAACCAACCCCGTGTTACGGTAAAGCCCCCATAGGGAGATGTCCACTGGGTAATCGGCTTACCTTGAATCTTGGCTTCACCGACCTTAAAGTTTTGTACCTTAACTGACTCATCCAGTTTTTTCAGGGCTTCTTCTGCTGCATTCCGATTGCTAACTTGGGCCATCAGAGCAAATCCAGCCGAAAACTTTTGGGGGGTGTCTTTCTCGGGAGGTGCTGGAATCAGGGACAGGGCAAACTCTCCATTCATCCAACTGAGAATATCTTGATTCAAGTCTAAGGTGGTAGATTGCTTTAAACTCTTGACCAATGCTTCAGGATTGAAGGGAGCGATGGGATTTGCTTGGGCCCCTTGAGTATAATCTTGCCAGAGTTTTTGGAGGCTGCCCCCAGAGACAACCATAATGGCATTGTCGGGAACCCTTTTCAGCATGGTTTTTGCCTGATTCTCAACCTTGAGGGTACGCTGGCTATTGGGCTTCAACCAAGATATCCCTTTAAAGGCTAAACCTTCAGGCTCTAGCATGACGTTCGAGGCAAAGCCCTGGGTTTGTTGCAGCTTTTCTAAGCTGGCGGGCGGGATGGGCTGGCTTGACGTAAAAGAAGCCACACTCGCTGCAACTGGAACATTGAGATAGACCTGAGCAAAGGTTCGAGGGATTTCAATTTTCTGAACGGCACTGGCATACCCAGGGGTTTTCCCCAAAGACGCTTCTCCCCGATAGGTATCAATAATCCGATCTAGGGCGCTAGTATCATTCGCAACAACCAGAAACTCTCGACCGAGGACGGCAACAGAGTAGTTTTGCTCTACAGAGGCATTCTGGGTTTCAATGATATTAATCCCACGATAGGTACGCTCGACCACATCTCCCTCAGTCAGTAGGCGAGGCTGAGCCAGAATTTCTTGAGCCTTTCCTGGATCAGCAATGGGCAAAATAGCAACCAAGGCAGATTGATTGGGAGAGGCGAGAGGGGTTCCGGGTTGGGGGGGCTGACCAGAAGCCAAGGTTTGGTTGGGTAGCCAAGCGAGCATTACCTTATCTCCGACCCAAGGTTGAATGTCTTTTTGGAAGTCGTAGCCCTTTTCCGTAAAGAAGCGATCGCGCCATCCTTGCAAAAACTTGTCTAGCGCTGCTTTTGAATCGGTAGTGCCATACTGCTGTAACCTTTCCCATTGCTTTGGTTCGGTCGAAAGGGACAGGGCAACCATGACATCTTGAGGCAAAACCGCTGCACCAACTGGGAGTCCCTCAACAGCTTGTTTGGAGACAAACGCATAATAGGCTCCAACACTGCCACCCACCAGAAGGGCAGCCAATCCCAGGGGCAAGAGCGGAGAGGGTTTGGTTTTGGGCATCATTTGGGGAATAGATGACATCGTTAGAGAGTGCAGATGACTAAAGGACAGCGCTAAGTGCTGGAATGAAACCCATCAATATGACCTAGCACCCTTCACAGATACCATATCTGTTGAACTTTGAATACTTTTCTCTAGCCAAATTTTTGGCTAGAGAGTAGTTTGTCTAAATCAAAATGATAGGTTGAGTTGACCCTCAGTAATCCAATAAACCTTCAAGAACCTTGAGCTTCAAGTTCGAGGCCAACCGACACAACCCAATCAAGTTT
>JBOFUV010000114.1:0-19211 GCA_051652765.1 Microcoleaceae cyanobacterium | reverse complement strand
AATACATGACCGTTTTCTCTAGCTCAGATAGCCGTTCAAACTGTTGATTTAGCAAGCGTTGAAGGCCATTGAAGACCAATGTGTCCTCTGCTAAAAATAACGAAATTTTCCCGTCAAATAGACTTTGAATTGAAGTCGCAACAATCTTTAATGCTAGAGGACTATTGTTGTAGCGATCGCCCAATTCATACTTTTCCTCCTCTGTCCCCAGTAATCCTTTGGTATTGATCAAAGACAGGGCTGCTTCTGGCGATCCGCTGAGTCGCAGTGATCGCACCGGATTATCAATTCCTTCTAATACCCCGACAACAGCAGGTTTTTCTCGGCTGGTCAGCACTACACAGCTTTGATGGCGGGTTTCAGCGACAAGCTGCAATAGTTCCCCATAGTCTTCATAGCCTGAACGGAAATAACCAGTCCGATCCCCTCCTTGGAGAATTGTCTCCAGGTTGTCGAGGATCAACAAACACTGAGACTGCTGTAGCCAGTGCAGTAAACGTTTACGGGTTATGTCGGTGTCCCGTTGGTCGGATAAAAATGGGACTAAATCTGTTAGAAGTTCTTGTACTGAAGGGGCATTGCGGAGGGTTCTCCAAATGATATGGTTAAAGGGGCAATCAGACTGCTCTACCAGAGTTTCCACAAACTTTGCGGTTAGGGAAGTTTTCCCAATACCTCCCATGCCCAGGACTGCGCTCAATCGACAGCGAACATTCACTACCCATTGTTGTAAGGTATCCAATTCAGCCTGTCGTCCGTAAAATGTAGTGACATCAGGCGCTTCTCCCCAATCGATGCAGGGAGGTTCTTGTGTTTTAGACGCGGACGAGACAGAGGATGAACCTGACAAACTTAATGGCTGTTCATTAAGCAATGGCGTGTTGACTGACCGAATATGTTGTTGCTCAAGAACAGCTCGAAAGCTAGTTTTACCAACCTTTTCTGCTAATGCTTGACTCAGATTTTGCCAGAACTTTGGCCCTGCAATTCGGGTGAGGTAGCTAGGAGAATAACCAGATATTTCAGCAATGACTTCGTAGGTTTGTCCGTCCCAAGCTCCCTTGAACAGAAGCATCTCCACATCATGCAGTCGCCTGCCGAACTGCACAAACATTGCATCACTGACAATTTGGAGAGCTGTTTCAAAGTTCATGCTGGGTCAGTAGGGGTGGAAACAGGAGGAAATGCAGCTTAATGAACCTCACCTGAGATTATATGAGGTTTGTCAGTTTACGAAAAAGTCTATTCATTCCAGAATGCCTTGAAAGAGCAATTAACGCCTTCAAGAAAAGAGTTGATTTCACGATCTTGACTCGTTTTCAAGGAAATTAAGAGCTTTCTCATAAATGCCAGTGAGAGTTATATGTAATTCGATATCTCTAAAGTGATGAGATTTTATGTAACGACAATTACAAAATTTGCCATTAGTGTTGGAAATGTGAGCGGGATGCAATCCCAACTCAATCACTACCTAACACTCCAGGAGAATACTCCCATGACACAGTTTATTGATGAGCCTGTTACCGTATCGATTACCCGGATGAAGACAGTAGATAATCTTGACGGAAGCTTTACTGGGGAAGCTGATTTTCGCTCAACGGTCACGATTGATGGAAAAGTATTTCCAGGTAAAAAGTTTGAGGGAGACGATGACCTGAATCCAGGAACAGCCTGGACGTTTACCAATACTTCCAGTCAATTAGGTGGAATTGTTCCGCTCAAAATTGAAATTATTGAAGAGGATACAGGGCCTGATACCCGGGTTGATATCAACCCGCTTTCAGGCAAAAAAGACCTGAATTTCTTTCTCAATGTGCAAACGGGGGAGGTGATCAGTACTGAAAGTGGCTCTAGTCAACGCCTGGGATTCGTGAATCAACCGATTACCTTGCGGGGTGCGGGGGACAACGACAAAGGGGAAATCACTGTTGTGGTCAGTGGCGTTGCTGGCCCTGAAGCTGCAAACTCTGTTTTCATCCAGAGCGCCTTTGTACAAGATGCACCAGAGTCCAATGATCTGCTTGGCGGTGGCTTCTTCAGCGCTCGCCGACTAGTCACTGGAGATTTTAATGACGATGGTCGAGATGATCTGGTAGTCGGATCTCCAAATGAAGGATTGACCCATGTTTCCTTTGGTTCGAGTAGTGGCTTAAGTCAATCTGGCATCCAAACCTTTAACTCCAGCAATCTGGTCAACAATGGTCAAACCTTTGCCGTGGGTGACATCAATGGAGATGGGGTGGAGGATCTGGTTTTAGGGACAAGTGGCGCTGGCGCAACAGTAAAGCTTGGTGTTAAAAATAGTGGGTTAACGGGAGCACAACAGCCCATTGTCAAGTCCTCTTCCTTCCCTGGATCAGTAATTTTTGGTGCGTCTCTGACAACTGGAGATTTCAATGGCGATGGTAAAGATGATGTCGCGACAGGAGATCCGCTCGCTCTAAACAATGATGGGGCAGTTCAAATTAACTATGGTTCGTCTTCTGGAATTACCACCCGTGGACTGCAGGTATTTCATCGTGACACACCTGGTGTTCTCGGCAGCAATGAAGCACCCGCGACTCAATTTGCCCAAGCTCTAGCTGCTGGGGATATCAACAGGGATGGATTTGACGACTTGGTGATTGGTGCGCCCGGTGCACCTGATACTAATGCCTCATTCTCAGGCGCGTTTCATGTGCTTTATGGTTCCACCACCGGACTCACTACAACTAACAACACCCTCATTGGTCAGTCCTTTGCCGGGGTGAGTGATAAGACTGGGGATCGGTTTGGAGAATCCCTCGACGTTGCTGATGTTAATGGCGATCTGGTGGATGATGTGATTATTGGTGCACCAGGAAGCAACAGCTCCACTGGCCAAGGGTACGTTTACTTCGGTCGCCAGGGCCAAAATTTCCCCAGCAATAACCCCCAAATTCTTACTAAGAGTAACCTGCTCGGGGGTTTATCTCAGGCAGGTGATCAGTTCGGGGCTAGCATTGATGCTCAACAGATCAATACTGATAACTTTGCAGACATTATTATTGGTGCTCCCGGTTCTAACAATGGCGCAACCAATGACGTGGGAACCGTGCATTTAACTTTTGGATCTGCAAGTGGTGCGTCCTCCTCCAATGTGCGACTTTTCCAACAGGGATTCTCTGGAGTTGCAGGAATTGCCGAAGCTGGTGATCGATTTGGTACAGCCGTAGCGATTGGCAACTTCAATGGTTCTGGCTCATCTGAGATTGTTGCTAGTGCACCCTTTGAAGACTTTGGGAATGTCTTCGATGCGGGCCTGGTCAACATCTTCTCGTAGACTCTCTCAGCTTCGTCATCGGCTATCTAACAAAATACAGCTCTATCGTTTCTGAATTTCATCATTCAGGCGATAGAGCCCAAAATACATAGAGAACCAAATGAAAGGTGTATCCGATATTCATCGAGGAGGCAGACCAGATTGTGAGTAAGACCTACATGACCAGAGTAGAGGGAGAGAATACGGTTGCGGCACTAGTTGGCACATAGAGCTTCGCTCCGTCAAGTAGTGCCGCAAGAGTTTGTGCTACTCAAAGTCAGTCGAGATTTTGCAGTATCGGACAGTTCCTCTACCAAAATAGACTATTACTCTTTCAGCAACCCCAAAAAATACAGGGTGAGTGGATGCTCACCCTAAGCAACTATTTGAAACGGGATCAAAGGACTTCCCAATCAGTAACCCGACAATTAGCCAACAAACTCTTTACGAGGTGCAGCTTCTACCGGAGGTTGGGTACCCTTGAGGTAAGCCAGAACTGTATCTGCATCAGAAACGGCGAAGGGGTCTATTGGGCAATTGTCACCGAACTCATCTTCAATAAACATTTTCTCAATCTTGCCATCATTCACAACCATGGAATAGCGCCAAGACCGCATTCCAAAGCCAAGATTGGACTTCTCAACCAACATGCCCATTTTGCGGCTGAACTCACCATTGCCATCCGGCAACAAGAATACATTCTTTGCCCCTTGCTGCTTGCCCCACTGGAACATGACAAATGCATCATTAACCGATAGACAAACGATTGCCTCAATTCCTTGAGCTTTGAATTCATCGTACAGTTCTTCGTAGCGAGGGAGGTGAGTTGAGGAACAAGTTGGTGTAAATGCACCAGGTAGTGCAAACAAAACAACGCGCTTGCCGCCAAAAATCTCCTGAGTGGTTACATCCTGCCAACGGTAAGGATTAGGCCCAGAAATGGACTCATCTCGAACACGGGTCTTGAACACAACATTAGGAACATTCTCAACCATACTAACCTCTTGAATGAATCATCTAGGAGTTTACTGAGATTCAGCTTTCACTGATGCAACTCAGAATAATTCTGACTTAAGAATTTATCAATAGTTATAAATACTCAAAAATACAGCCTTTTCTGTCTTGAGAAATCTTCTGGTAAAAGTGCTATAGTATAGGTCAAAAATTATTTAAGGTATCGAGAGTTGTATCTATAGCCATGCATCAACAGGCAGATAAAATCGTTCAGGTTTTAAAGTCAAAGGGGTTGCGAGTTACCCCTCAGCGATTTGCGGTCTATTCCTATTTGCGCTCCTGTATTGAACACCCAACGGCGGAACAAATTTTGACGGTGCTCAACCAAGAGCATCCCGTCTCTTCCCAGGCCACAATTTATACTACGCTACAAGCCCTGCGAGACGTAGGTTTGGTTCGAGAGGTCTTACTAGAAGAAGGAGTCTCTCGCTACGATGCCAACATGAGTTGTCATCATCATTTTCGCTGCAAATGCTGTGGTGCAATTGAAGATATTGCCTGGGACACCTTCCAGCACCTGAATTTGACTAATCTTCGTCCGGGACTTCGGGCAGAGAGCTATGAAGTCATTGTTCAAGGAGTGTGCGATCGCTGTCAAAGTTGACCCTGAAACCTCTGCTTCACAGAAGTTAGAAAATATCACACCTGTTGTAGTCGAGTAGTAGAACAGAGTTTTACTACTTGGAAAAGCGACAAGATGGCAAGTTTTAACGAACGTAGGATGCGCCGTTGATATCAATGGTTGTTCCCGTTGCGTGGGGCGCTAAACCAGAGGCTAGAAATGCGACGACATTTGCTACATCTTCCGGTGCAGCTATTTTCCCTAAGGGTATGTCCTGGGTCAGAACAGCTTCTCCATAAGTCTGGATCAAGGCTTCAATCCTTTCTGTGCGGACAAAACCGGGGGCGATCGCGTAGGCCAAAATATTGTCTTTAGCGAATCCTCTAGCAATACTGCGAGTTAGGGAAATCACCCCGCCTTTTGAGGCCGCATAATGCATGAAATCTGGCTGATCCCCCCGAAAGGCTGCACGACTGGCAATGTTAATAATAATTCCGCCCTGTTGTGATTGAATATTCTGTTGTTGCATCTTCTGTTGTTGAATATTCTGATCTTGAAAGTGCTGAATTGCTGCTCGACACAAATCAGCAACTGCGATTAAATTCACCTGTAGAGTTTGTTGCCAGGTGTGATGCCACGTTTTCCAGTCATCTTCTAGGCTGGTAGGAGAGATCATCCCAGCATTATTGACAATCACATCGATTTTCCCCTGCCACGAAACTGCGTTTTTCCATAGCTCAATTGCTGTATTTTCCTGGGTTAAGTCTGCTTGGACAAGATGGCAGGAGGTCTGACCTAGTTCCTGTGCTATGGCGGCGGCTTTCTTCTGGTTTTTCCCATAGTGCAAAATCACCTTTGCCCCGATGTGATGCAAGGTTCTGACTGTCGCTGCGCCAATGCCCTGACTGCCCCCAGTAACTAAAACTACTTTTCCAGTTAAATCAATCATCATAAAAAGTCTTCAATCCAATTTAAAGTCAAAACCCGAAACAAAACCAGATGTCAATCTATTAAAGATTTCTGTTAAAGATTTCTGCATAGAGACTGAGATAATCTCGCCAGTCCTGATGTAGAACTCTAGATGATCAAGAGCTTATCAAAACCAGAGCGGCCAAGACCAGTTCATTCCTGGGAAAAAGTGTTAACCTGACCTCAAATTCTGAGATGATGGGGTGACAAGATTTTTTATTCCAAACTGACTGCGGTATGCGAATTGCGCTGTTTACAGAAACCTTTTTGCCTAAGATTGACGGGATTGTAACTCGGCTGCGTCACACAGTAGAACAGCTTCACCGAGCAGGAGATGAAGTTTTAATCATTTGTCCCGAGGGTGGATTACAAGAGTACAAGGGTTGCAAAATTTACGGGGTGGAAGGATTTCCTTTACCCTTGTACCCTGAGCTGAAAGTTGCCATTCCTCACCCTCGGATTGGCAGTCAGCTTGAGGCATTTCAGCCTGATCTGGTGCATGTCGCCAATCCAGCGGTGTTGGGCGTGGGGGGACTGTACTATGCCAAGAAGTTTAATTTGCCCCTGGTTGCGTCTTACCACACCCACTTGCCCCAATATCTACATCACTATGGCTTGGGCATGTTGGAAGAGGTTCTCTGGGGGTTGTTGCGCTCAGCCCATAATCAGGCAGATTTGAACCTCTGCACCTCAACGGCAATGGTAGAAGAACTTCAGAGTCATGGGATTGAACGGGTCGATCTGTGGCAGCGGGGCGTGGATACCGAAATGTTTCAACCTCACTTTGCAAGTGCAGAAATGCGCGATCGCCTGAGTCAAGGCCATCCTGACAGCCCGTTGTTGCTGTATGTCGGACGGTTAGGGGCCGAGAAGGAAATTGACCAAATTAAGTTTGTACTAGAAGCAATCCCCAATGCTCGACTGGCGTTAGTGGGAGATGGCCCCCATCGGCAAGCCCTCGAACAACACTTTGTCGGCACCCCAACTCACTTTGTTGGCTATCTGAAGGGACTGGATTTGGCAGCGGCCTATGCTTCAGCCGATGCGTTCATCTTTCCGTCTCGGACAGAAACTTTGGGGTTAGTGCTGTTAGAAGCAATGGCAGCCGGGACTCCAGTCGTTGCGGCCCGTTCTGGGGGAATTCCAGATATTGTTACGGATGGTGTCAATGGCTATCTGTTTGATCCGGCAGAGCCCCAAGGAGCAATCCGTGCGACTCAGCAATTGTTCTCCCAACCGGAAGAACGAGAAACCCTGCGGCAGAGTGCTCGCAAAGAAGCAGAGCGTTGGGGCTGGACTGCGGCAACAGCACAGTTACGACAATACTATCAAACTCAGCTCAACCAACGTTCCCTGCCGACAGCTGCGTAACATTTCCTCGTAACAGCTTCATAATAGTTAATGTAGGGGAAATGAACTATCGTGAAAAACTTTGACGAACTAGGTTGTAACGTCTAAAATTTAAGGCTTATGCTTGCATGAGTCACTTCAACCTCCTTCATCCTCGTAAGCTCATACAATGGCTCCTCCTATTGGTAGTATCCTTGCTACCCTTGCTCAAGCTGATCGGATTGGTTTACTGGCAGAACAGGTCAAAAATCTGCCGATCACTGAGTTTGTCTGCATTTTAGACTTCATCACGGCTGAGTTTCAGCAATCTCTTCATGCCCTTGATCTGATTAACAATGAGGCTTTAGAAACTTTACTAGAGCAACTTCTGGATGCCTTTACCCTAAAAGTTGGCCAGATTTTAGAAGCGGATCGTACGACCATCTTTCTGATCAATCATGAGAGACGGCAGCTTTGGTACAAAACAGTCCGAGACGGAACTGATGAAATTCAAGAGGTTCGCCTCCCGCTTGGGGTTGGGATTATCGGTCAGGTCGCCCTCTCTGGACAAGCACTGAATATTGCAGATGCTCAAAAGAGTGATTTGTTCAATCCGGAGGTCGATGAACCCCCCAATTATGACGCTCGGAGTATTCTCTGTATTCCCATTTTTAGCAGTCAAGATCCTCAAAAGATTGTGGCGGTGATTCGACTCCTGAATAAAGCTGGAAACCAAACCTTTACCCTTGAGGATGAACAACAATTTAGTACCTTTGGCGACTCGATTGGGATTATTTTAGAAAGTTGCCAATCTTTCTATGTCGCAGCTCGGAATCAACGAGGGGTGGCGGCATTGTTGCAAGCCACAACGATTCTGGGTCAAAGTTTAGACTTGGAAGTGACTTTGTTGTCCGTGATGGAGCAAGCCAGACAGTTAATGCAGGCAGATCGCAGCACCCTGTTTTTGCTGAATCGGGAAACTCAAGAATTGTGGACAAAACTCGCCAAGGCAGATGGCAGAACCATGATGGAAATTCGGATTCCTGCAAACCGAGGCATTGTGGGTTATGTGGCTTCCACAGGCCAAATGTTAAATATTACCGATGCCTACATTGACCCCCGGTTTGACCCAACCATTGACCAACGGACTGGATATCAAACCCGCAACATCTTGTGTATGCCTGTCTACAATCCTGCTGGACAACTGATTGGAGTGACTCAACTGATTAATAAGCATAAGGGCAGCTTTACTCAATCAGACGAAGCGTTTCTGCGCGCCTTTAATGCTCAAGCGGGCATGGCATTGCAAAATGCCCAACTGTTTGAAAGTGTCATGGTTGAAAAACAGTATCAGAAAGATATTTTGCAAAGCCTGTCTGATGTGGTAATTTCGACGGATTTACAGGGAAGAATTGTCACGATTAACGATGCCGCCCTGGAGCTATTGGGCTGTTCTCGAGACTCGGAAGGGGATCACCCCGTTCACCCAATGTATCAATACTGGGAGGAACGGCTGATTGGGCGCTCGGTTTGGGATGTTGTACCGATTGAGAGTTTGCGCTGGCGCTTAGAAGACAGTCTCCAGTATGCTGCTCGCCACTATGTGCCTGAGCAGACCCTTGTGGTTGGGTTGGTGACCCAACCACAAGGGCCTGAGACCGTTGCTTCGGGTCAGAAAACGTCGATCTTGGTGATTCCCGATCGAACTAATCCAGAGATTTATCGCTCTTGGGGCTTAACTGACCAGACTCAAACACCTCCTAGTACCTTTCAGAAATCCGAGGTACAACGGATTGAACGCAGTATCAACTTGACGATTAATCCTCTGACCAATCCAGAAGGAGGAGTCCGAGGAGGACTGGTTGTGTTAGAAGACATCAGCCTCGAAAAGCGGATGAAAACCACGATGTACCGCTATATGACTCCTGGAGTTGCAGAACAAGTCATGGCCCTAGGGGAAGACGCGCTGATGGAGGGCGAACGGAAAGAGGTTACCATCTTGTTCTCTGATATTCGAGGCTACACCACGATTACTGAGAACTTAGAAGCCGCCGAAGTGGTGCAGATGTTAAACCAATATTTTGAAACCATGGTTGAGGCAGTCTTTGCCCACGAAGGCACCCTGGATAAATTTATTGGCGATGCCCTGATGGCTGTCTTCGGAGCACCTTTGGCCCTGCAAAAAAATCATGGCTGGCTAGCCGTTCAATCAGCCCTAGAAATGCGCCAACGCCTACAAGTGTTTAATCAACAGCTCAATCAAGCCTGTCTCCATCCTCAAATTCGGATTGGGATTGGCATGAGTTCGGGGGAAGTCGTCTGTGGGAATATTGGCTCACAAAAACGCATGGACTATACGGTCATTGGCGATAGTGTCAATTTAAGTTCTCGCCTAGAGCAATTAACGAAACTCTATCGATGTGACATTATCTTGAGCGAAATGACCTATGCCCTCTGTCCTGAACAAATTTGGGTGCGGGAACTCGATAAAGTTCGGGTGCGGGGCAAACAGCAGGCCGTGAATATTTATGAGCTAGTGGAGGCTAAAGCCATACCCTTGGCCCCAGACACTGAAGCCTTTTTAGAACAATATGATCTGGCTAGGGCTGCCTATCTGTCTCAAGATTTTTACAGTGCGATTCAGCAGTTTCTAAAGGCTCAAGCTCTTCGCCCTCAGGATCGCGTCACTCAGCTTTATTTGGAGCGATCGCAAGCCTACCTCGAAACGCCTCCCCTCGAGGAGTGGGATGGAGTCTACACCGTAGTTGCAGAAGGACTGTACTCAAATTCGAGCCAGTTTTCTTAACTACTTCTAGGTCTAAATCAGGTTTTTTGATCCCTGAGCCCATCGCTGAATGTCTGCATTTGAACTTCGGTCAAAGCAGTGACGATGAAAAATAGATTCAATAGACTGGAGTAAGAATTTCTTATTTTTCAGGAATGATGCATCGTTCAGTCCAGTTTCCATCTTTCTTGAAGCAGATTGTCAGAGGTTTAGGGGGCGTGTCAATCTCCCTGCTGAGCTTTCAACCGCTCTCAATGTCTACCCTCGCAAGTGAAGACCCAGCGCTCCCCAATTCTGCCCCTGTTCAACCTCGCCTGATCGTGCCAACTTGGGAGCCAGAAATTCCACCCATTGGCAGTCCTGAGCTTTATATTCCCCAGAAACTCAAGCGAGATCCTCAGTCTGATCCATTGAGACAGAGCTTTGAGATTCCCAAGCGATACCAAGGAACCCTCATTCATCAAGGGGATGAGGTCTCTGGTGACAAGGCGATCGCCCTCACCTTTGATGATGGCCCGTGGCCAGACACCCTCAAGATTTTAGAGATCTTGCGACAACAGGAGGTAAAAGCCACTTTTTTTGTGTTAGGACAAAATTTACTCGAATATCCTGAAATTGCCCAACAAGTCGTTCAGGAAGGTCATGCCATTGGCAATCATACCTGGAGCCATCCCTACCATGCCTTAAGTTCTGCAATGGCGGCAGCGGAAATTGACAATACCTCTGCCAAACTTGAACAACTCACAGGGGCAAAAACGCGACTCTTTCGCCCCCCTGGTGGCATTCTCAATAACGGCGCTGTAGAGTACGCAAAAGCCAGAAATTACGTTGTCGTCATGTGGTCAATTGACACGAAAGATTATCAACAACCGGGGGTGACAACCCTCGTTAATCGCGTGGTTGGGGAAGCTCATCCGGGGGCCATTGTCCTGATGCATGACGGTGGGGGTAGCCGTCGTCGTACTGTAGAAGCATTACCCGTGATTATCGAAACGTTAAGAACTCAAGGTTACCGATTTGTGACGTTACCGGAGCTCCTGAAACTCTCTAATTTAAATGAGTAAGTCAGTAGATGTCAGAACTCCCAGAACTGACCTTGCCAAAAATTCTGTAGATTCCTAGATGACGTTTATAACGACGGGATCAAGGAGCATTGAACCTATTCAGGGTTTAGAGGTTTCGGATCGATGCCGGGAAGTCGTGCGGCGCATTCCTTTCGAAAGGACGGCCAGCAAGAATCCCGTCATCACGCCTAGCTCAAGATAAAGATATTGCTGGGTTGCGACTAAAGATCCAAGCAGCAGCAAGAAAATCAGCCCGCGTTTTGTCCACTTTGACATCGGTTATCCCTAATTGTTGGGGCGATCGCCCAACGAAAGCGATTTGCCTGAATTATAATAAGAATCTCAGTGTTTAAGTCTATGCTTTCAATCCTGTTTGATCTCTATAGTATTGCTTTGCGTCCAGGCAAGGTCACTGCTCAGAAATTTAAGACCTGCTAAATTCAAATTTTTTTACTTTCTTTTTTAAACTGTACTGTTGATGACTACTTCCCGTCGCTACCACATTACAACCTTTGGCTGCCAGATGAACAAGGCAGACTCTGAGCGCATGGCCGGAATTTTAGAGGAAATGGGCTTTCTTTGGGCTGAAGACCCCAACAATGCTGATTTAATTCTTTACAATACCTGTACTATTCGCGACAATGCCGAGCAAAAAGTCTATTCTTACTTGGGGAGGCAGGCTAAACGCAAGCATCAAGATCCAGGTTTAACCCTGGTTGTCGCAGGTTGCGTTGCTCAACAAGAAGGGGAGGCGTTGTTGCGCCGAGTGCCCGAACTCGATTTAGTCATGGGGCCACAACATGCCAATCGGCTGCAAGAATTACTCGAACAGGTTTTTAGGGGCGGCCAAGTCGTAGCAACTGAACCGATTCAAATCGTTGAAGATATCACTAAGCCCCGACGAGATAGTCAGATTACGGCTTGGGTGAATGTAATCTATGGCTGTAATGAGCGATGTACCTATTGTGTTGTGCCGAATGTGCGAGGGGTTGAACAATCTCGCACCCCAGAGGCCATTCGGGCGGAAATCGAAGCACTGGGTCGTCAGGGTTATGCAGAAATCACCCTACTGGGCCAAAATATTGATGCCTACGGTCGGGATTTACCCGGTTCAACCCCAACAGGTCGCCATCAACACACCCTCACAGATCTGCTTTATTTTATTCATGATGTTCCTGGCATTGAACGCATTCGCTTTGCCACCAGCCATCCTCGATACTTTACTGAACGCCTGATTCAAGCCTGTGCTGAGCTGCCTAAGGTCTGCGAATATTTTCACATTCCCTTTCAATCCGGGGACAATCAAATCCTCAAAGCAATGTCTCGGGGCTACACCCATGAGAAGTATCGCCGGATTATTCAGACCATTCGTCAATCCATACCTGACGCTTCAATTAGTGCTGATGCGATCGTTGGGTTTCCCGGAGAAACGGAGGAACAGTTTCAAAACACGTTGAACTTGGTGGAAGAGATCGGGTTTGACCTGTTGAATACGGCGGCTTATTCTCCCCGTCCCAATACTCCTGCGGCTCAGTGGGACAATCAATTGTCGGAAGACGTTAAAGCAGATCGGTTACAGCGGCTGAATCATTTGGTGGGGGTGAAAGCAGCAGAGCGATCGCAACGGTATCAGGGACGTATCGAAGAAGTTCTGGTCGAAGGATCGAATCCTAAAGATTCAACTCAAGTGATGGGACGAACCCGTGGAAATCGCTTAACCTTTTTCTCTGGAAATCTGGCGGAATTGCAGGGTCAATCGGTGAAAGTAAAAGTAACCGAAGTGCGGCCATTCAGCCTCACGGGAGCAATGATTGACTAATCTGCATAAGCAATATGCATGAGTAATATGCAAAGTATGATTCCAATTAGCAAACGTCTGAAAAGAGTGCTAGGGATTGGTGTAATGGGATTGGGGGTAATGGGATGCTTGCACTCCCCCCCGTCTATTCAAAGCTTGACCCAAGGCTCGGTTGTCCTGCCTCAACCTGTAGAGGCCCAACCTTCTGAACCCAAACTTTCTGAACCCAAACCCCTAGACAATGGTGATTATCAGCGATCGCCCCAAGTCACCTGGCAAGCCGTTGTGACTCCGGCCCGAGAGGTCGAGTGTCGGATGAGCAATTGGAGCTATGAAGAACTAGTCGGTGCAAGCAGCACCATTCCTTTAGAAATTGAAACCTGGTCAATTGTTGGCACGCTCCAGCCCGGTCAGCGCTTTGAGATCAATCTTGGCCCCGCTGGATTTGGGATTGTTTATGATACTCAGCAAAACCCTTGGATGTTTGTAAAGCGAACCCTTGGCAACGATGGGCCAAGTCAATGTTTTGTGCGAGCCAATCGTCAGTTTGTCCAACCCATTCAGGTTCCCTAGCCCTTTAATTGGAGGATAACAGGTGGAAGTTTTTCAAGCGCATTTTGAACACCTTGAGGAAGTGTCGAAATTGTTTGACCAATATCGCGTTTTCTACAAATCACCTTCAGATCTTGAAGCGGCCAGAAAATTTCTTCAAGAGCGTTTTCAGAGAGGAGATTCGATAATATTTGTGATCCGCGATAATAGCCACATGGTCGGTTTTACGCAGCTTTACCCCAGTTTTTCCTCAGTGTCGATGAAACCTATCTGGATTCTGAACGATTTATTCGTGGAGGAATCATATCGAAAGAAGGGAGTTGCAAAGTCACTAATTAGTGCAGCAGAGGATTTTGCACGGCGAACAGGAGCAGTCCGAATTATTTTAGCAACTCAAGCTTCTAATATGGCTGCTCAATCTCTTTATGAATCACTCGGATACGCTAAGGATAAAGATTTCTACCACTACGTACTACAGTTATAGCAGTGGCTTTAAACTGCTGGCAATCTTCTTGAAATTGAAGCTTCAGCATTCGTATTGATTGATATGGAAGAGTATTTGAAGGCGAGTGAAATCATCAACTGGCAGCATTCTAATATTATGGAATGTGCTGAGCAAATTGCGTCAGGGTGTGAGACACCAATAGCGTTCTCAAAAGCATGTTTTGAATGGGTGCGAGATGAAATTTGTCACAGTTATGACTATCAGATGAATCCTGTGACCTGCCGAGCATCAGATGTGCTTCAACACAGGACAGGTTATTGCTTTGCTAAGAGTCATCTGCTAGCAGCACTGCTACGGGCAAACCAGATTCCAGCAGGATTTTGTTATCAGCGGTTGAGTATTGATGACAAGGGCGCGCCGTATAGTTTGCACGGGTTCAACGCAATTCATTTGCCCGAAGTTGGATGGTATCGAATTGATGCAAGAGGCAACAAAACAGGAGTCAATGCTCAGTTCACTCCACCTCAAGAGCAGCTAGCGTATAAGATCCAGTTTCCCGAAGAGGCAGATTTTCCAGCAATTCTTTCTGAACCACTTCAAATTGTTGTAGAGGCATTGCAATCACAGCATACATGGGATGACATGCTCCATAACCTGCCAGATATTTCGTTGGAATCCGTGAAGAGTTATGGTTTGGCATGACGGATAACGAGTCAGCCAGCTACCCCAACACCGATCGCCGAGAGATGATTGGTTGGGAGTTCAAGGTTATCTGCGGCGGGTGATGGGCAACGTTATGCAGCCTCGATTGGTCGAGTTGGCAGCGATTGAAAACGGACTCATCGCTATTCAAAATGACGATTGTAAGGAATTGATGTGTCGCCGCACGAGGTATTTTTGTTGATCCACCGAGAACTGCTCAGAACAGATGACAACTCCAGTGCCAATGCCATCCACTAACGCGATGAGCGCATTGGCTTCAAGGGTTAAATCAAGATCGCCTCGAATCAGCTTAACCGCTTGTAAGTCAGATAACTCTTGACAAATAACCTGACGTAAAGAGTCATAGCGTTTTCGGTGTTCCTGAACTAAGTGTTCACGCCCGATCGAATAACCCAAAAATGCCACCCAAACCTTCCAATCATCTCTATCAATCGATTCCATCGGGAGCGCCAAAAAAATCATTTTCTCTAGTCTCTCAGTTCCTTGCCATTGATCGGCACAGGCTTTCATATCCTCTACAATATTTTCAAAAACTTGTTCCAAGGCAAACAAAATGAGTGCTTCTTTGTCTCGAAAGTAGTGGGTGACAACCCCAGTCGAAGAACCAAGCTCTTGAGCGATCGCCCGCATACTAGTGCGATCCAATCCTTCACGAACAATCACCTGCCATGCGGCTTTAGCGACTTCAATCCGGCGTTGGCGTAGCCTCCTCGAAGAGGAATCGTCAAAACTCATAACTCTCCTTGGGTTACAGCAAGATGAAACAATTATCTTGATGGTTTATCATAACAGTTGTTATGCCGCTTAAAGTTATAACAACTGTTGTAATTTTGCCGCCAACGACTGAACGGATTTACACCCATACGGAGTTCGCTATGATTCGACCTGCAACACCTGATGATATTTCGGCACTGATCGCTGTAGCCGAGGCATCTGTGCCATTCGAGCCGAACGAGATAAAGGAACTCTTGCAACTGCTCACTCAGCATTTTGATAGCAACGGTAATAGTCGTGACTTCTGGCTCACTGACGATGATAACGGTCTGGTAAGTGTTGCATATGTTGCACCGGAACGCATGACTGAAGGGACTTGGAATCTGTATTTAATTGCTGTTCACCCTGACTACCAGCGGCAAGGACGCGGTAAGATGCTACTCGAATACGTTGAGCAAATGCTGGCAAATCGCGGCGAACGTGTGCTGCTGGTCGAAACTTCTGGTACTGAAGACTTTGAATACGTCCGAACGTTTTACCTCAAGAGCGGTTACACAGAGGAAGCGAGAATTAGAGATTTCTATGCTGCTGGGGTTGATAAGATCGTTTACCTAAAATCACTGCATAAACCGGATGCATAACAATTCGGTTGCAGCGGACTGCCTAGAGCAACTGGTGGAGATATCAATGGTTCTTGCAGCCACTGGTAGCCCACAGACTACCACCGCAGATAACTTGGGGTTTATTGACTTCAAACAGGGCGTGTTCTGCATAGTGGGTAGGCGCACAACATTTCAGGTGCTAGCAATTGACCTTTTCAGTGCTAAGCGAAACGTTACAGGCGCGAGTTGCTGAGGTAGTACCGAGTTTTAAAGGGAAGTCCGTAGCCTTGATGCAGAGTGCCGTGTTCATACTCTTCTTGTGCTTAACACCTGACTGATACGAACGTACCTCACTGCTATTAGCGATGGCTGAGATCCTTGTTAAGCCTGTGTTATCCTATCAACAGATATAGGGAACCAGCTATGACTGCTTTAGTGCAAGAACTTTTGAATACCTTTGACCGCTTGACAGACTCAGAGCGGCTAGATTTGGTATTAGAGATTCTGAAACGGACAATTTACTTAGATTTTCCACCCTTGTCTGATGAAGATTTAGCTCTGAATGCTGAGGGGCTTTTTCTAGAATTAGATGAGCAAGAAGCCCTGTATGAGTAATCCTGACCGTGGTGAAGTTTGGTTAGTTGATCTGGGTTATGTAGCAAAAGTCAGACCTTGTTTAGTAGTTAGTATTCCTGTTCTTAATCAAGACCGCGCTTTAGTGAGTCTAATTCCACATACAACAAGCCCACGCGGCTCAAGATTTGAAGTGCGCGTCAAAGTTAAGTTTCTTCGAGAGGGAACTTTTGATGTGCAAAACATTGTCACAATTCCTCATGCAAAGCTTTTACGCAAGTTGGGCAGTCTAACCCCTGAACAAATGGTAGAAGTTGAGGACGTGTTGCTCTTCTGGCTGGGATTTGAAGAAGCTGATACTGAAGGAGACGAAGAGTAATAAAGACTCTAGAAGTTGCGGCATAACAATTCAAATGCAGCGGACGGTCGAAAGCTGCTGGTGCTGAGTTCGAGGTTGTCTGCCGCCGCTGATTTGAGCCGTTAGACATCGCCCTCGCTCCAACGAAGTGAGCCATCAAAGTAGATGAATTGCTCATTTGTCCATGATCCAATCTTTTAGATAATTGGACACTTTAGATTCTCCCATCTGCCTCGTGTCAAATTTAAAGTCAATGTAATTGTGGAGTGATTTTCAATGAGCGCACTGTATGACAAACTTGGTGGTGCAGCAGCCGTTGATCTAGCTGTAGAAAAGTTTTATGAAAAGGTCTTGGCAGATGAGCGGGTTCAACACTTCTTCGCTCATACAGATATGCAGCAACAGAAGCAACATCAAAAAGCCTTTATGACTTACGCTTTCGGTGGTGTCCAGCACTGGAATGGTCGTACCATGAGAGAAGCGCATCAAGAATTAGTGACTGAGATGGGTTTAACCGATAGCCATTTTGATGCGATCGCTGAGGATTTAGTTGCCACCTTAGTTGAAATGGAAGTTCCCCAAGCTTTAATTGACGAAGTAGTGCAGATTGTAGGTTCTATCACTCATCGAAATGATGTCTTAAATCGCTAAATCAAGGTAGAAGCGGTGAACCTGTCGATGTAGTCGGTTAATATTAGTAGGAGTTTAGCAATGTCTAACAACCGCACTGCACCGGAATGCTCCAATAGGGTCGGTTGAGTTGCAAAGTTTGTCTGCAGCCGCTCAGCAGGAACGTTATGCGGCAAAGGGTAAGTGCCAAACTTCGCACTGATACAATGCATCCTAAAGGAGCAACAAAATGAAGTTTTTGTGTTTAGCGTATGGGGGTGAAGACGATTGGAAAGCTATGACCAAGCAAGAACAGTCTGAGGTTCTTGAGCAAGATGAAATGCTGAAGAGTCGAGGAGATTTCCTTGCCGCCGTGCAAACAACGGTGGTAACCGTTACGAATTGGAGCGGTAATCTGACTACTGAGAATGAGTCATTTGCTAGGCCAAAACCTCCCCTCGCTGGCTTTTCCATCATTGAAGCAAAGGATGTTGATGAGGTAGTTCAACTGATCGCTAATACCCCCTGTGCCAGAGCCAAAGGGTATATCGAAATCAGACCATTCTGGGACTTCAGCGAAGAATCCGAAGGCAATAAAATGATTCATAAATAAGGCGCTTCAGCCGTCACATATTCGATCTGGTAAACTAAAGGCATTGATTGGGCTAAGTTGATCTATGACCCTTGCAATCGACCAACCAGTACAACAGAAGCCACTCAGCTTTGACGAATTTATCGCTCGTTATGGTGGCGATAACCGCTATGAAATAATTGATGGAGAGGTATTCGACTTGGAACCAACAGGCTTGCATGAAGAAGTTGCAGCCTTCATCACCACAAAGGTCTGTGTGCAGATCGACGGCGCTGGCTTGCCTTGGTTTGTCCTTCAGCGAGGACTATTGCGCCCTTCTAACAAGGCGATGACAGCATTTCGACCTGATGTTGCCGTTGTCAATCGAGATGAACTTACCAAAGAACTGCTTTGGTCTGACCAGTCGATCTTGACTCTAGGTAGTTCGATTAAATTTGTGGCGGAAGTTGTGAGTAGCAACTGGCAAAACGATTATGCCCGTAAGGTTGAGGACTACGCGGCTTTAGGCATCCCCGAATATTGGATTGCAGACTATGCAGGATTGGGGGGTACTCGACACATTGGAAAACCCAAACAACCTACCCTTTCTGTCTGTATATTAATAGATGGGGAGTATGAAATCCAGCAATTTCGAGGCGGTCAAACTATCGTCTCTCCAACCTTCGCAGAGTTGAAACTGACGGCTGAACAAGTCTTGAAGGCTGGTTGTTAGCGATCGCCGCATGACAATTCAAATGCAGCGGACGGTCAAAAGCCACTGGTGTTGAGTTCGCGGTTGCTTGCCGCCGCTGATTTGAGCCGTTATGTGCCAAAATCAGGCAGTAATCACTGGAATATAGAGGAGATTAGAATGGATGGTAAGTGTCTTTGTAGTGCAATAACCGTCAGAACGCCAGACAAAACCAGTATAGATGCTTGTCATTGCGGAATGTGTCGGCGATGGGGAGGTGGACCAGCACTAGTTGTATCCTGCGAGTCAGATGTGCAGATAGACGGCATTGATCAACTCAAAGTGTATCAGTCCTCAGAATGGGCTGAAAGAGCTTTTTGTGGTGAATGCGGTACGCATATTTTCTACAGGTTGTTAGCGACCAATGAATATTTTGTCCCAGCAGGTCTTTTTCAAAATGAAATTGAGTTTGAACTCAAGGAGCAAATCTTTATAGACATGAAACCTAGTTACTATAAATTTGCCAATCAAACCTTAGATATGACAGAGGCAGAAGTATTCGCCAAATTTGC
>JBOFUV010000113.1:0-36912 GCA_051652765.1 Microcoleaceae cyanobacterium | reverse complement strand
CTCTAAAGCTCATTTGACTCACTCCTTTTTTTTAAGAACTGATTCTATTTTTAACTCCCATTTAATTTTTGGCTCAACAAATGTTAAGTTCGCCAGCAGTATCAATTCTGGGGGACTTTGAGAAGTCTTGCTCCCCCAGAATTGGCTTCGTCGTGGCTTCGGCTGAGCTCAACGTCGAAGGGCCGAACGGGGGCTGGGGGCCAAAGAATGCTTAACTGCGTAAGTCCTAATGATTTAAACAACAATGGCCAACATCAAACCTCAACAGTCAATTACTGATAGTCGTCCTCCGTCCCCTGGCTAAATAGACTAAATGCAGCCCAGCTTGATGGTTGATCTGGATAACTGTCTCGGGTTGCCAGCATGGCTTGACGTAAGGCAGCCGCCCGATTCGGATTCTTCTGGAGTTGGCGATAGAATTCCGTCATCAGTTGTGCCGTTGGTGCATCGGGCACTGACCAGAGGGAAACAATCACACTCTCTACCCCTGCAGTCAGAAATGAGCGAGACAGACCAACTACACCATCCCCTGTGATCTGACCTCTGCCGGTATCGCAAGCACTCAGAACGACTAGCCGAGCTTGCAGCGGTAGCGTCAGAATCTCAGCCGCCGTGAGGAAACCGGAATCAGAATCATCTGAGGTCGGGGTCAAGGCCAGTGCCCCAGGAACACGGGTGGCAAAATCATCCAGCAAACCGTGGGTGGCAAAATGAGCGATCGCAGCATCCTTAAGCTTTGACAGTACAGCAGTTTTTGTTGCTGCTTCACCAATCAACGGTTGGGTATTCAGTAAGTTGGCAATTTCTCGCGCTTCTTCTTCTGCTCCTGATAAAGCTTCGAGTGGCGCTCCTGTTGCCGGATCATCAGGCATCGTGGGATTACCCACTACCAAGGCGGAGTCCTGTCCAACCTGAAGGGGATTACGCTGAGGGGGTTGAATGGCCAAGAGACTAATGGCTGGACTGTAGAGCAGAGCATGTTTTTCAATCAGATCCGTGCCGTTTTCATCTGGTAAGGCAGCGAAGGGAACAAGGAACAATTCTCCCTGAGGAATGATGATGACTGTGGTTTTGCCATCGGTGGGTAGGAGATCGGCAATGGGCTGCATCAGCAAGCGATAAAGTTGTTGAAGTTTTTGACTCCGATCTTGAAGTCTGCGATCCCGATTTTCCGGACTCTCCTTGAAAACAATAGTTGCGTCGTCAGTTCTGTTCCCTCGGCCAGGAATATCCAAGGCTAATCGACTGCTTTCGACCAAGGTTGCTAGGGATTCGATGCCTGAGCTGACCTCAGGTTTCTCCTTTGAATCTTGGGCCAAGGGCCGAGAACGGAAGTGAATTTTTCCCGTGGGTTCGATCACCCAAATATAGATCTCTTTTCCAATCAAAGAATATTCTACGAGTGTCGCGTTTTGCTCCTGGGCAATTTGTTGAATCTGAGTAACTGTAAGCTGTTGAACCCGATCTGACGGCGCGGCCTGCCCCTGCAAAGCCAGTCGATGGGCTAGCAATTCTATAAATGCTCTCGCCCGACCCCGTTCAGAAATTTCCAGGGCCGCTTCGACATCTCCGAGATCGATCAAAGCGTGCTGAAGTAAACGGTAGGTTTGAGCTTGAATTTCGGCAATCGAGATTTTATCTGCATCTGTTAGCCCTGGCCGGAGAGTCTCCCACCGATTAACTGCTAATTTCAAGGCTGTGGAAGCTTCGTACGATTGTCCAATTTCTAGCAACAGTGTACCCAGTGCATTCAGGGTTTCCCCTTGTGCAGCTGGATCATTTTGTTGCAGATCCCGTGCCTGTTGGTACTGCTCTAGGGCCGTTGCAGTCTTGCCTAAACGGCTAGAGAGATCACCTAAATTTTTCAGGCTACGGGCAATTCCAGTATTATCCTGTTGTTCCTGACTAATTCTGAATGCTTTGTCCAGATACAGTTGAGCCATTTCCAGGTTGCCCGTTTTCAAATAAGCTTCCCCTACTCGGTTGAGGGCAATGATTTCTTCACGGCGATTATTGCTGGGTGGATTATTGATTCGAGCACTAGCTAAACTTTGCTTCGCGAATTGTAATGCCTTAGGTTGATCGCCCAATCGGCTGTAGGCCAAGGTTAGATTGCTGAAAATCCGACTTTCTGGTGGGTTTTGTCGAAGCCAACTCCGATTTTTGTTACTCAGTTCTTGACTAATTCCCTGATAAATTTCCAAGGCTTTTTCAAGTGATTCAACTGCTTTTTCCGTTTGCCCAATCCGAATGTAGGTAACCCCTTGATAGGTCAGGGTTTCACTTTGACCTTGGCGATCGCCAATGCTTTCCCGAATAGCTGCGGCTTGTTGATAGTAATCCAGGGCCTTAGCATACTCTCCTTTTTCATCGTAGACAATACCAATCTGATCCAGGGCATCACTTTCTCGCAGGGTGTGACCAACATTCCGATATACCTGCAACGCAGCTTCAAAGGTTTTTAATGCAGTTGTGAATTCTCCTTGTTCCCTTTCCTGTTGACCCTTTTCATACCGTTCAGCCGCATCATCAGAGAATAAACAGATTGTCGCAGGATAGACTGGACAAGTTTTTTGAGGAATTGGCAGATCTCTTAGATCAAGCGTGGTTAGGTTTTTTAGATTTGATAAAGAGTCAATGCGAGAAATTTGATTACCGTTCACACTTAATTGCAGCAAGCGATCCAGAGATGCAATGGATTCAAGATTGATAATTTGGTTATTGCCTAGATTGAGATGAGTCAGTTGATGGAGGGATTCTAAGGGTTGAGTGTCGGCAACTTTATTACTATCCAGGTATAGCTCAGTTAAATTAGATAAATTTCTGATTGGAGCAAGGGTTTCGATTTGATTGCCATTCCCATAAAGAACTTGCAGTGATTCTAAATTCGATATAGGGCTGAGATCTTGAATCTGATTGTTGTCAAGATAGAGAGTTTCTAAATTCTCAAAATTTACAATTGGTTGTATGTCAACAATTTGATTATCAGCCAAGTACAGTTTTGTTAAATTGACTAAGCTGGATAAAGGACTAATATCAGTAATTTGATTTTGATTGAGTCGCAGACTTTGAAGCTGAGTTAGACTAGATAAAGGCTTGAGATTGGAGAGTCTGCGATCGCTTAAATCCAACTGAGTCAGCTTTAATAATTGCTCATTTGCTGCCTGACAATCTTTCTGTCCGGCAATTTCTACCAGTACCTCAACGGTGTGCTGTTCAGAATTGGACAATTGATCTCGTTGAAGACAAAGTTCTGTAAAATTCTTAGGATTCTCAGTTGTCAAACCAGCAGCGGTAAATCCAGCTAAAAAGATGAGTAAAGCAATGACGATTCCCTGTTTCACTGCAAGTCTCAAATCAAACACTCCCCTAAATCTCCACTCGGTAAATTTGTCCCTTCTAGGTTTGCACCTGTTAAATTAATCTCGGTCAAATTAGTATCTCTACACAAGGTCACATCTTTTAAATTTGCCCCCTGTAAATTTGCCCCCTGTAAATTTGCTCCCTGGAGGTTAGCATCTGTTAAATCTGCTTCTGACAAATTTGTATTTTGTAAATTAGCATATTCTAGATTAGCTCCAACTAAGTCAGCACCCCGCAAATCTGAACCTGATAAATCAGCACCCTGTAAAAAGACACCAATTAAATCTGCATTGCTCAAGTCAAGATTGGTTAAATTGCATTCTGCACATTGGTTTTTAGTTTGTAGTGTTTTCAAATTCCTTACTGGATCACCAATAGCATTCGGAGGAATTCCATCTCCGTCTTCGGTTCTTGCGGAACTCAGTGGAATGAATGTGACAATTGACAGCGTTAGGCCAATTACTTTGAATTGCTTGAATATCTCTTGAGGCATGAGGCTATTGTGATAATTTTGGCGGTGGTATAGTGGAAACTAGAGGCTTAGGGGGTGTTGCCCCCTGGTGTGTATGAAGTCCTACAGACACAACCCCTTCAGCAAAATCCTTTCCTTTTTAGGAGTACCATAACTTTTAACCAAAAAACCTGAAAAATTCAGTGCTCATTCGGTTATTTATAAAACAACCCTTGTATCAAAACGCATAACGGCTGACTGCTGGGATATATGTATCCATCGAAGGAACACTTGAGAAACTCTTAAGCTTACTAATGTGCAACAATGAATCAAGAACCGATTGACCCACAGCCTACTCGAAAGGGCAAACAATGGTGGCGGGTTTCAGCCTTGACTGTCGCTGTTTTTGCTGTCTTGGCCAATTGCCCGATGCGGGCCACAATTCCCGAGAAAACTACAATTAGTAATATTTTAGGCAGTACGAGTGAATTGTTCATTCGTCGGAGCGGTCAACGCGAATCAGCCCAAGTGGGTTCGATTATGCGGCAGATTCGGGACGCGCTAATCACGTCTCCCCCAAATAATGCACGGGCTGTTTTGAGATTCCTAGCGGCGGATAATACAGACCTGAATATGTATATCCAGACCAATTCGCACTCAGATCAAGCAATCTACCATTTTCCCTGCCGCCTTCAGGGAGGTGATTATCTGATCGGTTGGGGATTGGTGAAAAATGGACTGCGCGGTTGTGAACAGGGATTGACCGTGATGGAAGGAACTGCTTCTGCTCCCAAAAAAGCTCTCACATCCCCATTTCAGCTTGTCTCTTTCCCGATAGCTCAAACTGCTGCGCGACAGTTTTTCTACTGTAGTGCGATAGGTGAGAATGGTAGCACAGGCTTTGCCACGACATCTTCGACATCTTCTAATGATCCCTGTGCGATCGCTGTTCAACGCTGTCAAGAATCAGGAGCAACCCAATGTGAAGCGACAACCACAGGATTCTGGTGGACGACCGAGAAACAGCTTAAGGCCCAACTCACTTGTGCTGGAGATCAATCCGTTGTTGCCCAAGCGACAGGAGAAACGATCAAAGCGGAGATTGAAAGTTTACTAGAACAAAATCAGGGACAATCCTGTAGCGTCCGGGTCAGTAGACCTCAGGATTTTGAAATCACTCCAGCGCCTGATGATGTGGTTTTAGACCAGAAGGATGATGAAATCCTGGTGCAGACACAAGATACTGACACAGGTTTGATAGTAGATGTTTTGCAGGGTGCAATCAATGTGCGTTCTAGTAATGAACCTGAACTGCGATTGCTGAAGGAGGGAGAACGATATGTTCACTCCAATTCTGGCAGTGGCAAGGTAACGACCTTTGATCGAGATGCTGCCTTGAAGTCGATTGATATGGAAGTTCTCTGTGCATTTGCTTCCTATGAAGAGAATGATCTCCGGGTTGCAGCGTGTAATGAAGCCAGTTTTAGTCTGTCGAGCGGCCAAGGCCCAGTGACTTTTTGTAATCTTGAACAGGCGAGCGGTGGTCAAGAAGGGGACAGGCGTACCATACAAATGAGCAGCAATCAGGGTGAACTGAAGATCGAATACGAAATGTACAGCGTTCCCGACCGCATGGAAATCAATTATGAAGGGAAGAAGCTAGTGGATACAGGCTTTACCTCTGGTAGCAAACGTCTGTCTATTCCCTACAGCGGCCAATCTGGGCGCATGGAAGTGATTCTGACCGGGAACCAAGAAACGTCTGGGACACTGTGGAATTACATCTTGCGCTGTCCCTAGAGAACTTTCAATTCATCGCAATCAACACAATTATCGGGGGGAAAACTCACCATGAAACGTTTACAGTATTTGCTGATGGTCGCTCTTGGAGCGATCGCGTTTACCTGTTGGAGCTGGCAACTCCCTACAACCTTTAGCCAACCTGCCCATTCAACTGAACCAGCACAGGAGTTGTCACAGAATGTGACCACACCCTTTAGTGACCAACCTGTTCAACAAAATCAGGTTGCACCGGATAATATTTTGCCTGGGGGTGGCGATGTAACGCCGTCCCTCATACCCCGTGCCATGCTTTTGGAAGGAGATCAGCTTTATCGGCAAGGTGAGAGGATTGAGGCTGAAAAAATCTATCGTCAAGCCAAGCCAGAATTTGAGGCCGTCTCAGTTCCTGAAGTTCCTGAACCAATCTATGAAGAAGATGAACTGGATACTGAGATTTTAGAACAATGGAAGACCGCCCAACAAGCAATTGAGAATAGCGACAAAGAGGGTGCAATTCAAATGCTACGGCAAGTAGTAGAACAGAAGCCCGGATTTATTCCGGCTCAGGTGAAACTGGCTGAAATGCTGAACGAAGACGGGGATGAAGACGAAGCAATTGCTCTTTTGGAGGAGTTAGTTACCTTCTACCCCAACTCCGCCGAAGTTGTAATGGCCTTGGTCAGAACCCTATCAGACGATGGTAAACACTTGGAATCTGCGATTGCTGCCCGCGAGTTCTCAATCTTAAACCTAGATCACCCTCAAGCGGAAGAGTTTAAGAACATTGCGAAGGAAGAATTCGATAAGTTTTCTAGTGCTCAAAAACGGAGGTCAATCTTTGGAGGGGTGGTGAATATTGTTACTGGTATTGTGACTGGAAAGCCCCCTTGGGAGTCCTGGAATTCCGCCACTGAAGCGATCTCGATTGTTCAACTGATGATGGCTGACGAATCCGAATTTGGTGCGAAAATTACTGACGAGTACAAGAAACAATATTCTCTGGTTGAAGATTCAGAAGTTCTAGAATACGTCAATGGATTGGGTAAGGAAGTTGCCCAATTCATGGGGCGAGAGTTTGACTATGAGTTCATTGTTGTCCGAGATAACAGTGTCAATGCTTTTGCCCTCCCTGGCGGTAAAATTTTCGTTAATACAGGTGCAATTTTGGCAGCAAACTCTCAAGCGGAACTGGCAGGACTACTAGCCCACGAAGCAGCCCATTCTGTCATGTCCCACAATATTCAGGGGATGCTGAGGGGAAATGCCCTCGGTCAGTTGTCGAACCAAATTCCATTTGGTGATTTTGTGACCAAGATGGTTGATCTACGGTTTAATCGAGGTCAAGAACGACGTGCCGATATGATGGGAACTCGGGTTCTGGCTAGGGCCGGATATGCTGCCGATGGCTTACGAAACTTCATGGCAACCTTGAGTGAAAATAGCGAATCCCAGATCGAATATTTCTCAACTCACCCGAATCCTAAGTCACGTGTTCAGTATTTGGAGGAATTCATCCAGCGGAATGGCTACAATCGCTATGCTCTGGAAGGAGTTGATAAACATGCAGAGATTCAGAAGAAGTTAGGTAGTTAACCCGACCTTTGTTCCAATTTGAGTGTTGCGCCTTATCAGCCCGCAATACCCTTCAAAAGCAGTAATAGCCATGCATTAAAGGAAGTTGGAGATATTGAAAGCTCCGGCTTACCAGTATCTCCATGGGTAAGTTTCCTTGATCTTCTCTGGCGATTGAAAGTTCGTCAATTCTTAAGCCAAGTCAGTGCGCTTGAGCAAAACTCGGCAACGATGAGCAGCAATATAAAATCCAGCTGATTGCTGGTGATTAGGGAGGTGAAGGGGCCAGCCTCCACGAGGGGGGCTGGCCCCTTCACCTCCTTTTTCTACAGTTATTCAACCGGATTTTATATAACTTTTAAATTGCATAAGTTTACCCCGCCCTAAATATGTAGAACTGGACGAAAACCGATACGCTAACGTTGGAGGTTATTCAAATTCTTATGGGTTCTGCATTGCGATATTGGCAGTGGGTCAGATTGAACGGGGCGGGCGATCGCCAGCAAGAAGAAATTCCAGAGGCTAAAGCCTTCTTTGGACAACAATTCTCTGAATGGGTTGACTCAGACAAAGTTCCAGACGCAGCCATTCAGCGCCAACTGATAGACTGGTTCCGTTCTGAACCCTCAGCCGAGAATTCAGCCCACCAATCTGGAGCTGAAGCCTGTTTGCGGTGCTTCATCTCCTACCAGATTGACCAGACCTGTTCGGATCTGTTCCAGTGCTTTGGGAAGGAAG
Organism: Microcoleaceae cyanobacterium; assembly: GCA_051652765.1. GTDB lineage: Bacteria > Cyanobacteriota > Cyanobacteriia > Cyanobacteriales > Microcoleaceae > JBHJGO01. The sequence continues at coordinate 29,006 of JBOFUV010000113.1, read as the reverse complement.
GTGGCTTCAGATCTGCCGACTTGTTATCCCTGGTACTGGATGACTTTGAACTGTTACCGCGCTCAAGCCCCAAACCGGCCTCAAGCTATGAATCTCTCGCCAATAAAATCCTCCGCACCTTCAACCCTGAACGAGCCCAACTCAGTACCTGGACAGTTCGACTGGTAAAATCCCATGAAGACTTGGTCTATTTTCTAGGAGAATGCGGAGTCTATCTGAGGAGTGACTGGGCAATTCTGAACAATCACCATCCTCGCCAGTTAGAACGTCTACTCACTCAAGTCCACGGCTACTCCCAGATCACAGCCAATCGAGCTGCTGAAATCCTGGACAGCTATCAAACAGTTTACCTGGCAGATCGGCTGCAACAGCGTTCCTGTTCTCGCTGTCAAACCCCCACCCCTCAGCAGTTGGATCGCATGGTAGCAAATCTGGTGGAAAAAGGGATTGCCAATTACCGCCCCGATCGTTTGCTGGAGCAATTGGCGGCCATCGCCGAGTTAATCCGGCAACGCCAACCCAAGCTAGAGCCCCCACCTGATGACATCTACCCCGACAAGTCCCCTCTAGATGAGACAGAGCAGGAAATACAGGAATTTTTGCAGCGTTATCGTCAGGTGCTCATGGATCAGCTTGATAAAGCCATCCAGCAGGTCTTGAATGACCGGGTAAATTACCTGAAACGCACACCTCCCAAGGATCTGAACTTTCTTAAAGGGTTGCGCCTTCACTGTCAGGGTCAACCCATGGCAACAATTGCCAAACAGATTGGACTCAGCAAACAATATCAGGTGTCCCGGTTGTTGCAGTTAACAGCAATGCGGCAGGATGTTCAACAACGGTTACTGACCAGCTTAAAACATCCAGTTTTCCAGCTAGCAAGCTACTACACTGACCGGATTCAACTGACCCATTTAGAGCGAGTCGTTGCTGAGGAAGTTGACCGGATTATGGCGGCAGCAGATCGGGAAACCGGCAGCAGTAATTGCGCTCGCAATAGCTTGTTCACTCGCCGTCTTTGTCGTTATTTGTAGTAATTTGTAGCGTTTTTTTAATCAGAAATTCGGAGCATAAGATTATGAGCAGCCCTATTAACACCATCCCGATGGAATATGACAACATCAACTCCGGAAAGTTCCTGAGTCAAGATAGCATTGTTCTGAACTTAGAGCAGCGGCATCGAGCAGCAAAACGTAGCCAAACCCTAGCCGCTCATCCTCGAAACCAATGGCAGATTTATCTGGAGATCCTGGCTAGACTTGGAACTCTAGAATGGTTACATCAACGTGCCCCCGAACTGATGCGAGAACCTGAATTCCTTGCCCATTCAATTGAGCAATTGACTCCACCGATTGATCAATTGCAAATTGGTCATTTCAAACTCAATTTAGTTGTTACTGACGACTCAATTGATCCTGAAGTTCGGGTTACTAGAACCTTGCTCGAAAATTCTAATCGACCTGATGAATTTTATGTTCTGGTGGAGGTATTAGAAGATCTGGCCGTAACTGAAAGCTCTGAAGAACAGGTGAATATTTCGATTCTGGGATATCTCCCTGTCCACCAAATCAATCAACATAATCCCATCATTCTAAATGAAGAATTGGCATTGTTATCCACCGATTGGTTTGAGTTAAATCCAGATCAATTGTTATTGTATTTGCGATGTTTGGAACCAGAAGCGGTTAGTCTTCAGGTATCAGATGTTAGGAATCAGTCAGAGGTGGTTCCACTTCAGCCGGAACTGACTCAAACTGTGGTGAATGTTGGGAACTGGTTGAGGGCTCAGGCGAATCAGATTGTTGAAGAATTGTCCTGGATGTTGCTGCCGTCCCTCGCCTATGGTGATGTCTTTCGAGATGCAAGAAGCCCAATGGAATTATTTACCGATGTAGCAGCACAGCTAAGAAATAGGGCTCAGTTAGTGATTCCCCTAACTGCTCGAACAGCTTATCGCGACTTTACCTGGAGTGAGATTAATCTGCGGTTATTTGTTACCACCTGGGAAGTGGAAACGAACACTTCCGAATGGTCACTGTTACTGTTGCTGGCGGCTCAACCTGGTTCGCGTTTACCTCAGGGAACGCAACTGCAAGTTCGAGATGAATTACAGGTGTTGGAAGATCCGATTCTGAGCGATCCAACCCAGGAATACCTCTACACCCGCGTGATTGGCGACTACAACGAGCAGTTTTTTGTCACCATCAACTTCCCCAATGCAACTGCCGTCACTTTGCCACCCTTCACTTTCATGAAATAGTTATCATGCTGCAACTGCACATTCGACATTTCGAGCAATCCTGTCTGTTTGAGCTTTCCGGGGAAGAGGGGCAACGGCTTGAGGCTCAAACACCATTTCCTCTGACCGTGATTGATCTCTATCAACAGTGGCGCATCGCTTACATCAACTTCTATCAAAACCAACCCCATTTAAGCTTGGAGGAAACAGACAACAACTTTCGGGGCAGAAAGGGAGGCAGTGGCATGATTGCCTCTCTCACTACGGATTGGAAAGGGTGCTTGGTGAATGCCGAAACCCAACTGTTGTATGAATTCAATCAATGGCTCCGGAATCAGCAGTTGTTTGACATTCGAGCCAAAATTGCTGGAGTCTGTCGCCAACAATCTCCCCAGGAATCGGTTGATCTGTTCCTGAGTTGTAGCACCACTGAACTGGCAAAACTCCCCTGGGAATCCTGGGAAATTAGCAATGACTTTGCCATCTTTGACCCACCTAAAATTATTCGTATTCCGAGTCAGCGCAAGTCAGCGCCTGCACCAACGGTAGAGCGATCACGTCCTAGAATTCTGGCAATTATCGGTCAGGATAGTAATCAAGATTTTCAGCAGGATTTGGTGGCACTGCAATCTAAACTCAAACCGGTTGCCATCGTTGAAGCGGTCGGATGGAAACCTGGAAAATCCACTGCAAAATTGGAAACTGACATCAAACAAGCCATTACCGATGAATCAGGTTGGGATGTATTGTTCTTTGCCGGACACAGCAACGAGACCCAGATGACGGGAGGAGAGTTGGGCATTGCTCCAGGAGAGTTTCTACAAATTAGTGAGATTGCCTATCAATTAGAAATTGCCAAAAACCGAGGCTTGCAATTTGCCCTGTTCAATTCCTGCAATGGATTGAAGATTGCTGAATCTCTGATCGATCTGGGATTGAGTCAGGTAGCGGTAATGCGCGAACCAATTCACAACCGAGTTGCCCAGGAATTTCTACTGCAATTCCTGCAAAACTTGGCCGCATATAAAAATGTTCAGGAATCTCTAATCGCCGCTTGCAAATTCCTCAAGGTTGATAAGTCCTTCACCTATCCTTCCGCCCATTTAATCCCCTCTCTCTTCCGCTATCCCAACACTCAATGCTTCCACCTCAAACCATCGGGCTGGCGAGAATTTTTTAAACAAATCTTCAAACCAAAATGGTACGAAGTTGCGGCCCTGGTAACCCTATCAATTTTGAGTTGGCAACTGTCGGTTCAGTATCACCTCCTCGACCAACGGGTTAAAACCCAAGCTGCCTATCGCAATCTCACGAGGCAGGTTCCTCAAACTGACCCGTCACTGTTGCTGGTCAAAATTGACGATGAATCTCTAACAGATATTGGTTTTCCCGACCCCTTGATCAGTCGGAAATATCTGGCTCAGTTAATTGATCATGCTGCTCTACTGAATTATGATGTCGTGGGTATTGACTATGCCTTAAAAACGGTTGAACCCGAGGAAGATCCAGTATTAGAAGCTTCACTCAATTCCGCTAGAAATAATTCGGATTCCTCCTACATCTTCGCCACCACCCGCAATCAACAGGATAAACGGCTCTGGACATTGCCGAAGTTTGCTGAGCGAGAATGGCAAGGGGATATCCGCCTGTGGAGAAAAGGACGCTATGCAACCCTTCTACCTCTGACCAAAGAAGAACGTCCTCTGCCCCTGAGTTACCTCTTGGCGCTGACTTATCAAGCTGGAAAAGTGGAAACCGATCTGCAACAACAAAATCCAGCCCAACTGACTCATTACCTCTCTGCCAACTGGATGTATCCTTCTCCTCTCAGCATTGCTGCCTATGGGCTTTACCAGTTTTGGCTGCACCCAATTGTAGATTTTTCAATTCCATCTGAGCGAGTTTATCGCAGTATTTCAGCCCAGAAATTCCTCAACACTCCACCCGAACGTCTTCAGCAACAGTATCAGCAACCTATGATGATGATTATTCCTGGCGGATACAGCAATGCAGGCTTAAACCAATCGGGTGAAGATAATTTACCTGCACCACCCGGATTTTGCTATTGGCAACAGCGGCAGAATCCTCGGCAAACCTGTCAGGTTTTGCTGGGGGGTGAAGTTCATGCTTATCTCTTCCATCATTTTCTGAAGCAGAAACCGATTATGCCCATTCCAGATTTATGGATGCTTTGGTTGTTTGCATTAGCTGGGAAAGTCACTGCCGTAAGCTTGGCTCAACACAAACCAACCCTCAAAAAAGTTTTGTATTTTCTGATTGGAGGAACCCTGATCTATGGATTAATTGGTTTGCAACTTTATGTTTCAGCGTTAATTCTATTACCCATCTTAATTCCAGTCATAATTGTTTGGATTTATATCTTGCCAACTTTGATTCGTAGACCAATTGCCAAGCAATAAATATACTAGTCAACCTAACCTCAAGGGGTGAACTTTCATGAAACTCTACCCACTCAATATCCTGGCTCAAATGGTTTGTGTATCTTGTACTCTGCTGTCTGCAATGATTCCGGTGATTGCCCAAGCTGAAGTTTTTCCACACATCATCTTAACGCAGCAATGGCACAAATTATTGCTCAGTCGTGATGAACCTTTAACCGGTGGTTCAGAAGGTGGCGGACAGTTCTGGCGCAGAAGATTTCCCACGAGCGAACCCCCAATTGGGGGTTCAGAAGGCGGTGGCAAAGGCGATGGATTTTGTCCAGTTGCCCCTTATCAACTTTCAGAGGTGGGAAGAGTTTGGCGCGATCGCCTCACATTAACCTGGATTGGAAACCTGGCTAAAGTTGAAATTCGAGAGCAGGGAACAGGAACAGTTGTCTGGAATCAGACGATTTCTGCTGAAGATCAGGTGGATTTAAAGATTCAAACCGAAGCCAATAATCCACTGAAAATCTATCAGGTCAAGGTTGAAACTGCGCTCAAGCCGGGTCAAACCTATGGGCTTCATGTTTCCACCAATCCGCCTATTGCCTACCGTCCAATTCAGTTCAAGGTAATGACTCCTGAGGAACGAAATGCTGTAACTCAAGCATTGCAAAAATTAGAGCAGGAACTTGCAGCCAATAACATCACAGGGGATGCAGCAAAATTGCGGCGGGCTGACTACTTTGCCAGTCAGAAACTCTGGTTAGAATTCTGGCAAGAAGTCTTGTCGGTTGAGCAGCCTTCGGCAGAGTTGAAACAGGTGATCCAAAAAACGATTGAGGAACTTTGCCAATAGTTTAGAGCTTTCCCGACAACTGTCAGGAACACGACTTGGAAGGTTAGCGTGAGAACACAGGGCTGAAACCCAGTATCCTCGTTACCGTTCTCGTCCCGACCCACTTCAATCTGCACTGGCTCAGTATGGTAGTGAGGTTCCAGATGATGAACCGATGGAAGAGGCGATCGCACTCACGGATCAATTCTTGACAAAGCTGGTAATTGAATGAACATGAGCTTAAAAGGTGACAAGGGTGTTAAAAAGCTGTGCCAGAGGAAGGTCTAGCCAAAAGCACCTAAAAAAGAATAGGGTGGTTGATGACCACCCAAAATTCAAAAAATGTTACCTCAATTCTATCACAGAGTCCTTGGCGGGTCGGGAGTGTCGTTCGGCTCAGCGCCTCAAAGCTGAACGTCAGAAAAATCCGATTTGGACACTCCTAAACCTTCTCGTCATGGTGATTCCCCAGGGTAGCCTGACCGTTTCAACAAGAACGTTTACTAATCTGGTTTGGCAATAGGTCTTTCCTAAGGCAGTCGGGTTTGTAAAGTTTCTGTAAAACCTTGACTGTTATGCGCTTTTACTGCGTCATCTGTTCACGTTAGAATACCAGCACTATAGATATAGTTAGATAAAGCTAAAGTTGTTGATTTTGTAATCTTAAAGTGGTTCTGTCGATTGATTATGAAAAGTCTCTTTCTTGAACGTCTCCACAGTCCCGAACGTCCCGTGATCGTGTTTGATGGTGCCATGGGTACAAACCTGCAAGTTCAGAACCTGACGGCGGACGACTTTGGCGGGAAAGAGTACGAAGGCTGTAATGAATATTTGGTGCATACGAAGCCGGAAGCAGTAGCCACGGTACATCGGGACTTTTTGGCGGCAGGAGCCGACGTGATCGAAACTGACACCTTCGGCGGAATCTCCGTAGTACTGGCAGAATACGACTTAGCGGATCAAGCCTATTCCCTCAACAAAACCGCAGCAGAACTGGCCAAGGGAGTAGCAGCGGAGTTTTCGACACCAGAAAAACCCCGGTTTGTGGCAGGTTCCATGGGGCCAGGAACAAAATTACCCACTTTGGGGCACATTCACTACGACACTTTAGAGGAAGCATTCACCGAACAGGCCACAGGACTGTTCGATGGCGGAGTTGATTTATTTATCGTTGAAACCTGTCAGGATGTGTTGCAAATTAAGGCAGCCCTAAACGGGATTGAGACTGTTTTTAGGCAGAAAGGGGAACGCCGTCCGATCATGGTTTCTGTAACAATGGAATCTTTTGGTACCATGTTAGTCGGGTCTGAAATTAACGCAGCTTTGACTATTTTAAAACCCTATCCGATTGATATTCTGGGGCTAAATTGTGCAACTGGCCCAGATTTAATGAAGGAACATATTCAATATTTATCCGAGAATTCTCCTTTCGTTGTTTCCTGTGTTCCCAACGCAGGCTTACCTGAAAATGTTGGAGGACAAGCCCACTATAAATTAACACCAACGGAGTTGAAAATGGCGTTGATGCACTTTGTAGAAGACTTGGGTGTGCAGGTGATTGGAGGGTGTTGCGGAACTCGTCCTGATCACATCAAAGCATTAGCTGAAATTGCCCAAACCCTAAGTCCAAAAGAGCGTCAGCCTTACTATATTCCGAGTGCTGCTTCGATCTACAGTTCCCAGACCTATGAACAGGAGAATTCTTTTTTAATTGTTGGGGAAAGATTGAACGCTAGCGGGTCTAAAAAATGCCGAGATTTACTGAACCAAGAAGATTGGGATGGGTTAGTCGCCCTGGCAAAATCCCAGGTCAAAGAAGGAGCACAAATCCTCGATGTCAACGTAGATTATGTGGGTCGAGATGGGGTAAAAGACATGCACGAGTTGGTTTCCCGGCTAGTCACTAATGTCAACTTGCCTCTAATGTTGGATTCCACTGAATGGGAAAAAATGGAAGCTGGGTTAAAAGTTGCTGGGGGAAAATGTTTACTAAACTCAACCAATTACGAAGATGGAGAACCCCGGTTTCGCAAAGTATTAGAATTGGCAAAAAAATATGGAGCTGGGATTGTTGTCGGCACCATTGATGAAGACGGCATGGCTCGAACGGCGGAGAAAAAGTTTGCGATCGCCAAGCGCGCCTATGATGCTGTGATTGAGTTTGGAATTCCGGCAGAAGAACTCTTTTTTGACAACTTAGCCTTACCGATTTCTACAGGAATTGAAGAGGATCGAGAGAATGGCAAAGCCACAATTGAATCTATTCGGCAAATTCGGGAAGAACTGCCGGGATGTCATGTGATCCTAGGGGTTTCTAATGTTTCTTTTGGTTTAAATCCTGTTGCCCGCCAGGTGTTGAATTCTGTGTTTCTCCATGAAGCAATGGCAGTTGGCTTAGACTCAGCGATTGTAAGTGCCAGCAAGATTTTACCCTTAGCAAAAATCGAACCCGACCATCAAGAAATCTGTCGCAAGTTAATCTATGACCAACGGGAATTTGATGGGGATGTTTGCATCTACGATCCCTTGGCGGAATTGACGACATTATTTGAAGGGAAAACCGCCAAGAAAGATAAGAGCTTAACCGCAACTCTACCCATTGAAGAGCAATTAAGGCAGCATATTATCGATGGTGAACGGATTGGGTTGGAAGACGCTCTAGCGAAGGCATTAGAAAGTCATCCCCCCCTCGATATCATCAATGTGTTCTTGCTAGATGGCATGAAAGTGGTAGGAGAATTGTTCGGTTCAGGGCAAATGCAGCTACCATTTGTGTTGCAATCTGCCCAAACTATGAAAGCAGCCGTTGCTTATTTAGAGCCCTATCTGGAGAAAAATGAAGCCGGAAATAATTCCAAGGGAACCTTTGTAATTGCCACCGTGAAAGGGGATGTTCATGACATTGGAAAAAACCTAGTTGATATTATCTTGTCAAACAACGGCTATAAAGTTGTTAATCTAGGAATTAAGCAACCTGTTGATCACATTATTTCGGCCTATCGTGAACATCAGGCAGATTGTATTGCCATGAGTGGTTTATTAGTCAAATCGACTGCGTTTATGAAGGAGAACTTAGAAACGTTCAACCAAGAAGGCATTACTGTTCCTGTTATTTTGGGGGGTGCGGCCTTAACTCCAAAGTTTGTCCATGATGATTGTCAGAACGCCTACAAGGGTCAGGTTGTTTATGGCAAAGATGCCTTCTCAGATCTGCATTTTATGGACAAGTTAATGCCTGCAAAAACCAACGGGAAATGGGATGATTTGCAAGGATTTCTGGATGAGCTAACTGAGAAAAATGGTTCTTCTAATCACGGTCATTCAGATATTGCCTTGGATACGCCCCTAGCAGCAGAAGTAACCATTGGAGCAACTGAACCTGCGATACCAAAAGTGGCTGATACAAAGCGTTCAGAAGCAGTTGATATTAATATTGAACGTCCAACACCGCCATTTTGGGGAACGCAAATTTTACAGCCGGAAGATATTCCTTTAGAAGAGGTATTTTGGTACTTTGATTTGCAGGCATTGTTCGTTGGGCAGTGGCAATTTCGCAAGCCAAAAGATCAATCTCGTGAAGTCTATGATGCTTTTTTACAGGAAACTGTTCATCCCATTTTAGCTGAGTGGAAACAACGCATTCTTGAGGAAAACTTGCTCCGTCCTCAAGCGATTTATGGTTACTTTCCCTGTCAGACAGAGGGGAACACATTGTTCATTTATAACCCGGAAGCTGTTCAAGCTGAAATTCAATTGACTCAACCGATAACCTCCTTTGAATTTCCTCGCCAAGCCTCAGGACGAAGGCTCTGTATTGCAGACTTTTTTGCGCCTCAAGCAACGGGTCAGATTGACGTATTCCCAATGCACGCCGTCACCGTAGGAGAAGTTGCCACAGAATACGCTCAGAAACTATTTGCAAATAACGATTACACCAACTATTTGTATTTCCACGGTATGGCAGTTCAAACTGCCGAGGCTATGGCAGAATGGTTACACGCCCGGATTCGGAAAGAACTTGGGTTTGGGAATGAGGATGCAGGCAATGTTCGGGATATTTTAAAGCAACGCTATCGCGGTTCTCGGTACAGTTTCGGTTATCCAGCTTGCCCAAATATGCAGGATCAATACAAACAAATGGATCTGTTAAAAGTAGATCGAATTGGAATGTATATGGATGAGAGTGAGCAGCTTTACCCTGAACAATCGACCTCAGCAATTGTGACTTACCATCCAGTTGCAAAATATTTCAGCATTTAAAACGTTTAATGTTTAATATTTAGAGAGTTTCACTCTAGAAATCTTTATGCGTGTTGAACCTTGCTGCCAAGCTCTTCTAAAGCAAATTCTGCCTGATATTGATCCCAATCGCAATGGATTTTGTCTGGATGTGGGAGTAGGGACATTTGCATTCTATTGTGAATTATTTTCCCAGTTGGGATTTTCGACCTTTGCCATAGAGCCGTTGCCTGTGCCTAAGTTGCGGCGGATTTGTCAGCGCCGTTCGATTCGGCTATTGGAGTACTGCCTATCTGATCGGAACGGGACTCAACCCCTACATGTCGGGCGATTTGCGCGTCTTTCCAACCAAAACTTTAACTCTTTAGAGGCGGAGTGGTTTGGTTCCTCTGCGGAGACAAAACAGGTTCCTACCCTGGACTTGGCCGAATTGCTGCGAATGACTGCGGCCTCAACCGTAACCTGTCTGAAACTGGATATTGAAGGCTGGGAATCAGTGGTCATCCAGCAATTTACAGATTTGCCTCCGGCTCAATTGCCTACCTTGACGATGTTTGAGTATGGCGGTGGCGGGAGTCGTCATCGAGGCAGCAAAGGATGGTCTCCCAAGTTCTTGCAGGGAACCATGACTTGCTTGAAAACTTTGCAGGAGTGTGGCTATGGGTTTAGTATTCTGATTGACTATGCCTATGATGCCCAAATCAAAATCCTTGATCTGCAATCACTTGATCTTGATCCTAATGCTATTTTTGCAGCCAATGCGATCTACGGTAACATTATTAGCTTTCGGGGCTGCGACTACTCTGAAGCAATCATCCAGAGAATTTCTGAGCCGTATAAAGGCGGATGGATGAATTGGCTGGAAGAAAAATTAGTGGCAAATGGTTAACATTAGACTTTGTTTTTCTGAGTCTAAATTTTACATTTCAGACAATATTCCATTGCAGGGCAGATGGAACGTTTCAGTATAATCCTCTTCTTTTGACACTGCATACAGGTACTCACTGCGCTGATCACCAGCAATCAGCCGGATTTGATATTAATATCATCAGTATTAATGTCCTATTAGAAGGTATTTTCAGGCTTCACTCTTTGTCGATAAACTCAGATCAATCTATTGGATTGGAGAGAGTAAGCTCATGATCAAGTCTCCGCAAAATATCTATTAGATTCTGTTTCGATACAACATAAACACCCTGAATTGGTTGTTCTTTAATTTGAATTTCTGCTTGGGTAAAGCAGAGCAGTGCCGTTACCCAGCCTAACTGTTTTAGCCGTTTAGTTTCTACGGCTTGACCCTTCACTTTGTTGATTAAATTTCCCTCTTGAAAATCATAAGTACCGTCACCCATTCGTCGCTTTAAATAATCTCCGTCGAGAATAATTGTCCCCCGATGAGATTTGACATCAATCACAAAACTATTGCCTAAGGGAGACTGCAAAACAACATCAGCATCTCCCCATTTAAGGATAAAATTATGCTCAACGTGCCAACCCTGAACCACGAGAAGATGGACTAAGGCCGCAACTTCTCCTTCAGCTCTAGCGCCTGCCAAAGCATTGTCAGCTCGTTGCATAGACCGTTGACCTTCCCTCAATAACGAGTAGGCGGCAACTAGACATCCACCATAAATTAACAGCCCTACTCTAGACAGTTTTAGGGCTGGAAACATAAGAACTAAACCAATAATCACTCCGGTTGCTCGGAAATAGTGCCACACTCCACGTCGGCGATACTGAAAGCTCATTGCTCGGACAAATTCTCCGGCAAACTGACATTTTGAACTTGTCACTTTGAACTTGTCACAATGATTCACAACCCATCCCACAATAATTGATAAAAATATTACTAAACTTAGCATTTAATTGCAAACTAAAGCCAAACTCTAATTCTAATTTGAAGTTAATCATCAGCATGATTTAGGGAATTATTGAGTGAAAACCCTTGACGATAGGATTTTTGATCTGCAACTTGCACTTGAAAATGAATGCGATCGCTATTTTCTCCCTGATTAACTGTTAATATCCACTCTCCAACAGGCACTTCCTGAAATAATAAATTAGAAGACTGAGAAGCCATTTTTTTGTTATTTAACCTCCATTCAATTGGCTGTTTAGAATGATCTTCGACTTTGGAAATAACTTTAAATTCTAATCGAGCTACCTCACCCGGAGAAACCAAAAAATAATCGTTATTTTGGGGAGAAATAATTTTAAGCTGAGACTGTTTGGATTGAGAATTTGACAAATTTGTTTGAGGTTGTTCTACCAGCCATTCATGATACTCAGCGGTCAATTCAAATTCATCTGGATGATTCTGATATTGAGTAATATCCTCAGGGTAGAAGTATTCTAAGACCACTCCAGATGAACAGTTATGAGTTGGTTTTAATCCTGTTGTGTCACAGATCGGCAGTTGGATCAATTCATCCGCCGGTGGGAAACTTCTAGCTTTTTGGGCTCTGTGTAAATGCAACATAATTTGACTCCAGAGGGGTGCTGCACCTGTCACTCCAGACACTTTTTGCATTGGTGCCCCATCAAAATTTCCGACCCAAGTTGCAACCGTATAATCTGGCGTAAATCCGACTGTCCAAGTGTCTCGATAATCAGAAGAAGTTCCTGTTTTCACCGCAACTGGAAAGGGCAAACTGAGAACAGAATCTACGCCAAAAGCAGTTGCACGGGCGTGGCGATCACTCAACATATCCGTGATCAACTTCCAGGTTACAGGACGATCAATCTGACGAGATAGAGTCGCTAAAGAGTCAGAATTGCAGAAGGATTGATTCACACAAGTTTTTGATGTTAAGCTCTGATTTAGAGTTCGATCAAATGTTGTGATTAAAGGTTGAAACTTCCCTTGGTTGGCAATCGTAACATAGGCTTGTGCAAGTTCCCAAAGATTTACTTCTCCACTCCCCAAAGCCAACCCTAAACCGTAATGTTCTGAGGTCTGATTCAGGCTTTGAAAGCCCAAGTACTGTAATCGGTCTAAAAACACAGAAACTCCCACTTTTTCTAACACTCTTACGGCTGGAATATTTAAGGAGTTTGCTAGGGCAATTCGCACTCGAACCGGGCCTAGAAATGTTTCGCTGTAGTCTGCTGGTGTGTATAACTTTGCTCCTGGAATTGCATAATAAGTTGGCACATCAGCCAGAATAGTATTGGGATGAATTATACGTTTTTCTAAGGCTAGTTCATACAAGAATGGCTTTAAGGTTGACCCAGGTTGACGCAAGGCTTGTACGCCATCATTTTGGCCTAAATTAACCGTATCAAAATAATTAGGAGAACCCACATAGGCTAAGACCTCTCGGGTGTGATTGTCAATCACAATTGCAGCGCTATGATTCACATTCTTATCGATTAATGGGGTTAAAACTTGCTGTACTTGAGCTTCTACAAATTGTTGTAAGTTTCGATCTAACGTTGTGCGGATATAAGGCTGTTGTGATATTGGCAAATCTTGGTAAGAAGGGTCAGACTCCAATAGTTGACTGGAAACTCGAAATAAGAAATGAGGAGCTGTAATAATTCCCTGGCGATGGTATTGTAACTGAATTTGTTGCTTAAATGCTCGTTCAGCCTGATCATTTGTAATATAGTTATCTGTAACCATACGATCTAGAACATAACGTTGTCGCTGTTTCAAAACCTCCCAATTTTCATAAGGATTTAGATCTGTTGGATCATTCGGCAATGCTGCTAACAAACTTGCTTGTGCTAGGGTTAAATCGATTGCTGGAACTCCAAAATAAACCCGTGACGCTGCTTCAACTCCATAAAGATTTCCCCCCATGGGCAAACGATTAATATAAGCTTGTAGGATCTCCTCTCGATTCATTCCAGCAAATAATCGCCAAGCCAGCCAAATTTCTAGGGCTTTGCTAGAAAGTTTGCCAGAAACCTTATCAGAAATAGCATGAGGTGAATCATCTAACATGCGAGCAAGCTGCATCGTAATCGTCGAGGCACCACTCACAATTTCCTGGGCTTGAACTGCTTCTAAAATTGCACGAGTGATGGCTTGAAAATCCAGGGCTCCATGGTGATTATATCGTTTATCTTCCGCCGCAATAATTGCCTGAATAAATAGCGGTGAAACTTGCTGGAGAGGAACAATAACAGTATGATTTTGATCCTGACTTAGGAGGGTTCCTAGAGGTAATCCATTGCGATCGCCAAATTCAATAGCGAGCTGATTTTGAGCAATATCTTGAGGGTGAATAGGGAAAAGGTAAGGAAGCGATCGCACTGTAATTCCAGTTAGGATAAGTCCTAAACAGAGCTTTACTCGTTTCTGCTTGAACAACGATAAAAGTTTTGATTTTAATTCTGGTTTTGATTTTAACGGGCTCATGGTCTGACTGATTAATTTACGCTTCACCAATAACAGCCCCAAATGGCGGATAAGACTAGACTAGAGGAGGTACGATCCCCTTTCAGGGCCTCTCTCTAGCTTCCTCATGACTGATTCAAGGATGTTATGGTATTTACACTTACACCTGAAAAGTAACAATTTACGGAAGAAATTAAAGTCAATCTAAAAAATCAAATGAAAGGTCTCAGTTCTGTTAATTTAATCATGCTCACTTTCTTAATATTAGGTTACATGCTAGCTGGAGGCTTACTAACTATATTTGAGGCTTCAGTTTGGGTTTGGTTAGGAACCCTGGTGATCACTTTACATTTGACAAATACTGGAACTGAAGCTGTGGTTCTAGCCAATGCTTGGATTTTAGCAGTTATTTTTATTGCCGTTGTTCAAAAAATTTGGCCCCCACTTTTATTTGGTTATCTCCCTAAAATCAATGCCCCTCTTTGGGCAAGTCTAATGATATTTCTATGGTTCTTGGCGATTGGATTAGTGGTACTTTCAGCCTTTGTTCAGAGGCGAATGACATTGAAAAAACTAAAATTTTCTCAAAAAACCGATCCTTTATTCAGCATAGTTTGGATGGCTTTAGGAGTAGGATATTTTATCGTTAAACTTACATTACTGTAATAAAGTTTTTGTTTATTTGTTAGGAGAATTCTGTGAATCAACTTCCTGTTAATCCAGAAAAAATTACCCTGTCGAGTTATCAATCTAGAACTGCTGAAGACTATCTCAAGCTCTTTCATCCACAAATTTTATCTAGCTTCGATGCTCCTCAAATTAAAGCAATTCGAGATGTTATAGAACAAGCTATTCCAAAACCTTCCCCTAAAATTGTAGATTTAAGATTCACTGTTGATTTGATCCTTTCTCGGTTTTATATCGTGCTGTTTGTAGGAAAAGAACGCCGTCGTGGATATCGAGAGCATCCCGTAACTAGAGTAACTCAATTGGGCAATATGATTGCTGGAACTGTTCTTTTAATTGGAATGAATCTGCTGATTAGTGCTTTTATTTTTTTATTGCTTTACTTAATAAAATCAGCTTTGGGCATTGATCTCTTTTCGGGTTCCCATCTCAAGGATCAACTCAAAAAGTTTTAGATTACTTTAAGTAGAAATGGAGAGATTTTAAGCTTACTTAAAGCTAGGTTAACTATAGTGATCGCCGCCAGTTAAAGAATTTTTCTAGAAAGTTCTGCTGCCACTGATTATTAGCAAACTTTTGTTTTTTCAAAAGTAATCCGGCTTTGCTGTTCACTTCAGACAGTGTTGGGTAAATATGAATTCCAGTTAAGGCAGAAACCTTAAGATTATTGGCCATGGCTAGTACAACTTCATGGATTAATTCTCCTGCTGAAGAGCCAACTAGATGTGCGCCTAAAATTTCTCCATTGCCTCGTGTGATAATCTTACCAAATCCCAGGGTTGATGCTTCTGCTTGGGCTCGATCGACCCCAGCAAAGGGCTGCTTTAGAACATAAATATCCTCACCATATCGCTCTCTAGCCTGAGCCTCTGTCAATCCAACTCTGGCTAATTCAGGATCAGTAAAAGTTGCCCAAGGAATCACGCGATAATTTGCTTTACTCACGGGAAAAAATAGGGCATTTGTGAGTACCACAACAGCCTCATATCCTGCAACGTGAGTAAACTGATAGCCCCCAATTACATCTCCGCAAGCATAGATTCGAGGATTGGTTGTTTGTAGTTTGGCATTGACTTTAATACCTTGTTTACCGATTTCAACTCCAGCTATTTCTAGATTCAATGATTCCACATTGGGCAGTCGTCCAGAGGCAACCAAAATCTCATCTGTAATTACGATTTGTTGTCCTGAAGTAATGTGTTTTTTACCCTGCTTAATTTCAATTTTTTCAACTCTTGAACCGGTGAAAATTTGAATACCTTCAGCTATCAGTTGATCTTGAATAACCTGGGCTGCCTCTGGATCTTCTTTGCCTAAAATATGAGTTCCACTGTCAAAAATACTAACGGTTGCGCCTAAACGAGAAAAGGCTTGACCCAGTTCACAACCAATTGGCCCACCGCCAATTACAGCGAGAGAATTAGGGCATTCTTGTAAAGAAAACACCTTTTCATTGGTTAGAAATCCAGCTTCTTTTAAACCGGAAATTGATGGAATTGCCGGACGTGAACCCGTAGAGATCACAAAATTTCTGGCCCTTAACTGTCGTCCATTGACCTCAAAAGTATGGCGATCAATAAATTTCCCCTCTCCAAACACCACATCGACTCCCAGTCCTCGGAAGCGTTCAGGGGAATCATGGGGTTCAATCGTCTTAATCACTTGCTGCACATGGCCTGTGGCCTCAGCAAAATTAATTTTAGGACTATCGATGTAAATCCCAAATCGAGCGGCGTTTTTGACTTCGTGGGCAATCCGTGAGGCATGAATCAGAGATTTACTGGGAACACAGCCAAACCAGAGGCAATCTCCCCCGAGGCGATCTCGCTCCACTAAGGCTACTTTTGCTTTTAGTTGAGCTGCGGCACTGGCAACCACAAGCCCTCCCGATCCGCCACCGATAATCACAATGTCATACTCAACTGCCATGATTTCACTTCCCGCTAACCCTTAGCAAAATTTGGTATTAACCCCTACTCATCTACTATTTCAACTGAGCAAGCTGAGGGAAATCTGAGAATTATCTGGGGAGTTGTTCAGACTCTCCACTCTTGCTAATTTTGTTGAGCTGAGGAAGCATCTGTTGATGTTGGGTTAACCTGATCAGCTTTAGAGAGAAACTGCTTGATCCAAGTCGTCAGAATATGAGATAGTAACCCTAAAGGCCCTGCAAATAAGCATAAAATCAAGGAATGAATTGTCCAAATCTTTTGATTTTGACCTTCCCAGTAAATGTAGCGACCTACAAATAAATCCATGACTAAAAAATGAATCCATCCAGTCGCTGCTGCTTTTTCATCGGCAAAAAATCGAGCTATATCTGCCAATTTGGGACTCGAAAGTGCAGCAGCATTTTCTGGAGTAACACTAATCACAAACAAGTAGATATAAGCCCCCGCCAGAATAATAAACGGAATGTAAGAGGACATAACTTTGCGAGTTACTTCCCAGTTTGGTAGTACGATCATGAGTGCCCAAAACGGAAGCACAAATATGTTGCCAATATCGAAAATCAGATCCGGTGAGATAGGCATAATTCAATCCATGATTAAATGATTGATTTAGTGAACTGATCCGTAAAATCCAAGAGTTTTATGGAGGGTTAATCAGTTCTCCCCTATTTTAAACTAAAAGAAACTTTAAGGGAGACAGGACGATCACGATTTAAATGCTAAGTTGATGAATAAGATCCTTTAGAAGCAGAACGTACTATGACTGGACATGATTTGTTAATGTTGGGATTGCTTTTACTCCCTGGTATGGCCTTGTCAATTTTAATTCTAGGTTCATTTGCAGCGGGAGGTTGACTGCCCAGGTTGACCCCCTAAAATTGGTAGGTAAGGCAGGCATTGCCTTACCTACCAATTTTCCTCAAAAAGAGTAGGTGGAAGGAAGATAACCTGCCCTAGAACAAAGACTTGATCAGAAAGTGTAATTGAAAAATATGATTAAAAAATGTAACTGAAAAATGTAACTGAAAAATGTGATTGAAATTCGACAGGCAAGTGTTGCAGACTTTGAGCAAATTTGGCCGATTTTTCACCAAGTTGTCAGCCAGGGTGATACTTATGCGTTTGCTCCTGAAACAACAAAAGTGGAAGCCTATACCCTCTGGATGCAGCTCCCTCAGGTCACCTACGTTGCTGTTCAGGATCAGAATGTGCTAGGAACTTATTACTTAAAACCCAACCATTCTGGACTTGTTTCTCACATTTGTAATGCAGGTTTCATGGTCGCCGAAGTAGCAAGAGGACAGGGAATTGGTCAAATCATGGGAGAACATGCGATACACTCTGCAAGACATTTAGGATTTAAGGCAATGCAGTTCAATTTTGTGGTGAGCACCAACAAACAGGCGATCAAACTATGGCAAAAGTTAGGCTTTGAGATTATTGGAATTGTCCCAAAGGGATTTCAACATCGGCAACTCGGATTTGTTGATATTTTTATAATGTATCAGTGGCTTGAGGGTTAACATGAATCGACCTCCAACTCCTAAATCTCTTCTTAATTCGCCTCAGGAACCACAGACTAATTCTAGTTGGTGGTTTCGTTTTTTCGGGGTAATTTTTGCTACTTCGGCCAGCATTAATGTTGCTATCCTAGTCCTCTCTTCTCAGCCAGTTTTGCGCGCCGATGCCAAGTATTCATCGTCATCAGACTCTATGTTTGAGCTAGATAATATCTTGCAGACTTCGAGCCTATTCTCTTCGGAGCAAGTCCCCCAAAATGTTCCAGAACTCTGGCCAGAGAATCCCAATCCTGAAAATATTTTTAATCCACAAGTATTAGATAGGCAATTTGTTTGGGGGAAGAAGGTTCCTACCGTTTCAGACTCATTGAATAACCTATTTATCCCTTCAATCTTGAGCAAAACTCAGGAAGATGATACTTTTCAAAAATTCCTTGAAGTGAACGGTAATAGTTTAAAGATCTCAGGTCAGATTTTAAGCTTATCCATTTCAGGTTCTGGAAATTCCCAGGTTGATTATCAACCGAGTTTAATCGTCAATCCCCGATCTTCTTTAGCTCAATCTTCAACTCAAGTCATTAGAAATACAGAGGAATCTGTGAAAATATTCCAGCAACCGACAACAGAATTAGAAACTGATCAACGAACCTTACCCACCTCAGATCAACCTAAAGTTGAATTGATGTTAAGAGATGCCATTATTCTTGCCCTAGAAAACAATCGAACGATTAAAAATCAATATTTAGAACGGATTGTTCAACGTCAAGATCTAGCTGTTGCTGAAGATGAATTTGTTCCAGATTTTACTCCTCGATTATCCATTGGTTGGAACAACTTAGAACGGGGTAATCGAAATTCAGTAACCAACAATATAGCCCTGTCAGCCGATTTAGTGCTGCGGGTTCCGACCGGGGGAGAATTAAATTTTACCTGGAACGGTCAGGGTGAACAACGAGATGGATCTGGTTTTGTGGGCACAGATGATATTCTACAGCAAAATTTAGAACTAACTTTAAGGCAGCCTTTATTGAGAGGGGCAGGGTTCAATGTGAATAAAGCGCCCATTAAAATTGCTCGCATTATTGAGACGATCAACTTGTTAGATTTGAAAACAGTCTTGGTTGATCAAATTACAGATACTATCCTTGCCTATTGGCGTTTACTCCAAGCACAAGAACAATTAAAAATTGAGCAAAATTCCCTAGAAATTGCTCAACAACAAGTCAGAAATACTCAAGCTTTAATCGATGCGGGTCGCCTTCCTCAAATTGATCTGATTAGTTTTGAACGTGGTGTTGCCAACCAAGAAGTTGGGGTGCTAGATGCAGAAAGTCGTTTAAAGCAACGCCAACTAGATCTGTTAGAAGTCCTAGATTTAAGTGATGATTTAAATATTCTTGCAGCAGAAATACCAGCGATTGAACCTCAAGCTTTGGACTTTGCAGAAATTCAACAACTGGCTTTGGAAAATCGCCCGGACTACATCAAATCAAAACTCAATGTAGAGCGAAATCAACTAGCGTTAATGATTGCAGAGAATAACAGGCTCTGGAATATTGATTTAAATGCCCAAGTCAATCATGACCCAGTATCAAATATTATTGAAGATCAGACCGAATTTCGAGCAGGAATTGAGTTCAGTAAAACCTTGGGAGACTTAAATATTGAGCGAGATTTTAAGCGCAGACAGGTTGATGTTTTACAATCTGAAAATGATCTTCAAGAAGAAAAGCAACAAGTTGATATTGCAGTCGAAAATGCGATTCGAGAAGTCAATGATAGCTTTAAAAGAGTACAGCTTGCCCAGCGGGTTACGGAACTTGCAGAACAGGAACTTCGTAATGAAGAAGAGAAACTGAGATTGGGCGTTGAAAATACTTCAAGTATTGATCTAGTTAGGTTTCGAGATGATCTGGGGCGCTCGCGCAATGAAGAACTAAATGCTAGAATTGAGTACTTAAATGCATTGACAAATCTGAATCAAGAAGTCGGAACAACCCTGGAAACCTGGGAAATTACAATTGAGCAAGAATAAGACTCTTCAAGATGAATGCTTTAGAATGAGGATTTTAAGATGAGTACTTCAAAATGAGCATAGAACAAACCATTGTTCTCACAGTATCCAATGACTCTGATCTGGAACAGTTTGGAACTCAACGGCTTGATCGTTGGTTGGCAGATCACGTTGCAAAACTATCGCGATCGCGCATTCAGACTTTAATTTCTCAAGGGCAAGTGCAGATCAATGAAATCATTTGCCAATCAAAAAAAGAGATCGTTAAAGTTGGCGATCGCATCCAAGTTTTAATTCCCAAAGCCGAACCCTTGGAGTTGAAACCTCTAGAGTTTCCCCTCGATATTTTGTATGAAGACGAGGCATTAATTATTATCAATAAACCTGCTGGGTTAGTGGTTCATCCTTCTGCAGGTCATGAGAACGATACCTTAGTGAATGCTTTATTAGCCCATTGTGATGCTCTAGCTGGAATTGGTGGAGTCCAACGACCTGGAATTGTCCATCGTTTAGACAAAAATACAACGGGGACAATTGTAGTTGCAAAAACAGATTTTGTATTGCAACATTTACAAGATCAAATTCGGAGAAAAACAGCCCGTCGAGAATATTTAGGAATTGTTTATGGTGCGCCCAAGGATGATTTTGGCACAATTGATCAACCCATTGGTCGGCATTTAGGCGATCGCCTTAAAATGGCAGTGATTCCAGTTGAAAAAGGCGGGCGGGAAGCAGTGACCCATTGGCAGATTCAAGAACGTCTAGGCAACTATACTCTAGTGCATTTTCTTCTGGGCACAGGGCGTACCCATCAAATTCGAGTACACTCTGCATGGATTGGACATCCTGTTGTGGGTGATCCAGACTACAGCCGAGGACATTCTCTTGGGGTCAACCTCCAAGGTCAAGCCCTTCATGCCTGGAAGTTAACGTTGCAACACCCAGTTTCAGGAGAAAAAATTGAGGCCGTTGCACCTTTACCGTTAGAAATGAAAAAGTTACTGAGTATTTTACATCGGCGATCCTGAACAGAAAATCAAGCTGCAAAACCCTCTTAAAATCTTTGAGAAGTTCTGCCAGTTATACTTCTTCTCTGTCAAACCAGGAACGCTGACCCTTTGATACCGGAACTGTTCAGAGGAGAATCAAAGCCTTTTGATGTCTCGATCCGTACCAATTGAACAAGCGCCGGAACTACAACTTTGTACAAAGCGGGGACGGTGAGCAGCCACAAAGCGGTATGTGCGATCGCCCAGGTAGGACATACCAGGGAAATACAAAATGGGCCAAAGTGGCCACAGGGCAGGCAGATAGCAAACTATATTCCGAAAGGCAAAAAACCCTCGTCGCACCCCATTGTTCGGCAAAATCAGATGCATTTCCCCTAGACAGGCTTTCAAGGAAATTTCAGGATGGGTTTCTACCAGTTCTGGCCAGCGGGATTGCAGGTCACTGTAGGTGATCCACTGGAACCAGTCCAAGTAACACACCACAGTCATGCAACCAATACATAGCGGACACTCACCATCAAATAGAACTTCGGGTTTCTGATCAGTTCGGTAGCGCCACAAACGGCGAGACAGGATTTTCACTAGTGCTGCCCAAGGTAAAAATACACAATACAAGGTGACAAACTGAAAAAAGGGTGCCCATTGCGCTAGATAAATGCCGATGTGAAAGGAGGTTCCTGCAGGAATGTAGAGCCAGACTAATCTTGGAAAAATTAAGACTAAGAAAAATGTTCCCTCAAAAATTATGGCCATCCAAGAGAAGATGACACAGAGAAAATGGTTCTGAGACAGGAAAATCCCCAAAGGTCGATCCCAGAGAAATCCGTCGGCGAGAAGGTAGAATTGCAAGGTGTAACCGTTCATCCAGTCTAGACCCCCTGCTGCTATTTTACTGACCGCTGCACTCAAGTAAGCAAGCGCGAGCAAGCATTGCACCAAACGCAGTGACCATTTTGCAAATTCACTGTATTCATCAACTAAGCTGAAGGCTGTAAATTTTCTACGTCGAATGTTCTGCCGCAGCCGTTGGATTAAATCATCTGCGGACAATACTTTGCCTGCTGGACTAAAGGCCAATAGAAAAAAGGTAATCAGAATCAAGCCTTGGGGATGATGATGTTCACCAAAAGAATACAAAAAGGACTGGATAAAAAGATTGCCAATTGCAAAAATGATCAGGCTCAAGCGAGTTTGAAGTCCAACTAAAGCAGATAATCCAGAAATCAGAGTTACCCAAAAAATTAAACTCAAAAATTCGTTGGGTGGAGGGTTATCAAAGCCAAAGAAAAAGGTTAAAGCCCGAACCGGAGGCAATGGATCATACAACTCCTCTGAAGTTGCTGATAAATCCAGCACTTTCGCATGTGTCTCGTACCGAAAAAAATAAGTGACCTGAAACAAAACAACAACAATTCGACAAATTGCCAAGTCAAATAGGGGAGAAGGCGCAAACCAATACTCCTGCCAGCGCTGAATCCAGATATTTTGAGTTGCTTGTAGCTGCATTAACAATTCTCCTAATTATGTTCCAAACAATTCTGAATTGATTCTTCTAAACTTGAGCAGTGGATTTGTGGGGAACACTACAGTGGTTGAATTGGAATGATTCTTGTTTCCATGGGTCGCTGCTGAATCCCTGATTTTGTAATCGTAACGGGATAGGACTTCAACACTAAATGCACTAATTTCTGCCGATTGTTTTGTTGATACAATTCAAATAAAGACTGAATTGCTTCTGATTTTCCCTCTCGAATGGGCTTCATATAGGCTTTTTTAAATTTGTACAACCCAATTCCGAGTTCCTTTTCAGTTACCGGAATCTCTGTCCCATCCACTAAGATTCCAAATAGTTGATGGTCAGCAAGTTTTTGTCCAGGATATCTGGGATAGGAATACATCGCATAGGATAAGAATGGATAGAGAATCGGATCACAAGCCAAGTTTAAAGATTTAGGCAGGGCTGAAATTGCACTGGGCAAGCAAAGCAGTCGAAATGCCAGCATCAATTGAGTCACTAGAACTGTTAAAATCAAACCGGATAACCCTCTAAATTGAGATTGATGCATAGACGAATTCGTCATAACTTTTTGGGGTAGGTTACTTTCAGAATGATTGGAATTTGTAGATCCGTTAAAGCTGTTAGATTCGTTGTAATTATTAAATCCAAAAAACCGAAATAATGACTGAAATTGGAGTTGCATTTGGACTTGAAGTCGCGATCGAGTGACCTGTACCCGATGATGCAACGTGGGCATTCGCAGCAGAATATAAATCCAATGTCTTGCCAAACACGCCAGTCTGCCCCGCAGGCAAATTCTGAAGCTAACGACGATCGCATCCTGAGTTCCAAGGGTGAGCATTTCTCCTAAATGCAGGTAGTGAAAGTGTTGCAGAGATTGACCTCGCAGAAGTGCCATTAGGTTTCTAGCAACAGCGCTCCCCTGTTGGAACGCTGCTTGAGCCGTAGCTGGGATTTTTTGGCCACGATGGTTGCGAATGTCCGCCAAATCTCCTACGGCAAAGACCTCTGGATAATCCACAAGCTGGAGAGTTGGATGGGTGAGCAATTGATTCATGGCATCGTGCTGACATTCCAGATGCGTGATCCAGTCCCTCGCCTGGGTTCCGACCGTTCCAATCACCAAGTCCACAGGTAATTCTTCTGATTGTTCTTGGGGTTGTTCTGTGAGTTGATTCTGAGCGTTTTTCTGAAAACGAAGCGTAATGCTATTTTCGCCTACGGCAGCAACTGTGGTCTGGAATCTTAACTGCACACCCCGTCGAACTAGGGATTGGTCAGCAACACGACGGGTAAATTGGGTAAAGTCCTTAAGAATCTGTGAACCCCGAACGATCAGATGGATTTGCCCGCGTTTTCCCAGCCGATCCGCTAGCTTGCCCGCTAGCTCCACGCCGTTTGGTCCCCCTCCCACAATCGCTACCCGAATCAGGGAACTATCTGAAGCTTCTAGCGCCTGAAGTTTCTCCTGGAGCCACTCAGCATCGGCCAAGGTTCGAAATCCACGAATGGACAGTGAAGGTCTAGAGACCTCTTCCAGTTCGCCCCAAGCTCGCATCTCGCGCCCAACTGCCAACACCAAATAATCGTAGGCGAGAACGTCTCTAGAATGCAGGTGAACTTGACGATGGTTTAAATCGACACTCTGAACTGTTCCTTGATGAAATCGCACATCAGTGTAAGCCAGCAACTTTTCAAATGCTGGAGCCACTTCCCAAGTTTTCAATTCTGAAGTGATGAGTTCGTACAAAAATGGGGTGAATAAAAATCGAGACTCACTATTAACTAGAGTAACTTGAGGTTTTTGGTCGTCCCGCCAGGATTGTTTGCTCAGTTGTTTACTTAATTCCAAGGCAGTGAAAAGTCCGGCAAAACCCCCACCCAAAATACAAATTCGGGGCGGATGTCCACGCACATCTAGAGTGCTAATCAGTTCCGGCTTTGCGGGGTGCGGACTCATACAATATATATAGCTCTAACCTTATCGATATATCTTATACGAGGAGTTGAGCAATCAAAGATTCCATCGATGGCTTTACCAACTCTTTACATGCATCAGAATTCAAGCTCAAGTGTTATTGTTACAGACTCTCAGTTAGAGGGAGTAAGACTGTTAACTTGACCGCTTATGAAGTTCTGTCTTCATCTGATGAAGGCGATTTACAAGCAATAGAACAGACGGTAAGTGATGCTGGTCATTGTGTCAGTCATGCTTTGGGTCATTGTATCGATGCGATTACCCACCTCTCATCCCATCATTAGGTAAGCCGTTGCAATCGCACAAACTGACAGGGTTTTTCCTTCACTTTGGCCTCAAACTGGTTCATCTGTTTAAACCCTGCCCGTTCATAAAACCGACGGGCTCGCATATTTCCAGCAATCGTTACTGTCCAAATCGGAGAGCCGATAATATTAATTGCTAAGGTTAGCAATCTTGCGCCAACTCCTTGATTTTGATAATTTGGATCAACGTATAACAGGTTGATCGAGTGATCATTCATGATAATAAAGCCCACTACTTTTTCGCCTTCACAAGCGACAAATTTAAGGCTTTGAGGAAGGATATTTCGAATCTTAAAATTCTCTGCTAGAGGAGCAACTAGAGAACTGTCAAATATCCCTTCAAATTCACTGGGTTGTGCTCGGTCATGCACCTGGCAAATCGCTTCCCAATCTTGGTCTAAGTACGGACGAATCGTAATCATACCAACTCGGCGCTAGAAGTATTCAAGAGACATTAAAAGGTTGGAGGAGTCGAAGCTGCGATACTCTTGGGTCGTTCAGATGTGGAAGGGAATAGGGCTTGAAACTCTGTTTTTCCGGGTTCTGTAGCCGTTAGCATCCTCAGACTTTCATAGAAGAAGAATGCAAATCCAGCAAATCTCCGCTTTCGAACTTCTTGAACTTGGGCATTAATCATTTTCAACGATGCAGGTCGATCTTTTAAACCTGTTAAAATACCGATGCCAAACGGAACATGAATTTTGGCTTCTAATACTTCAGGTCGTTGTAGATCAGGTGAGAATGACTCCAGATTATTGCGATAGACTTGCATAACAATCTCTTCCAGATAACCACTGCGTTCCCAAGCTTGCCAATCTTGTAAATAATAATTGTAGGAAAAAGCTTGAGTGTTTGAAGATAGACTCAAAATACAGTTAGACTTAGCATCTTTAATTGCCCAGAAGAGTCGCATCACAAAGTCTGTAATTTTATTGGCTCGCCAAGCCATCCATTTTGAGTCCTTAAAGTCAGTGGGAGGGTTTGCACCGTTATGTTCCTGTTGATAAAGTTGCACCGTGAAGGGATCATATCCCAACTCAACCGGCAAACCAAAATGGTCATCAAATTGAATGCCATCCACATCATAGTTTTTAACGACTTCAAGGACTAAACCTAGCATAAACTGCTGAACTTCAGGATGAAATGGATTGAGCCAAGCCAGCATGTTAGTTGAGTTTGCACTCTCTGGAACTAGAAAAGTGCCATCTTGACGTTGAGTAATCCAATTCCGATGGAGTTGCACAAATTTGGAGGATTGAGGCACCATAAATCCAAACTCAAACCAGGGAATGACACTCATATTTTTTGCCTGAGCTTGAGGGATCATTTCATTTAAAATATCCCGATCTTTCAACAGTGAAATAGGGTCAATTTTAACGCCAATTGTTTGCTCCATCACTGCACTCGGGTAAAGGGTATGACCCCGATTCCAAACGACAGGATAGAGGGTATTAATGTTTAAATTAGCCAGATGATTCACGGCTCTGGTAATAGTTTCTGGATAATATAAAACGTTGCTATCAATATTCGTTAACCAAACCCCTCGAATTTCTCCCCGAGGAGCTGGAACAAGTAGCACTTTCGGCAGATATTGGTCTGGAACAGGAGACTGTTCTCCAGGTTTCAGTAGAGCCTGACACAGAAATGCCGCGATTTCAGCCCGTGTGGCAGAGACATTGGGTCTGAGAAACCGGACATCAGGATGATTGACCACCAATCCTTTTTCTGTGGCTGCTGCTGTGACCGTTCTGCCGTACTCAGGCACCTCGTTGCCATCGGTAAAGGTCTTAATTAAGGTGTAAATTGCAGGTTGAGTCAGGGGCAGTTTTAACCCACTGGCCAGGGAAACCAAGGCATGAACCCGAAGAATATTTTGAGTTGGGCGAAACGACTGATCGGCATATCCACTGAGAAATCCCTGACGATAGGCTTTGGCAATTTGGCTATAGGCCCAATAGCTAGAGGGAACATCCTTGAATTCAAATCCCTTCCGAATCTCCGGCTGATTAGGAAAAGCACGACTGGCAAAGACGGCAAACTCAGCCCGTGTAACGGGGATATCGGGTTTGAACGTCCCATCTGCATACCCTTTGGTGAGTCCAAGGGCCACTAATTTCTCGATGCAGGCTTTTGCCCAATGCGTTTGGATATCCTTGAATGCCATCACGGTTGCCTTTCTGAGTCTGGTCTAGACTTAGAATACTCCTTGATGGAGCAGAAATTCATGAAAAGTTGCCTGATTGAATCTGCTATCCAATGCCATGATTTGATCTCTCTATCCAATTAGTAATAAAGAATCATTGGGACTGATAACGGTTACACTCTCTTTCACCAGTTCTGAATTGGTTACATCGGCAACAATTCCAAGAATGCTACCTGTGGAAATTTCTCGGATGATCGTTCCCTGGGTGCTACCATTTACTAGTTCTAAATCGGTTGTTGAATTGAAGGATTCAAAGCTCAAGTTGCTGGCATCAAAGTTTGCTATGACTAAAATGCGATCGCCTTCACTCAGAACAAAGTCTGTTACAACATCAGCCAGCAAGATATCGGTTTGAGGTTCAGGAGTTGAAGCCAGAATAAACTGGTCTGCACCAGCATTTCCAATCAGTAAATCAGTGCCCAAATCTCCAATTAAAATATCATTTCCGGCATCGCCTTGGAGTGTGTCATTCTCCTTGCCCCCCCGGAGCAAATCATCCCCTTCACCCCCCTGAACCAAGTCACTCTCACGGTTGCCGTTGAGAATATCATGCCCCAGATCTCCAGCGATCGCATCGTTACCTTTTCCTCCTCGGATCAGATCATTCCCGGCAGCTCCTGAGAGCAAATCATCACCTTGGTTGCCATTGATGAAGTCAACTTGACTAGACCCAATCAAGAAATCATTTCCGTCTAAGGCCAAAATTCCCCCCGGATTATCCGCTGTCCATTGGGCTTGCACTTCACCTCTTGCAGAGAAGGGCAAAGGCATTCCTGCAGGGGCTAAAACATCATCCCCTGCTGTTAGGATATGGAGCTTAGAAGAGTCAGCAGAACGACGAGTTAAAACCTGATATTCTGTCAGGATATCTTGATTACTTAGAATCTTAGTGGAATCAGTTGAACCAATAGATGAGTTACCATCTGTAGCATTTTCAGCGTCTTCTAGAAGTTGATCCAGCCAAGGAGTCACAACTTTATCTACGGTGTTAATCCAGGGCATATATCCTGGGAGAAACACTTCCATAAAGGGCTTTGCAAAGGGCCAAGCTTCATCAACTAAGAAATTAAGAATTCGATTAAACTGATTAAACATCGTAAATTGATTCCAAGTAATGAACGTTAGCGAATATACGTTAGTGATCGTAAGATTCGTTAAGTTCATTCGGGTTCAAGTGCTGCAACTCCGGATAAATTTAAGCCGTGTTACAGTTGCTTAATTGGCTGAAGTTACGAGGGGTTTGTCTAAAGTAGTTTATCTAAAGTAGTTAGATAAAATCAAAGCGGGGCTTGGGGATAAACCGCCGAAAAAGGGCAACGTCCTTTCCCTCCATTGCACCAATTATTGCCGACTTCTATGTTAGAAAAATCATCGTCTAGACTGGGGATCTAACGCATCTCTTAATCCATCCCCAATATAGTTAATACTCAATACCGTCAAGAAAATTGCTGCCCCTGGAAACAGTGCCATGTGAGGCGCGGTTTCAATATAGTTCTGAGCATCGTAGAGCATTCGTCCCCACGTTGGCACATCCGGGGGAAAGCCCAAACCCAAGAAACTCAGGGTTGACTCCGTGATCATCGCATTGCCAACGGCAAGGGTTGCAGCCACAATCACCGGACTGAGCACATTGGGTAAAATATGCACCCAAATTAATCGTCGAGGTCTCGCTCCAATTGCTCGCGCTGCGGTGACAAAATCCATTTCTCGGGTTGTCAAAAAACTCGCCCGAACGAGCCGAGCAACGGACATCCAGGTCAAGCCGCCAACGAC
>JBOFUV010000112.1:0-70642 GCA_051652765.1 Microcoleaceae cyanobacterium | reverse complement strand
CTTCTTTCATTTTCTGCACTCCGTTGGCCACGGAAGACCCTGGAGTTCCTAAGGCTAAGTAGGTTTCCCGCAGTCCATTCAGGCAACGGTCATCTAGCACGCTGGCATCTCCAGAGAAGATGGCGTAGGTGACATAGCGTAGGATGATTTCCATGTCGCGCAAGCAAGCGGCCATCCGACGGCTGGTATAAGCATTTCCACCGGGAGCAATCAACTGGGGTTGCTCAGCAAACAAGGCCCGAGCTGCGTTGGCCACGATGGCAGAAGCGTTCCCGGTGATCCGGTTTACGGAATCCAAGCGCTTGTTGCTTTCGGCAACCATTTGGCTGAGAGCATCGATTTGAGCTGTGCTCAGCATTTCGCCACGAGCATCAGCTTGAGAAACGACTTTGGTAAACGCGTCAAACATCTTAATAAAGTCTCCAATTTGAGCTTAATGAACCTAAACGTTAGTAACTCTGCACCTGCCTTTGAAGCTCTAGGAGCTTCAAGAGCTTTTGTTTCTAACCTTTGATTTTTAACTCTGAAGTTAGTAACCAGGGTACTCAGAGGCCACAATCATTCAACCAATTTCTCTGTGCAGATTTTGTGCAGTTACTCGAATAGAGATTAAACATTCATTGCTGTATGTAACTAAAAGTTAATAAAAGCCTGCTTTTCTCTCAGGCTTTCAGGACTTAACACAGTCCAATCATTAAGCGCTATGTTGAGGCTCTTCACCCCTGCTGGTTGTCCCTCTAGCTAAAGCCGTCAATCAGAAACTTTTAAGTATTACTTTTGAGCATTATTTTTGAGCACTATTATTGTGGAATAATCTAGCCTGAAAACTAGGGAACTTAACAGTGGTTTTTAAACGGTGATTTTTAAAGTTGTTTTTAAAGTGATTTTTAAAGTTGTTTTTAAAGTGGTTTTTAAGTGAGTGAGAGAGATCTCAGCCACTCAAGGCCCCTGTTTAAAGGGAATTTAAGGGATTCAATCTGTGTCACATCTGAACCAAAACGGCTGTATGCAAAGGCTAATGTAAAAGTTTAGTGAAACCTTACCTGTTAGTGATCTGAGGGGATGAGGGTAGATTAGACTTGGAGGGAAGTATTCTCTAGTTTGGAAGAGATCCCTAAGCTTGAATTGTTGAGTCGGTCTAGTCTGGTCTAACCCTCGAATGTTATGTCATCAATCAAGCAGCAAGCCGTTAAAGGCACCATCTGGACACTTATAGGGTATGGAGGAGCTCAAGCCCTACGACTTGGTAGCAATCTAATTCTGACTCGTTTGCTCGTCCCAGAGTTGTTTGGTTTGATGGCTCTGGTTCAGGCATTTATTACGGGTCTGGCTTTATTTTCTGATATTGGTATTCGTCCTGCTATCATCCGTAGTCCCCGGTGGGAAGAGAAAGAGTTTCTGAATACTGCCTGGACAATGCAGGTAATTCGAGGATTTTGGGTGTGGCTATGCTGTATTGTTCTGGCTTGGCCGATTTCTAGATTTTATGACGACCCTAGGTTGCTGTGGCTGATTCCGTTGGTTGGCTCAACGGTGATGATCAATGGGTTCAACTCTACATCCTTTGCCACCTTGAACCGAAAGCTCGACATTGGCAAGCTGACTCAGTGTGAGTTTGTGACTCAAGCCCTTGCTATCTTGATTATGATTGTTTGGGCTTATTTTAGTCCAACGATTTGGGCATTGGTTGTCGGGAACATCGCTTCAGCTTTCATTAAAACGATATGGAGTCATTATCTAGAGGCCGGATCTGTAAATCGCTTCGGTTGGGATAAAACAGCCGTCACAGAAATTATGACGTTTGGTGGATGGGTGTTTGTCTCCACAGTCATGACGTTCTTGGCCAGTCAGGCTGACCGCTTGATTCTTGGCAAACTATTGAGCTTGGAGATGTTGGGGATATACACGATCGCCTTTACGTTTGCTGACCTGCCTCGACAAATCATTCACCAGATCAATCGTCGAGTCATGTTCCCTGTCATTTCTCGATATATTGATTTAGATCGGAAAAGCTTGCGAGCTAAGATCTTAAAAAAACGTCGATTTTTGTTGCTCGGTCTGATTTTAGTCATTGCTTTCCTAGCTGGCTTCGGTGACTTTCTGGTTCTGGGGCTATACGATGACCGATATCAAGATGCAGCATGGATGTTACCGATTCTGGCCTTGGGGTTGTGGCCATTATTGTTGGCATTAACCATTGATCGAGCCCTTTATGCAATTGGCAATCCTCAGTTTGTTGCCTTTGGGCACTTTCTGAAATTTCTCTACATGGTTGTGCTCTTGCCGACTGGATTTAACGTATTTGGAGTTTTGGGTGCAGTCCTAGTTATTGCGTTTAATGATCTCCCCTCCTATGTCATGGTCAATATTGGCCTAGTGCGAGAGAACTTATCTGGAATTAAGCAGGATCTTCAGGCAACGGTGGTGCTGATTGGGATGTTGGCTGTTGTTTTGGGTGGTCGATATGCACTGGGGTTGGGTTCTCCAATTGATGGGCTGCTGAACTTACTTTAGTTAAGGATCAATTCTTGATTGCAATAAATACAGGATTAAATACAGATGATTCTTAGTCCTCAGGCCGAGTTTGTAATGCAGATCTGGATGCCAATTGTTGTATTTGGCTTCTTCAGATTTTTGCCGCCTCGTAGAGCAGTAATTGTCAGTTTTCTGATTGCTTGGTTGTTTTTACCGCAGAGAGCATCATTTATATTTCTAGGTCTGCCAGACTATGATCGCATGTCAGCAACGTGCTATAGCATTTTACTGGCTACTTTACTCTACGATGCAAAACGGTTTTCAACCTTTAAGCTCAGTTGGCTTGACCTGCCGATGATTGTCTGGTGTATTTGCCCTTTCTTGTCATCCATGACCAATGGTTTAGGAGCTTATGATGGGGTCTCTGCGGTTCTAGACAGGACAGTGTCCTTTGGTTTGCCTTATCTCCTAGGTCGTCTTTATCTGAACGACTGGGTTGGGTTGCGTCAGCTTGCTATTGGGATATTTGCCAGTGGGTTAATTTACGCACCGTTGTGTATTTTGGAAACCATTATCAGTCCCCAACTCCATAGCATGGTCTATGGCTACCATGGGATTCGGCAGTTTGGCCAAGGGATACGCTACGGCGGCTACCGACCTGCAGTTTTTATGGTGCATGGATTGAGTGTTGGGATGTGGATGATGACAGCAACTTTGATTGGGATCTGGTTGTGGCAAGCAGGCTTACTGAAGAAGTTTTGGAACATTCCGATGAATCTCTTGGTGATTGGAATGGTGATTACGGTTATTTTAGTCAAGTCAACCGGGGCATATATTTATCTTTTATACGGGATTATTATCCTGTTCACCGCTAAATGGATGCGGATTGCCTTACCCCTATTAGTGCTGATTGCAATGATTTATGGCTATGTGGGTTTGGCTGCGAGTGGGGGGTTTTCAGGAGAGTCGAAAGATCAAATCGTTGCTGTTATCACTGATTTGACCAATGAAGATCGTGCCCAATCGCTCCAGTTTAGGTGGGACAACGAAGAAATTTTAGGGGAAAAAGCTAGAGAGCGACCCATTTTAGGATGGGGAGGGTGGGGACGAAATCGGGTGTTTGAATATGGGTCTTCGGGTGAACTAGAAGACGTTACGGTAACAGATAGCTTATGGATTATCTCATTTGGAGTCAATGGCTCTATTGGTCTAATCGCAATTGTGGCAACCCTCTCCGTTCCAGTTTTAGTATTCTGCCGACGATATCCTGCCCAGAATTGGTTTAGTCCTAAAATTACCTCGGTTGCAGTTCTGAGTGTGGTTCTGATTTTGTATCTGTTGGATTGCACGTTAAACAACCAACCCAACCCAGTATTTACCCTCACCAGCGGTGGAGTAGCAGGCTTTGTGGCACAACGATTCCCCGGTACTTCTCAGTCCAAATCCAAATTAACCAGTGCTAAAATAGTGTTGCCAAAGCAAAGCTTCTCAAGTAACTTAAAGCGACTAAACTCTACCAAGTCTTCCTTCACTAATCCTCATCTCAGATAATTAATATTATTGGGAGACCCTCATGGAAAATTGTCTGGAAACAATACGCCTCGGGATTGTCATGGTCAACTATCGAACTCCTCATTTAGTGATAGACTGCCTGCATTCCTTGCAGACAGAGATTGATCACGGGCGCGATCGCGTGATTATTGTTGATAACGCCTCTGGAGATGATTCAGTTCCCGGAATTCAGCAGGCAATTACTGAAAATCACTGGGGTGCATGGGCACAACTGCTCCCCTCTCCCGTTAATGGGGGCTTCTCCGCAGGCAATAATCTTGGAATTCAGGCAGTTCAAGCAGAGGCGTATCTTTTGCTCAATAGTGATACGATTGTTCGGCCTGGGGCGATTGAGATCTTGCTTAACGCTTTACAGAGTGACCCTGAGGCTGGGCTAATTGGCCCGCGCTTAGAATGGCCTGATACCACCCCTCAGATTAGTTGCTTTCGATACCATTCTCCTGCTAGTGAACTAATTGATGCGGCAGCTACGGGGCCTGTGACTAAGCTATTGGAGTCTTACGATGTGCCCCTGCCAATTTCTGAGACCCCGATTGAGCCTCAGTGGGCTAGCTTTGCCTGTATCCTGATTCGGCGCGAAGTGATTGAGCAAATTGGCCTGATGGATGAAGGATACTTCATGTATTACGAAGATGTCGATTTCTCTCGTCGGGCTAGGGGGGCTGGCTGGAAGATTCTCTACTGGCCAAAAGCTAGAGTTGTTCATCTGAGAGGAGGCAGCGGTTCAGTCAAGGCTGACGTTGCAGCTCGCAAACGCCCTCGACCTTACTTGTATGCCTCTAGAACTCGATATTTTACGAAATCCTATGGAACCTTGGGGCTATGGGTTGCTAATTGTTCCTGGGCAATTGGGCGCAGCGTTTCCCTCGCTCGGGAATGGATGGGCCACAAGCAACCCCATATCTGTGACTATCAAGCTCAGGATATCTGGATGAATTGGCGCAGTCCCATGAAACCTCCCACCTTGCCGACCTCCAGCAACATTACCCTCAGTTGATCCCGTTAAGTATCATCTACTCTCTGATCTCATAGCCAAACTTGTTAGGATCAACTTCATTGAGGTTTAGGTCTGCCAACCCATATTCTGCCCAACGACGAGCAACCATTGCTGCAACATCCGGATCAGACTCTAATGCTTCTCCCCATTCGTGGTCAGTTTCAGGTGGAATTTTTGTAGTCGCATCAATTCCCATCCGTCCGCCCAAGCCAATTTTTTCACTGGCAAAATCGAGGCTATCAAACGGAGTATTTGGCAGAATAAAAACATCTCTGGAAGGGTCTACTTTTGAACTAATCGCCCATACAACCTGGCGCGGATCGCGAATATTAATACTTTTGTCTACCACAATCACAAACTTGGTATAGGTAAACTGAGGTAGCGCACTCCAAAATGCTAATGCAGCTCGTCGAGCTTGACCAGGATAGGCTTTGTCAATGGAAATAATCGCCGCCTTGTAACTCAGGGCTTCCATGGGCAGGAAGAAGTCTACAATTTCTGAAACTTGTTGGCGCAAAATTGGCGTGTAGATACGGTTGAGAGCGATCGCCATCATGGCTTCTTCCTTAGGAGGACGACCACTAAAGGTAGTTAAGTAAATCGGATCTTTCCGATGAGTCAGACAATGGAACCGAATCAACGGCGAGTCTTCTACACCCCCGTAATACCCCATATGATCTCCAAAGGGTCCATCAGGCAACATTTCCCCTGGTGTAATCGTGCCTTCTAGTACAAACTCGGAGTCAGCCGGAACCTCCAGATCCAGAGTTTTACACCGGGCCAACTGCACGCCAGATCCTCCATAGAGTCCTGCAAACAGCCATTCTGAAAGGTCAACCGGAATCGGAGTGGCGGCAGCCATGATAATTAACGGATCAACACCGAGGGCGATCGCGATTTCTAGTTTTTTACCTTGCTCCGTAGCTTTTCGTAAGTGTCTAGCCCCGCCCCGCACCGAGAGCCAGTGAACGGTCATCGTATTTTGAGACTGCAATTGCAAACGATACACGCCAACATTAGGCGTTCCCGTTTCGCAGTCTTTCGTCATCACCAGTCCCAAGGTAATAATTCTGCCTGCATCCTTGGGATAGGGACGAATCATGGGAATTTTCGTCAGATCGACCGCATTTCCTTCCAGGACAACCTGGTGGCAAGGCGGAAAAAAATTGCGTCCCGGTTTTGCCTTGACCACATCAAACAAAACTTTGCCAAACTCAATGGCTTGAGAAACTTTTTTCGGGGGTTTGGGTTGTTGCAGCATCCCCAACTTCTTGCCGAGTTCTTCTAACTCTTGGGGCTTTTCCATGTTCATGGCCCAGCAGACTCGCTGTTCTGTTCCCAGTAAATTAACTACCACAGGACAGGCGGTTCCTTTAACCTGCTCAAACAACAACGCAGGGCCACCACATTGCAACATCCGGTTTGAAATCTCGGCAATTTCCAGGTCAGGATCGACCAAAGCACTAATCCGACGCAGTTGTCCCCGTTCCTCTAAAATTGCGAGAAATCCCCGTAAGTCTCTTGCCATGGTTTAAGAATTGTTAAGTTTATCTTCTTAATTATGATAGAGGTGCGGCTAAAATACTTTGAAAGGTCTCAGGGTTTTTAATCAAGTGCTGTGGCAGTTGCCATTATGTTTAGGATATTTTTTGTGTGTACAAGGCACCCATAAAAATGTCCCTGTCCTAACCGCCCTAGCAAGACCCAACACTCTTAAGCCACAATCTCTTAAGCCCTACTCTCTTAAGCCCTACTCTCAAAGGCGGGTTGAGTTTCACTGGGTTTTACCCAACCTACAGAAGATCGGGCTAGCGCTACAATCTTCCCTATAGCTTGATGTCACAACCGATGTTGTAGCTATCTATCTGTAATTGAGAGTCCAGCAGGACAAATCTAGCCCTATGGCAGATGACAGAACAATTCAAACTCTCCAACAGTTCTTAAAACAGCAAGGCAGTGCCTTTGCAGCAGCGATCGCGTTTTATACGTGTTTGCCTGTGCCTTCAACCTGGACGTTAGAATTTCGGGGGATTGCCCGTCTTGCTCCGCTCATTGGGTTAATGATTGGGGGAATTCTGGGGGTGATTGATCTCGGTCTCTCTCTTCTGGGTTGCCCCTTGTTCACCCGTTCAGCCCTGATTGTCATGGGTGGAATTGGAATTACGGGGGGCCTTCATCTGGATGGGGCCATGGACACAGCCGACGGTTTGGCTGTGACTGATCCCCACAGGCGGCTTGAAGTGATGGCAGACAGTCTGACCGGGGCCTTTGGGGCAATGGCTGCTATTGCGATTCTGCTCTTGAAAACAGCAGCCCTTACGGACTTGAATGAAGGCCGTTGGCTCGCCCTGATGGCCGTTGCTGGGTGGGGACGTTGGGGACAGTTGGTGGCGATTACTCGCTACCCTTATCTCAAGGCTGAAGGTAAGGGAGCATTTCACAAGAATTCTACTTATTCTGCAGTTGATCTGCTGCCCGGAATGTTCCTGTTGATGGGGTTGAGCGGTCTGCAAGTCATCCTAAATCCTGAACGATGGCTAGTTTCGGTGGGAATGGCCCTAGGGGGAAGTGCGATCGCTATTCTCTCCGGCGCTTGGTTCAATCATCGGTTGGGCGGACATACAGGAGATACCTATGGTGCTGTTGTGGAATGGACAGAGACTCTAATGTTGTGTTTGTTGGTGGCCCTAGAGGGAGCTTAACTTAGAACTTGGGAGTTTAACTCAGAACTTGGGAGTTTAACTCAGAAATGAATTAGGTTTTGTAAATCAAGAATGCTGGGTATTTTCGGAGTTTGGGTCAATCAAATTTACAGAGTCTTTACATTGAAGTCGGCAATCTTTAATAAACCCTCTCCTTTGTGAATCTAGGGTTAGGCTAGAATGGCAACAAATCGGCTGGATCTATGAACCTGTTTTTAAGAACGTTCCGAAGGTGCCGCTTTTTTGCCTGGGTTTGCGCTACCGCCATTGTAATGTTTATTAGTTTTATTCCAGTTCGACTGGTGATTGCCCATGTTCTGACACCCCAACCCCAAGTGATTTTCACATTGGGAGGAGGGCCAGAGCGAGAGCAGTTCACGGCTGAGTTTGCCCAGTCTCACCCTGACCTAGACATTTGGATTTCGTCTGGAGTCTTAGAGCAATATGCTCAGGAAATCTTTGAGTCTGAAGGGGTTGACCTGAATCGAGTAACGCTTGACTATCAGGCAATTGACACCATTGAGAATTTTACCACGATGGTAGACAGGTTCAGAGAGATGAAGGTTCGGCATGTTTATCTGGTTACCTCTGACTTCCACATGCGGCGATCAAAGGTGATCGCAACAATTGTGTTTGGGAGCCGAGGTATCACTTTTACACCTGTGTCTATTCCTTCAGATCATCAGACTGAACCCACGCTCAAGGTTGTGATGGATATGGGGCGTGCGCTGGTTTGGCTTCCGACCGGTTGGACTGGAGCAGAATTTGCCAAAGATACGAAAGCAAAGTTTGCTCAATTTGCGGAAAAAATTGATGCGTTTAAGCAACTATACGACTGGAGCTTACAGTCCCGGCGCTCCCCTAATTCAACAAATTCTGTGGTTCTTTATCGGCGATCTGCTGACTCGTAGCGATTGGTTACCCGTTTCCGGGTTTAAAGTGTTTATTCTCCGATGTTTTGGAGCAAAAATTGGCCAGGGTGTGCGGATTAAGCCGGGAGTTCGGGTGAAGTTTCCCTGGCGGTTAACCATTGGAGACTATGTTTGGATCGGGGAGAATGTTTGGATCGATAATTTAGTCTCCGTCACCCTTGAAAGTCACGTTTGTCTATCCCAGGATGTTTACCTTTGTACCGGAAATCATGACTGGAGTCATCCTGGTTTTCAGTTAGTTACTGGGGAAATTTACTTAGAAGAAAGTAGTTGGATTGCGGCGCGATCTACAGTTGGGCCAGGAGTCCGGGTCGGTCGAGGTGCGGTTTTGGGACTTGGGAGTGTAACTGGGCGATCGCTGGAACCGATGACTATTTATGTGGGCAACCCGGCCCAGC
This sequence comes from Microcoleaceae cyanobacterium, assembly GCA_051652765.1. Lineage (GTDB taxonomy): Bacteria > Cyanobacteriota > Cyanobacteriia > Cyanobacteriales > Microcoleaceae > JBHJGO01. The sequence goes on along the minus strand of JBOFUV010000112.1, from coordinate 61,566 downwards.
CCATCAAGCAACGAGTGATGCAAGAGAACATTGATCAGGCAGTTCAGTCAGTTCATTAGATTTGAGAGGAGTGGGAGAAAAAGTTCTCCAGAAGAAGCACGTTCACCCCATTTTACAAATCACTTTGGGTTGTTACATGACGATTGATAGGAGATAGGAAATTTACAACTCCCAGAAACTGCATCTGACTGAATGAATTGGGATCAGGAATCTTAAAGGTTCATATCTTTATTTTCTATAAAGTTTAAATAGTTTACTAAAATAGTTTACTAAAAAAGCTTTTTCAATGCCTTTCTCCGGATATTTACTGAGCTGAATGTAGAGAGGAGTAGATTTTTCGTTTTCCAACTCCTCTCCACCATTTTACTCTATGAATTCCCTGTTTTACCCTTGGTTGGCCTGCTTTTTATCTGCCATTATTGTAATTCTGAGTACTCCAGTTATTAGAAAAATCGGATTCAGAACCGGATATTTTGACAAGCCTGACCCCAGAAAGATACATCAAAAGCCAATGGTTCGTCTAGGGGGAATTGCGATTTGCCTGGGCACTTTGATAGCCAGTATAGCGATATGGTTTTTAGGTAGATATGAATTTATTCCTGATAGTAAATCATTGGAGTTTTGGGGGGTTGTTATTGGGGGATTTTTATTTTTTCTCATTGGTTTGGCTGATGATTTATTTAAGTTATCACCATTCACTCGACTGTTTTTACAATTCGGTATTGCTAGCTTAGTATGGTTAGTCGGAGTTCGAATTGAATTCATCACCCTACCGGGTTTAGGGTTAACCCAAATTGGATGGCTCAGCTTGCCCGTTACGGTCATTTGGTTGACAGGTGTTGTGAATGCAATCAACTGGATGGATGGATTAGATGGACTGGCAGCAGGAATTTCGGGCATTGCTGCGGGGGTCATGCTTGTTGTTTGTTTGTTTATGGATCAACCTGCGGCGGCTTTAATTGCTGCGGCCCTCACCGGAGCAATGATTGGTTTCCTCCGCTATAATTTCAACCCTGCACAAATTTTTATGGGGGATGGGGGCTCCTATTTTATTGGCTTCATCATTGCAGGAGTTGGTATTATTGGCCTTGTGAAAACTGCGGCTCTGACCATTGTTTCACTGCCATTGCTGATTCTGGCAGTTCCCATCGTTGACATGTCAGCCGTGATTGTAGCTCGATTGTTCGACGGTCGCTCTCCTTTTTATCCCGATCAGCGACACCTCCATCATCGACTCTTGAAAGCAGGTTTATCACAGCGTTCCAGTGTATTAGTAATCTATGCTCTTACGTTTTGGGTGGGCAGTCTAGCTTTAGCCGTTGCTGGAATTCCAATTGGAATCTTGTACGTGACTCTTGCAAGCTGCCTTCTCGCTGGTTTAAGTTGGTATTTGTGGCAAGAGGCAAGATAAGTTGCGCGAGACATTGAACTTCACTAAAGCTTTACAAAACACCCTGTGAGATTTTACATAGACCCCTGTTTTTCTAGAAGGATTCTAGGATAGTATCCAAATACTGAAAGATTTTCAGGAGCCGTAGGGGGATTGTTATGCGTGATTGCAATCTAGAACTTTTCTCTTCATGCATTCTACTGTTGCTAGAAGTTACTGATTAGGAACTTTTGCACTACAGGTATTTTATGACACATTCTTGATTGTCATATCAGCCTATCAATCGAAGTAGATTAATGTTATGTCGGATCTGAACCAGACTTCAGTCAGTTAGAGACTTACTGACAGTAGGTTGTTCTGATCAATTTTTGTTTTTATATATTAGAACGTCTTCTCATAGAAATAGCGTGTTTTAACGCAATTTATTAAATTGGTCATCCGGAAAATTTAGGCTATCTTCAAGGGTCTAATTTCTTAGGAGAGTTAGAATAGTTGATTCTTTTTTTATGGATTTAAGTCTGTAAGATTTAAGTTTAATAGATTTAAGTTTAATAGATTTAAATTTAAAGCTTTTAAGATTATCTAGTTAAGCTTTATCCTGTACTCATTACATTTGGGGTTTTCTCAAATCAATATTTATTGAAATGATGTTAAACCCTTGATTTTTATAAGAAAACTCTCACAAATATCAAGAGCTTATTCTACAAAAAACCTCAAAATAAACTGAATGGTGTTCCGGATGTTTTCCTAGACCTTTGTAGAAAGGAGTGACTATTGAAAGATTTCAATAAACGTCAACCTTACTACAGACGTCACCATGCAAAACTATTCAACATTGCCTCAATTTCGTCTGAAGCAATATGATGCATTTGAGCAAACATTCAGTTCATCTCAAGAGCGCGTTAAACTTAGCCAACTCTTAATCATCACTCAATTTTACCCACCAGATTTCGCAGCTACAGGGCAACTGATTGCAGAACTTGCAGTGCAATTACAGCAGTTAGGGATGCAAGTTCGAGTCTTTACTGGGCAACCCGGATATGCTTTTCAGCAGGAATCTGCTCCTCAAAAAGAAGTCTGCAGTGGAGTTTCAGTTCGAAGAACTCGTGCTTCTCGTATGTGGTCAAATCGAATTCGAGGAAAAGCCCTGAATGGTTTATTTTTTTGCTTCAGAACTGCCCTGCGCTTGTTGAGAAGTGTCAATCGAACCCAGATTTTATTGATTACTACTGCACCTCCTTACTTGCCAATTTTGGGATATCTAGCGAATCTTTGTTTTGGTCAGCGCTATGCCTGCTTACTCTATGATTTGTATCCTGATGTTGCCGTTGGGCTTGGCGTTCTCTCAGAGAATCACATGCTAGTTAGGCTTTGGGACTGGTTGAATTGTCAAGTTTGGAAAAAGGCGGATTCGATCATTGTTCTCAGTTCAACCATGAAAGATCGAATCACAGCTAAATGTCCCGGCATTGAAGATAAAATTTCTGTCATTCACAATTGGGCTGATCCAAATTCAATCAAGCCTCTCAGTAAACAAAGAAATTGGTTTGCTCAAAAATTTGATTTGGTGAACAAATTCACAGTCCTTTACTCGGGTAATATGGGGCGTTGCCATGATATGGACACTATCATGAAAGCAGCTACAGAACTTCAAGATGAACCGGTTCAATTTGTTTTCATTGGTGGGGGTGCAAAACGAGAATTCTGCATGAGTAAGGTCAAGGAATTGGGATTAGAAAACTGCTTATTTTTAGACTACCAAGAAAAAGCAGATTTGCCTTACTCCTTAACAGCTTGTGATCTGTCCCTTGTGAGTGTTAGTGTTGGTATGGAAGGATTAGTTGCGCCTAGTAAATTGTATGGAATTCTAGCTGCTGGACGGCCTGTTGCTGCCATTTGTGAGCCTCATTCTTACCTGCGTCAACTGATTAAAGAAGCAAAATGTGGGGCCACTTTTAACAATGGGGCAGGAATGCAGCTTGCTCAGTTTATTCGTCACATGGTTGCCAATCCTGAGATGGTAAAAACGATGGGGAATTCAGGACGGCGTTATCTAGAAGCTCAGCTAACCCCTGAAACAATTGCAAAACAATACTATGAAGCCTTGGACAAGATTGAAGTCTGAGGATACTAAATCTCTAGGGTTGCTCAGGTCAAGGGGGTGTTTGATTAGCAACGTTCTACAGAATTTTAGGCTACAAAACTTTAGTCTACAAAACTTTTCTTTAAGTCTCCTTAAGTCATAGATTCAGGTTATGGGTTACGATCAAGTGCAAGGAATTTATTGGTCTTGCTGTGATATATTCTGCTGATACATTCAGTTCTCCACAGTTTTTGATCGGGTGTGCAGTGTGGGCGTACAAAGATTGGGTTGGGGAGTTCTATCCTCCCGGTAGCCGAACTACTGATTTTCTCAAGCTATATGGCGATCGCTTCAAAACCGTTGAGGGAAACACAACATTTTATTCAGTTCCTAGTTTAAAAACGCTATCTCGATGGATTGAACAAACCCCTGCCGATTTTAAGTTTTGCCTCAAACTCCCCAGAGAAATTACCCACACAGGGTTATTAGCACCAAAAATTTCGCAAGCTTTAGAGTTTTTAGATCAAATGCAGGCTTTGGGAACTCGTTTAGGGCCGATTTTTGCTCAACTTCCTGCTCAATACGCGCCAACTCATTTAGAAGATTTGCAGGTTTTCCTAGAAGCTTGGCCTCAAGATCGGACTGCTTTAGCATTGGAAGTTCGACATCTAGATTGGTTTCAAGACCCTTATTCTACTCAACTGAATTCTCTTTTACAAAAGTTAAAAATTGGTCGAGTACTCCTTGACTCACGCCCGATCTACTTAAATCCAACTGATGAAGTTCTAATCAATTTAGAGCGGAAAAAGCCAAATGTTCCAGTTCCTTTTTGTCTTACGGCTCCTTTCACTCTGGTTCGCTTTATTTCCCATCCTGAAATGTCTGTTAACCAAGCTTTTTTGCAGGAGTGGAGCCTGAAAATCAACCAATGGTTAAGCCAAGGAACTCAAATCTACTTTTTTGTTCATTGTCCCCTAGAAGTGCGATCGCCCCATAACGCTCGTTGTTTTCAACATTTATTAGAGCGAGAAAAAATTTCAGTCCCCCCCTTGCCATGGGATCAAATTAATTCAGAATCAATTCAGTTGAGTTTATGGTGAGTTCAATTATTTTTTGAATCACCTCCAAAACATGTCAGAATGAGAAGTTGGAGATCACTTAAAAATACTGCAAGGCTTAACTTCAAATCCCTGATTGTCAATCACTTGAATATGGCAAGAATGCTCTATTTTCCCTTGATTATTACCAAAATTATTCTGGATTAAATTATCTTTACCCCCTTGACTTGCTTTCGCGATAATGTTCCCATCAACCTTATTTTTAATAATCTGAAGATTGTTCATCCTATAGGGGCTAGCGTTAGTGTCTGCCAGGACTAAAATATCAGCGTTTGTTAGTTGATTATCGACAATTTTAACGCTCTCAATCTCCCGAACTTTGTAAAGTCCAATATAAGCGTTGCCTTGATTTTTTTGGATAATAGCATTCTTAACCGTTGTTCCACCACAGCATTCTTGAATTAAAATACCTTCTCCATCTACACTCAGATATCCTGTATCGCCAATTCTATGGCGATAGACTTCATATTGATTGCCTTCAATCACAACATTCCATCCTGACCAATCAATGCCCCGATTTTCTAAGGTTACAGCGCCCGTTGCTGCTTTCATTCCAGTGGGATCAAGCCACCACTGTTTATTGGGTTCGTCCTTAATTTGGTTGTTTTTAATGACTAAACCTTGTCCAGAAGCCTGAATCCCAACCCTCATCGTGTGATAAACCCAGTTGTCCTGAATCACGATTCCTTTTCGGAATAAATCCGGTTCTGTTTGAGGGGTCGCAGCAAGTTTAAATCCTTCTCCTTTGCTGTACCGATTCACAACAATTCCATAATGATTGCCATAGTGAAATATTGCTTTTTTACCATTGCTATAGGTAATTACTGACTTTTTATCTTGGCTTTTGAGTTGATAACCGGGCTGTTCAAAGTTATCAGTAATGTTGTCATTCAAGCGATTATTAGCAACGAGTATATTCTGCAGGGCCGCAATTTCAATATTAGCGGCAAATCGATAGCTATACCGCTGCCAAGAATTTTGAAATGAAAGATCTGGAACCTTTGGATCAGGAGCGGCAACATTGTTACTCCGAATACCGAAAATAATAATATTTTGATTCTGAACAGTTTGGTTCTGAACAGTTTGATTCTGGCTGCTATGAACATCATCCAAGATGGAAATTGCAGCTCGATTAATATCGAGATTCACTAACCCAATATTGCTATCTTTTGTCGGTACTTGTGTTTTAATTTTTTTAAATGCGGTTGAATTTGGCGTACCATTACCCGAGTTCTGAGGTTCGTATTTAGGGAAAATAAATTGAGTTTCTGGGCGATAACTGGGTGAAATTGCCGCTGGAATTGTTGGTGTTTCTCCCCGAATAATTACGCCATTTTTTAGGATAATGCTATCTGTAAAAATGTAGGTTCCTGCTGGGAAATAAACAACACCTCCTGCTTTTGTCGCTGCATCTCTCGCTAGATTAAACCGAGTGACTAAGTTTGACCCTGGAAAATCATTGATGTTGTAAACGCAGTTCCAGCGGATTTGATCTGTCCAAGTCTCTGCGGCTTGACCGTAATAAGCAGCGATCGCATTATCTGTTGGCCCGCTGCTTGGACTGCCACAGGAACTCGGTTGGGAATTCTGGGTGAACCAATCGACTGGTTTGGAGAGATTAGTGTGAACCGACTCAAGCTTTACAGAGTTTAATGGCTCAACTGTTGAAGATTTCAGGAGTTCGGAAAACACGTAGCCTGCAACCGTTAAACTCCCTAGGATCAAAGTTCCCAAAAGAGTAATCCAGAATTTTTTGTAACGATGATACCGGATAAACTTACGAACCATGGCTGGGGATCAAGCTTTTCTCAGCTCTCTGAATCATGAGTTTCCATCGGATGGAAAGCATCAGCATAGTCATGCCAGATTTGATCAATAAAGACTCGCAGTTGTTGATGGGCAGTCGGGGAAATAGTTGTTTTTTCATCTTCAGGGCTGAGTTGTGCCAATAGCGGGATTACCTCAGTATCCAAAGCGGCCTGAAATAAGTGTAAGGGCCAAATTAAATCGGGACTTTGCCGCAAGTCAGACCACAGAAACTGCGGCTCTGTTGGAGAGGGCAAACTGTGGTTAAGTTGATCGGGGGCCAACTTAACCATTAACAAGGGCCGCACCCAGCAAACTTGACGTTCCAGAACAATTTGGATCGCTTCTGCATACAAACAGAAATCACCATGCTTCAAATAGACGATTTGGCCTGGTTGAAAGGGAGTAGCAAAATCCATGGTTAAATATTTGCCCTGTAGATCAGAGCGTTTTGCTGATCATTACTTTAGATTAACTAAACTTCAGACTACCTAATAAAGATTCAGCTAAATTTTAGACTAACTAACGCTCACTCTACAATTTTTTTCCCTAAGGCAAGGATTCTCTAGAGGAATTCTGCATAGGCGTGCTTATTTTTTGGGCTCCTCTATGGTGATTCGCCTAAAGAGTTGCATGTCGTCTTTCTTCTCTTCTTTTTTCTTGGGTTTCTCACCCCAGATTAAGAACAGGGCAAATATAAGAAAGATCGGAATGATTTCTCCTCCTTGTAAGTTAGTTCCTGAACCTGGAGGATAAACATTGGGTAAATCTCGACGAGCCCCTCTCGGAGGACTGACTTGAATTAGATATTTTGAACTAAACGTATTATCGAATGAGTTGCCTAACAGTGGGTGCATAAGTTGCTCAAATAGAAGTGCCTAAACGACTGGGCAGCCATCTTCACATACCAGTTTTCTTCTAGAAAGAGGGATTAAAAAAAACAGATATCTAGATACAGCAGGCAATTCATTACTTGGGATATAAAAAATAGTATGAAAGCTTGGCTACATTACACAAATTGCTTCAGACCAATCAATCTTCAGGTCGAACAAGCCCTGATTTCTCAAGTCTTAACTCAGAGGCAACAATGAATCCTTAATCACAATCCCGTATACCAGTTATAGCAAGTTTTCTTCGAGATGCAAGCAAATACGCCAAAAATCTCAAAGATACAAGCAATACTTATCAAGTGTTATAAAGAGAATGAAAGCTTCAGGATAAAATTAATTTGGTTTGCATTCTGGTTTTGTCGGCTCAGTCTTAAAAATAGCTGCTGAAATACAGATCAGCTTAGTGACAAGACAAATGACAAGATTAATTAAAATAAAATAAAATAAATTAATCTTGACGAGGATTTACGGATGTAGATGACCAGCGATCGCTCACCTGTTTTCGCCAAAGTTTTAATGTTTCTACAAAGCTGGGGTATTGCAAGCCGTTACGCCAGAGAATCAACGCATCTTCTGTGGGATTTTGGTAGTAAGCTTTTCGCTGACCTGCCAATTTAAAGTCAAATTTTTGATAGAGAGACAGGGCTGGGTGATTCGAGGCTCGAACTTCCAAGGTTGCTCGCTCTAACCCTCGTTGCCAAGCGGATTGCAGCAATGCATACAGCATCCCCTGACCCAAGCCTCGACCTTGATAGTCAGAGTGAATTGCCAAAAGCGTAATGTGGGCTTCCTCTAGAATTGCCCAAAGACAGCCTAGGCCAATAATGCTTTGGGAATGAGGTGTTAAAGTGACTTCGGCAGCAAGATTCAATACTGGTTTTGATCCGTTAGCCTCTAAGCCAACTTCAAAAATGGGCCGTTCGAAGGGGGCTGAGTTAGGGTTTTGCTTCTCCATTAGAGGGGTTTCTCTTCGCTGAACTCCCTGCTGTACCCAGGCTAACAGTTCACTATTGGGACTTTCTAACTCCCGTTGATAGCCCTGCAATGTCCACAATCCCCCGAGACAGCACTGATCGAGTTCAACGGCTGCTGGAAGTTGGTCTAGGGTTAAAGGTCGCAGTTCTAGCATGAACTCGTTAAAGCTGGAGTTGAAGTTATGAGTTGAAGTTATGAGCTGAAGTTATAAGCTAAAGCTATGGACTAAAATGATGAACTAAAGCTCGCTATAGTAACCTCAAATAATTTATGAAAGCCTGTGGTTCGGGTTTCTAGCCTGCTCAGGCAAGATGTCCACCCCACGTTCACAATTCAAGGGGAATCACTATATCAAGCCTAAGTGCATCGTTCAAACTAAAATCCATAGCGCAAGGAATCCCGTGGAACACTCTGGACTTCAATACTTACCTCAAAATCCTACCTCAGACACCTCCCCAAACCAAGAACTCCTGCCTCTAACTGCCAGGGTCAATGGACAAGATCACCTCGAAATTGGGGGGTGTGATGTTCAGCGTCTAGCAGAGCAGTTTGGTACTCCCCTTTACATCTTGGATGAAGCAACCCTGCGAACAGCCTGTCGGCAATACCGAGAAGCCTTTCAGCAGTACTATCCAGGTGAATCCCTCGTCCTCTATGCCTCCAAAGCTTGGAACTGCTTGGCAATTTGCGCCATTGTAGCCAGTGAGGGTCTGGGAATTGATGTTGTCTCTGGGGGGGAACTTTTTACAGCTCTACAAGCGGGAGTTAATCCGGGGAAACTCTACCTCCACGGCAACAATAAGGCCCGGAGCGAAATCCAACTTGCAGTTGAGCATCGCTGTACCGTTGTTTTAGACAACTGGCTTGACTTGGAGATGCTGTCCCAGTTGATTCAGGACGGAACGATTCAGGCTCCAGTTCGAGTCATGGTGCGCCTCACCCCTGGAATTGAATGCCACACCCATGAATATATCCGCACAGGGCACTTGGACAGCAAATTTGGTTTTGATCCGAACCAACTAGACGCAGTCTTTGCTGCCATTAGCCAACAGCCCTTCCTAACTTGCACAGGTCTCCATGCCCACATTGGTTCTCAGATTTTTGAGCTACAACCCCATGCTGACTTGCCGGAGGTCATGGTAGAAGCCCTCAGTAAAGCGACCCACTCTGGCTTGCCTGTGACAGAACTCAACATTGGCGGGGGGTTGGGAATTCGCTATACCGAAGCAGATGATCCCCCGAGCATTCATGCATGGGTTAAAACCGTTGCAGAATCCGTTGTGAAAGCTTGCCAACACCATCAATTACCCCTACCAAAGCTGCTGTGTGAGCCGGGGCGATCGCTGGTGGGGTCTGCTTGTGTTACGGCTTATACCATAGGGGCGCAAAAGCAAGTTCCTGAAATTCGCACTTACCTCTCCGTGGATGGCGGCATGTCAGACAATCCCCGTCCTATCACCTATCAATCGATCTATCGAGTCGTTGTCGCCAATCGCATGTCAGAGCCCTGTACAGAAACTGTCACGATTGCAGGCAAACATTGTGAGTCTGGTGATATCCTCGTTAAAACTGCTCAATTACCCCAGTGTCAACCGGGAGATCTGCTTGTTGCGATGGGGACTGGAGCCTACAATTACAGCATGGCATCCAACTATAATCGTCTGCCTCGCCCCGGAGCTTTGTTAGTTCAAGGAGGAGAATATAATGTTGTCCTAGAACGAGAAACTTATCAAGACCTGATTCGGCAAGACCGTTTGCCTGAGAGGCTTTTGTCAATAGAGGGATAAGTTTTCACTCTGAACGATCAGGGAAAAGCGGATTAGGGAATTTGACGGTTAGCGGAAGTGCAATTTGCCTAAGATTTTCCCTCTGTTGTGAAATGTAAAGTGCAAGGTCGAGTTCTAGCTGTTTTGATTAACGTTCAATGAGTTCGGGTCTAAGCTCTGGCCCTATTTGGATGCAGTCCTGGTTTATCCACATTATTGATATTGGACTGGTATTTGCTGTTGCCTACATTGTGTTGGTGATCATTGGAGAGCGCCGAACCCTCTGGATGGTCAGGGGATTTATCCTGTTGATGTTGGCAACAGCAATCAGTAACTGGGCAGGTCTGAGATTGCTCTATATTGCCCTGAACAGTTTGGTCACAGGGTCAGCGGTTGCCATGGCCGTCATGCTCCAGTCAGAATTTCGCCAGTTTCTAGAGCAATTGGGACGTGGAGAAGTCCTGCAATTATTTGGTCAGGGTCGAAAAGCCATTCCTGAACCCGATAATGTGATTGACCAAATTGTAGAAGCGATTAAAGAACTTTCACAAAATCGGATCGGGGCTTTAATTGTGATTGAAACCGGAAGTCCCATCGATGAACGAGACTTTTCAGTGCCGGGGGTGAAACTCAACGCAGAAGTCTCCAGGGAGCTTTTACAGACCATTTTTCAGCCCAAAACTCTGTTGCATGATGGTGCAGTCTTAATTCGAGCCTCCCGAATTGCGGCAGCAGGGGTGATTCTGCCCCTATCTGAACGAATGGCTTCCCGGCAACTGGGAACCCGTCATCGGGCAGCTATGGGCATGACGGAGCGGGTGACAAAATGTTTATGCATTGTAGTTTCGGAAGAAACAGGTTCAATTTCTCTCGCTGAAAAAGGAATCCTGAACCGACCATTAACTAGCAGTAAACTAAAAGAGTTACTAGAGGCTCGCGCATTTCCATCTGGTGACGATAGAACCAAGCCTCCAATCTCAATTGGAAGCCTCAAGCACCAGATTCGGTCTAAGGGGCGAGCATTGATCTCACGGGTATTTCGTTTTCGTTCATCAGCTTCTCGGGAGAAATAATGAGTGCTAAGCAAAAGGTTTTACAAGAATTACCCACTGATCTAGATCCAAACCGATTACCTCGGCACATTGCTGTGATCATGGATGGGAACGGTCGCTGGGCAAAGCAACGAGGGTTGCCCCGGACAATGGGCCACCGTCAAGGGGTGGACACCCTCAAAGATTTATTGCGCTGTTGTCAGGACTGGGGAGTAGGAGCCCTAACGGCCTATGCCTTTTCAACCGAGAATTGGGGTCGTCCCCTAGAAGAAGTCGATTTTTTGATGGCGCTGTTTGAGCGGGTGTTGATGCGGGAACTGCGGGAAATGATGGAAGAGCAAGTCCGCATTCAATTTGTTGGGAACCTGAACGCCTTGCCAAACTCACTTCAGGCCCGAATTCAAGAGTCTATGGAATCAACCTACAACAATCAGGGCATCTTGTTTAACGTAGCCACGAACTATGGAGGGCGACAAGAAATCATCCAAGCCTGTCAAGCGATCGCCACTCAAGTGCAACAAGGTCTGCTTCAACCAGAAAACATCGACGAGGCCGTGTTTGAGAAACACCTCTACACGGCAGGACTGTGTCACCCGGATTTATTAATCCGTACCAGTGGAGAAATGCGAATTAGCAACTTTCTTCTCTGGCAGATGGCCTATGCTGAAATCTATGTGACGGATACCCTCTGGCCAGATTTTGACCGCACGGAGCTACATCGTGCCCTCTGCTCTTATCAGCAGCGGGAACGACGATTTGGCAAGGTGTAGTCAGTCAGATCAGGGTTGACCGTTATGGCCCAGAGAAGACAGCCGCTTCGATATCTTGACGGCTGAGAGAATATTTGAAAGCGCGTTGAATATCCTGACCCTGATTGCCTGCATCGTGGTAGCACACCGTTAACTGCTCAATGTCTAACCAAAGATCAGCTTTCCACGTTGGACGCTCAACTTGCCAGTGGTGCAACTCACTCCGATCTTGTTCACAGCCTTGCGATCGCAGCCAATCTTCGACTTTGGGTAGAGGATGATTATATAAGGGCGTATCAGGATTTGGAAGTTCGAGGATCATGAGGTTTATCAAGGAATAGAAATTTGCGAACTACAGAAAAAAGTTGAAGCAAACCAGGAATCGCATCACTAAACTAGGAGGCTGAATCAATTCTAGATGCAAATCTGAACGAATCAGGCCAATTGCGATCGCCAAAATCAAACAACCCACCAAGCTAAGCCCCATGATCATCAAAGCGAACAGTTCTCCAGATGAAAGAGGTCGATCGGTTGAGTCGAGATATGGGGGTGATGATTGCCTTGAACTATTGACAAAAGCGGATTGATCTAAATCAACCGAGGGTTGAATCACGGTGTAGCGAGAGTAACGAATTTTGTAATCATAAGCTAGGCGATCCTCAGGGCTGCTCAGGGTTGCATAGGCTGCATTGATCTCCTGAAATTTTACAGTTGCAACTGTCTGCGGAAGGGCTGTTGTATCAGGATGATACCGCTTACTCAGTTCCCGATAGGCTCTGCGAATCTCAAGGGCCGAAGCAGAGGGATGCAGCCCTAAAAGACCATAATAAGTCGAGGCAAAGGAAAAGCCCTCTGGCCAACTCGGGTATCTCGGAACAGAGCGAGTCCGATCACTTGCCACAACCAACTCAACTTATACCAAGTTAACAATAAGATGATCCTGAGCTCTAGATGATCCTCTTTCAGTCCCTCTCAATCAGGCAGATTCGGAGGCAGAAGGATCTTAGTCCAGCGGATGTAAGAAGCAAATGGGGATTAAAAAACCCCCCAATCACCTTAACTATTCTGACATCGTCTTCTCAGAATCGCAATTTTTCTTTATCAATATTCCCCCATCCTAATACGCTAATACATGTGAAACAACTTGGTATTACTAGCCTGCACAGGCAAAATGCCCGCTTCCGGTTACCGGTTGTAGCCCCAAGTCGCCGACTTGATAAACTAGTATTGTCAGCACCTAGGGTGATTGCCATGCCCGCCGTAAAGTGCATGAGTTCGATAGAATGGGTGAATCATTCTTCAACTCAACAGTCGTATTCTTTATTCATTCCCCACTTTGCCATCTTCTACTGTGCCATCTTCTCCTAAGTTACCGGATCAACGCTGGTCTATTTTCCCCTCAAATCCCCAGAAAGCCGAAGCATTAGCGAAAACCACTGGATTGTCTCCTCTTTTAGCACAAGTGTTGATTAATCGTGGAATTGATACCGTTGATCCTGCTAAAATTTTCCTTGATCCAGAATCCCAAACTTTACCTTCGCCAACCGAAGCATTTCCAGATCTAGAAACCAGTGTTACGTTATTGCATCACGCGATCGCCCAGCAGGAAAAAATTGCGATTTGTGGGGACTATGATGCAGATGGGATGACCAGTACGGCTTTGTTAATGCGATCGCTCTCTTGGCTAGGGGCAAACGTCAGCTATGCCATTCCCAGTCGGATGACGGAAGGATACGGGATTAACTGTCGCATCGTTGAGGAATTTCACCGAGAAAATATTCGATTAATTCTGACCGTTGATAATGGGATTTCTGCCTATGAACCCGTTGCTCGCGCCAGGGAATTAGGATTAACGGTCATTATCACCGATCATCATGATTTGCCGCCAAAATTACCCCCAGCCCACGCTATTTTAAATCCAAAGTTAATTGATGAAACGTCTCTCTATCGAGGTTTGGCTGGAGTTGGAGTAGCTTATATTTTGGCGATTTGTTTAGCACAACGCCTCAACAAACTTCAGGGATTAGTCAATCCCTTACTGGAGTTATTTACTTTAGGAACAATTGCCGACTTGGCTCCTTTACAAGGAGTGAACCGTCGCTGGGTAAAACGGGGATTACAGCGATTACCGGTCTCTCAAATTCCTGGGATTCAAGCCTTAATTCAAGTGACTGGGATTGGCAGTGTGCCTGCAAGTTACACCACTTCTCAATCCTCGAACTCTAAAGCTCAGGCCCCTCTGAAACCGGATGATATTGGCTTTCGTTTGGGGCCAAGAATTAATGCGGTAGGTCGAATTGCAGACCCACAAATTGTGATTGAATTACTCACAACCGATGATCCAGACATTGCTTTAGAACGGGCCATGCAATGTGAACAGGTCAATCAACAGCGCCAACACCTTTGTGAAGCGATTGAACAAGCAGCAGTTGCTTGGTGTCAACAGCGCCAGCTTAACTTCAAGCAAGCTCGAGTATTAGTGATTGTGCAACCCGGTTGGCATCATGGCGTGATTGGCATTGTTGCGTCCCGATTGGTTGAACGTTATGGAGTTCCAGTCTTCATTGGAACCTATGAAGATGAGACGGAACCCGAAGCCCCTAGAATGATTCGAGGGTCTGCCCGAGGCATTCCTGAATTTCATGTATTTGAAGCATTACAATTCTGTCAAGATTTACTGGGTAAGTTTGGAGGGCATCAAGCCGCCGGAGGGTTTTCCATGCCTGCCGAAAACTTAGAACAATTTCAGTCTCGTCTATGGGAATTTGCCCATCAGTGTCTAGATCCCCACCATTTGAAACCGTTGATCACCATTGATGCCCAAGTCAATCTATCCGAAATTGATTGGAATTTATATCAACAAATCAATCAATTTCAACCCTGTGGTATTCAGAACAAGCCCCCTATTTTTTGGACTGCGAATGCTCGAGTTGTTCGTCAACGATTGATTGGAAAAGGTCATATTAAACTCACCCTATCTTTAGAATCTCCGGCAACTGAATCCTTGACAGTCCTGCCAACCCTTGAGGCGATCGCGTGGCGTTGGGGAGATTATTTTCCTTTGCCCTCTATGCTTGATATTGCCTATCAATTGCGAGAAAATACCTGGAATGATCGAACAACGGTAGAACTCGATCTTTTAGGGGCGCGCTTACCCCAACCTGCCCTGCTGCCATCCACTCCGCCCTGCGGTCTAAAGAAGTTTTATTACGGCGATCGCCAATACTGTTGCAGTTTAGTTCAAGTCGATTCTTTCCAGGAATTACGAATTCAAAATTCGCAAGGACAGGTGTTAGCTATTCCTGTAGGACATCAGATGGGGGCATTAGGAAGCAGCAGAGGAGAAGCAAAAACGATTGATCTTTCTCAGCCTTTTTTCTCCTGCTTAATTCAAGCGGCTTGTCAAGCCTTGGAAATTGAAGATTGGTAAAATGAAGAAAATCAGTTAAGCTTTAGCTTAGTATGACAATTTGATAGCCTTAAAGTTCTCAAACTCTGAAATTTAAGCAAATTGACTTGGTTTTAAGCAATCTAGTAGGGGGATCAATCAAACACTCTACTTTTGCAGGTTTGTTTACTGAAACTTGTTTCAAGTTCTCTGAATCCTCTGGCCTTTCTACCCAGGGATAGAAAATCGATTTAGATGAAGGTGATAAAATTAGCTTCAAGACGAATAAATATCCTTGATCAGACAGTTGAAGTGTCTTAGTACACAAGAACCTTGAAAACTTATGCATAAAATCTATCCATAGTCTGATGAGTCTGATTTACCAGCAGAAGTTTTTCAGTTTGGGTTTAAGTTGTGGGGTTAATTGCTGCAAACGGTGAATACTTTTTACTGTTTACACTTCTTGCGAGTTCACCTTACAAATTCATTATTATGAATTCGTCGTAGAGGATGTTTGAAAACTCTCGTTGTCGGCAAAAAAAACATTTAGATCCCCCAATCCCCCCGGGCAAGAAGGATGTTGATGCTGATTTCCCTTCTTTCATGGGGAGCTAGGAGGGATCGGTAAGGGATTGAAACCCAGCCGATCCCTTTTCAAACAGGTTCTGACAAGTTGTTGTTGATGCGATTTTTAATTGACTTTTGTTAAATCTTAGTTAAATCTTACAGGTCTGTTTAGGAGGACTCTATGCGAGCAGTGCTAATGGCAGGTGGTTCAGGAACTCGGTTGAGACCGTTGACTTGTGATTTACCCAAACCGATGGTGCCATTCCTCAACCGTCCAATTGCAGAGCATATTCTGAACCTGCTGCAGCGACATCAGATTCGGGAAGTGATTGTCACCCTTCACTATTTGCCAGATGTGATGCGGGAGTATTTTCACGATGGCAGTGATTTTGGAGTGCAAATTACCTACGCCGTTGAGGAGGATCAACCCTTAGGAACGTCAGGATGTGTCAAGAACGTTGAGGAACTTTTAGACAGCACTTTCTTGGTTATTAGTGGCGACTGCATTACTGATTGTGATCTGAGTGCTGCCATTCAGTTTCATCAGCGCCAACATTCAAAGGCAACTTTGATTCTGGCCCATGTTCCGAACCCCCTGGAATTTGGTGTGGTTATTACCGATAAAAATCATCGCATCCAACGGTTTTTGGAAAAGCCCTCCACCAGCGAAGTATTCTCTGATACCGTGAATACTGGCACCTATATCCTAGAGCCAGAAATCCTCAACTATTTGCCTGCAAATCAAGAGAGCGATTTTTCTAAGGATCTATTTCCCATCTTATTAGAAAAAGAAATTCCCATGTATGGCTTCATCGCCGAGGGCTATTGGTGCGATGTGGGCCACCTAGATGTCTATCGGGAAGCCCAATACGATGCTCTCCGGGGAAAGGTGGCATTGGATATGGCCTACGAAGAGCGATCGCCCGGTCTCTGGGTGGGAGACAATACATTTATCGACGAAACGGCCAAAATCGAAGCGCCAGCTCTGATTGGAGGGAACTGTCGGATCGGGCCAAGAGTGGAGATTGAAGCCGGGACGGTGATTGGCGATAACGTTACGATTGGAGCCGATGCCAACCTCAAACGTCCGATTATTTGGAATGGGGCTATTGTTGGAGACGATGTTCACTTGCGGGCCTGTGTGATCGCTCGGGGCACTCGAGTGGATCGCCGCGCCCATGTTTTAGAAGGGGCTGTTGTGGGTTCGCTGTCTACCGTTGGCGAAGAAGCTAAAATCAGTCCAGGGGTAAGAGTATGGCCCAGCAAGAAGATTGAATCCGGCGCAACCCTGAACATTAACTTGATCTGGGGCAACACCGCCAGACGAAATCTGTTTGGTCAGCGGGGGGTGCAGGGACTCGCCAACATTGACATTACCCCTGAATTTGCCGTGAAGTTGGGGGCAGCCTACGGATCAACCCTCAAATATGGCGCAACAGTGGCAGTTTCCCGAGATCAACGGCGAATTTCTCGCATGGTGACGCGATCGATGGTGGCAGGGTTGATGTCTGTTGGGGTCAATGTGTTAAACCTGGAGTCCACAGCGATTCCAGTCACCCGCACGGTGATTTCAAACTTGAACGTGGCAGGAGGTATCCATGTGCGCCTTTCCCCCGATCGCGGGGATCAAATCCTCATCGAACTCTTTGACAGTAAGGGAATTAACATCAGCAAGGCCAAAGAGAAAAAGATTGAAGGCGCGTACTTTAAGGAAGACCTCCGGCGAGCCCAAATTACAGAAATTGGCAACATGAGCTATCGTTCGGATGTGGGGGATACCTACAGTGCTAGCTTTGAACGCCACCTCAACGTTGAAGCCCTACGCCACAGCAATGCCAAAGTGGTGATTGACTATGTCTATGCGGTTTCTGGCGCAATCTTGCCCCGGTTGCTGTCCAAGTTTGGGTGTGATGCCGTAGTGTTAAATGCTAGTTTGGGCCAGACTGCGGTGTCAAACGAAGAGCGAGAAAACTTATTGGATCAACTGGGTCGGGTGGTGGAAGCCCTGCGAGCTACTTTTGGCGTTCAGGTCTATGCCAACGGAGAACAGTTTATCCTAGTGGACGAAACGGGCAGTCCGATTCGCAGTGAACTGTTAACGGCCCTGATGGTGAATCTGGTGTTAACGGCCAGTCCTCGCGGCACGGTTGTTGTCCCCGTCAATGCCTCTTCAGCTGTGGAACAGATTGCCCGCCGTCATGATGCCAAGGTATTACGCACCAAAGCTAATCCAACTGCCATCATGGAGACCTGCCACACCAATCCCAACGTTGTGATGGGGGGCAGTGGGGAGATGGGATTTATCTTTCCCCAGTTTCATCCGGGATTTGATGCCATGTTTGCCATTGCCAAAATCATCGAAATGTTGGCGACTCAGGAACGATCCTTGACGCAAATCCGGGCTGACTTGCCCCATGTTATTCACCGATGCTATGCGGTTCGCTGCCCTTGGGCAATTAAGGGAAGATTGATGCGTTATCTAGTTGAAAGTTATACTGAGGGCCAGATCGAGCTGATTGACGGTGTGAAGTTGCTCAACTATCGGGATGACAACTGGGTGTTAATCTTGCCGGATGCTGGAGAGCCTTTGGTTCATCTGTATGCCAATAGCCACAACCGGGATTGGGTAGACACCACCCTGAGAGAATACCGCAACCTCGTCCAAAATTTCGTGAATCAGTCCCAGGGTATGAATCGGGAGGAAGAATATTCCTACAGTCCGGTCAGTGGTTGACGGCTCAAAAGAAGATAGAACGCTGATTAGTAACTATTGCAACCCTTCAATCAACAGGACTTTCGCCTGTGCTAATGCCGCTGCCAACTGACCTGGATCGCGTCCGCCTGCTTGAGCTAAGTTGGGTCGTCCGCCGCCGCCGCCGCCACAGATTTTGGCAATTTCACCGATGAACTTGCCAGCTTGGAGTTTCTTATCCTTGTAAACGGTCGGACTGAACGCTGCCACCAAACTCACCTTGTCTGCTTCTGGTGCAGAACCTAGAACAACAGCACTCTCTCCCAATTTGGATTGCAACCGTTCGGCAGCAGTTTTCAAGGAGTCAGCATCGGCACCGGGCAGTTCTGCCACTAAAATCTTGAACTCACCGACAGATTCAGCCGTATCCACTAGCTGGTCAGATTTTGCGATCGCCAATTCTGCTCTGACTGCATCTAACTGTTTTTGGGTCGCTTTTAATTCAGTTTGCAACTGGGTGATGCGCTCTGGTAATTCCTCGGGTTTTGCCTTAAAGCGATCGCTCAGGTCTTTGACGACGCTATCCCGCACATTCAGATAATCCAACACGGCCTGTCCTGCAACGGCCTCAATCCGCCGAATGCCTGAGGAAATCCCCGTTTCCGAGATGATTTTGAACAGACCAATTTCTGCCGTGTTGCCCACATGGGTGCCGCCGCAGAGTTCCATGGATACCCCAGGATAATCCACGACTCGCACAACCTCAGCATACTTCTCTCCAAACATCGCAGTTGCGCCCTTGGCTTTGGCTTGTTCTAAGGGCATTTCGGCCACAGTTGCCAGATGGGCCTCGGCAATCCAAGTATTGACCTGATCTTCCACCTGTTGAATTTCTGTTGCGGTTAAAGCGCGAGGACTGTTGAAGTCAAACCGCAGCCGATCAAAAGACACCATGGAACCTGCTTGGGAAATTGAGTCATCCACCCAGGATTTCAAGGCCGCTTGCAACAAGTGAGTCGCCGTATGATTTGCCTGAGCCCGACGACGACAAGCCCGATCGATTTGGGCCATTACAGTCATCCCTGGAGAAAGGGTTCCCCGTTCGACTGTGCCGAAATGAATGAAGAGATTGGATTCTTTCTTGACATCCTCCACGCGAACTACCAGGTCGCCGTAACTCAAGTAACCGCGATCGCCAATCTGTCCCCCGGATTCAGCGTAGAAGGGAGTCTGATCCAGCACAATTTGAACGGTTGCTCCCGGTTCGGCAGATTCAACCACCTGACCCTGAACTAACACCGCTGCGACTTCGGCTTTTACAGCGGGTTCAGTGTATCCTAGGAAGACCGTTGGATGAATATCTGCCAGTTTGTTGAGACTGCTCTGAACCATTAAATCAATGGTTTCATGGGCATCTTTAGAGCGGCGGCGTTGGGCCTCCATCTCAGCTTCAAACCCTGCCACGTCAACGGTCAAGCCATTTTCCTCGGCGATTTCCTGGGTGAGTTCCAACGGAAACCCGTAGGTATCGTACAAAATAAACGCATCCTCCCCGGAAATCATGTCTTTAACAAGGGGGGTTTGGGAGGGAAGATCTTTGCCTAAGACTTGATCGTCCTTCTTCTCCAGGTTGGCAGAGGTCTTCGCCATCATTTCCACCAGCAGTTTCTCACCCCGTTCTAGGGTTTCTAAAAACCGTTCTTCTTCTCGTTGTAATTCTGCTGTAATCGCCTCTGCTCGTTGCCGCACGTTGGGATAAGCATCCTCAGATAGGAAAATGGCAGTCTCCGCAACTTGAGGGGTAAAAACGCTGCCTGCAATACCTTTTGTATAAATGCCGATCAACCGCCCATGACGCACGACCCGGCGGATCAGCCGTCGTAACACATAGCCCCGACCGATATTTGAGGCGGTCACCTCATCCGCAATCAGGTGAACCACGGAGCGCACATGATCCCCGATGACCTTTAGGGAGACCTTGGTTTTGTCGTCGCTCTTGGTGTAGTCAATCCCAGCAAGATCTGCCGCCGTTTTGATGATGGGGAAGATTAAATCTGTTTCGTAGTTGTTGGGAACCTGTTGTAAGATTTGGGCCATCCGTTCTAACCCCATACCCGTGTCAATGTTTTTGTTCTGCAATGGGGTCAAAGTGCCTGCTGCATCCCGGTTGTATTGCATGAAGACCAGATTGTAGAACTCAATAAACCGGGTATCATCCTCTAAGTCAATGGTGTCATCTCCCCGTTCGGGATGGAAGTCGTAGTAAATCTCTGAACAGGGGCCACAGGGGCCAGTGGGGCCAGATTTCCAGAAGTTATCAGCTTCTCCCATGCGTTGAATCCGGCCAGCCGGAATGCCAATTTTGTCGCGCCAGATGGCAAAGGCTTCATCATCCTCCTCAAACACGCTCACAACTAACCGTTCAGGTGGCAGACCGAAGACTTCCGTGGACAACTCCCAACCCCAAGCGATCGCCTGCTCCTTGAAGTAATCTCCAAAACTGAAATTGCCCAACATCTCAAAAAACGTGTGGTGACGGGCTGTTCGTCCCACATTCTCAATGTCGTTGGTGCGGATACATTTCTGCGAAGAGGTGGCGCGGGGAACTTCTGCGGGTCGTTGTCCCAGAAAAATCGGCTTGAAGGGTAACATCCCAGCGATCGTCAACAACACAGTCGGGTCTTCAGGGACAAGGGAAGCACTGGGCAAAATCTTGTGACCCCGTGCGGCATAGAAGTTCAGGAACGTTTCTCGAATCTCAGAACCGCTGAGTCTCGGGAGTTGAGGAGAAGGGTTCGGTTCTTGACCTGTGATGTTTTGCTGCCCTTTAGACTTCGACATAGTTGCTCGTGTATCAATTATCAATGACTTAGAAACCCACACTTTGAAAGACAATATGAAATTCAGGCGATTGAACTTGTTAGCGATCGCTCATCAACAACCTCAGGGATACGGAACAGATACCTTTGCCGAAAGCTTAGCAAAACGGCCCGCCAGCCCACACTCGGAATTTCACAAATGCTTCTTCTATTGTAGTTTTGCAGTTGACCTCCTGCGGCAGTTTGGCAAGATTTTTCAGGGGATCTCTACAATTCTGTTCTCGTTTCTGTTCTCGCTTGAAGTGTAAACGTGGAGTGATCTTGCCCGCCCTGGCCAAAAGACCGCGCCACAAACATCTCATCAATCATGACTGACTGATCTGCTACAGATGCTCCACGCTCCATTCGTGCATCTGCTGAACAATAGACTCCAAACTTTCCCCTAGGGGTGTGAGAGAATACTCAACTTTTGGTGGAATTTCTGGGTAAACTTTTCGATTGAGTAATTGATCCACTTCCAGTTCTCGCAACTGCTGTGTGAGCACTTTCTGAGTAATGCCTGGAAGCGATCGTTGCAACTGATTAAAACGCCTTACGCCTTGAAACAGTTCTCGTAGAATCAGCAGCTTCCATCGACCTCTGAGGAGAGAAATTGTACTTTCGGCGGGACATCCAGATTTCTCGGATTTGGAGTTAGGTGCTTGCATGGTTACCTTTAGGAAACTAGCGAACAAAAAAGTGCGTACTATTCATTTTGAAAGAATTTGTTTACAGTTAAATATAGATGAATTAGGACTACAAACACAGGAGTTTTTCCCATGATTACACTACGAAAGTCAACGGAAAGAGGTCATGCAAGTCAGGATTGGCTAGATACTTATCACACATTTTCATTTAGTAGCTATCATGATCCGAATTATATGGGGTTTCGAGCCTTACGAGTGATTAATGAGGATCGAGTTAGCCCTGGATCGGGCTTTGGCACTCATGGCCACCGCGATATGGAAATCATTACCTATATTTTAGCTGGGGAACTAGAACACAAAGATAGCCTGGGAACTGGGGAGGTGATCCGTCGGGGGGAGGTACAGCGCATGAGTGCAGGCACAGGCATTCAACATAGTGAATTCAACCCATCTACCCAAAATCCAGTCCATCTGTTGCAAATTTGGCTGCTGCCTCAGGTGGAAGGCTTGGCTCCAAGTTACGAACAGAAAGCATTTAACGTTCCAGCTACTCCGGGCCAATTACACCTGATTGCCTCACCCGATGGTAGAGATGGTTCCCTCACAGTCCATCAGGATGTCACCCTGTCAGCAGCCGTGTTGCCTGCCAATCATCAGGTTTCCTATCATTTTGCCCCTCAACGTTATGGTTGGCTCCAAGTTGCCCGAGGTGAGGTTGTTCTGGAGGATATGACGTTAACAGCAGGGGATGGAGCCGCTATCAGCGATCGCTCTAAGATCACCTTGAACGCTAGATCGGAAGCAGAAGTCTTGCTCTTTGATTTGGCGTAGTCAAGAAATTAAGGGGTTGAGAGAACAGCCTTAGGAAAAGGCCGCGCCCTTCACCTCATTTGGGATTGCTATCGTTTACGGGTTCTGGCTGGATTAAATATCCTTATCCCTCGGCCATCAATAACTGCCAGTCCAGTCAGAATTAATCCCAAACTGACCCAAGCATTCCAGCGCAATGTTTCCCCCAGGAAAAATATCCCTAAAAATAAAGCCGTTACAGGGATTAAAAACGCAACGAGCAAGGCATTTGTTGCTCCGACACGAGCTAATAGCTTGAAGTAAATTAAATACGCGATCGCTGTTCCAAATACTGCCAGAATCAGTATGGAACCTTTGGCTTGCATACTCGGATTTAAATCCCAAGGCCGATCGATGATTAGCATAATTGGCAATAACATTACGGTTGTCCCGATGAGAATTCCAGCCGCCGTAACCATTGGAGACATCATCTTAAAACGACGACCATAAAGCCCTGCTAATGCATAAAAACAGGCAGCACATAAAACTGCTAACTGCCCTAAATTTGTCCATCCTAATTCTTTCAACGCATCCAAGCCAATCAGGAACACGACTCCGATAAACCCGAGAAGCACTCCAATGCCTCGGTTAAGGGTTAAGCGCTCATCAACGGTCAAAATATGGGCTAAAACAACTGCAAAAATTGGAGTTGTAGCATTGAGGATCGCCGCCAATCCACTCTCGATTTGGGTTTGCCCCCAAGCAATTAAGCTAAAGGGAATCAGATTGTTTAGCACGCCCATCGTCAAAAAGTCTCGCCATATTTTAGGAGAAGTAGGCAATTTTTGTCCTCTCAGCACCACAAAAATTGTCAGGATCATCGCAGCTAAACTAATGCGTAAAAAGATGAGGGTAAAGGGCGGCAATTCCCTTAACGCGATTTCAATAAATAAGAATGAACTTCCCCAAAGCATAGAAAGCATTAAGAGTAGCAGCCAGTCAAGAGCATTCATGTTGGGATTTTGCATCATGTTTCGCATCATGTTCAGAGGATTTCAAAACTTTTACACAGACTCAGGTCAAACTTTACATAGGGCTCTATTGTTCTCTCAGGAAGAATGTTAGGGTTCATAGCATAACAGTATCCCGAATCAACTCTTTACGTGAGCTAGCATTCTATGAAACCACTTATGAAACCAGATCGCATCTGCTTGGACTCTAGATTGAGAGCCGCTTCGACGGTGATTGGATTCGTTGCCCTAGGCGTTGTTGCTGCGTTACCCACTCAAGCTGCAACGTTTGAGTTTGAGCAGGTTTATGTTTTCGGAGATAGCATTTCTGACCCTGGTAATTTGTTTAACCTCACAGGCGGAGCAATTCCTGACAATCCCTTGTTCTTTGAGGGGCGCTTTTCCAACGGCTTGACCTGGGTTGAACAATTAACCCCACAACTGGGGTTGAGCCCCTCGCCGTTTGTTGGAGTAGCTCCCTCCCCTGACGGCGTTAACTTTGCGTTTGGCGGGGCAACGTCTGGCAGCCTCAATATTGTGAATCTTTTAGTTCCAGATTTCCCAGCACCGCTTCCAGGCTTGCAACAGCAACTTGAAGCTTTCATTCAGCCCCTTTTGGCAACCGGAACCTCTGCCAATCCAGATGCGCTGTACATTCTCTGGGCAGGAGGAAATGACTATGCGATCGCCGGGGAGACTGATCCGAGCATTCCAGTTGATAACTTAGAAAACGCAATTCAATCTTTGTATGATGTTGGAGCCCGGAAGTTTCTGACAGTCAATTTGCCTGATTTAGGTGAAACCCCCCTCGGTCAGTTTGGCAATTCAGAGGGTCTAAACACCTTAGCCGAATTTCATAACACAGGCTTGGAAGCCAGCATTGGTAATTTGAATCAATCTCTCTCTGAGATCGATATTGCTTTAGTTGACGTTAATACGGTGTTTGATGCGATCATTGACAACCCCGCCAACTTTAATTTGACTAATGTAACGGATAGTTGGTTAGATGCAGTCGCAAGTTGTTTGAGCATTGGCTGTGCCGAACTCCCAAATCCAGATGAATACTTGTTCTTTGATCTCCTGCATCCAACGGCAACAGGTCATATCATTATTGCGGATGTCGCTCTTACAGTTGTTCAAGCTGAGTTCCCCAGAGTTCCTGAACCGACAGCAACTCTGGCCTTGGGTTTCCTTGGCGTTGGATTGGTTGTGAGTCAGTTCAAATCCGAGAAAAACTAGGTTGAAGATTACAGCAAGCTTCGTTTGGTTGTAGTCGAAAGCGCTCCCCTTGTATCCCCCTGTTCAAGGCAGGGCTGATTCATTGTCTTGAGAGAAAATCTGAAAGTATTGGAAACTCGTTTAGCTCTGCTCAAATGTCACTTTCACAGAAACGCAGTAATCAACCTTTCAGAAAATTCTCTGGTGAACATGAATCAGCCCTGCTGCCCCACCAACAACAGCTTGGCTTCATTCAAGGGACGTAATCACCGCTGCGAAGACGGCGACAATAGTTGAAAATTGCCTCTGGATTTTTAAGGTTTGCCAGCAGTTCGGGAGAAATCGGCAACGGATTCCCTTGCAAATCTAATCTTTCAAGCTTGGGTAGGTTTTCCAGACCAATTGGAATCTCACTGATTTGGTTGTCAGAGAGGATAAGCTCCGTCAGATTGGTGAGTTGCCCAATACATTCAGGAATCTCGCTAATTTGGTTAGCCCTGAGGTGAAGCTTAGTCAGATTGATGAGTTGTCCAACACATTCCGGTATCTCTTTGATTTGGTTACCACTGAGGTAAAGCTCAGTCAGATTGATAAGTTGCCCAATACATTCCGGTATCTCTCTGATTTGGTTGTGCCAGAGGATAAGCTCAGTCAGATTGGTAAGTTGCCCAATACATTCCGGTATCTCTCTGATTTGGTTGTACCTGAGGTGAAGCCCTGTCAGATTACTTAATTGCCCAATACATTCAGGAATCTCTTGAATTTGGTTTTCCCAGAGGTAAAGCATAGTTAGATTGGTGAGTTGTCCAATACATTCCGGTATCTCTCTGATTTGGTTGTGCCAGAGGTTAAGCCTAGTCAGATTGGTGAGTTGCCCAATACATTCCGGTATCTCTCTGATTTGGTTTTCCCTGAGGTGAAGCGAAGTCAGATTAGTGAGTTGCCCAATACATTCAGGAATCTCTTTGATTGAGTTGGAACGGAGGGAAAGCGTTTTTAGATTTACTAATGCAGCGATTTCAGGGGGCAAGGTTGTCAGTTGGTTCCCAATCGATTCACATTTCTCTTCGTCCCATTTCCCCAAAGTTAACGTTTCAAGCTGGGTTAACTTGCCAATTTCGGGTGGGAGTTCGGTGAGTTCATTTCCGGATAGATCAAGTTCTTTCCAGCCTTCTTCTGCGGCTTGGTCGATTAGTGCTAATAATTCTGCCCGTTCCACGCCCCACCTCCATTGGCAACAGTTCCATTCTGGCATGGTTTTTTTGAAGAGACCTTTACAACTAGGGATAAGGTTATCAAAACATTCTGAGAGAACTATGGTTCAGTTAACTGAACACTGCTACATCGTTAGAAATGATGAAATTCTCAGTGGTGAACCGATTATTCGCGGGACACGCACCCCTGTGCGAGCGATCGTTGAACTGTGGCGGATTGGCGTTCCTCCTGAAGAAATTCCCCAGCGCTTGCCCCACCTGACTCTGGCTCAAGTTTTCGATGCCCTCAGTATTATCTGGATCACCAGGCAGAGATTAATGAACATATCGCACGCAATTACATTCCGGATGATTTGATTGATCCACGAGTTCAGTTCCCCCAACCAAGAGCCCCCGAACCCCGTTCGGCTGAGCGTTCGACTGAGCTCACGTCGAGCCGCCGAAGTCTCACAACGAAGCCAAACTTGGGGGCACCGAAACCGACTTCGCCAGCGTTATCCTGGAAAA
Source organism: Microcoleaceae cyanobacterium (assembly GCA_051652765.1). GTDB lineage: Bacteria > Cyanobacteriota > Cyanobacteriia > Cyanobacteriales > Microcoleaceae > JBHJGO01. The sequence continues at coordinate 34,847 of JBOFUV010000112.1, read as the reverse complement.
CATCAAAACCTCTGGTGTTCAACAAGCCCACAAAGATGATGAAATATTTGTTGAGTGGGCAAATAACTGCCAGCACTATCTAGCTTTACACCAAATATTGCTCTGGAAACAGTTGGATCTAAACCCCTAAGGTTCTAGCCAATCCTGGGCAATTCTTTGAATCTTTCCAGTCTCCTGTAATTCCAAGAGAGCAACATCAAGTTCCTGCTTCAGGGGGCTATCCCAAGGCAGGGCAAAACCATAATTTTCCTGAGCGAGAGCAAACTCAGCGACTCGAAACGGTGCGTCTGGGTTTTGGAGCAAGTAATATTGCAAAGCCGGAACATCAAACACAACCCCCTCAACCTTTCTGATCGCCAACAAATCAACTGCCTGTTTTAAATCTGCTGTTTTAGTCAAGCGGGCTTCGTAAAACTCTGCCCATTGCTCACCGGTTGTTCCGGCAACAACCCCCATCTGTGCGCCCCTGAGGTTCTGAGGTCGGAGAAACCGTTCAGTCGATTTCCCAGAGATGGCAAGGGTCAAAGTAGTCGTCAACCCAGCAATCAAAGAAGAAACCATCAGCATGGTAATCAACATCCACACTCCAGCAACAAATCTGCCCATCGGAGTAATTGGGGTGCGATCGCCGTAGCCCACTGTTGTCAGAGTCACCAGAGCAAACCACATCCCATTGCCGACCCCATGCCAGTAGTCAGGGGGAAAATGACTATCCTTAACATCTTTCTCCACCAGCCAGAGCAAGTTCCCAATCATAAACAACCCAATCATCAAAAGCCCAATGGAAGATAGAAAGGCAACTCCCACAAAGGGCCTGATTCGGCTCCAAAGTGTAGGTTTAGCGATGGGCAGGAGAACGCCAATATCGGCTCGGTAGAACGGCTGCGTAAACGTCACCTGCTGTAATCGCTTTGAGGTAATGCTAATTGGCCCAATGATGACATCAAGTTCTCCAGCCACAACTTGATCAAACACTCCCACCATGTTAGGTAGGGGAACCCATTCATACTCTAACTCCCCTTGCTGAGCAACGGCCTCCCAAACCTCTACGCTAATTCCTGCAGGCTCTATAGTTTTCCAAATTGTAAAGGGTGGATTTCCAGCAACACCCACTCTTAAGGTCTCAGCAGTTGCCCCTAAGGCAAAGAAAGCCGTAGAAGCAAAAAATGCGGTCAAGGCAGCACTATAGTTGAGAATCATAACTCCAAGCAGAAAGGGGCTGGACTCAGAAATAGATACTTGGATGAATCAGTCAGAAAGATTTAAATTTAAAATTCCGGTTTGATTCTAACTTACTCCTGTTGTCTTCGCAGGGATGATCATGATGTTCCCAGGATGTTTTCGTAGGGTGATTTTGGGGAAGTTCACGGTAAGTTTACGGTAAATTTACGGCAAGCCCACGGCAAGCTCATAGCAAGCTTGAAATTGTGATAGGTTGGAAGGCTGGATCAAATCTCTAAGGTGCATCTTTAAAGTGCATCCCTAAGTGCATCTCCAAATAACAACCCCAAACGATAAGCTCAGACTTAAAACAGGCATCTAATGAACGTTACCGATCCCACAACTAACCATAAAGACGAGAAAACCGTTGTTCAGGAGTACTTCAACTCCACGGGCTTTGACCGTTGGAGCCGAATCTACGGCACTGGCGACGATGTTAGTAGAGTTCAGCTTGATATTCGCCACGGTCATCAACAAACGGTTGATCGAGTGCTCGACTGGCTCAAAGCCGACGGAAACTTGCAGGGATTATCCATTTGCGATGCTGGCTGTGGCGTTGGCAGTTTGAGCATTCCCCTAGCTCAGGCTGGAGCCTTGGTCTCTGCCAGTGACCTCTCTGAAAAAATGGTGACAGAAGCGCAGGCACGGGCCAACATAGCTCTTGACAATCCAGCCAACGTAACCTTTACGACCCAAGATCTGGAAGCGTTACAGGGTCGCTATCATACCGTAGTCTGCCTGGATGTTCTGATTCACTATCCTCAAGACCAAGCGGGTGAAATGATTGGTCATTTGGCTTCTCTAGCAGAGACCCGCTTAATTCTCAGTTTCGCTCCCAAGACCTTTTTCCTGACGGTGTTAAAAAAAATTGGAGAGTTTTTTCCAGGGCCAAGCAAGACGACCCGCGCCTATCAACATCGAGAGGCAGATATTGTTAAAATCCTAGAGAAAAATGGTTTTTCTGTAGGTCGATCCGGAATGACTAGCACTCGGTTTTATTTTTCGCGGCTATTGGAAGCGATTCGAAGTTGAACATCATGTTTAACTTTACTAAGGTTAGCTAACCTTTTGAGTAGCCACGCCCTGAAACCTGGATGAAAACTGCTAAAACAGCTTGAAATAAAGGCTAAGGTAACGTCATGCCGTTGGCCAAGCTCATTGCTGCAAGTTTGCTAATTCCCATTGGGCTCGTCTTTTTGCTGGCGATCGCCACTGAACTGAGCAATCCCAACGCGACAAAGGAAAGCAAGCTGGGAATGACAGTTGGAGGATTGATCCTGGGAGTCCCGACTTTAATTCTAGGGTCAGGCTTAATCTGGCACGCCTTAAAACAGGAAGATTGGCAACGGCAGCAACGGCGACATCACTCAATTTTTTTGCGGCTCTTGCGGGAAAATCAGGGCTACATTACGGTTGCTGATTTTGTCCGTTATACTCAGCTCTCGGACGCAGAAGCTAAGCGTTTTTTAGATGAGAAAGCCCTCAGATTTGAAGCTCGAGTTGGCCGACAACCCGACGGAGAGAGTCTTTACCACTTTCCTATGTGAGTTAGTGTTGCACACATCCAGTTCTGCAACATAGGGGTTTGGCACTTCGCTCTCAAGAAGGGGTTTTACCTCTTTATTCCTGACAAAACTGATAGTTCACTTTGCTGATAGTTCACTTTGTTTTGCGGTACGAGTTATGATTTTTGTTCTGACTAATGATGATGGTATTGATGCGCCGGGAATCCAAGCCCTAGCTGAAATTGTTGACACTGAAATTGTTGATGCTGAAAGCCTGATCATTGCTCCCCGTGACGAACTTTCAGGCTGCGGCCATCAAGTCACGACTCAGCAACCCATTCAAGTTCAGAAACGCTCTGACCAACACTATGCGATCGCCGGAACTCCTGCAGACTGTACTCGCATTGCCATTCATCACCTCTGTACCAAGGTGAATTGGGTGCTGTCTGGGATTAATTCCGGCGGAAACCTAGGGATTGATGTTTATCTATCAGGCACCGTAGCCGCAGTTAGAGAAGCGGCCTTTTATGGGGTTCCAGGAATTGCAATTTCTCAATATCGAGCTGGAGGCAAACCGGTCAATTGGGAACAGGCTAAGGGGTTAACGGCAAAAGTGTTAGCCACCGTGTTGAACCATTCCTTAGAACCGGGAGCGTTCTGGAATGTGAACTTGCCCTATCTAGCAGCCAATGCCCCTGAACCCGATCTAGTCTTTTGTCCGCCTTCGACCCAGCCCTTACCGGTGGAATATCGAATTGAGCAGGATCAATTGCACTATGTGGGAAACTACAGCCAGCGCCAACGCCAATCTGGAACCGATGTAGACGTTTGTTTTAGTGGCAACATTGCGATTACCCAGATCAAGCTTTAGGGCTCACTGCCATTACTGCCAATTTTTCTGCTCATTGCCCACTTGACACCAAAGATTGTGTAGGCATTTACTATTAGTCCTGCTAGAGTAGGTTATACCGAAATTAACCCTAGAGAGACGAGTTATGAGAGTACTCCTGCTCTATCCCAAGTTTCCTAAGACCTTCTGGTCATTTGAAAAGATTCTAGAACTGGTTGATCGCAAGGTGTTGCTGCCACCCCTAGGGCTAATTACGGTTGCAGCAATTTTGCCTCAAGAGTGGGAGTTCAAGCTCGTTGATCACAATGTTCGAGCTGTAACAGAAATAGAGTGGGAGTGGGCAGATCTGGTGATTTTGTCGGCCATGATTGTTCAGAAGCAGGATTTACTGGATCTGATTCGGGTAGCCAAACAGCGAGGCAAGCGAGTTGCCGTCGGTGGCCCCTATCCCACTTCGGTTCCAGAAGATTCCCTTGGGGCCGGGGTAGACTACCTGATTTTGGATGAGGGAGAGATTACCCTGCCCTTATTTGTAGACGCGGTACAGCAGGGAATCCTCCAGGGAACATTTCGCGCCCCCGCAGGAGAAAAACCGGATGTGACCCAAACTCCAATTCCTCGGTTTGACTTGCTAGAACTCAATGCCTACGATTCCATGTCGGTTCAGTTTTCACGGGGCTGTCCGTTTCAATGTGAATTCTGTGACATTATCGTACTCTATGGCCGCAAGCCCCGAACCAAATCCCCAGAACAGTTACTCGCTGAACTGGACTGCCTCTATGAGCTGGGATGGCGGCGAGGCGTGTTCATGGTGGATGACAACTTTATTGGCAACAAACGCAATGTCAAGTTGTTACTGCAGGAATTGAAGGGATGGATGGCCGATCATCAGTATCCCTTTGCCTTGAATACGGAGGCATCGGTTGATTTGGCTGAGGATGAAGAATTGCTGCAACTAATGGTGGAGTGCAATTTCAACGCCATCTTTTTAGGGATTGAAACCCCGGATGCAGATAGCTTACAACTGACGAAAAAATTTCAGAATACCCGAAATTCCCTCAGTGATGCCGTCGAGACGATTAACCGAGCTGGACTGCGAATCATGGCCGGGTTTATTGTGGGCTTTGATGGAGAACGTTCCGGAGCAGGCGATCGCATTGTGGAATTCGTCGAACAAACTGCCATTCCCACCGCACTGATTGGCATTTTACAAGCCTTGCCCAACACAGCTCTGTGGCATCGCCTGGAGAAAGAAGGCCGACTCTTGGGCAACTCTGGGGATGGCAACCAAATGACCCTGATGAACTATATTCCCAGTCGTTCCGTAGATGATATTGCTGGGGAGTATATTCGCGCCTTTTGCACCCTGTATGAACCCAAGCGCTTCCTTGATCGGGTCTACCGCCACTTCCTCAAGATGGCTCCCCCTCCCGGCAAAGCGGCAGCTAAGTTACCTGACCCGGTTGAATTGCGGGCGTTGGCTACGATTGTCTGGCGACAAGGACTCAAACGGGATACCCGTTGGCAGTTCTGGCGGCAGCTCTTCGGGATTTTCCGGCAGAATCCTGCGATTTGGGATCATTACCTAACTGTTTGTGCCCATGCTGAACACTTTATTGAATTCCGGCAGTTAGTCCGGGAGCAGATTGAGGCTCAACTGTCTGAGTTTCATCTCAAGGAAGCAGAAGCTCAGAAAGCCCTAGAAGAGACGCAATTGGTTCAGGCTGCGGGCCATTAGTCTCGATTCCTTAACTTCGTTGTTGTTGGGTTAGACCCTTTTAAATTAAATTCCTTGCCGACTGAACAGATGCTGAACCCTGCTCAAGCTATTGCCCAAATGCTAGGGGATGAACTAGCACTCAGCCCCTTTCAAATTGAAAATGCGCTCGCTTTATTTGCAGAAGGTGCAACGGTTCCCTTCATTGCCCGATACCGCAAAGAACGCACCGGGGAGATGGATGAAACCCAGTTGCGACTGCTTCAGGAACGCCATACTTACCTGACTGAGCTAGGCGATCGCAAAACCGCAATTCTGAAAGCGATCGCCGAACAAGGCAAACTTACAGCAGACTTACAGAGCAAAATCGAGACCTGTTTGCTCAAGACCGAACTGGAAGATCTTTACCTGCCCTACCGTCCCAAACGCCGCACCCGTGCAACTGTGGCTCGGGAAAAGGGATTAGAACCCTTAGCTGAGTTGATCCAGTCTCTGAACCAACCAGGCAGCAAAGCCCAGCCCTTAGATCAGATTGCGGCTGCATTTGTGGCAGAGGACAGGGAGGTCAAAACCCTGGCCGAAGCGTTGCAAGGAGCCTCAGATATTCTGGCTGAAACTGTAGCGGAAACCGCAGCCCACCGGGCCTATCTGCGAGAGGAATTAATGGAATCAGCCCTGTTTACCTCCCAGGTGAAGGCCGATTATCCCGAGGGCACAACCAAGTTTGAGATGTATCGCAACTATCAGGCCAAGGTCAAGGCCATTCCTCCCCACAATCTGCTGGCGATCTTCCGAGGAGAGACGGAAGGGGTGCTCAAGGTAGACATTACCTTTGATGAATCGACCGTTCAACAATACCTGGTTGCTGAAGAAATCCGCACCAGCATCCCAGAAGTGCGGCAGTTTTACCAATCAATGCTGCAAGATGCCTTTAATCGCTTGATGAAAAATTCCCTCTTGGGAGAACTGCGGGGAACCAAGAAACTAGACGCTGACCTGGAATCCATTCAAACCTTTGAGGCGAACTTGCGGGAGTTGCTGCTCTCAGCTCCAGCGGGCATGAAACCAACTTTGGCCATTGATCCGGGATTCCGAACCGGGTGCAAGGTCGCGACCTTGGATCACACCGGGAAATTTTTAGAATATCAAACAATTTTCCCCCATCAATCCACTCACGAACGGGCCCAAGCGGCTAAGACCCTGAAAACTCTGATTGCTACTCACCAGATTGAGCTGATTGCCATTGGTAATGGTACAGCAGGGCGAGAAACCGATGAATTTGTTACAGAAGTGCTACAAACTCTGGAACACAAGCCGATTAAGGTAATCGTGAACGAATCTGGGGCCTCGGTTTACTCTGCGAGTGAGGTGGCGATCGCTGAATTTCCTAATCAAGATGTGACGGTGCGGGGAGCGATTAGCATTGGGCGACGGCTGCAAGATCCCTTGGCAGAACTGGTCAAGATCGATCCAAAATCCATTGGCGTGGGTCAGTATCAACATGATGTTGACCCCAAGTTGCTCAAACAAAAGTTAGAAGAAACCGTTGAAAGTTGTGTGAATTATGTGGGAGTAGACTTGAACTTGGCCTCCAAAGAATTGCTGACCTTTGTCTCTGGCATTACCGCCGCCATTGCCAACAATATTGTGGCTTACCGAAATGAACATGGAGCGTTTAGCGATCGCCGTGAATTACTCAAAGTTGCCAAACTCGGGCCTAAAGCCTTTGAACAAGCGGCTGGATTTCTCCGGATTCGAGCGGGTAAAAATCCCCTGGATAACACCGCCGTTCATCCAGAACGTTACAAGCTTGTGCAACAAATTGCTGCGGATCTAGAGGTTCCCCTCAATCAGGTGACGACCTTGGGAGATCGGGTGAAACAGATCAACCTCAAAAAATACGTGACTGAAACCGTTGGGGAACCGACCCTGCGAGATATTCTGGCGGAGTTGGAAAAACCGGGGCGTGATCCCCGTGCCGAGTTCAAGTACGCCACTTTCAGGGCAGGAGTGAAGGAAATGAGCCACTTAAAGCCCGGTATGCAACTAGAAGGCGTTGTCACGAATGTTGCAAATTTTGGCGCGTTTGTGGACATTGGTGTTCATCAGGATGGGTTGGTACACATTTCCCAACTGGCGGATCGGTTCGTGAGTGACCCGCAGGAAATTGTCAAAGTTGGCCAAGTGGTTCAGGTGCATGTGCTGGAAGTGAACGAACCCTTAAAACGAATTAGCCTGTCGATGCGAGAGACGGCTTCGAGTTCTGCCGATCAAATGTCTTCTCGCCAATCCTCTACGTCTAAAACTGACCACTCTCCTCGGGGACAAAGCCACCCCCATGCCGCTGTCAAACCTGCGACTCCTAAATCTTTTGATAACCCTTCTGAACCCGCTAAACCTTCTGAACCCACTAAATCCCCAACCCTAGAAGACCTGCAGAAAAAATTTGGCAAGAAGAGATAAACTCTGCAAAATCTGGTTCTGGAAAGCGACTTTGATTGGCTTTTACCAGCGCTACCGAACCTGCACGGACGACTCACAAATTTCCAGAAGTCGGCCAGCGAGACATTTTGAATATCCGCTTAAATATCCGCTAACAAAAACGCGCAGAATTCTGCGCGTTTTAAATGGCAATTTAGATACTCAATTGAGTTAAAGGGTTCAGCTAAAGGGTTCCCTCAGAAATCAGCTTCAACCCATTCAGCCCATCTATTCGACCTTAAATATCTGTTTCTGAAAGTTCGCGAATCATGTGGTCAAAAGGCTGATCGAGGTAGTCCCCCAAGGGCAGTCCTGCGGCTGCAACCTGGGCTCGTACCATTTCTTTTAAGATACCGATGCCGATTACAGTTGGCCCAATCGGAACTCCTAGAGAATTGTAGGTTTCCCGCAAGCCTTGCAAAACTCGTTCGTCTAGAACATTGGTGTTCCCAGCGACTAAGGCATAGGTTGCATAGCGCAAATAATAATCCATATCCCGCAAACAGGCTGCATAGCGCCGAGTTGTATAAGCATTACCGCTTGGACGGATCAGCTCAGGAATTTGGGCAAAAAGCTGAATACTTGCTTGCTTCACCAAGTCTGCTGCATTTGCATTAATATTCGCTGCGGCTTGAACTCGGGCTGTCCCAGTCTGAAAATAGGATTTGAGCGTGTCAAGACCATCCCGATCAAGATAACGCCCGGTCGTGTCGTAATTTTTTATTAAGCTCGTAACTGCGTCTCGCATAAAAAGTTATCTCCCAGTCATATCCTTCAATTATTCTGAGGTATGTTCCTACAGAGTGTATTGAGCGATACAAAACTTAATCAATCTGAGTCACTATGATCAGCCAGATGTATGGTTAGAGTGAGTAATCAACACCTCATTGTTAACCCTTCATTCCAAAAGTTCAAGGAGAGTTTCATGCCTGAAACAGCCCAAGAGGTCTTGAGCATGGTTCAAGACCAAAGCATCAAGATGATTGACCTGAAGTTTATTGACATGCCAGGAATCTGGCAGCATCTAACAGTTTATCAGGATCAGATTGATGAAAGTTCCTTCACGGATGGTGTCCCATTTGATGGGTCAAGTATTCGAGGATGGAAAGCAATCAACGAGTCTGACATGATGATGGTGCTCGATCCCAAGACAGCTTGGATTGACCCGTTTATGTCAGAACCAACATTGAGCATTGTTTGTAGCATTAAGGAGCCGCGTACTGGAGAATGGTACGCTCGCTGTCCTCGAGTCATTGCTCAGAGGGCAATTGATTACTTGGTTTCGACAGGTTTAGGCGATACCGCTTATTTTGGCCCCGAGGCTGAGTTTTTTGTGTTTGATGATGTTCGATTTGATCAAAATCAGAGCAGTGGTTATTACTACGTCGATTCGATTGAAGGTCGCTGGAACTCTGGAAGAGAAGAGCCCGGTGGCAACTTAGGATACAAGCCCCGTTACAAGGAAGGGTATTTTCCAGTTGCTCCCACTGACACTCTGCAAGATATGCGAACTGAAATGTTGCTGACAATGATGCAGTGCGGTGTACCGATTGAAAAGCATCACCATGAAGTCGCAACGGCTGGGCAGTGCGAACTGGGATTCCGCTTTGGCACGTTAGTTGAAGCTGCAGACAACTTGATGATTTACAAGTATGTTATCAAGAATGTTGCCAAGAAATATGGCCGATCGGCTACCTTTATGCCCAAGCCTGTGTTTAATGACAACGGCTCTGGAATGCATACCCACCAGTCTATTTGGAAAAATGGACAGCCTTTGTTTGGGGGGGATAAGTATGCTGGGCTGAGTGATTTTGGCCTGCACTATATTGGCGGGATTCTGAAACACGCACCTGCATTATTAGCATTCACAAACTCGACAACAAACTCCTACAAACGTTTAGTTCCAGGGTTTGAGGCTCCTGTAAACCTGGCTTACTCTCAGGGCAACCGCTCAGCCTCTGTTCGGATTCCCCTCTCTGGCCCCAATCCGAAGACCCGTCGGATGGAATTCCGTTGCCCGGATGCGACTTCCAATCCTTATCTGGCTTTCGCAGCAATGTTGTGTGCGGGCTTGGATGGCGTGAAGAACCAAGTTCACCCCGGTGATCCGCTTGATGTAGACATCTATGATCTCAGCCCTGAGGAACTGCGTAAGATTCCTTCAACCCCAGGGTCTCTAGAGCTGGCTTTGGAAGCTTTGGAAAATGATCATGGGTTCTTGGTTGAGTCTGGTGTTTTCACAGAAGACTTCATTGCGAATTGGATTTCCTTCAAGCTTGATAATGAAGTGAATCCAATGCGGTTACGGCCTCATCCTTATGAGTTTGCCCTGTATTACGATTGCTAATCTCAAGGCTTAGGATCAATATAATTGATTAAAAAATCGCTACCCCTAGGGATGGCGATTTTTTAATCAATTATAATTTGTTCTCCCAAAAGTCCTGCATCGCGGCGCTTTTTGGGAACCCTTGGATGCATATCAACCTGGTTGACCTAGGGGCGTTGATACTGAATTTCAACTACCGTATGGACATTACCCCTGGGATTAAAATCCCCTTTCAGGTTGACCTCCAACGGATCACAGGCGGCTACGAAGTCATCTAGGATCTGGTTAACTGACTCTTCATGAGAAATGTAGCGATCGCGATAACTGTTGATATACAGCTTTAATGCTTTTAACTCAACAACTCGTTCATTGGGGACATAAGTGAGGTAAATTGTGGCAAAGTCAGGATAGCCTGAGAATGGACACTTACAGGTAAACTCTGGCAATGCAATCTGAACCTCATAGCGCCGTCCCACTCTGGGGTTAGGGAAAGTGGTCAACTGACCGACTTCAATCTCCCGCTCGCCATATTTCGCCTCTTCCGAAGGAATGGGAGAAAAGGTGTTGATTTCCGGTTGTAAGTTGCTCATGGTCAGATTTCAAATCCTCAAGCTGAATGAATTTGAGAGAAGGTTCGGGATTGAATTCCTTGACGAAATTCCCTCGGATTGCTCTAATAACTACTATTATTAATCTTAGAGTTTTAATAAGGTTAGCATCGTTGACTTCCATGGAAAAAGCTGCCAATTCTGATCCCCTCTCTCCAGAGTATCCTGTAACATCCTATGCCCCTTCAGTTCCAATCTCCCTGTATCGGGAGGTGACCGCAGAGTTACAGGGATCTAAGGGCATTATTGATTCCCTCAAGGATCAAAATAAACAGCTTCTTCAGCAAAATCAGCAGCTTCGGCAAGAACTTGAGAATGTTACTCAGGCTGCGATTAAGCTTCAGCAGGCTGTAAACTCTGCTCAAAAATTAAATCAACCTGTGAATCAGCCAAATTCTCTTTTGGCCCGTTCTCCCCTGCCTCTGCCTGTGAGCGCGATTCCATCATCTCCCCCTGCTCTTAAGTTGAGTATGCCTCAGGAAACTCCTCAGGCCGCTTCCCCAGCACTACTCTCATCTCCCCAGCAGGTTCAGCCTGAAGTTAGAGTCCCAATCAATTCTGCTCAGCCCGAACTCCCCTTTCCCTCTCCTGATGCTAAGCCACCAGAACTTATTGAGACGCTATACACTGAGGAACCTGAACGCCCTATCCGCTTAACCAACTCAAAACGGTCTAGTCAGACTGAACTGAGTGGCTTTTGGTTGGCAGTGTCCATTGGGTTGATTGTGATCTTTGCCTTTGGAGCGGGATATTGGATTGTTCGACCCTTGATTAAACAGCGTTAAAAATTGAGCTTTAACATTGAGCCTTAAATTTAGCCTTTAGCCTTGAACAGAAAAACTACTGGATGTTTGAGTAGAGACGCTGAATTCAACGTCTCTACTCAAGTTTAACCTTCCGCAAAAAGTTACCTTTTCAGAGAGGCTACCGAAGCAGGTTGAGGGGAATTAAACCCCTTAACATCAGAAAGATGACTGGGCTCTGCTTCTAACTCGAAGCCACGACGAAATTCTTGAATCTGGGTTGCCTGAGCTTGCAAGGACTGGGCCAACAGTTCAATCGCTCGCCGTGGGTTCCCTTTGCCACAAAAGAAGGCATCAGCAGCGAAGTAGCCAAATTCTGGCCAAGTATGGATGGCGATATGAGATTCTGCTAAAGTCGCCGTTGCCGTCACACCGTGGGGACTAAACTGGTGAATACAGAAGTCAATCAGAGTTGCTTCTCCAGCATTAATAGCATCAAGTATTGCGCGGCGGATGTGCTCTGGACTATTGAGCAAATCTGATGGACATTGCCATGCATCCATAACCAGGTGGGTTCCCAATTGTTTCATTCTTCGTGGTTTTACCTCTGTACCTAAAAACAATCAAACTTCCCTAGTCTAACACAACTAAGAAGAAGTTTGAAGATTCAAAGTTTACACCCAGGGAATTAGATTCAGAGTGTCAGAGGTTTAGCTGCTAACGATAGGTGCCGCCATTCGGCAGAATCGCTCCCTGAAGAGCAACATCATTCAGATTTCCGTTGAAACGAGCACCGATGAGGTTGGCTTCAGAGAAGTTTGCCCCTCGGAGATCAGCTCCGTTTAGGGAGGTTAACAATAACCCGGCCCCCCGCAGATTTGCACCTTGAAGATTTGCCCCCCGCAAATCCGCCTCTAACAGATTCGCTCCCGCCAGATTTGCACTCCGCAGATCGGCACCTCGAAGGTTAGCCTGGGTCAAGTCAGCCAGTCTTAAATCGGCCTCATGTAAAACCAACCCATTCAAATTGGCACCTCGAAGATTTGTACTTTGCAAATTGGCTCCGGTCAGAATAGCACCGTTCAGGTTGGCCCCTCTCAAGTCAGCACCATACAAATCTGCCGCAGCTAAATTCGCAACACTCAGGTTAGTCTCACGCAGGGTTGCCTCACTCAAATTTGCTGCGGTCAGGTTTGCTCCACTGAGGTTGCTCCGATTTAGATACGCGCAAATCAGCCTCGCTCGACTCAGGTTTGTCCCACTCAGATCAACTTCGCTGAGGATTGCCCGAGTTAGATTTGCTTCACTAAAATCAGTTCCACTCAGGACTGAACGGCTCAAGGTTGCCCCAATCAGAATCGCTTGGGTCAGTTTGGAGTGGTTGAGTAGGCAAGCTCCAATCAGGCTTGCTCCAGTGAGATTCGCCTGACTCAGATTGGCTTGAGTAAAGACTGCACCACTGAGAATTGCACCACTGAGATCAGCCTGAACTAAACAAGTGTTGGTGAAACTTGCCCCGGAGAGATTCGCTTCGATCAAGAGAGCCTGGGAGAGATTGGCCTGGGTCAAGTTTGCTCCGCCTAAGTTGGCTCCGATCAGTCGAGTCTGATATAAATTGGCCTGGGTCAAGTTTGCCTGGTTCAAGATCACTCGATTGAGGGACAGTCCTTCTAAAGCAACCCTCTTTAAATTGATCCCACTGAAGTTTCGTTCTCCAGCAGTGTATCGAGTTAAAAATTGACTGGAATTGACAATTTCATTCGCCTTCATAAAAAGTTGAAAAATTTAACTGTAAAGTTCCGAGCCGGGTTCAACCGACTCAGTGTGAACTAAAGCTCTCTGGCAAAGCAGAGTTTGAAATCTGTTTGCCATCTCAGTCAATGACTGGAGGATGCCCATCAAGTTCTTGCCTCACTGGAGGAAAAAACTGAAAGGATGTATAAGAATGTTGGGAGATTTGACGCTCTGCTTTCCCCTAAAAATGTGCCTTGGGAAGCCACAATGGAACTAGCCTAGTGACCAAAAGTTAAGAAAAGACATTCTACATAGAGAGGGGATCTCCCAAGAATTAGAGTCAAATTGAGTAAACTTTTCTCAACGTCTAGTTCTCCCTAGAATCTCAACCCAGAGCTAGCTCGTGTCATCTATCCGCAAACAGCCTTCTGAACCAACCCAGGAACGCTGTAAACTATACCCATTGACCCTTGGAGAACCCTGTTCCAACCATCTGCCTGGACTACAACAACTCAGACAGCTTAATCTCACAAGCGACTGCTCAACCCAGGATTGATCTATTTCTTTAAAACTATGACCGGGAACGTCCATAAATTTGCTACTTGAGGCTTGAGTTTCCCAGATCCAGGAACCTACGCTTACCCTATCGGCAGGGTTAAAAGCTATGCTAAGGACTTAAGAAACATCCTAGCTCACCACCTCTGATTGATTATTTATTAAATCTTTCTTCCCTTAAGCATAATCGCTAGTCACCCAATTCAGCAAGTAAAACGTTTAGATTTAAGAGAACAAGTCTTGACGAAATGGTTTGAATGTGAAACTATAGAAGGGTTGTAAACAAAAATTCAGCTATCTTAACTTAGATTGTTCATTCACTGAAGACAGCAGGTGTGATTTCACTTAATTTCCTGCCGAGGTTGAGGAACTAGAGCATTATAAAAAGTTCTATTGGGCTTATTGCCTCTCAGTGATTGCAGAGGCTGCTTTGGATCTGATGTACCTCGGAGATAGATATCCGGGGACTTTTAGTATTTAGTTGAGTATTGAGTCCTGTGATACCTGGAAAGAAGTTACTCTCTGCGCTGCTGTTGTTTGTTCTCTGGGTAAGAGAGTTGAAGCTACGAACGGAGGTTCAAGACCCGTGGGGAGAACCAAGGAAAATAAGCAAGAAATTGTTGCTGAACTGAAGCAGTATCTGAGTGAAACGAAACTCACCTTGGTCGTTGACTATGCTGGGCTGTCTGTCGCCGAGATTTCTAAACTGCGTAGCCGTCTTCGAGAAACTGGAACTATTTGCAAGGTAGCAAAAAATACCTTTATGCAAAAGGCAGTCCTGGGAGACACAACCTGGGAACCCATTCAGGAGTTCCTCAAAGGCAGTTCAGCATTCATCTTTGTCAAAGATGATTTTGGCGCAGTGGTCAAGGCATACGAAGCCTTTCAGAAGGAGTCCAAGAAGACTGAACTTCGGGGTGGGGCGATGGAAGGCCGAGCCCTAACCCTCGAGGACGTGAAGGCGATTACTGAACTGCCCACCAAGGAAGAGCTGATGGCTCGGATTGCTGGGGCACTCAATGCTGTTCCAACTAAGTTGGCAGTAGGGATCAAAGCTGTTCCAACCAAGTTGGCAGTAGGGATCAAGGAAGTCCCTACCTCTTTGGTACGGGCAATCAAAGCGATCTCCGAGAAAGAAGAGTCTCAAGACGCTGCCTAGAACGTTCAATCCTTTTTGGTTTTCGAACTGTTGCAAATGTTACTGCTGTAGTCGTTGTTGTAATTTAGGAGTCTCAGAATGTCCGCAAAAACTGATGAAATTTTAGAACTATTAAAAGGTTTGAATTTGCTAGATGCTGCTGAGTTGGTGAAGCAGATCGAAGAAGCATTTGGCGTTGATGCCTCGGCCCCGACTGGTGGTGGCATGATGATGGCAATGCCTGGTTTGGCTGCGGCTGCACCTGTTGCGGCTGAGCCCGAAGAGGAGCAAACTGAGTTTGATGTCATTCTTGAAGAGTTTCCTGCTGACAAGAAGATCACGATTCTCAAGGTAGTTCGAGCAATTACAGGTCTGGGCTTGAAGGAAGCAAAAGACCTCGTTGAGGCTGCTCCCAAACCGATCAAAGAAGCAACCACTAAAGAGGACGCAGAAAATATCAAGAAGCAGCTTGAAGAAGTCGGTGCCAAGGTGGCAGTGAAGTAACCTGAAGCCTGTTTTAATGAATGCCTTAATTAAGTTTCCTGGGAAGGGCGTTTTGTCAAAACGCCCTTTTTTGATTGGCTTTGTGCGTTAGCTCTGTACATTAGCTCTGTACATTGGCTCTGCACAAAAGATGAGGCTGATGACCTGACTGCAGATCTTGCTGAACTCCATGACTCAAAATGACTACCGAGATGCCATACTCCTTACTAGATGGATATATGCCCTGACCCAGAATTGCTCAGTTTTCAGGTTTCTGTAGGAGGAAATGACTGAAAATCAGAGCATGTAGCTGTCAGCGGTTAATCCTCTGTGTGAGGTGTGAACCTTATACGAGGTGTAAACCTTATACAAAGTGACCGAAGTTGCTGAGAACAATTAGAAAATCCCATGAGATCAAAACCTCTGCCCCCTAGACCTGATAGATCTACCGTTTCAGATATTGCATCTCCTGAGGAAAACAGGGTTCACCGCAAGTTGTCTGAATCCGTTGTTGTTCCCCAGCACTGCTATCAAAATCGGCGACGTAAAGCAGCAGTCGTCCTCACCGTCGTTTGGGGGGGCACAATTACCCTGCACTTGGTTTCGTGGGGATTCTGGGTAACGCTGGGGTTAAGCGGATTATTGTCTATTCCTATTCTCAGTCTAGTTCTTCAGCGTTCCTACGGTTGTTTCGCCCAAAGCAAAGACAATCCGTTACCGCAGTTGCCCTTTGTTTCCCTACTGGTTGCGGCCAAAAATGAAGAAGCAGTCATTGAGGATCTGGTCAAAAACCTCTGTCAAATTGACTATCCAAATGACTCCTATGAACTGTGGGTGATCGATGATAACAGCACGGATCAGACGGCTCAAGTCCTTGATCGACTGGCTCAAGAGTATCCACAACTGAATGTTTTACAGCGAGAGGGAGCCGCACGGGGGGGGAAATCTGGGGCGCTGAATCAGGTCTTGCCCTTAACGCGGGGGGAAATCGTTGGGGTGTTTGATGCGGATGCCCAAGTTCCTCAGGACTTATTACAGCAAGTGATCCCGTTGTTTAGTCCCGGCCATATCGGAGCCGTGCAGATGCGGAAAGCGATCGCCAATAGCAGCCTTAATTTTTGGACTCGGGGTCAAGCGACAGAAATGGTTTTCGACGCTTTTATTCAGGACTATCGAATTGCAAGTGGCGGATTGGGAGAATTGCGGGGCAATGGCCAATTTGTCCGGCGAATTGCCTTGAACCACTGCGATGGTTGGAATGAAGAAACCATTACCGATGATTTAGACCTGACGTTTCGGCTGCATCTAAACCGTTGGGACATTGAGATTCTGATGTTTCCCCCGGTACAAGAAGAAGGAGTCACCCAGCTCAGATCCCTCTGGCATCAGCGCAATCGCTGGGCGGAAGGAGGATATCAGCGTTATCTAGACTACTGGCAACCCTTAGTTCGGAACCGGATGGGAACTCGTAAAAGTTTGGATGCCCTCGGGTTCTTGATCTTCCAATATTTGTTACCCACGGCAGCCCTACCTGACTACCTGATGGCGCTGATTTTGCGTCGTCCCCCTCTAACTCTTCCCCTCACCTGCGTAACGGTTCTCTTCTCCTTCCTCGGAATATTTCTGAGTCTGCGTCGCACGCTCCAACAAGCTAGGGTTGAGTCGAAAGAAGCAGACTCTTTAGCACCTATCCCTTCGATCTTGACCCTTTGGCTCCAAAGTCTACGGGGTACTTTGTATATGTTGCACTGGTTTATTGTGATTGGAAGTACTACACTGCGAATGTCAGTGCGACCCAAACGTCTGAAATGGGTTAAGACGATTCATCAGGGGAACTTTAGTCAGCCATGACTAGAGAAGATCTCTTGATAAGACTTTGAGTCAGTGAGGGTGCAACTAATTCCCATCGCTGTAACTACTGATCTAATGAGGAAACCCATGGATTTGCTAGAGTATCAAGCTAAGGGGCTATTTCGTGAGGTAGGAATTCCTGTCTTGCCGTCCCAGCGGATTGATCAGGCCCAAGACTTGAAAGGATTAAGGATTCCCTACCCCGTTGTCCTGAAATCTCAAGTGCGAGCAGGGGGACGTGGCAAGGCAGGGGGGGTTCGGTTTGTTGAGAATACAATTGATGCGGTTGCAGCCGCTCAAGCTATTTTCAACCTGCCGATTATGGGCGAATATCCTCAGGTTCTGTTGGCTGAAGCCAAATACAATGCCAGTCAAGAACTCTATTTGGCCGTAACCCTCGATCCTCAATCTCGCCGTCCGATTCTTTTAGGATCGATGCAGGGAGGAGAAAGTATGAGTGAAGCAGGGATTGATCAAGTGAAACAGGTCATCGTGGATCAAGATTTCTCTTCCTTCCACGCTCGCCATCTCGTGGTCAACATGGGTTTGTCCGGGGAATCTTTGCTGAAAGTGAGCACTCTGGTCGAAAAAATGTATCGTTTGTTTGTTGACAAGGATCTTGACTTGATTGAAATCAATCCCTTAGGAATTAGTCCAACCGGAGAAGTGATGGCTCTAGATGGCAAGGTTGTTGTCAATAGTGGGGCTTTGAGTCGCCATCCTGATTTGATTCAAGTGATTGACACCTGTCGCGAAGTTGAAGCCAAGCTATGGGAAACCCCTGACATCTGGCTGGAGAGTACAGCAGGACTGTTGAGTTCGGATCGGACTTTGGCCTGTACCGTTAATTTTGTCGAGCTAGACGGCAATATCGGGATTCTTTCCAATGGATCAGGGCTCACTCTAGCGACAGTCGATGCCATTATTCAAGCCAAGGGGAAGCCTGCCCTCTTTTTGAATTTTGGGGAAGAAGATTATTTTCAGATGACAGATATCCTCCGCCAGCAACTCCGCCGCAGCTTGGAAATTGTGAGTCAAGCTCGGGGAGTCAGAGTGGTCTTGGTCAATTTTCTGGGGCATCTGGGTAATATTCGAGAGATTGGCCTGGAAATTGCTAGCTATCTGCAACATTGCATAGCCCTGGGTCAAACTCCCCGCTACGTCCTCCGTCTTGCTCCTCATTCTGCTGAAGGGCTAAAAGTTGATTTTGCTGAACTTCCAGTAGAAATTACTGATAGCCTAGAGAGTGCAATCGCTGCTGCAATTGCCTCGGCAAAGTAGGTCTTGGGGGTCGAGGTCTATCTGTCAGGCCGATCACCGAGAGCCTGTTCTCACTCTTTAATCAACTATGAACTTGACTCCAGACAGTAAAGTATTAGTTCAGGGTATTACGGCATCGTACTCCGCCATCTACGCCGCATTGAAAATGAAGGAGTATGGGACTCAGGTTGTAGCCTGTGTTCATCCCGGTCAAACTGCTCAGACAATTCAGGCGATTCCTGTGTTTGACTTAGTTAAACAGGCTCAGGATACTGTGGGTGCGATTGACACTAGCATTATTTTTACCCATCCGTATCAGGTTCTTGATGCGGCTCTGGAGGCGATCGCGGCTGGGATTCGCCAACTGATTATCCTGACAGAAGGAATGCCGCCTCTTGACGTAGTGAAGTTACTGCAGGTGGCGGAAGCAACAGAAACCCTTGTGCTTGGCCCCAACTGTTCTGGAATCATCGTGCCGGGAAAACTCCTGTTGGGAACCCATCCTGCTGAAATCTACATCCCTGGAAATATTGGCATCATTGGTCGCAGCAGTACTCTCACTTACGAAGTTGTGTCTCATCTCACCAACGCCAAGTTAGGGCAGTCAATCTGTGTGACCGTGGGTAGCGATTGGATTATTGGCTCCTCTTTTTTGCAGTGGCTACAAGTTTTGGATGAGGATGACAGTACCCAAGTCATTGTTTTAGTTGGGCAGATTGACGGACAAGATGAAGTAGAAGCAGCCTCTTACATTGCTGAGGCCATTGATAAACCTGTTGTTGTTTATATTGCAGGCCAGTTTGCCCCTGAGGCTCAAATGGTCAGTCAAGTGAGTAACATCATGACCTCTAAAATCATGGCCTCCATTAGCACCCTCAAAGGAGGTCAACAAAAAATAGCCCAATTCAAGGCCGCTAAAATCCCAGTTGCTCAAAGCCCTAACCAAATTCCGGGATTAGTGAAAAAGGCTTTGCTCAGCTCTAATTAGTTCTAACTACTTCTAATTTTAGTTCCAGTTACTGAACTTCCTCGAGGGACTCATTCCATCAATCAACACAACGGCTTTTTTTATCAATTCGTAAGTCCTGACTGAATAAGGTTTCATACTGTTCAATAGATTAGGAAATGCTGAAAATTCCTTATCAACAAGTACAGAAAGAACTACCGAAAAGCCCAAAAAGCAATCTGAACCTCTGACAAATCCTTTAAAAGGACGTTCAGAAGGTGGAAGTGGATTTAATCTTGCAACTCAAAGACCGCCCAAACCTCAAGGCGATCGCTCCCCTTCATCTACTCGCTATAACCTTGCTTCGTTCTCAAGAAAGTGACAGCTCTACCGATTGACCCAAAATTGCCGATTGCCTAGCTGCTTCTGCTACTTTAAGAGTATAGAGACTCTCCTCAGCCTTAACATAAAGTGGTGTGCCATTCAAAAGATGATCCAAAATCATCTGAGTATCTTGTCGAAAGATACCTTGACGGGGCTGAACCTCGAGCGATTGGCTCCCCTGCTCCGTAATCAGCTCACCGGACTCTGGCGTAAAGTGCAGTGATCCTGTCTCTCCCTGAAGGGTAAACCGATTCTCTGATTGCCAAAATACCTCTCCCTTTCCGTAAAGAATATCTACCGTCAAGCCAATCTGGAAATGAAGTTGAGCCCGACAGAAACACCCTCGATAGAGATCCACATCAGGGTTTTGCAGTTCAGCATCCCAGAAGCGACTTTGACAATTCACACTGACAACTTGACCAAATAAATCAATCCAACGATGGAGGCGAGACAAGGCTCCAATCAGAGGAAAACCGAATAGCGAGTGTTGGTAAGTCCACTTTTGGGGCGCTGGATGTTTAGGATTGAGGGTGGAATACTGTCCATAAAAGACTTGTCCAATTTGAGGTAAAGCTTTTTTAATTGCTTGATGCAGGCCCCCTAGCAGTTCAATATGTTCGACATGCAACAAGCACTGTTGCTGCCGCGCCAAAGCCACTAATGCCTCAGCATCCAGAACATCCAAAGACAACGGATACTCCACGACAACATGCTTACCCGCTTCTAGCGCAGCTCGAACTACCGCTCCATGATCCCGGTTCACTGTAGCAACGACGATCAGGTCTAAATCCTCTCGTTCAACCAACTGTTGCCAAGAAGCGGTCGGTTCGATGCCCAAACTTTGACATAGATCCGTGGTTCGGGTTAAATTCCCTCCAGCCAGAGTAACCAGACGTGATCGATGATCGAGTTGAACCGCCTCTGCTCTGGTCTTCGCTACATACCCTGTCCCAACTATCCCAACGTGAAGCGGCATCCCTGCTTTTCCCTTCCGAGTTTCGTTAATGAGTTCTACAAGTTGATTTTCCTAGTAGATTTCATACCATTTGTCAATCATTATGCCAGATACTTCTTAAGTATAAGTAACCAGAATATAATTGGAAAAAATTATAAAAAAAATCATTCAAAATCCCACCTCTCTGAGGTTGATAACCGGGTGTTTTCCCGTAATATCAAAAGGTGAAGAAAGTCTAAAGTGCAAAGGGTGGGTTACGACTAACCTAAATTTTTGCACTTCTGGCTAGCAGCTCTGTCAAATTTTAGAGAGGAACACTACATGGCTACCTACAAAATCACCTTAAAGACCCCCGATGGCGACAAAGAAATCGAGTGCGCTGAGGACATGTACATTCTTGACGCTACCGAAGAAGCAGGACTCGACTTGCCTTATTCCTGTCGGGCAGGAGCTTGCTCTACTTGTGCAGGCAAGATCGTGAGTGGTACCGTTGATCAATCTGATCAGTCTTTCTTGGATGATGATCAGATCGAAGCTGGATATGTTTTGACCTGTGTTGCTTATCCAACCTCTGACTGCACAGTTGAGACCCATCAGGAAGAAGCGCTTTACTAAACTCCAAGTTTGAGTTGTAGAGTCTGGGGCAGGGAACCCCTTCAGCTTATGGGTTGATGGTTTCTTGCCCTTTCACTTGCCCATTTGATTTATGCTTGGCTTATGTTTAATTTATGTTTAATTTATGTTTAATTTGTGGTGTGGCAATGTCAACTGCCCCCTATCCAATTGCCAGTACGTGAGACGCAATTGATCGCTACACCTTAAATTCCCTACATCTGAGCGCCCTCTCAATGCATCTCAATGCAAGGCGCTGCAAGACTTTGTTGGGAAAAGTAGGCTCAGCTATTGATTATCGAAGTTAGAAACGTTTATAATAAGAATTTAGTGCTAAATTTCTGGGAAAGAGGAAGTTAAATGTCTCGATACAGAGGTCCTCGATTGAGGATTGTTCGCCGGTTAGGGGACTTGCCAGGGTTGACCCGAAAAGCGGCCAGACGAGCTTATCCGCCAGGTCAACACGGTCAGGCTCGCCGCAAGCGTTCTGAATATGCAATCCGACTAGAGGAGAAGCAGAAGTTACGATTCAACTACGGTCTATCTGAGCGACAACTCCTGCGCTATGTCAAAAAAGCTCGTCGGGCAACGGGCTCTACCGGTCAGGTTTTGTTGCAACTGTTGGAAATGCGCCTAGATAATACGGTCTTTCGTCTAGGCATGGCCCCAACAATTCCTGCAGCCCGTCAATTGGTCAACCACGGTCACGTCACGATTAACGGGAATGTTGTCAGTATTCCAAGTTATCAGTGTAGACCCGGTGAAGTCGTTGGCGTTCGCAACCGAGATAATTCTCGTGAAATAGTCAAGATCAATCTGCAATACCCTGGTCTGGCCAATATTCCGAGTCATTTAGAGTTGGACAAAGAAGCCTTAACAGCAAAGGTTAACGGCGTAATTGAGCGAGAATGGGTAGCGCTTCAAGTTAATGAACTATTGGTCGTTGAGTTTTATTCCCGTCAAGCCTAGAAACTCATCCAGTTTCGAGAACTATTGGGACGTTCCAATCTTGGAGCGTCCATGTTTTTTATGGCTTTAACTCACCCGCCAATCTGGGACATGGTTCGAGTGTATTGGCTGTCAAGGGTTCCTTGTTCTCTCTGTTTAAAGTTGACTTCGGGTTTGAGGTTGAGTAATTGACAGACTTGATGGCGGAGTTCTGCCATCGAGACTCCATTACGCAGGTCTGTTTTAAGGTTGATTTGGCCAATCTCGTTCAAGAGGCAAGGGCGTAACCATCCGTCGGCTGACAAACGCATCCGATTGCAGCGATCGCAAAAACATTCTGACATCTGGCTGATAAATCCTAGAGTTCCTTTTGCCCCTGGAATTTGAAAGACATCTGCAGGGCCATTGCCTCGCACCTGAGACTCACCTAAACCCCAGCGATCGCGAATGCGTTGTCGGAGTTCTGCCGAAGGAATCCAACCCTGTTGCTCAAACAACTCGCCATTACCGATGGGCATAAACTCAATGAAGCGAACATGCCAACATCGATCCAGGGTTAATGCCGCCAAGTCTAGAACTTCATGGTCATTGATGCCCGGAACAACCACTACATTTAACTTCAGAGGGTCAAATCCAACGGTATAGGCCGCTTGAATCCCCCGCCAAACTTGTTGCCAACGGTCTCGCCCTCGGTTGCCAATGATCTGATTGAAGGTCTCTGGATCAAGGGAGTCCAAGCTGATATTAATCCGCCTGAGTCCAGCATCATAGAGATCCTGAGCCATCTCCGCCAGCAGAAAAGCATTAGTGGTCAGGGCAAGATCTTGAGTTTCAGGTAGTTCAGCAATTTGCCTGACCAAGTCAACAACCCCCGGTCTCAGCAACGGTTCTCCCCCTGTTAGCCGAAATCGAGTAAACCCAACCGGAATAAAAACCTGTTGCAATAGCATCAGCAGTTCTTCAGAGGTCAGCAGATTTTGCTGCAAAACATAGTCTAGATCTGCACCTTCTGGCATACAGTACTGACATCGAAAATTGCACCGATCGATCAAACTAATTCGCAAATAGTCAACTGTATTCATTTAAGATTCGTTAAATTCACTATTAAGTTCACTTTGTTTTTTTTCTGAAAATAGCAATCCTAGCGTTGCTTTTGTAAAATCAGCCTGAGACATTGCCCCCTTGACTCCTGCTCGAATATCTTCTGGGATGGCTACATTATGTCGAATTTTCCTGGGGGATTGCTGAGTGGATGCGATCTTGGAGAGGGCGACCAATCCCTCTCAACATTTGTTAAAATCTGTAAACGATACGTTAAGGAAAGATTGAATGCGAGTTGCGATCGCGGGAGCAGGTTTAGCAGGCATGGCGACGGCGGTTGACCTCGTTGATGCTGGCTATGAAGTCGAGATTTTCGAGTCCCGTCCTTTTGTTGGTGGTAAAGTTGGCAGTTGGGTCGATGCTGACGGCAACCCAATCGAGATGGGATTGCACGTCTTCTTCGGCTGCTATTATCATCTGTTTGACCTGATGAAACGGGTTGGAGCCTTTGAGAATTTACGGCTAAAAGAGCACGTTCATACCTTTATTAATCCAGGCGGAAGAACGGGCAGCCTTGATTTTCGCTTTATTACCGGGGCTCCCTTCAATGGCCTCAAGGCATTTTTTACAACGTCTCAACTGTCGGTGATTGATAAGCTGCAAAACGCGATCGCCCTGGGAACCAGCCCTCTAGTTCGAGGCTTGATCGACTTTGAGGGGGCCATGGTAACGATTCGGGAACTGGATCGGATTAGTTTTGCCGATTGGTTCCGCAGTCATGGAGGATCTGACGGCAGTCTCAAACGGCTGTGGAATCCGATTGCCTATGCCTTAGGCTTTATCGATACAGAGAATA
Source organism: Microcoleaceae cyanobacterium (assembly GCA_051652765.1). Classification (GTDB taxonomy): domain Bacteria; phylum Cyanobacteriota; class Cyanobacteriia; order Cyanobacteriales; family Microcoleaceae; genus JBHJGO01. The sequence goes on along the minus strand of JBOFUV010000112.1, from coordinate 10,633 downwards.
TCTCGGCCCGGTGTATGTTGACCATTTTTCAATTCTTCGCCGCCAAGACCGAGGCTTCAGTCCTACGGATGTTGGAAGGCTCACCGAATCAATATTTGCATCAGCCCATTGTTAAGTATCTGGAGGCGCGAGGGGCAAAGATTCAAACTCGCCGTCGGGTTCGGGAGTTGCGATTTACCGAAATCAGCGGCAAAACCTATGTGACTGGGATGCTGATTGCTCAGGGAGAGACCGAAGAATGGGTGACTGCCGATGCTTACGTTTGTGCCTGTGATGTGCCGGGAGTCCAGAAGATGGTTCCTGAGGCTTGGCGCAAATGGCCAGAATTTGACAATCTCTACAAGTTGGACACGGTTCCTGTAGCAACGGTACAACTGCGGTTTGATGGCTGGGTGACGGAATTGAACGATCCGGAACAGCGCCGCCAACTCAACCGGGCTGCGGGAATTGATAATTTGCTCTACACGGCAGATGCGGATTTTTCCTGCTTTGCGGATTTGGCCTTGGCGAGCCCTGGAGATTACTATCGGGATGGGGAGGGATCACTGCTACAACTGGTGTTAACTCCAGGCGATCCTTTTATCAAGCAGAGTAACGAGGCCATTGCCCAGCACGTTCTCCAACAGGTTCATCACCTGTTCCCCTCATCCCAGGAACTGAATATGACCTGGTACAGTGTGGTGAAACTGGCCCAATCCCTCTATCGAGAGGCTCCCGGTATGGATCTGTACCGTCCGCCTCAGAAAACCCCCGTTGAAAATTTTTTCTTGGCTGGGAGCTATACCCAACAGGACTACATTGATAGTATGGAAGGAGCAACCATTTCAGGACATCAGGCTGCTCAGGCGATTTTGGCCAATGCTCAGTGTTTTCTTCAGCCTACTCCTGCAACGGCAAGTTAACGGCAAGTTAGTTGTAGGTTAGATTCAGCACGTCCTTCATTCCCACTTTGGTAAGCGAATGTCCAACTGGTTAGAACATAGCGTTCAGGTCGAAGTTCCGGTTCCGATTGAGTTTTCATGGAGCCTTTGGTCTGATTTGGAGCAGATGCCGCAATGGATGGATTGGATTGAGTCGGTTACCATCCTCAAAGACAATCCAGAGCTTTCCCGTTGGAAGCTCGCGGTGGGCAACCTGGAATTTAGCTGGAAGTCTCGAATTTTGAAGGAAATTCCTAACCAGATTATTCAATGGGAATCTGTAGATGGTCTGCCCAATCAAGGCGCAATTCGCTTTTATGATCGTCACGGCAGCAGTATCGTCCGACTCACTGTTTCCTATGCAATTCCAGGAATTTTGGGGAAAATCATGGATAACTTATTCTTGGGACGTGCTGTTGAATCAACCTTAAAAAAAGACTTAGACCAATTCCGGGAATATGCAGTGAATGTTTATGCGAAGTCCCAGAGCCAACCTTGAGTGATCTGCTAAAGTTATTTGCGAATACATTACCCGCCAAACATGATGGAAACCGCTAATTTCCTAACTTGGTTCTTTTTCATCCTCTCTGTGGCTGGAGCAGGAATTGGCATCATGACCTACGCCTACCAAGGGAAAGGTAGCATTTCTGTCTTGTTTCCAGATCCAGTTCCTTTACCCAATTCTCTCCCCGACTCAGGGGTTGAAACTGAGGCAACCCTTCAGTTTCAGGACGGATGTAGTAAATTTCAGGCAGGTGATTATCGGAGGGCCATTGAGAGCTTCACTCGAGCCCTTCAACAGTTAGAAACTTTAGCGGAAGCTTATCATAATCGCGGTTTGGCCTATGCCAACTTACGGAAAGATGATGACAGTGTGATCAACTTGCTGAAAGCCAGCGAACTCTATAGCCAGCAAGATCAGGGTGAGAATTTAAGGGTGTTGAAGCAACATTTACAAGCGATTAAATCCCGCAAGCGATAGCTTCAGTGCCTTAGACCCTGACTGAACAAACACTAATGTTTAACCAGACTGGGCATCAGAAGCCAAAGTTGATACTGAAATAGAGCCCGTCATCTTGAAGATTATCGCCTCGGTCATCGATATCCACCAGAGGCAAGCCATAGTCCAGTCGAACGTTTAAATTCTGAATAGGCTCCCACAACACCCCTAAGCCAACTCCCGCCAAGAAAGTTTGACCAAACAGGGTGTTAGGATTATCACCTTGATTCCAAACAGCTCCCAGATCAACAAAGGGAGCCAGTTGAAGTTTGGGTTCATCTTCATCGTCTCGCACCAGGGTAATCCGATCTTCAATGGAAAACCGGAAGCCATTGTCTCCTGCCCGCACGTTTTGACGATAGCCTCGGAGGGATAATGCGCCCCCAATCACAAACTGTTGGGACGGAAACAGGGCATCAGCAGAGAGCTGAATATCCCCCTGAATGATTAATAAATTGTTCTCACCCAACCGTTGTACTCGTTGAACTTGCCCCAGCCAGCTAAAAAATTCGGCATTGGGCAATTGTGAGGTATTCGTGGCATCGAACAATCCAGTTCCCAGGCTAAATTGCGATCGCAAAGCCCAAGCCCCATCGCGATCGCGCCGCAAATAATCTTGACCAAATTTGAACACACTGGTTCGGGTAATGCCATCCTCATCCGGGCCAGACCCAAACCCAAACCCAGTTTCATCAAAAAAGGTCTGGCTCTGTTGATAAGCAAACCCAATTGAAAGGGCAAACTCTTCTCGCGGAGTTCGAATCAGAGGTTGACGATAGCTGAGTTCGTAGCGTTGAGATTCCCCTTCAATGTTGAGGGGGTCAAAGTCTTCAGCAACAATGCGGTTGCGATAGGGGGGAATCCGCAGTTGAATCGTGCCGTTCATGGCGTTGATGGGAATGCTATAGAAAAAGTCCACAACATCCGATTCTCCGTCCGTAATTAACCGGGTTGTATTGTAAGCAATGTAGAAGAAATCGCCGTTACCCGTTAAGTTCAGATGCCTCAAACTAATCCCCAGCCGCTCTGAACCGATACTGGGCGGAGAATAGTTGTCAATACTAAATCCCAGTTGAAAGGCATCTGCTTCTATTACCCGCACCACCAGAATGCTTTGACCTTCCTGGGTGCCTGCTCGCAAACTCGCTTCCACATTGTCAAACAGAGGATCAAGCCGAAGCAATCGCAATTGATCTTCTAAACGGGCGGTGCTCAAAGGTGTTCCAGCTCCCAACCGGACGCGACTTTGAATATAGCTAGGGTTGAGGCGCTGAGTGCCTTCGACTCGAATGTCTTCTAAGGAACCTTCGATCACTTGAATTTCGACAGTGCCATCAGTCACGGTTTGTTCTGGCACGATTGCCCGCGAAGTGATGTAGCCCTGTTCTAGATAGAGTTCTGTAATTTTGTCTGCAACCTCTTGCAACTCCTTCAGGGTGACCGAACGGTTCTCCAAAGGAGAAACCAGAGTCCGAATTTCCTCTGGGGTCAGAATACTACTCCCCGTGACTTCAACCTTCTGAACAGGGATCGGAACGTTGGCATCGGGCGGGGGCTGAGGAGTTTCAGGGGGTTTTGGTTCCAACTCTGGCTGAGAGGGTGGGGCAGGTTGGGGTCGAGGAATCGGAATAAAGCGATCGCGATTGGGATCAGGCTGGGGATTCACTGGGCCAGGAGGAAGAGCCTGAGCCAGAAACTGACAGCGAATTAAAGTGCAAGCTGGAGTTTCTCCAACAGAACCGACCTCAAAACCTGCAACGGAACCTTGAGAAGAAGTCTTAGAAGCTGCTTTTGGGAGTCTGATGGTTAGATCTAAAGGCGTTGGCTTTAAAGGAGCTTTAACACCAGCATCTTGAGGGGAATCTTGGGGCAAATCTTCAACAGAAATCCGAGTAGACACTTCAGGTAAAACCTTTGATAGTCTTGTTGTTTTGTCTAAGGACATCTCAACAACAGAACCCTGACTAGAATCTTGACTGGAAACTACTGTCAGTTTTTCTAATTTTCTTAAAGAAATCTCAGGATTTAAGGGCTGCAAACTCTCAGAAATTTGTTTCAAGCGCTGAGTTCCATGGGTCTCACCCAAGCTTGGAGAGGCCCAGCCCACAGTCAACAACATTGAGCCCCAAATCATCACCCTGTACTGCCAACCGGGTAGATATAGACATCTAGCCATGGCTCTACCAGTTCTAAGCCAACTCCTCACAAACCACGTCCTCAAATACATCCAGATAAAACTTTATTCAGAAGTATAACCCCCAATCTAGACTGCAACGTTAAGTTGACATAAAACCAGAGAAATCCAGAGACTGCCCATCATCAACTTAACTCCATCAAGTATAAAATCTCACTCCATGAAGAGTTTTCTTTTTGTGGGCTTGGAAAGTTCAATAGTACGTTCAATTGCTCTGACTTCTTCAAAGGGTTCTACTAAAAAGACAAGTTCAAAAGGCTGCTTTATGATTCTTTTTTGAACCAGAAATTCCTGAACAAGCCGCACTTGGTTGGGAGTAATCGGTTCATCGGCTTTGACTTTTAAATAAGCTTGAATGGGCTGATTTGTCCAGAGAATCTCAGTCTCTAGTAACCTCACTCGTTGACCTGTGTAAGTCTCTTCCTGAAAGACTTTTCTCAAGGTTGCCTCTAAATTGGCTTGATTTAATAATCTAAAGAAGCTAATTCCCAAAGGCAGCACTAATATCCCAGTCAGCAAAACTGTCCAACCCAAAGCCCGATTGACTTTGGCATAGCCTGCCCAAATAAAAACCACCATGCAGGCTAGGACAATTCCTAATAAATTGGTTAAGTAAAGTAACAATGCGCCATAGCTTTCACTTAGAAATCCTTCGGATAATGTCAAACCGATCACACAAAGTGGTGGCATTAAAGCAACGGCGATCGCAGTTCCGGCGACAGCATCACTAATTCCTGAACGCACCTTAGAAAATCCGCTCAATCCCCCTGCAACAATAGCAATCCAGAGGTCAATTAACGTGGGCTGGGTTCGAGCCAAAACCTCTGATTCAAAATCCTGTAACCCGATCAGTTGTCCTAATAAAATTGAAAGCACGAGTGCAATCAGAGTTGCCCCGATCAACGTTGTCAGACTCCGACGAAATAAGGTCGCATCTCCTCCCAAAGCTCCAAATGCCAAAGCTCTCAGGGGTAACATCAAGGGAGCAACCAACATCGCTCCAATAATCACCGCAGCACTGTTACTCAGCAATCCCAAACTCGCAATCAAACAGGAGGTAATCACTAGCACAATAAAGTTGAAATTCAGGCTCGCATCAGCCATGAGTTCCGCCCGCATTTGAATGACCGAATGGGCACTAGAGGTTTTAGACATAAAGGTTCCTTCCTAATAGCCAACGTTACATTTTACACTTTAACCCTGACAGTAATTACCAGATGAATAGACCCTCAATGCGTCAAAAGCTGTTGATTTGGCAATTCTAATCAATTATAGGTAAGGCTCAAAAGCACTAATATTCTCGCCAGTGATGTTGTGATTGCCTATGGAACTGAAACTGAAACCGTATCAGAAATTGTTTCAGCTTTTCAGTAAAATACGCCTGTTATTTTACTGAACTAACTTCAAGTAAATGAAACATTTTTTACTCTTGTAAAATCACAAATTTGTTGCTAAATTTAACCTGAATTATAGAAAACTCTTTTAAAACCCTGATGAAAATTACAAACTTAAATAATCTTCCTGAACAGGCAGTTTCCCACAATCCAGAAATCAAAAAGAAAGTCATGTTGTGTTTGGGAGATTTACCCCATTTAACTAACTTCTCTCAGGCTCGATTTGCTCCAGGTCAGACGGCTAGTGCTCATGCCCATCTAGACATGTGTGAAGTCTTTTTTGTAGAAGCCGGATCAGGAGTGATGCGGATTAGTGGAACTGAATACAGGCTTGCTCCTGGAGTCTGTATCGCTGTGGAACCCGGAGAAGTTCACGAAGTCATCAATCATCACTCAGGGGAACTGGTTTTAACTTATTTTGGCTTACGAGTTGAACCCTGTAATGCTGAGCCAGGGTCTTAGTAGATTTAGTTGTGTCTAAAGTTTTTGAGTTGACAACAGTATCTCCGACCACTCTGCTATGGTACAATAACGTGCATATTACTGAAACTATAAGGTAGTCCGTTACTTCTAATGAACCGACTCACACTTTATAGATGTCGGCTACCTGTTTGACCTGGATTGAAGGTTGGGTTAATGGATTTAGGTTTATTGGTTGTTTTGGGCTAGGGTTTTAATCTCACTATTGGTTTAAGGCGTGAGTAGTTGCTAGGGTAGGTAATGTCTGATCTGCATTTTCGACTTTTAGAAACTGTTTAGAAGAACTGAAGCCGTTGTCTGACTGGGTACTTTCGAGTATTAACTCTATAAAAATTGCAGACGGACAGTTCAGCAAGATCTCAAACTTAGTAGGGGGCATTCAGTCCCTAGGAACGTTCTAGAATGGTTGAGAATGAAGGGATCGGGCGATCGCCAGAACAGCATTGGGCACAGCTTGACACACACGCAAGGGTTCAGACTAAAGTGGCCATGGAATTGCAGGAGCAGCGCTATCAGTACCTCCTTGAGGCAGTAGATGTACCCATTTGGGAAAAAGATTTTTCTGCTGTCAAGGTGGAAATTGAGCAACTCAGGGCGAGTGGCGTAAAAGATTTTCCTCAATATTTTGCCGAACACCCAGGGTTTGTGGCGCAGATCATGGACAGGGTTCGAGTAGTGAATGTTAACCAGGCAGCGGTACAACTGTTTGAAGCAAAAAGTAGAGAAGAACTTTTGACTTCCTTCAATCAAGTTCTTTTGTCTGAAACAATTAGTGTGTTTATGGGAGAACTGCTAACCCTGGCAGCTCAAGAGACCTCCTTTTCCGCAGAGACCGTGCTACAAACCCTACAGGGAAACCGTTTAACCATTTCATTTGCCCTGACGTTTCCACCCTCAGAAGAACTTTATGACCGTGTCATTGTCAGAGCGGTTGATATTAGCAAGCAGCAAGCTCCCCAAGGCGATCGCCAACCATCAGAAACCGTTTTGGCGCAACGTGAAAGCCGACTTCGAGACCTTGTTGAGAGCATTGATGAGGTTTTCTATATCAATGCTCCTAGTACGCCCCAAACACTTTACGTGAGTCCTGCCTATGAAAAGGTTTGGGGTCGCACCGGTGAAAGCCTTTACCAGAATCCCAATTTCTGGCTGGAGGCCATCCATCCCAATGACGTTGAGCGTGTTTCTGCTGCTCATATAGGTAACTTACAAGGCGAACCGTTTCAAGCAGAATATCGCATCCTGAGACCCGATGGCGAGATCCGCTGGGTTCTAGATCGGGGGTTTCAAGTTCGAGATCAGGCCGAACAACTTCTGCACCGTATTGGGGTAGCTACCGATATCACCGAGCGGAAGCTGGCAGAAGTCGAACTGCGAGACATGAGCCATGTCCTCAATCCTATCGTCGAAGGAATTGCCTGGTTAGATCCGGATGGCTGCTACAGAACCATCAACCCAGCCTATGCCCAGATCATTGGATATCAACCTGAAGATCTCATTGGCACATCCTGGCAACAAACTATTCATCCGGAGGATCTGGAAAAGCTGATGGTTGCTTGTCAGCAGATGCTTAAAAATCACCAGGCAGAGGTAGAAACTAGAGGGATCAAAAAAGATGGCTCTAGCTTTTATAGTCACTTCACTCTGGTTGCTGCTTATGATGACCATCGACAGTTGACTGGGTTTTATTGCTTCATCAAAGATATTAGTGAGAATAAGCGCCTAGAAGTGCAGTTATTTCATTCCCAGCGCTTAGAAAGTCTTGGCAATCTAGCCAGTGGCATTGCCCACGAACTGAATAACCTCCTCACTCCCGTGCTGACGATTGTGCAATTGTTGCCGCTTCAAGTTCCCAACATTGATGCCCGGATGCAAGGGTTGCTTCAGGCAGCAGAAACCAATATCCAACGTGGGACTGCTTTGCTCAAAAGGATGTTGATGTTTTCGCGGAGTGCTGAGGAGGAGTACAAGGTACTGCACGTCCAATCTCTATTTGCGGAGATAGAGGCACTCATTGCAGACCTTTTTCCCAAGTCGATAGACCTTTACACCCACGTTCAGCCCGGTCTTTCTGCTGTGAAGGCAGATGCCACGCAACTGCATCAGGTTTTGCTCAACCTCTGCCTCAATGCCAGAGATGCAATGCCCGGTGGCGGCAGGCTGAGGCTCTCTGCCAAAAATGTTTTTCTGAATGAACAGGATGCCAGACGGAATCCCAGTGCTCGAGTGGGAAATTACGTTTTGATCACGGTTTCCGATACGGGTGTGGGTATTCCACCTGAACTATTAGATCGGATTCTTGATCCCGTGTTCACAGTCAAGGGGCAGGCTGAGGGAATGGGTTTAGGGCTGACTACGGTAGCGAACATTGTCAAAAACCATGGTGGCTTTGTCGATGTATTCAGCGAAGTCATCGGCGGCAGCCAATTCAAAGTATTCTTACCCGCGACGGAGAGTCTGGAAATTGCCAAAAAGACTGCTCCAGAATTACCAAAAGGAAATGGAGAATTGATTTTAGTGGTGGATGATGATGTCACAGTTAGCGAAGCCACCAAAACAATATTAGAAACCTATGGCTATCGGATGCTAATGGCTAGTGGTGGGCTTGAGGCGATTGAACTCTACGCCCAAAACCAGAATGAAATTGGCGCGATCCTGATGGATCTGATGATGCCGAGTATAGATGGTGTTATGACCTCTCGCACCTTAGGCAAGATGAATCCTCAAGTCAAGATTGTTGTGGTGAGTGGACTGATTCCCACTGAACAATTGGGCATTGAGGCAGGTAAAATTGTCAAAGCATTTTTGTCAAAACCTTATACAGCCGAGGATTTATTAAAAACCTTGGCTAAGGTTCTGCGGGAAACTTGAATAACTGCCGAGTCCCCTATAATTTTTAAAGGATACATCAAGAGAAATCACGCAACAGTTTAGGACGGCGGTTTCTTTCAATCGTTTCTTTCAATTTAGAGGAGGCAGGTTTATGGAGAATAGTCTGTGGATTCCGGCAGCAGTTTTAATCGTTGGGTTTATTGCTGCTGTCAGTATTGGGTCAATTGCCTGGTACAACTCAAAACGTCCACCCGGTTGGGAAGGAAATGATCGACCTGACTTTTTGCCAAAGGTGGGTGAGGAAGAAGAAAACTAGGTCTACTGTCAATTAATCATGAGGGAACTACAGACAATCTTGCTTGGTTCCCCCGTTCTGAAGTGATCCATTCGGCAAAACTTTAAATTTTGTGCAGTTTCAGTCTGCTTGCTGTGAGTTAGATTCACGTGAATCGGTTAGATCTCATGGCAGATGATTTATTGGGAAAATCCGATTTCTTTTCCCCTCAAAGAAGTCTATTAGAAATAAATCGAAGGATTTTCAAGTCAAATTTTCTTGAGTTGTTCAGGCACTTTAGGCTCAAGATGGAGTTGTGAGTTTTACAGGTATAAGAGCAAACAAAGTCGGGGTTTAGACAACACGATTTTGCAAAGTTGAAATTGTTATGAAACAGACAGACATCCTAATAGGTCAGAAATAGGGGTGTATTTCAATATTAAGATGAAGCTTTAATAAAGTGTATTTTTTGATGTTAGAATCTCTATTGAGAAAGGTAGCTAATTTAATGTGCCCAAAATTAAGGGTGCGTTATAACTGGGCTATGAAACTATTCTACTAATTTGTCTTATTGGCTTTGCTTGATCAAGGCTGAGGGGAAAGGACTCTCTACTTGAGAATACAGACCTCGAACTGCCTTAACTACTTTGTGGTGCAACTACGGCTGAAAAAAAACACAAGGAGCATAGCCTTAAAAATGGCCAAAATAACTGGAACGAATGATAGCAATGTTCTGATCGGAAGCATTGATACGGATAGTGTCTATGGTCAAGGAGGGGACGATACTCTGATCGGAGTTGATCCCAGCAATCCAAATACCCTGCAAAAAGATCAATTATTCGGTAACAGTGGAGCAGATGTCTTTGTTTTAGGCGATCAAATTCAGAGTTACTACAATTTCCAAGGCTGGAATAACAATGCTCGAATCGTAGACTTTTCTGTAGTTGAAGGGGATAAAATTCAACTTCATGGACAGTCTAGTGACTACTCCCTAAAACTCAGCGCAGATACAAAATCTACCCATATTTTTTATCAAGGGGATGTGATTGGCGCTGTTACAAATATTTCTAATCTGAATCTCAACGGAACTGAATTTGTTTATGTAAACGGTTCACCAACGCCTACGCCTACGCCAGACCCGGTTCCAACTCCAACTCCAACACCCGATCCGGTTCCCACACCAACTCCAACCCCAGTTCCTACGCCAACTCTTACACCCGATCCGGTTCCAACTCCAACACCAACTCCTACACCAGTTCCAACGCCAACTCCAACTCCAACACCCGACCCCAATGTCGAAATCGAGGGTGAGCTGAAGAAATGGCATCGGATTGACCTGACGTTTGATGGCCCTCAGACCAGTGAAACCGATGCAACCAATCCATTCCTGGACTATCGGTTGGATGTCACCTTCACCAATGGCACAAAAACCTACGTCGTTCCAGGGTACTACGCTGCTGATGGCGATGCCGGTGAAACCAGCGCCAACGACGGCAACCAATGGCGAGTTCATTTTGCTCCTGATGAAGTTGGCACCTG